>CAYORK010000009.1:29414-42129 GCA_964406345.1 uncultured Actinomycetes bacterium | reverse complement strand
AAGGTGGATCCAAGGATGATCCGAGGATTTGGGGACGTGGTGGCATCGGAACGACTTTGGGCAGGAGACTTGGTGGGGAAGAGATCAATTCAGTCACCTATGAACCGAATGTCGCGAATGGAATCGACGAATTGGCCATGTGGCTTGAACTGGGTAAAGAAAAAGCCGTTGCTGCCCCTGTGTATTGGAGCTTCAAACTTCGATCGGCTTGGGATCAATGCACGACCACGAATTCGAAGCTCTCGGCAGTGCTTGGCACTAATGCGACCACATATCTCGATGGACCTCCGGTCTTCAACGCGGAGACACAGACTCTCGATTATCGAGTCTCAGCGCCACACTTGATGCCTGATGGAAGCAAGACCGTTGGCACATATGACCTTGTGATCGATGCAAACGTCGCTCGTTGCATCTACGGCTTCTCCAATGCACCGGTGAGTGCTTCGATCTCAGTAGTTGGTGAGAACGGAGAGAATCGCGTCGCTGCGACGACTGTCCGTGAGCGTGATGGCTGGATCTATCTTTCGGCCTCTGGTTTCACTTTCTCTTCACCAACGCTTCGAGTGAAGTTGAGCCAAGAGAGCGCTGCAGCAAGTAAGCCCACTGAGGTCGCCATGAAGACCATCGTTTGTACCAAGATGCGCAAGGTTGCAGCAGGCAAGAAGTTGATGACAAAGAAAGTGACTGCTGAGAATCCGAAGTGTCCGAAGGGATTCAAGAAGCGATAGAGAATTCTGACAAAACAAAAAGACCGGGGCTCGACTCCCCGGTCTTTTTAGTTTCTTGCTATTCCGTCGGAAGGAGGAGATTCGTAAGCGACTCCCAGGAAGGAAGTTGTTTACGAAACGGAATACATCCCACGCCGTGTTGAGCGGGAGATGATTTCGAGGCGTTCCTCTTCGGAGAGGCCGCCCCAGATCCCATATGGCTCTTGAACTGCGAGCGCGTGTGCTCGGCACTCCGCGATCACTGGACAGGCATTGCAGACCGCCTTGGCCGCCATCTCGCGGGCCTTGCGGCGTGGACCCCGCTCGTTCTCGGGGTGAAAGAACATCTCAGTAGGGAGGGATCGGCAGGAACCTTGCTGCTGCCACTCCCATGAAGCTGCTACAGGCTTGGGAAGTCGTGATACCTCGGTCATGCTGAGCTCGTTTCCTTGTAGGGGTTTCCGGCTTTGCGTGAGGGGGACTTTACAATCGTTGCATAGGTTGTTCAAGCCCCTGTACACGCGTGGCGGGTGTGATTTTGCTGAGTCTTTGAGCCCAGGGGACCTAGCGGACCCCCCCGTGGGCGCTCACCTTTCAAGTGGCAGTGATCTGGGGCATAGCCCACTCTTGCCCCGTGACCACCCCCTCGGATCGCGCGACCATGAAGGACGAGTCCCTCACTGTCGCAGCTGTCGCTCGACGCCTTGGTGTCGCACCGGCAACGCTTCGAACTTGGGATCGTCGTTATGGCCTTGGACCATCCGGTCATACGCAAGGCGAGCACCGCCGCTACAACTCGATGGACCTCGCGCGACTGACATTGATGCGCAAGTTGGTGATCGCAGGTATGTCGCCGTCGCAGGCGGCCGACCAAGCGAGGTTGTTGGAAGACGAGAACTTGAGCAAGGCGAACTTCGTCGAGCTCTTGCCGCAAGAGTTCGAGGTTCGCGAGGAACTCGTCGACTCCTTGATGCGCGCAGCCAACGCGATGGATCGCACCTTCATCTATGAACTTCTCGAGGCAGAGATTCGCAATAACGGCATCATCAAAGCCTGGAGTGAGGTGATCGTTCCCTGCTTGATGTTGATCGGTGATGAGTGGGCGGTGACCGGCTCTGGCATCGAAGTCGAACATCTCTTCTCTGAGATCATCAAGAACATCTTGCAGAACAATCTCAAGAGTACGAAGGATCCACGTAATTCACGTCCTGTCCTCTTGGCATGTATCGGCGAGGAGACTCATTCACTCGCCCTCTTCGCTCTTCAGGTCGCTCTCTCTGAGTTGAACGTCGAGGCGCATTTCCTTGGTGCTCGCACACCATTGGAAGCGATCGTCGCTACGGTCAAGAGAAGCGCGCCGCCAGCGATCTTCCTCTGGGCGCAGTTGGAGCGACATGGCGATGTCACACTCCTTGCAGATATCCCATCGATACGTCCGACACCGAGAATCGTCCTCGGTGGACCAGGGTGGTTCAGAGATGGAGTCGCGATTCCAACATCGACGCCATCGAAGTTGAAGGTGGTCCATGTCGAAGATCTCTCGAAAGCAGTCTCGGAGATCATGTACGCCATCGGTGACTAGTCTCATTTTTCTCGCATAGGTATTGAAGCCTTAGGATGAGGTCATGTCCGAGGCCAACGAGAAAGTCCTGATGCTGGGCCTCACCTACGACGATGTCCTCCTTCTCCCAGATGCCTCCGATGTGGTCCCGAGCGAGGTCGAAACCAAGACCCAATTGACTCGGAAGATCAGCCTCGATGTCCCTCTCGTCTCCTCGGCGATGGATACCGTCACCGAATCCGAGATGGCGATCGCCATGGCGAAGGCCGGTGGCATCGGGATAATCCATCGCAACCTCTCCGTCGATGAACAAGTCACTCACGCCAAACTCGTCAAAGGCGCAGGTCTTCTCGTCGGTGCGGCGGTCGGAGTCGGAGATGATGGTTTTGCCAGAGCAGAGGCTCTAATCGAAGCTGGCATCGATGTCGTCGTCGTCGATACCGCGCATGGACATCATCGAGCTGTCCTGGATGCGATCGAGCGGATCAAGAATAAGTACTCCGATCAAGAGGTCATCGGCGGCAACGTCGCTACTCGTGCCGGTGCGCAAGCATTGATCAATGCTGGAGCAGATGCGGTCAAGGTCGGTGTGGGACCAGGTTCGATCTGCACGACGCGTGTCGTCGCTGGAGTCGGTGTGCCACAAGTGACAGCGATCATGGAGGCGGCGAAGGCCTGTAAGAAGTCCGATGTCCCGTTGATCGCTGATGGTGGCTTGCAATATTCGGGCGATATCGCAAAGGCGATCGTCTCTGGAGCTGACTCGGTGATGCTCGGTTCACTCCTTGCTGGATGCGATGAGTCACCCGGTGAGTTGATCGAGATCGATGGCAGGAAGTACAAGTCATATCGCGGCATGGGTTCACTCGGTGCGATGCAGAGTCGTGGTGAGAAGAAGAGTTACTCCAAGGATCGTTATATGCAAGATGATGTCTTGGCAGAGGACAAGTTGGTTCCCGAAGGAATCGAAGGCAAGGTCGCCTATCGTGGAAGCGTCGCAACGGTCGTCCATCAACTCGTCGGTGGTCTTCGAAGCGGTATGGGATATGCCGGAGCTGCGACTATCGATGATTTGAAGCGGAACGGTCGATTGGTGCAGATCACCTTCGCGGGGCTACAAGAGAGCCATCCGCACGATGTCTTGCATGTGGCAGAGGCGCCGAATTACACGCGCGCGAACAAGGACAAATAAGGGCAGATAGGCGGAGGCATCCATGGCAGATATCGAACTCGCCCCCGGCAAACGGGCCCGTACTGCTTATTCTTTCGACGATATCGCAATCGTCCCAAGTAGAAGGACTCGAGATCACGAAGAGGCCTCCACTGCTTGGCAGATAGACGCATACAAGTTCACAGTTCCACTCCTTGCAGCTCCGATGGATTCCGTCGTCTCACCTGAAACTGCGATTGCGATTGGGCGACTCGGTGGACTTGGTGTCTTGAATCTTGAAGGCCTCTGGACTCGTTACGAGAATCCGAAGAACCAACTCGGTGAGATCTCATCGCTTCCAGCAGAGCAAGCGACGAAGCGAATGCAGGAGATCTACCGCGCACCGATCCGTCCGGAATTGATCAAGTCACGGATCAAGGAGATCCGTGACGCTGGCGTGACGGTTGCAGCGGCGCTCTCACCTCAGCGAACCCAAGAGTTCTATAGGACCGTCCTCGAGGCCGGGATCGACATCTTCGTCATCCGTGGCACCACAGTCTCTGCAGAACATGTCTCCGCAAAGCATGAGCCACTCAACTTGAAGAAGTTCATCCATGAACTCGATGTTCCAGTGATCGTCGGCGGTTGCGCTACTGCAACCGGTGCACTCCATCTCATGCGCGCGGGTGCTGCTGGAGTCCTCGTCGGATTCGGTGGTGGCGCTGCGCATACGACGAGACAGACTCTAGGAATTTCCGTCCCGATGGCCTCAGCGGTCGCAGAGGTCGCCTCTGCACGGCGCGAATATCTTGATGAATCTGGTGGACGCTATGTCCATGTCATCGCCGATGGTTCGGTCGGAAAGAGTGGCGATATCGCAAAGGCGATCGCATGTGGTGCCGACGCAGTGATGATGGGTTCTCCCCTTGCCAAGGCAGAGGAATCACCAGGGCGTGGATTCCACTGGGGTAGCGAAGCGCATCACGATCAATTGCCACGCGGAACTCGCGTCCATGTCGGCACAGTCGGAACGCTCGCACAGATCCTCCATGGTCCTTCCACCACCGCCGATGGATCAATGAATCTTTTCGGTGCGTTGCGCCGCGCGATGGCGACGAGCGGTTACTCAGAGTTGAAGGAATTCCAGAAGGTCGAGATCGTCATCCATCGTGGTTGATCAGGGATCAGAGCGCGTCCTCGTCGTCGACTTCGGTGCGCAATATGCGCAGTTGATCGCACGTAGGGTGAGACAAGCAGGGGTCTACTCCGAGATCATCGGATCAGATCTGGCCTGGGATTCGATCTCGAAGAATCGTCCAAGCGCGATCATCCTCTCTGGCGGTCCATCATCGGTCTATGAAAGTGGTGCGCCACTTCTCGATAAGCGGATCGTCGAGACCGGGATTCCGATCTTCGGAATTTGCTACGGATTCCAAGCGATGGCTAATGCGCTTGGTGGGGAAGTAGCGAAGACCGGAAAGTCAGAGTTCGGTCGGACGCCATTCACTGCGAAGTCTTCGAAACTCTTTGCCTCGATGAAGGATCACTTCAACGTCTGGATGTCGCATGGCGATAGCGTGAAACGGCTGCCACCAGGTTTCACAAATACGGGGAGCACTTCCGAGACCGAGATCTCTGCCTTTGAGAATGAGAGTGGACTCCTTGCTGGAGTCCAATTCCATCCTGAGGTCCTTCATACTGAGAACGGTCAGGAGATCCTCCGCCGCTGGTTGATCGAGATCGTCGGCTTGAAAGGCACATGGAGCGCGGAGAACATCATCGAGAGCGAAGTACGACGCATACGTGATGAGGTCGGTAGCGCTCGCGTGATCTGTGGTCTCTCTGGCGGCGTCGACTCTGCGGTAGCGGCCGCACTCGTACAACGGGCGATAGGCGAGCAACTCACTTGTGTATTCGTCGATCACGGTCTCTTGCGAGAAGGAGAAGCAGAACAAGTAGAGCGAGACTTCGTTGCAGCGACTGGCGTAAGGCTCGTCGTCGTCGATGAACGTAAGCGATTCCTTGATGCGCTCGCAGGTGTCACTGACCCGGAGACGAAGCGGAAGATCATCGGAAGAGAGTTCATCCGGGCGTTCGAATCTGCGGCGAGTGAGATCTCTCGCGATCAGAAGGTCGAGTACTTGGTGCAAGGAACGCTCTATCCAGACATCGTCGAATCAGGCGGTGGCACAGGTACGGCCAACATCAAATCGCATCACAACGTAGGCGGATTACCTGAGGACTTGGATTTCACACTCATCGAACCGCTTCGCTCCCTCTTCAAGGACGAAGTGAGATCAGTTGGTGCGCTTCTTGGTCTTCCTGAAGAGATCGTCTGGCGTCAACCCTTCCCTGGTCCGGGCTTGGGGATTCGGATCATCGGTGAAGTCACTGAAGAAAGACTTAGAGTTCTCCGTTCAGCCGACTTGATCGCTCGCGAAGAACTAAAATCCGCTCAGTTGGATCGAACGATCTGGCAATGCCCCGTCGTATTGCTCGCTGATGTCAGGAGCGTCGGAGTACAAGGAGATGGCAGGACTTACGGCCATCCGATCGTATTGCGGCCGGTGACAAGTGAAGATGCGATGACGGCAGATTGGGCTCGAGTGCCCTACGAGGTGTTGGAACGGATCTCGACTCGCATCACCAACGAGGTGCGAGAGGTGAATCGAGTGATACTCGATATCACGAGCAAACCGCCCGGCACCATCGAGTGGGAATAGTTCGAGACCGAAGATCAGCAAGATTCAAGTTAGAAGTTACTCAAGTACGGAGTGGTGATATCGATGAGCAAGCGAATCGGATTCGCTCTTTCCCTCGTGCTCGCAATCTCGTTACTAGGTATTGCCCCTTCCTCGGCAGATGAGAAGATCAAGCCACAGAAGGTCAATAAGAGCATCAAGGGTGAGCGATGCAAACCGACCGATGCGATCGGACATGCTCCCACTGATGTAGTGATTCCAGAGCGAGTCTTGACCTCACGTGAGATTGCTCGAGCGATGAAGCAGATCGTCCTTGATACAAATTGTGGAGATATCGTCATCCAGCCGAACTATCGAGCACGCGTCGCTTTGACTGCGATGAATGCATTGATACGCGGTGGCTTCTATGACATGTCGCTCTGTCATCGCCTTACTACCGACAAGCTCTTTGTGCTCCAATGCGGAGATCCGACAGCGACCGGTCGGGGTGGACCTAATTTCACTTATGGTGTCGAGAACTTGCCAGAATTAGGTGAGGGAAACTACCCAGAGGGAACAGTTGCTATCGCGAATTCTGGGACACCAAATAGCAATGGCAGTCAGTTCTTCATCGTCTATCAGGACACTACTTTGCCACCGAACTACACCATCTTCGGTCGAGTCATCCGTGGGCTCGACATCGTAAAGATGGTCGCCAGAGAAGGTACGAGGAGTGGAACTGGCGATGGCGCACCGAAGCAGGTCATCGCGATCGAACGGGCTTGGATTCGCTAAGGCTTTGATCAGACGGGATCAGTCCCGATCAGTCCCGATCAGTCTCAGTCCGTATTGATGACGCGGAAAATCTCCGCATACTTTCCGGCGCCAAGACCCATGATCTCTGCGCTTCGTTCTCCCCATGACCTGATCATCTCTTCCATCTTGGGGTTGTGAGCCGTCTGACTGACATGAGCGTGGAGTGCCTTGATCTTCAAGTCGATCGTCTCAGTGATATCGACGAAGTGATTGGGATCCTTCGCTGACATCACCCAGACCTCTTTGACTCGATGAGGCTCCAAGCCTTCTTCCTTGAGTAGGTCTTCGAATGCGAATGCGTTACGTGCATCGGGGTAGACCGCTTGGATCGCTGCTTCGCCTGCTGCCATGTGATCGGGATGAGAAGAAAAGAGTCGGTCCCAATTGCGCTCTGGCGATTGGATGACGAGGCGATCTGGTTTGTGGATCCTTATCTGTCTGACGATCTCTTTGCGAAGTTGGATCGTCGGTTCCAACCATCCATCTCGGTAACCGAGGAAGGTGATCTGCGAGACGCCGACGACAGCTCCAGCATCGCGCTGTTCTTTCTGTCTGATCTTTGGCATCTCCTCGCGAGGCACTGATGGATCCTCGCCACCTTGGTCACCGTTGGTGCAGATGACATAGGAGACCTCGATTCCCTTCCTCACCCAGAGCGCGATCGAACCGGAACATCCGAAGTCGAGATCATCAGGATGCGCAGTGACGATGAGGACTTTGGAAATCTCTTCATCAGGCAGAGGTTGATAGGGAGGAAAGAGCGGATTCGCCATGGCGGGATTCTCGCAGATTGCGCATGACGCTTACACTCGCGGTCTATGTCCGCGGAAACCCTCGAAGATCTCAACCCGCAACAGCGCGAGGCTGTGATCCATCAAGGAACGCCTCTCTTGATCGTCGCGGGTGCTGGTTCTGGAAAGACTCGAGTCCTCACCCGGCGGATCGCATATCTTCTACAACAACGCTCTATCGCACCATGGGAGATCCTCGCTATCACTTTCACCAACAAGGCAGCCGGTGAGATGAAGGAGCGAGTTGCGGAACTCGTAGGTCCGAGATCGAAGAACATGTGGGTGGCCACCTTCCACTCCGCATGCGTCCGAATCCTTCGAAACGAGATCGAACACCTTGGCTATTCGCGGCAATTCACCATCTATGACAGTTCGGACTCTTTGCGATTGATCACGATGGTGATGAAGGACCTCAACCTCGATTCGAAGCGCTATGTGCCGCGCGCCTTCCAAGGGGCGATCTCGCGTGCGAAGAACGAGTTGCTCGGACCCGCCGACTATCGCAATTCCACGCAGAACTACATGGAAGAGGTGATCGCTGAGGTCTATGCGCTCTATCAGAAGCGTCTCGTGCAGGCCAACGCGGTCGACTTCGATGACATCATCATGAAGACAGTCGAACTCTTGCAACGATTCCCAGAGGTGCGCGAGCGATATCGGATGCGCTTCAAACATATCCTGGTCGATGAGTATCAGGACACCAATCACGCGCAATATGTCCTAGTTCGCTTCCTGGTCGGAGATTTCGCGGAAGGAATCCCGCCGGCCGAGTTATGCGTGGTCGGCGATGCTGACCAATCGATCTATGGCTTTCGTGGTGCGACGATCCGAAACATCATGCAGTTCGAAGAGGATTATCCGGATGCGAAGACCATCCTCTTGGAGCAGAACTATCGATCGACGCAGAACATCTTGAGCGCTGCCAATGCAGTGATCGAGAAGAACGAATCACGGAAGGCCAAGAACCTCTGGTCCGAGGCCGGAAGTGGAGAGAAGATCACCGGCTTTGTGGCATCAAGCGAACATGACGAGGCGCAATTCGTTGCCGATCGGATCAAGGAACTCTCACGCGAAGGTAATGCTCGTTACGGCGACTGTGCCATCTTCTATCGAACCAATGCACAGTCCCGTGTCTTCGAAGAGATCTTCTTGCGGGAATCCCTTCCCTACAAGGTCGTCGGAGGCGTCCGCTTCTATGAACGGCGCGAGATCAAGGACCTGCTCGCTTATCTACGTGTTCTAGTCAATCCCAGTGATGAAGTCTCGCTACGCAGGATCATCAATACGCCAAAACGTGGGATCGGCGATCGTGCTCTCGATACGGTCGACGCCTTCGCAAAGGCGAACGAGATCTCCTTCTATCAAGCACTGACGCAGGCGAGCGATATCGAGGATCTCGCAGCGCGTAGTGCGAGTGCGATCAATGGCTTCACCGATCTGATCGCGACCTTGCGCACTCTGGTGGAAGCGAACACTTCTCCGGCATCGATCGCGGCAGCGGTCCTCGAGCAGAGCGGGATGCTCGCTGAGTTCCAAGAGAGCGATGATCCGCAGGATGAGTCTCGCGCCGAGAACGTCCAAGAGTTCGTCGCAGTCGCCGAGGAATTCGTCACCGATCGTGTCGAGGCGGGCGAGAGCGCGACCCTGGTCGAGTTCTTGGAGGGGGTTTCACTCGTTGCCGATGCCGATGAGATCCCAGTTGGTGATGAATCATCGGGCGTGGTGACGTTGATGACTTTGCATACTGCGAAGGGGCTTGAGTTCCCCGTCGTATTCCTCACTGGAATGGAAGAGAACGTCTTTCCGCATTCACGTTCCATCGGTGAGCGGGAGGAGTTGGAAGAGGAGCGACGCCTTGCCTATGTCGGGATCACCCGTGCAAGGAAGCGGCTCTACATATCCCGCGCTGAATATCGAAGTGCGTGGGGCGCACCGAATTACAACCCACCGTCTCGGTTCCTCGATGAGATTCCGGAAGAAGTGATCGAGTGGAGCGGTGAAGCGATCCACGGTTCACCTGGCATCAGCGAGTATCGCCGTGCAGTCTCCGGCGCCTCCTCTTATGTGCGACGAGGTTCTGCCCCGAATCCGATCGCGCGACCTTCTGCCACTGGCAAGAGAGTCGGATCGGAAGGATTGAAACTTGCCCCAGGAGATCGCGTCAGCCATGACACCTTCGGCCTTGGCACTGTGGTCTTGGTCTCAGGCGAGGGCGATCGTGCGGAAGCAACCATCGACTTTGGCACCTACGGCGAGAAGCGATTGTTGCTTCGATATGCCCCGGTCGATAAGTTATGAACTTCGATTCTTTGAATCTCCGAACATCACACTTCGCAAAATAGAGCTGAAGGGCGAAAACGAGAGTGGATCTCTACGAATATCAAGCGCGTGACCTCTTCGAAGCACATTCGGTTCCAGTCCTCAAAGGTGCAGTCGCAACGACACCCGATGAGGCTGCGAAGGCAGCGGCTGCGATCGGTGGTCGAGTCGTAGTCAAGGCCCAGGTGAAGGTGGGAGGCCGCGGTAAGGCTGGCGGCGTCAAACTCGCAGAGAACGCCGATGATGCTCGCGAGAAGGCGAGTGCGATCCTCGGAATGGATATCAAGGGTCACACCGTGCATAAGGTGATGATCGCGCAAGCGGCACCGATCGCTGCCGAGTATTACTTGGCGATCCTCTTGGACCGTGCCAACCGTTCCTTCCTCGTGATGGCCTCTGTCGCTGGAGGAATGGATATCGAACAAGTCGCACATGAGACTCCGGAGAAATTGGCCCGCGTCAATTTCGATGCATATCAAGGTTTGAGTGAAGGCAAAGCGCTTGAGATCGTGCGCGCAGGTGCCTTCCCTGCAGATATCGAAGTAGAGGTCGCTCGAGTATTGATGCTCCTTTGGAAGGTCTTCAAGGAAGAGGATGCGACACTCGTTGAGGTCAACCCTCTGGTCAAGACCGAAGATGGTTCGATCATCGCGCTCGATGGCAAGGTCACTCTCGATGAGAATGCATCCTTCCGACATCCTTCGCACGAATCCCTCGTCGACACCGCTGCAGCGGATCCGTTGGAAGCGGCGGCGAAAGAGAAGGATCTGAACTACGTGAAGCTCGATGGCGAGGTCGGGATCATCGGAAATGGTGCTGGACTTGTGATGAGCACCCTCGATGTCGTCGCTTATGCCGGCGAGCGATTCGGTGGCGTAAGGCCCGCGAACTTCCTCGATATCGGCGGTGGCGCATCTGCGCAGGTGATGGCAGATGGTCTCTCGATCATCCTCGGTGATCCTGCGGTCAAGAGCGTCTTCGTCAATGTCTTCGGCGGAATCACCGCATGCGACGCCGTCGCGAATGGAATCGTGCAAGCCCTTGCGATCCTCGGCGATAAGGCGACGAAGCCGATCGTGGTCCGTCTTGATGGGAACAATGTGAAAGAGGGGCGCCGCATCCTCGATGAGGCGGCTCACCCACTCGTGCAACAAGCAGAGACCATGGATGGCGCGGCAGCTCGAGCCGCAGAATTGGCGGCGAAGTAAATGGCGATCTTCCTTGATGGTTCGAGCAAAGTCATCGTCCAGGGCATGACTGGTTCTGAGGGTTCGAAGCACACCTCTCGTATGTTGGCGTCAGGAACGAATGTCGTCGGTGGCGTCACACCTGGAAAGGGTGGACAGAGCGTAGAGATCGGTGGCAAATCCTTGCCGGTCTTCAATACCGTCAAAGAGACGATCGCTGCGACAGGTGCGAATGTCTCGGTCGTCTTCGTGCCACCGAAGTTCGCCAAGGCGGCTGCCATGGATGCAATCGATGCCGAGATTCCGCTGATGGTCGTGATCACCGAGGGAATCCCAGTCCATGACACCGCGGAGTTCTTCGCCTATGCGCAGTCGAAGAAGAGCAGTGATGGAAAGAGCTCGAAGACTCGGATCATCGGACCGAACTGCCCAGGATTGATCAGCCCAGGACTTTCCAATGTCGGCATCATCCCTGCTGACATAACAGGTAAGGGAAAGATCGGTCTGGTTTCGAAGTCAGGAACGCTGACCTATCAGATGATGTACGAACTGCGAGATTTCGGTTTCACGACTGCGGTAGGAATCGGTGGCGACCCAGTGATCGGGACGACTCACATCGATTGCCTCAAGGCATTCCAAGATGACCCAGAGACCGAAGCGATCGTGATGATTGGTGAGATCGGTGGCGATGCTGAGGAACGAGCAGCGGCATTCATCAAAGAGTATGTAACGAAGCCGGTCGTCGGTTATGTCGCAGGCTTCACTGCACCAGAAGGAAAGACGATGGGGCATGCGGGTGCGATCGTCTCCGGTTCCTCGGGAACTGCTGAGGCGAAGAAGGTCGCGCTCGAGGCCGCTGGCGTCAAGGTCGGTAAGACTCCAAGTGAGACTGCCGAATTGATGCGCTCCCTCCTTAGGCGCTAACTCAGCCGGGAGTGGAGAGAATGGTCCGGTGACGGTTCCCTCGATTCTCGCCATCCTCCGGCAAGCAGTACGAAGCGTCGCACTCCTTCTCTTACCGATCGCCTTCGCATCATTGATCGTCTGGGCAACTGCTGGAAGTAGCACTGGTTCGACGAGCGATCCGATCTTCACTTCGCTCTGGTTCTTCCTCGCGGCTCACCAGATCCCACTCGATATCGCAGGCTCACTCGCTGGCGCTCGCCTTACCTTCTTGCCGCTTGGCGCATTGGTCCTTGTCTTTCTGGCGATCAGATCGGGTGTCAAAAGGTCATTGGATTTGTTCGATGAGGATCGCAAACGAATAGTGGTTCCAGTCTTCGCACTCCTCTATAGCTTCCTTCTCATCATCATCTCGCTCTTCTCCTCCTTGCGAGACGAAGTGGTATCGGTACGGATCTACATCGCGATTCCCATCGCACTTATCGTCACATTCCTCTTCTCATTGATCGCCTCACGCTTGATTCCGGCACGAACGCGTCAGCCGTGGGAGATTGCGACGAGTTGGGCTGCGTTCGCACTCGCTCTCCTTCTCGCACTCGC
>CAYORK010000009.1:16186-29314 GCA_964406345.1 uncultured Actinomycetes bacterium | reverse complement strand
GTCATCGGATTCGGTTTCTTCATCCATCGAAGACTCCTTGCTCGCTTCGGAAGCGATCTCACCTCAGCGATCGCACTCGCTGCCTTCTTCGCGCTCTCCTCACTACTTTCGATCACCTCGAGCGGACAGTTGATCACCGATGTCTTGGGAGAAGTCGGGCCTTCTTGGTGGCGCTTTCCACTCGTACTTGCCGGCGAGTTAGCCTTGGGAATGGCTCTCTCTAAAGGTGCGATCTTCGCAAAAGCGAAGTGGGAAGAAAGAGGAGCGAGCCGATCGATTGCTTCCGCAAACACGACTCCTCGAAGTGATGGTGACGCTCAATGAAGCGAAGAGCTCTGATCTCTGTCACTGATAAGAGTGGCATCACCGAATTGGCTCGGGCGTTGAACCAAGCGAATTACGAAGTGATCGCGACTTCAGGGACAGTGAAGGAACTTCGAAGCGCAGGCCTCGAGGTGCGAGATGTCAGTGAGATCACTGGAGTAGGTGAACTTGCCGGAGGCCGAGTGAAGACGCTCCATCCTGAGGTCTTCGCTGGAATCCTTGCGACTGGAAGAGAGCGTGAAGAGATCGCTCCGATCGAGATCGTGGTCGTCAATCTCTATGACTTCGCCGCTTCATCTTTCAACGGGAACTCCGATCGTCAGGGGATTGATGTCGAGAAGATCGATGTCGGCGGAGTGGCACTGATCCGAGCAGCTGCAAAGAACTTCGAGGAGGTCACCCTCCTTACATCGCCTTCGCAGTATTCGGAGTTGATCGAGTCCTTGCCGACGGGATTGGATGAGGATCGACGACGAGAACTCGCTGGCATCGGATTCGCGATCACTGCGCAATACGACCTCTCGATCGCGCACTCCTTCGCCTCTTCGAGTGAAGGGTCGGATCGACTTCGTTATGGCGAGAATCCCCATCAGCGCGCCTCGATCCTGAGAGATGGCAGCGGGGTGGCAGGGGCTCGCAATCTCTCCCATCGCAATGCCAAGTCGCTCTCCTACAACAACTTCCTCGATGCCGACGCGGCGTGGCGTGCAGTGACCGATCATGGCGATGACGACGCTGTGATCGCAATCATCAAACACTCCAATCCATGTGGCATCGCAAAGGCGTCCTCTCCGAGAGCTGCATTTAGAAAGGCGCTGGAGTGCGATCCAGTCTCGAGTTATGGTGGCGTCGTCGCATCGAACTGCGAAGTCGACGGTGAACTCGCAAAGGATCTCACCGAGATCTTCCTTGAGGTGATCGTGGCACCAGGCTTCAGCGCAGATGCGTTGAGTCAACTGCAGAAGCGAGAGAACCTCCGGATCCTGCAGGTCTCACCTACAGATTCTTCTTTCACCGATCATCCGATCACGGGAGCTTTCATCTCCGGCGGCATCTTGATCCAAGATCGTGATGAGATCCTTTCAGAGTCGAGCGATGATTGGGATCTCGTCGCCGGTAGTACAGTCAGTGAAGCGGTACTAGCAGATCTTCGATTCGCCTGGCGTGCTGCAAGGAGCGTCAAGAGCAATGCGATCGTGATCGCCAAGGATCAAGCGACGATCGGAATCGGAATGGGACAGGTGAGCCGCGTCGATGCGGCAAAGCTTGCTGTGCTTCGCGGCGGCGAACGCGTTAGGGGTGCAGTGGCAGCAAGTGATGCCTTCTTCCCATTCGCAGATGGTGCGATGGAGTTGGCGAACGCTGGCGTGGTCGCGATCGTCCAACCCGGTGGGAGTAAGCGCGACAACGAAGTGATCGAAGCGATGTCCATGGCAGGGATATCGATGTATCTCACGCATCGCCGTCATTTCTCGCACTAGAGATAAACTCGTACCATGATCAATCTCGATGGCAAACGAATCGCCTCTGCCATCAAGAGTGCCATCAAGAGTGAACTAGAAGCTCTCCCAGAGTCGAAACGCCCCGGTCTTGGCACGATCCTGGTCGGCGATGATCCCGCATCACAGACTTACGTCGCAGGCAAGCACCGCGATTGCGCCGAGGTAGGTATCCGATCCTTACGTGTCGATCTTCCTGCCAATGCAAGCGATCGCGAGATCCATGCCGCGATCGACTCCTTCAATCGTGATCCGCAATGCACCGGCTTCATCGTTCAGTTACCGATCCCTGATCGGGAGAGCATCTCTTTCCTCGAGGCCATCGATCCCAAAAAGGATTGCGATGGGCTCAATCCGATCAATCTCGGACACCTACTCCTCGACGAGCATGGCATCTATCCATGTACTCCGCTTGCGATTCTCACCCTTCTGCGCTCCTATGAGATCGAACTCGAGGGCGTGAACGTCGCGATACTCGGTCGTGGCATCACTGTAGGGCGACCACTTGCGATGCTGCTCTCGTCACACCACGTCAATGCATCAGTCTCTGTCATCCACTCGAAGACGATCGATCCCGAGCGGATGATTCGTCAGGCTGACGTCGTGGTCGCTGCGGTCGGCAAGAAGTGGTTCCTCAAACCTTCGATGATCAAACCTGGCGCGACAGTGGTCGATGTCGGACTCACGCGTGTCGATGGAAAACTCTTCGGTGATGTAGATCCCGCCGTCGCAGAGGTTGCAGGAGCACTCTCGCCAGTGCCAGGTGGCGTCGGTCCCATGACTCGGGCGATGTTGCTCGACAACATCATGCAGATCCACCGAACGAAGATGAAGCGATGATGGTCTTTGTCGGCCGTGGCTTGGGTTGGTTAGGTCCCTCGCTCTTCCTCATCGGTCTCATCACCTCCCTCTCTAACAACATCAGGGTCGGCGCCATCATCATGGGAGCAGGCATCATCCTTCAGGTCGGAGCTGATGCGATCCGTCGTGGCTGGCGTCGTCCGGTCGCCGTGATCGCACCATTGATCATCGCTGTGGCCTTGATAACAGTGGCGCTACTCCTTCCTGGTTCATCGACCTGAGGCGGATGTGCCGGCAAGGGCACGCTGGATCCGCCGGTAGGATTTGGAAAGGCGTGAAGTTGCTGCGATAGCAAGCGCAAGAAGATCGAATGCAAGAGAATCGAACGCGAGAGTCAAAGAAGAGAGAACATCGATATGGCACGTAACGGGAAAGTCACTGTCGTCGGAGCCGGTTTCTACGGATCGACCACTGCGCTTCGTCTTGCGGAGTACGACATCTTCGAGAGTGTGGTCCTGACGGATATCGTCGAGGGCAAGCCAGAGGGCATCGCGCTCGACATCAATCAATCGCGGAGCATCGAAGGTTTCGAAACGAAGGTGATCGGTCAGACCACCACGGCAGATGGCAAGGGTTACGAAGCGATCTCAGGTTCCGATGTCGTCGTCATCACTGCTGGACTTCCACGCAAACCCGGCATGAGCCGCATGGATCTGATCGGAGTCAATGCCGGAATCGTCCGTGGCGTGGCAGAGAATGTCGCAAAGCACGCCCCTAATGCTGTCGTGATCGTCGTCTCCAATCCTCTCGATGAGATGACTGCGCTTGCTCAGATCGCAACGAAGTTCCCACATAACCGCGTAATGGGTCAGGCAGGGATGCTCGATACCGCACGTTTCACTCATTTTGTGGCAGAGAAGCTCGGCGTGGAAGTCTCTCGCGTTGCGACGCTTACCTTGGGTTCACATGGCGAGACGATGGTTCCCGTCCCAAGTCGATGCACTGTCGACGGCAAGCCACTCTCATCGATGCTCTCAGCAAGTGATATCGCTGAGTTGGTCGATCGCACTCGAAATGGTGGTGCCGAGATCGTCGCACTCTTGAAGACCGGATCGGCCTATTACGCACCATCTGCGGCAGCCGCCCGAATGGCGAAGGCAGTTATCGAGGACTCTGGTGCGGTTATGCCGGTCTGTGCTTGGGTAACCGGGCAATACGGGATCTCCGATGTCTATCTCGGTGTCGAGGCAGAGATCGGTCGAAGCGGTGTCAAGAAGGTCGTCGAGACCGCACTCGATGGTGCCGAGTTGGATGCACTCAAGGTCGCAGCGGAAGCTGTCCGATCGAAGCAAGCAGATGTGAAGGATCTCTAAAGAAGAGCCTGGGAGGGCTAGCAGATGAGCAAGATCAAAGTCGAAGGAACCGTCGTCGAGCTTGATGGCGATGAGATGACGAGGATCATCTGGTCCTTCATCAAGGAGCAATTGATCCTGCCGTATCTCGACGTCAATCTCGAGTACTACGACCTCGGTATCGAGTATCGCGATGCCACCAACGACCAGGTGACGATCGATTCTGCCAATGCGATCAAGAAGCATGGCGTCGGCGTCAAGTGCGCCACGATCACTCCAGATGAGGCTCGAGTCAAGGAATTCAATCTCAAGCAGATGTGGAAGTCACCGAACGGCACCATACGTAACATCCTTGGTGGCGTCATCTTCCGTGAGCCGATCATCATTAACAATGTGCCTCGCTTGATCCCACATTGGACGAAACCGATCGTCATTGGTCGTCATGCCTTCGGTGATCAATACCGCGCCACTGACTTCAAGGTTCCAGGTAAGGGAACCCTCACCATGACCTTCAAGCCAGAGGACGGCTCGGCACCGATGGAGTTCGAGGTTTTCAAGTTCCCAGGCTCCGGCGTCGCGATGGCGATGTACAACTTGGATGATTCGATCCGCGACTTCGCTCGTGCCTCCTTCAACTACGGAATCGCACGGAAGTACCCGGTCTTCCTTTCGACGAAGAACACCATCCTCAAGGCATATGACGGTCGTTTCAAGGACATCTTCGCTGAGGTCTTCGAAAGCGAGTTCAAGTCGGAGTTCGACAGGTTAGGTCTTGAGTACGACCATAGATTGATCGACGACATGGTCGCTACTTCGCTTCGCTGGGAAGGCGGATACATCTGGGCCTGTAAGAACTATGACGGCGATGTGCAATCCGACACCGTCGCACAAGGGTATGGATCACTCGGCTTGATGACTTCCGTCTTGATGAGCCCTGATGGTCGGACTGTCGAGGCAGAGGCGGCCCATGGCACCGTCACTCGCCACTATCGTGACCATCAAGCAGGTAAGGCCACTTCGACAAACCCGATCGCTTCGATCTTCGCGTGGACTCGAGGTCTTGCTCATCGTGCGAAGTTGGATTCCAATCCAAAGCTCAGTGAGTTCGCCGATGCGCTCGAGCGCGTCTGCATCGAGACGGTCGAGAGCGGGAAGATGACGAAGGACCTCGCACTCCTCATCTCACCTGATGCACCGTGGCTCAATACCCAAGAGTTCTTGGATGCGATCAACGTCAATCTCAAGGCGAAGATGGCCTAATCAACGAGTCACCTAAACGATGAAAAAGCCCGGAGTGATCAGCTCCGGGCTTTTTCCTTGTAAGGAGTTTCCAGAATGACTCTCTAGAGAGCCTTTCCGGTGGCGACATCAAAGAAGTGAACGGCGCCTGGTTGTGGCTGGACCGAGATGCGATCTCCCGGACGTGGTGGATTCTTTGGATCCCAACGGACGATGACTTGTGCGCCTTCATCGGTCGAGTAGAACCTGACACTTGGATCCGCTGGCTTGCCGTAGACGAATGCATCGGCACCCAATTCCTCGACCACTTCGACATTGATCTCGAAGCCGCTCGGTGATGGGACGAATCCTTCTGGGCGAATGCCGACGATCACTTCTCCTTGCGCATTGGTGGCAAGAGAGAGTGAGCCTAGCTTCGCATTTCCGCCTTCGACATGTGCGACGAGAAGGTTCATCGCAGGTGAGCCGATGAAACCGGCGACGAATGCATTCGCAGGATTGTCATAGAGATTGCGCGGAGTGTCGCACTGTTGCAAGAGGCCATCCTTGAGGACTGCGACTCGATCACCCATCGTCATCGCTTCCACCTGGTCATGTGTGACATAGACGGTGGTGATGCCGAGGCGGCGTTGTAGCGCTGCGATCTGGGTACGAGTTGCGACGCGAAGCTTCGCATCAAGGTTGGAGAGTGGTTCATCCATCAAGAAGACTTGTGGTTCACGGACGATCGCACGACCCATGGCAACGCGCTGACGCTGACCACCCGAGAGCGCCTTCGGCTTTCGCTCGAGATATGCCTCTAGGTCCAAGAGCTTCGCGGCATCCTGGACACGGCGATCACGCTCTTCTTTCGCGACTCCTGCGATCTTGAGTGCGAAGCCCATGTTCTCCGCCACTGTCATGTGCGGATAGAGCGCGTAAGACTGGAAGACCATCGCGATATCGCGATCCTTCGGTGCGATATTGGTGACATCACGATCACCGATGAAGATCGCACCGTTGTCGATCTCCTCGAGTCCTGCGAGCATTCGAAGTGATGTCGACTTGCCGCAACCAGATGGTCCGACGAGTACGAGGAACTCACCGTCATTGACGACGAGATCGAGTTTGTCGACTGCTGGCGCAGTGGTGCCTGGATAGATGCGTGATGCCTTTTCGAAACGTACAGATGCCATCGTTCTCAACTCCCTTAACCGGGCGGTACGTGCCCGACGATCCGTTGGATAAAGGTTTCATTTGCCTTGACGTCAGGGGCCCTGGCGTCAGCCGGGAGGTTACGCGAGCGTGAACGGGAAAGGAAGGGACGCTCAGGGGAATGGGGGGCACGACCTGATTTGAGGGGGTGAGCGTGGCAGGCTTTAGAATCAGCGACCTCATGGACCCCGACCCGAGTACCTTCTCCCTGGTTCAACTCCTCCTCGATATCGCCCTCGTCTTCTTCTTCATTGGCCTGGGAACAATCTTCGTAGCTGCGGAAATCGCCCTCGTCACCTTGCGTGAAGGTCAGGTCCGCCAGTTGGCTGGGCGTGGCAAGCGCGGCGCACGTGTGGCCCACCTCGCCAAGGACCCGAATCGATTCCTCGCTGCCGTCCAAGTGGGAGTGACCCTATTCGGCTTCCTCTCAGCTGCTGTCGGCGCTGATCAACTAGGCGAGTACCTCATTCCTTATCTGATCGATACCGGAATCTCACCTGCTGTCGCTGAGACGATCTCGCTCGTCGGCCTCACTCTCGTCATCGCCTATTTCTCCCTGGTCTTCGGTGAATTGGTTCCGAAGCGTGTTGCGCTCGCAAAGGCTGAGTCCCTCGCACCCACTCTGGCCATCATCGTCGACAACGTCGCGAAGGTCTTCCGACCATTGATTTGGTTGCTCTCGCGATCGACGAATGCTGTCGTTCGTCTCTTCGGCATCGATCCCAACTCAGGGCGTCAAGATATGTCGGAAGAGGAGTTGATGGACCTGGTCTCCGGCCATCAGGCGCTCACCGACGAAGAGCGCGACATCGTCGAAGAGGTCTTCAACGCGAGCGAGACTCAAATTCATGAGGTGATGCGTCCTCGAACTGAGGTCGACTTCCTTGATGCATCAGACACGATCCATGAGGCGATCACTGTCGCAGTCGAGAAGGCTCACTCACGATATCCAGTCGTTCGCGGTTCGAGCGATGAGGTCGTCGGCTTCATCCATGTTCGCGACCTACTCGATCCAGGACATGCACCGACCTCACTGATCCGTGATCTGGTTCGCCCGATCATCTTCCTACCTGGCACGAAAGGTGTCCTTCCTGCTCTGAGTGAGATGCGTGCAGGTCGGCAACAGATCGCGATCGTGCTCGATGAGTATGGCGGAACCGACGGCATAGTCACCCTCGAGGACCTCGTCGAGACGATGATCGGCGAAATCCATGATGAGTATGACGAGAGTGAGAACGAGATCGAGACTCAACCTCGAACTGGCGAACTCGAAGTCGATGGACTCGTCGCGCTCGATGATCTTGCGGAGGAGATCGGAAAGAACCTTCCGGATGGCCCCTATGAGACGCTCAGTGGATTGATCATGCATCACCTTGGCCGCATGCCAGAGGACCACGATGTGGTGCATCTCGATGGATTCCGCATCACGGTGATCGAGATGGAAGGACGTCGTGTCGGTCGCGCACTCGTATCTGTCACAGGTACGGACATCGACGAAAGCGCCCGATAAACTTCAGAGATGAAGCGAGTCCTCTCCGGAATCCAACCGACAGCGGACTCATTCCATCTCGGCAACTACCTAGGTGCAATACGGCAATGGGTAGCGCTCCAAGATTCCCATGACGCCTTCTACTGCGTCGTCGATCTCCATGCCCTGACCGTCGAGGTAGATCCGAAGGTCTTGACGGAGCGGACGCTGACTTCGGTGGCGCAACTCGTCGCACTTGGACTAGATCCGAATCGATGCACCATCTTCGTCCAGTCCCATGTGCCCGCTCACAATCAACTCGGCTGGGTGATGGAATGCCTTGCAGGTTTCGGCGAAGCGAGTCGGATGACTCAATTCAAGGACAAGTCACAGAAGGCCGGCGCGGATCGAACGACAGTCGGTCTTTTCACATACCCCTTGTTGCAAGCAGCGGACATCATGCTCTACGGCGCGAATCTCGTCCCTGTAGGCGAGGATCAACGACAACATATCGAACTCACACGCGATCTCGGTCAGCGCTTCAATGCGCGTTACGGCGAGACGCTCGTCATCCCAGAGGCGCAGATCATGAAGGCTGGCGCGAAGATCAATGACCTTCAAGACCCGAATGCGAAGATGAGTAAGTCTGCGGCCTCACAGGCAGGCGTGATCGACATCTTGGATGAGGCGAACGTCAACATCAAGAAGATCAAGTCCGCAGTGACCGATATGGGCAAGGAGATTCGCTTCGACGAGAAGGAGAAGCCTGGAATCGCCAACCTTCTAACGATCCTCTCTCACCTCGGCGGTAAGTCGATACCTGAACTCGAAAGTGAGTTCGAGGGATCTGGATATGGTGATTTCAAGATGGCGGTGGCGAATACCGTCGCCGATTACTTCGCGCCAGTCCGTGCGCGAACTCAGCAACTTCTGACCGAACGTTCAGAGCTCCTCGCCATCATCGAGGCAGGCGCGAAGAAGGCTGAGGTCGTCGCAAGCGATACCCTCACTCGGGTCTATGCGAATATGGGACTTCTACCGCGTCATCGCTGAGCGTGAAGAAGTCAGGGCATGAGAGAGACTTCAGGTGAGGAGTGGATAGCGATGCGTAGATATCTCTCACTCTTCCTCTCCGCACTCGTGCTCGTCACCTTCACCGCGATATTGCAAGCTACCTCGGCATCGTCATCTGATGGCATCGATCGATCCAGGAAAATCGCGCTCCTCTTTGATTCTGGAGGTCCTGGTGATGGATCCTTCAATGATGCTTCACGTGCTGCGCTACAGAAAGCGGTGAAGAGGTACAAACTCTTCGCGCCGAATGTCCGTGAGTTGGTCACCGATGGCACCTTGGGGGATCGGATCTATCGACTTCGGTTGATGGCCCGTAACGGTTACTACATGATGATCGCAGTCGGTAGTGCGAATGCCGAAGCCGTTCGTCGGGTCAGTCTCGAGTATCCGGAGTTGGAGTATGCAGTCATCAATGACGGCACCGTCAGCGGTCTCAATGTCGCCTCACTCGTCTTTGATGATCGGCAGGCGGCCTATATCGCAGGTCTCGCAGCAGCTCTTACCACTCGTTCGAAACGAGTCCTTTACGTTGCGAAGGATCAGACAGAACTCAATCTTCTTGCCTCTCATTTCGAGAACGGTGTCAAAGCATCGAATCGCCAGGGAGTGGAGGTAAATCTCTCGCACATGGGGATTGGTTATGCATCACTACTTGATTCTGCTCGTGCTGGGGTTCGCGAGAGCGGGATCGATCGGGTCTACTCGACATGGAATCTCGATGCGGCGGTCCTGTCCGCCATCATCGTTCGAAATCGCGAGCGAACTCGTCTCGGTCAGATCAAATTGATCGCAAATACCCCTGATCAGTATTACGTCAACCTCGCGATCGCCAAACCACATCTTCTCTTGAGTATCGATCGCAACGTCGATAAGGCGGTCGACTTGGTGGTGCGGAGTGCAGTCCGTGGTGACTACATCCTCGACCTACTTGATGGGGTCAAGAACATCTTTGGTATCCGTTTCACTTTCGCCAACAATGGCCTCTCGGTGCGATACCGCAGCGAAACCTCGCAGAAGGTGAAGTCACGAATCGATCAAGAGATCGCTCGTATCAAGGCGAAGGAAGTGAAGTTCTAGCCTCGATGTGAGTATCGATCACTAGCGCGGTTAGGATTACCCCATGTCAGGCGCCGATCTCGATAAGAGTCAGTGGGAGCGCTTGCGTGAGCGAGCGATCGAGGTGATGCATCGCGCCTATGCCCCTTACTCCGAGTTCAAAGTGGGTGTCGCAGCTTTCGTCGATGATGGCCGAATCGTCACTGGGTGCAATGTCGAGAATGCGAGTTATGGCGTAGGGCTCTGTGCCGAATGTGGCCTCGTCTCTGACCTCGCAGCAAGTGGCGGTGGAAGGTTGATCGCACTCGTCTGCGTCGATGGTGAAGGAAACCTCCTCCAACCTTGTGGTCGTTGCAGGCAGATCCTCTTCGAGTTCGGCGGCAATGACCTCTTGATCGCAACGCCCGAAGGGAACCAACCCCTAGGAGCGCTACTTCCTTGGGCCTTTGGTCCCGACAATCTGAAGTGAGATCGTCATGACAGTCGACGTCGGAAATTCGAAGAAGGCGCTCTCTGCCTCAATCCAAGCGAATCCCAATTTGGCGAAGAAACCATCGCGCAAAGAGATCCACGCTCTTCCTAAGGCGCTCCTTCACGATCATCTCGACGGTGGTATCCGTCCAGCGACGATCATCGAATTGGCAGAGGAGATTGGCTATGACGCACTTCCCTCCGATGATCCAGAGGAACTCGGTCGTTGGTTCGAAGAGTCCTGTAACTCCAAGTCCTTGGTTCGCTATCTCGAGACCTTCGATCACACCATCGCAGTGATGCAGAGGCCGGAAGCGGTTCGACGTATCGCGCGAGAGTGTGTGATCGACCTTGCTCGTGACAATGTCGTCTATGCGGAGGTGCGCGGAGCGCCGGAGTTGTTCACTCGTGAAGGAATGACGATGGAGGATGTCGTCCGCGAGACAGTCCTGGGTTTCGAAGAGGGTATGGCGGCAGCGAAGGAAGAAGGTCACACCATTCGCGTCGAGTCGCTTCTTTGCGGTATGCGCCAGAACGATCTCTCTCGCCAAGCAGCAGAACTCGTCGTAAAGTTTCGCGATCGCGGAGTCGTAGGTTTCGATATCGCAGGTCCTGAGGATGGATTCCCACCGACGCTGCAACAGGATGTCTTCGATTACCTTCGTCGCGAGAACGCCCACTTCACGATCCATGCTGGAGAGGCCTACGGATTGCCCTCTATTTGGGAGGCGATCCAACTCTGTGGCGCAGAACGTCTTGGTCACGGAGTGCGGATCATCGACGATATCGACCTAAGTGAAGTCTCCCAGGGTGGGGAAGCGAAGTTGGGTCCCCTTGCTTCCTATGTCCGCGACCGAAGGATTCCGCTTGAACTGTGCCCGACTTCGAACCTACAGACTGGTGCTGCTAAGTCCTATGGTGAGCATCCGATTGGCATCCTCAACGATCTGCGCTTCCGGGTCACGCTCAACACTGACAATCGATTGATGAGCAATACATCGATGAGCCATGAGATGGCAGAGTGTGTGGAGCACTTCGGATGGAACTTCGCAGACCTTCAGCGAGTCACTATCAACGCGCTCAAGAGCGCATTCATCCCGTTCGACGAACGACTCGAGATCATCGAGAATGTGGTCAAGCCAGGTTATGCAAGGATCGCCGCTGGGTAGTTCACCTCTCGACGATCACCAAGCATCGCCTGAACGTTCTTCGCATACTGCAGTACTCATCTCGCTAAGTTCCGCGCCTTCTGTAGATAGGTACATCAATCCCGCATCCTCGTCAGCAGACCTTCTCTTCTCACCGCCAATTCGGACGAAACTCTTTCCGGGGAAGTCGATCCACCCATGAGGTCGGTAGAAACCCTTCTCATCCGTTGAGAGCATGGAGAGTGTGAAGTTCTCGGCGCAGTATCGCGTGATCTCCGCCATCATCTCCGTGCCGAATCCTTGGCGCCAGTGCTTTGGTGAGACGGCTATAGCTTCGACATAACCCGCGTTCAACACCCGGTCATCGATCCAGATTCTCCTTGCGACGACGGCTCCATGGGCGATGACGCGTTCATCGAGAGTGCCAATGAACCTCGTGCCGCCGAATGCGTGTTCCCAGTCCTCGTCGCTGAAGTCACCCTCGAAGGCTTCAGATAAGAGGCTTTTGGTCGCATCGATGAGTTCTGGCGTCAATTCCTCATCTCGGAGGATCTCAATGTGCATCCGATCAGTGGCCATCCTCGTGAAAAGAGAACCGGTTCAGATGCCAATGGGGTGCCAGATGGTCTTCGCTTCCATCAACGCGGTGATGCGCTGAGGCGAAGTACTGGTTCCGAAATCTGTGATCCGCTTGAGGTTCTCGACAGCCTGTAGGCGAAGCTCGGACTTCAATCTCTCTGCAGCAGGAGTCGATCCGATTCCCGAGATATCCATCGCATCGACTTCCATATGCGAGGCAAGCCACGGAGCGAGTTCAGCGCGGATTCCGGTAAGGACATTGACGACACCTTTAGGGACATCGGAGGTAGCAAAGACCTCAGCGAGCGTGATCGCAGGAAGTGGGTATTTCTCGCTCGCGATCAAGAGTGTGCTGTTGCCGCCTGCGAGGGCGGGAGCAAGAGCCCGCACGATGCCAAGGAGTGCGCTCTCCTCCTCTGCGAAGATGCCGACGACTCCTACAGGCTCTGGCGAGGTGAAGTTGTAAAAGGGACCATTGATCGGATTGTTGCTTCCAGCGATCGCATCGATCTTGTCACACCATCCTGCGTACCAGACCCAGAGATCGATCGCCTCATCGACCTCTGCGGAGGCTTTGGCGCGTGTCACTTTAGTCAGTTCCATGATCTCGGACTCGAATTGCTCCCGACGACCTTCCATGATCTCGGCGATGCGATAGAGGATCTGACTTCTGTTGTATCCGGTCGCACTCGCCCATGAGGAGGAAGCTTCGTGGGCTGCCAATACCGCTTCACGCAAGTCCTTGCGAGAAGCCTGCGCAGGATGTGCGATCGGAGACTTCGCATTGGGAATCGGATAGGAGCGCCCTGATTCACTCCTCGGGAAGGCGCCACCGATAAAGAGTTTGTAGGTCTTCTTCACATCAAGTCGAGAGGTCATCGCTTTCCTCTCTTCTTGCTGGAATCTCGTTTGCCGGTCTCTCG
>CAYORK010000009.1:13486-16086 GCA_964406345.1 uncultured Actinomycetes bacterium | reverse complement strand
CGAGAGGTCATCGCTTTCCTCTCTTCTTGCTGGAATCTCGTTTGCCGGTCTCTCGTTTGCCGGTCTCTCGCTTGCTTGAAATGGTTTCTATCGAATGACGGATATAGGGAAGCAGGCCATGTCGTCCGCCTTCGCGACCCCAACCGGATTCCTTGTAGCCACCGAAAGGGCTTGCAGCATCGAACTTATTGAAGGTGTTGGTCCAGATCACTCCTGCCTTCAAACGCTTGGCAGTCCAAAGGACTCGAGACCCCTTCTCACTCCAGACGCCAGCAGATAATCCATACGGAGTGTTATTCGCTTTCGCGATGGCTTCCGCAGGAGTACGGAATGTGAGTACTGCAAGGACCGGTCCGAAGATCTCTTCTCGTGCGATGCGATGTGCACCTGAGACATTGGTGAAGATCGTGGGACGGAACCAGAAGCCGTTGCTAGGAAGCGAGCATGAAGGTTGCCACGGACGTGCGCCCTCATCGCGCCCTGCTTGAGTCAACTCCTCGATCTTCTCTAGCTGCGCCTTGGAGTTGATCGCACCGAGGTCGGTGTTCTTGTCCATCGGATCGCCGATACGTATCTGCTCCATTCGACGCTGCAATTTCTCGATGAAGAGGTCATGGATACTCTCTTGCACCAATAGGCGTGACCCGGCGCAGCAGACATGACCCTGATTGAAAAAGATGCCGTTGACGATGCCATCCACCGCTTGATCAAGAGCTGCATCTTCGAAGACGATATTCGCTCCCTTGCCACCGAGTTCGAGTGAGAGCGCTTTATCCGTCCCAGAGAGCGAGCGAGCGATCGCCTTGCCGACATCAGTCGATCCAGTGAATGCGATCTTGTCGATCCCCGGATGTGAGACAAGCGCCGCTCCGGTCTTGCCATCGCCGGTGACGATGTTGACGACACCAGCAGGAAGTCCTGCATCGATGCAGACTTGTGCGAAGAGGAGCGCAGTGAGTGGAGTGGTCTCTGCAGGTTTGAGAACGACTGTGTTTCCAGTTGCAAGGGCTGGCGCGACCTTCCATGCCAGCATCAAGAGTGGAAAGTTCCACGGGATGATCTGCCCTGCGACGCCATGCGGAGTGGGATTCTCGCCAAGGCCCGCATATTCGAGTTTGTCTGCCCACCCTGCGTGATAGAAGAAGTGTTGGATCGCGAGAGGAACATCGGTATCTCGAGTTTCGCGGATCGGCTTGCCGTTGTCGAGAGTCTCAAGGACTGCGAACTCACGTGCTCGCTCTTGCATCAACCGTGCGATCCGATAGAGGTATTTGCCTCGCTCCTTCGCCGGCAGCTTGGACCAGACCTTGGTATATGCGTTTCTTGCTGCCTTCACGGCGGCATCGACATCAGCCGGGCTACCCATCGCGACCTTACTGAGAACTTCCTCAGTCGCAGGATTGATCGTCGCGAAACGCTTACCAGACTTTGATGCGATAAATCTGCCGTTGATGAAGTGGTCGTATGTCGGTGCGATGGAGACGAGATCACGTGACTCGGGAGCGGGGGCGTATTCGAAGATGCTCACGCTTGACCCCTCATCCCATAGTGGCTCGACATTGTCTCGACTGCTCTACTCGATACTGACATAGTCACTGCTCTGATAGTAGCCATCACGTTGCTTCATCCGTTGCATCAGCAAGTCATTGAGGAGGGCGCTGGCTCCGATTCGGAAATAGTTGGGATCGATCCATGCGCTTCCGGCGATCTCGTTGACCAAGACCAGTTGCTTGATCGCGTCCTTCGTAGTCCTGATACCACCGGCTGGTTTCACGCCGACACGCAGACCAGTCCGATCGTAGAAGTCTCGAACCGCTTGAAGCATCAATGCGACGACTGGCGGAGTGGCTGCGGGTGCGACCTTTCCGGTGCTGGTCTTGATGAAATCCGCGCCTGCGAGCATCGCAAGGTAGGAGGCGCGTCGTACATTGTCATAGGTCACAAGCTCACCAGTCTCAAGGATCACTTTCAGATGAGCGCGTTCACCACACTCTTCTCTGATCGCAACGATCTCATCGAAGACGTCAAGGTATCTCCCAGAGAGGAACGCACCACGATCTATCACCATGTCGATCTCACCCGCGCCGGCTTCGATCGCATCCCTGGTGTCTTGCAACTTCACTTCACGCGATGCTCTCCCCGAGGGGAATGCGGTGGAGACCGCAGCAACGGGGATGTCGTGACCACCGATCAGATCGAGGTGTTCTCGAGCGATCTTGACCATGTCGTTGTAGACGCAGATGGCACCGACATGAGGGACGGTGGGATCACTCGGATCAGGGCGATGCGCCTTGTTGCAGAGGGAGCGAACCTTGCCTTCGGTGTCTGCACCTTCAAGAGTGGTGAGGTCGACCATCGAGATCGCCATATCGATCGCGAAGGACTTACTCGCCTTCTTGATGCTTCGCGTACCAAGTTCAGCAACTCTTGCTTCAAGACCGACTTGATCGACTCCAGGAAGGGTCTCAAGGAAACGAAGTAGTGATTGCTCGTCAGTGACACCTAGTCGTTGCGCCACATCGGGAAATTGTCGCTGCACCGTGGTCGATTCAGTCATGAGAAGGGCAAGCCTATCCGAGCGAACTCTTGCCCGAATTGCT
>CAYORK010000009.1:0-13386 GCA_964406345.1 uncultured Actinomycetes bacterium | reverse complement strand
AATTGCTTAGGGAATCGGTGAGAAATCGCGCGATGAAATCTCCACTCGCGGTTGCGATCCTCTCGATGGAGTCGACTTCACTTGCCTCACCGACGACTTCGATGTAGCACTTGAGTTTTGGTTCCGTTCCGCTCGGTCTGATGATCATGCGGATCCGGTCATCTGAGTTCGCGCTTCCTTCCTTTTCAAACCAGAGCCGAAGACCTTCGGTGGGTGGTAGACCATTTCGAGGTTGCGCTAGGTCATCTAGAGAGTGGAAGAGATATCGCAATGGAGAGGAGGCATCACTGTCTTCGATGACGATCTCCTTCGGTGGGTTTGCACGCAAGTGATCCATCAACGGTGGGATGAGCGATAGATCATCGAAGCGAAGTGATACCTGCTTCGTCGCGTGATAGCCGATCACCCGCCAGATCTGGTCGAGATACTCCGAGAGCGATGAGCCCTCCTCCTTGAGACGTGCCGCAAGGTCGGTGATCATGAGAGCGGCGCTGATGCCATCCTTGTCATTGACCGAATGTGAATCAACGCAATAGCCGAGCGCTTCCTCGTATCCGAAAGTGAGCCCTTCGACTTTCGCCAGCCACTTGAATCCAGTGAGCGTCTCGGTGAAGTTGATGTCGAAGTGCCGTGCGACTTTCGAGAGTCCCGAGGAGGAGACGATGGAGTTGGCGAAAATCGCCTTCTTGCGAGCTTCTGGCGATAGATCGTCTGCGATGTGCTGACCAAGGAGGATCCCGACCTCATCGCCGCGAAGCATTCTCCATTTGCCGGAGTGCGGATCCTTGATCGCAGCAGCACATCGATCTGCATCGGGATCGTTCGCAATGACGAGATCCGCATCGAAATCTCGAGCCTTCTCGAGGGCTAGATCAATCGCACCCTTCTCCTCAGGATTGGGGAATGCCACGGTCGGAAAGTCAGGGTCTGGCTCTGCTTGCTCCGTGACCAAGATGGGTTCTGCGAATCCCGCGGCATGAAAGACTGAACGCAGCGTCTCGGTGCCCACTCCATGAAGCGCGGTGTAGACAACTGTGATCTCACGCGCCTTCATCGCAACCTTCGCTGCGCTATGCACATAGCGCCTGATAACTGACTCATCGAGAGTGATCCACTTATCTCCACGGGGAAGATCCTTGATCGAGGAAATCGATTGGATCTCATGGAAGATCTCTCGGTCAGCAGGTGCGATGATCTGAGAACCTTGATACTCGATGCCATCGACCGTTCCACCAAGATAGACCTTGTAACCATTGTCTTCGGGTGGGTTATGGCTCGCGGTGACCATCACTCCGAGATCGAGGTTGAGATCGCGAAGGGCATAAGCAAGAACTGGTGTAGGAAGAGGTCTTGGAAGGAGAAAGACTTCCATCCCGGCGCCAGCGAAGATCTCAGCGCTGTCTCGAGCGAACTCTGCGGATCCATGTCTCGCATCTCGCCCTATGACGACTGACCTGAGGCCACGCTCTTTCATATAGCGTGCGATTCCGGCTGCGGTTCTAGTGACGAGCGCACGATTCATCTGCGAGGGCCCCGGACCTACGCGCCCACGAAGTCCTGCGGTGCCGAATTCCAGCAACCCGTTGAAGCACCTCTGGAGTCCGGCGAGGTCGCCGACTTCGAGCATCCTTTTGAGTTCTGCTGCGGTCTCCGGATCCGGGTCATCGGCAATCCAGGCCTCTACCTCGCCTCGAAGAGCGGGGTCGATCAACTCAGCCATGCCTGAAATCTAGCCTTGGGCGACTCTTCCCTCTGTCGGAGCGTGCCACTAGGTTGAGCGTGCGACAAGCGAACAACTACCGGGGGGGGGTCGTGACTCAATCGCTCTTTCAGAAGACCCAAGGACTGATCGAGTTGTTGGCCCAAGATCCGCTGCGTACCCATGTCATCACCTTCCTAAGTGATGCACTCAGTTCGAACGGCGAGCCAGTTGCAGTCGCCTTCTTACAGCTCTCCCGTGATGGCGAATTGCATGTCATCGCGCATGAGGGATTTGCCAACTTCGACCCCAGCGCTATCCCACGTATTCACATTGACTCCGATCGTGCGGTGAGTGAGGCATTGCGGCATGGTCGACTTCTGATCTTCAGCCTAGAAGATCGGAGAACTCAGGCCAGTGACTTACCAAAAGATCTTAGAGATTATTGGAAGTCTTCGGTTGCGATTCCCATTGGGCTCCATTCGCTCTACTTTCTCAACTTTCGAGAGGATGTCACGGCAATACCTGAATTTGAGGGCTTCATTCGATGTATCGAATCCCTTCTCTTCATTTTCGAACGAGAGGCGATTCCCGCGAAGAGTGGAAAAGAAAGGAACTGGTTCAGCGAGAAGCCCAATTCACTCTCGATACGCGAATCGAGGATTCTGGAATTGATTCGTGAGAGAAAGACCAATCCTGAGATCGCCAAAGAGATGGGCTACAGCGAATCATTGATTAGACAAGAAACAGTCTCGATCTACCGCAAACTTGGCGTCAGCGGTCGCAAAGAGATCCTTGCAGCACCTTCGAAGTCCAATAACACGCTGAAAAGTGTGGTGAGTACAGCGATTGCACTATCTGGGATTGAGCCGCTTCAGCCTGCCATTGAGAGCATCAGACAGATCCAAAACCTCACATCATAAGCAAGAGTTCTTGGTGTGCTCTTTGATCTCACTCGTCATCGATGGCTGCGCGTGAGCGAAGCTCGTCGACGTAGTCGATCGGCGCCCCTGCGATCTCGGCAGCATCGGCCATGATTCGCAAGTAGCGATAACTCGGAAAGCCACCTTCGTAAGTGTTGAGTACGTAGAACCAGCAGAGTTCACTTCCCCAAAGGGTCTCGACTCGCAATTTCACTTTCGAGTAGAGCCTGAGTTCCGCACCCTCCCAACGATCAAGGGCGCGTTCATCCTCGTCCGTCAGATCGTAGATCGCCACGAAGACCTCACTAGTCGGATCCTCGACGATGGTCGCGATAGATCCCTCCCAGCCGAATTCATGACCACCGAAGGTGATTCGCCAGCCGCGAAGCCAACCCGTCCCACGATGCGGTGAGTGGGGTGCACGAACCCGCATCTGTTCTGGGTCGAGGTTCGATCCATATGCCGCATAGAGCGTCACGGTGAACCCATCTCATGCGGATTGGAATTGGTAGCGATCTCGAACCACTGGTAGCCGAAGGAGTCGATGGCAGTCTTGATCAAAGGCAGTGACAGTCCGATGACATTGGACCAATCACCCTCGATCGCTCTGATGAAGGGCGCGCTGAGGCCATCGAGAGTGAAACCTCCCGCGACGTTCAACGGTTCGCCAGTCGCTGCGTACGAGGCGATCTCACTCTCACTCATCGGAGCGAAGTGAACGCGGGTCGATGCCATGTCGGAGTACTCGCGCATTGCGCCACCGCTTGAATTCGGGTCGCGACGAAGGTCGATGAGGCAATGACCAGTGTGGAGGACTCCCGACTTTCCTTGCACCAATCGTGATCTCTCGATCGAACGCTCAATCGTGCCTGGTTTACCAAGCGATCTTCCTTCGAACTCGAAAGTGGAATCACATCCGATGACGATCAAATCATCATCGACTCGCCCTTGGGCGAGGAGGGAGTTGGCGACGGTATGTGCCTTGACGATGGCGAGTGCGACGACAAGTTCGCTTGGTGAGAGTGCGCTGTACTCCTCCGCCTCCTCGTCGACGCCACTGACCATGATCTCTGGCTCGATGCCGACCATTCGAAGGAGTCGAAGGCGTGAAGGTGAAGCAGAGGCAAGGATTACTCGAGGCATGAGATCAATGTGCGCTCTCGCCCGCACTCTTCGCCACGGGAAGGGATTTCGGGAAGACCCAGATGCGATAACTCAAGAATCGGAAGATCGTGCCGATTCCAACGCCTATGACATTGGCTGCGATGTTATCTGCGAATGCGGAGTCGAAACCGAGGACGTACCTGGAGATGTAGAGGACGCCAGAGGCGATGGCGATACCGATGCCGTTGATGATGAAGAAGAGTGAGATCTCTCGGGACATCGCACGACGAGGGCGATCGCGCCAGGTCCAGAAACGATTGCCGAAGTAGGCGATCAGGATGGAGACCCCTCCTGCGATCAGGGATCCAGTGACGGGACGATCATCGAGCGGGGAGAAGGGGAAGTGGACCAAGAGGTTGAAGAGCAGGAGATTGACGATGTATGCGATGCCACCAACGGCGCCGAACTTCATCAATTCGAATCGAGCATTGATGAGCCGCCTCAACATGGGCAAAGTCTAAGTCTCGGAGTGCGATTTTCGGATGCTCTCTTCTCCGAGCGCGTAGATTCCCACCTCGTGAGAGCTCTGATCATCGCACTCGGAAGGAGTGACAATCACGCCCTTCTCGTGACTCATGCACGCTCGCTCGGCGTGGGATATCAAGGAGTGGAGGGATACGAGATTTCCGAACTACTCCATGATTCGAAGAGACTCAAAGAGTGGTTCACACGATTACCGAAGGATCGTCTCCTTCTCCTTGCAGTCATCGATGCCAGCATTGCGCCATCGACACTTCGCTCCTTCATCTCCACGTTGGAGATCGCAGGAATGACAGGTATCTCAGTGCGCACTACCCCGGAGATGCTCGAGGTGCTGACGGGCGTGAATACAGGAAGTGATCTTCGCTCCGATCGCGAATCGCTTCACCTTCTCTCCATCGCGCGCTCGCCACATAATCAAGTGGCGCTCTGGCCGATGATCACACTTGCGAGAGATGGAACTCTCAAGGAGGTTGAAGGCCAGGTCTCCGACAGTGCTCGGCGTCTTCGCCACGGTGAGAGCGAGCGCGAGGATCCTTCTCTTCAGTCTCATGCTTTTGCAGTTGATCGAGCAGTCGATCGAGCAGTCGATCGAGCAGTCGATCGAGCAATTGATCGAGCCATCATGGAAGTAGGGGAGAGTTCACTGGTAGGTGTGATCAACTACGTGATCGACTCTGAAGATGGTTCCCTCATCCGACGTGAGTTCGGAGCATCGACTTTCACTTTCTGGAGCGAGAGCGCGAGTTACACCAGTATCGCTGAGCAGATGGTGCGGGCGATCCTGGACTTACCCCTTGGCGATGCACGAATGATCGACTTCGAGGAGTACTTCGTGCAGGAGGAGTTGGAAATCGATGCTGGGCTCGTGATGGATCCGATCCGTCCATTCCTTCATCTCTTTGCGCGCAATCCTCGATTGAAGGTTCGTTATCTCACTGATCTCGAAAGTAACCACGCTGCGACGGTGCGGATCTCGATCTCACTCTTCGCCTCAAGCAAGGAAGAGGCGTCTATCGAGATGGCTCATGCTCGAGAATTCATGATGGGGCTGTGATCCGCGCCAAGGGCATCCAGAGACAGCCACATTCTGGATGGCTCTGCCATCTACTGGTGCGAAGGAGGCCCGGATCCCCTTCGCTATGAGTAGATCGATGCTCGAGGGAGAGGATCTGTTGCGCTCCTAGAAGCGGATGTTCCAACTTGCCCTCATCGTCTGCATCGAGCCAGCGGAGTGCGAAGTGAGCTGCGAGTGATGCGATCAGGTGCGATGCGATCTTCGGTGGATCGATCGCGAGCTGAAGCAGTTGAAGTTGTCGTGATTGCTCCCGCCAGAAGTCATTCTCCATCTCGTTGAGTTCATAGCAACGCAAGCATGGCGTCTTGCCGGGTATGACGACTGGTCCGATTCTCACCTCACCTTGCAGGTAGCCGGGAACGAGTAGGAAAGGCCTGTCTTCTGAGAGCCATCGTTGATGGTGATCCGGTCGCGGGAATCCAACCGAGATGATGAGGGTCGACGGCGAGCCATCGAAGTCATCTGTGACCATCGAGCGCGACTCCTCGAGCGGCAAGATGGCGCTACGGTGTGCGAGCTCGGAGAGCTTCTCTACCTTGTTCGCACCGATATCCGCTCCATCGAAGATCGAGATCCCGAGGTCTCGGTCCGCGATCTTCTCCTCGCTATGGAGTCGATTTCTCATTGCTGAGTCAGGTGCGAAGAATCTGATGCGAGTCACTCCTGCGCCAAAGAGAAGTGAAGCGAGAGTCGTTGCTATCGGCGAGATAGAGGTCGCTTGATCCGAGACGATGATGATCGATTGCTCGTTGCGCTTGAGGAAAGAGGTCCCACGAGGAAGGTATGCGCGTTCGATCTCTCGACGAGTGAGTTCACCTTCCGTCGCTCGCCTTCGAAGCATCTCCTTCGGATCTTTGCCCCGCGTCGCTTCGTGCTTCCTTACTGACCGTTCGGAATGGAAGTGGATCAAGCCTTCGCCCTCGAGATAGAGGAGTAATCGGGTGAACTCTGAGATTGGAAGCTCGAGCGAAGAGCTCAACTCGCCAATGGAGTGAGAACCATCGAGGGCACGTAGCGCCGTGAAGAGAGATGAGCGAAGTGAAGGGGCGTCGAGGGCGAAGAATCGGAGATGGCGAGTGACTTCGACCCCTCGTGCGCTTCCACCGATCCAGATCCGCTCGCCCGGCCTCTCCTCACCGATCGTGATGACTTCCACGCCGATGGCTGTGGTCGGGTAAGAGGTTGCATTGACCTGATCCGGGTCAATCCGTATGGAACGAAGTGGCGAGGGCGGGAGGACTTTGCGAGAGTGATGAGGACCCATAGCGCGGGATTCTGGTCTGGCGCAGTTCGTGGCCGCTGGCTCGAGAAGTCCCGTTGTGGATAGCGAGGATCCTGAGGTGGCAAAGCAAAAGAGCCGCCCCTAAAACCGGGACGGCTCTCTCGTAAAGCGATTGTCGGTGGGCTTATGCCTTGCCGAGAATGCGGTTGACCTTGGTGCCACATGTGGGGCAGATGCCCTGTGCCATGCGACGACCAGAGTCAGAGACTTTCACAGTTCCTTCGAACTGACGCTTCTCTTTGCACTTCACGCAGTAAGCCTCACCTTTATAGGTCTCAGCCATAGTTATTTCCTCCTATCGTCGCCAGTTGGCGAATGCCCTCACCATACCCCCGCATGCGGGCTTACTCGGGGATTTCACGCGTGAGATAGGCGAGAGATGGGATTTTCTGCCCTAAATGTCCGATTCAGCAGCCGCGCTCGCCCGCTTCATAGCCTTCGAGGTAGGCCTCGGCCCGAAGAGAGTCGGGAAAGCGTGAGAGCAGCGTGTGGAAGTCGTCACCATGGCCGGGGATCTCAAGATGGATCAATTCGTGGAAGAGGACATAGTCGATCACGTAGTCGGGTGCGCCTTGGAGTCGTTCCGAGATGCGGATCGTCCGATCGACTGTGGTGCAGGAGCCCCAACGTTCAATCATCGGGCGCCATGTGATCGATGCTGGGCGAAGGGCTAGTTCAGGTAGATGGGTTTGAAGAAGTGAGTGAGCCCTTGCCTCCAATTCTGTTTCGCTCTTTCGGCTCCGCTGTTCACCGGCGATCACTCGAGCGACCATCTCGGGGATCAAGGCGCTGATCTCAGCACGAGTAGTGCGGAACGGGACGCTGATGACGATCTCTCCACTTTGGCGGTAGGCAGCGATGTGGCGCTTCCGACGCTTGCTCTTGACGATGCGGACGGGTGGATCATGCGGAAGGTCGAGTCGCAGGGTCTCGCTCCGGGATGGCCGGTGCGAATCCCGGTCAGAGTGGTTCGGTTCTGCGATGGAGTCAGGTCTGGTTCGTGAATGGCTTCTCGTCGTTGGCATGGCCAGGAGAGTAGGGTCGAAGAGTTCACCCTGAAGGAAGTTCTCCACTTCCCGCGCGCTCTCTCCCATCATCCACACCTCCTTCGAACTTCTTTCTCAACTTCTCTCTCGACTCGGTTCGACTCATTCACTCCATGAGCTTCATGAGCTTCATGAGATAGATCGCATTGGCACCGATGAGAATTATCGGCCTAGGAAAAGTCTGAACCTTAGGTTGAGTTGTTTCAGCAAGGTCGGGCGTGTCGAAGCAGGAAAAGAGTCTTTCGGATTCTGTCAAAGACTCGTCTACTCCCGCGGAGAGCAGGCGGCTAATTGCTATTTCTCAGGAAGTGTTTTAGTTTCCGCCTACGAAGTCCCCGGATAACGGTTCACTCTCTGCAAGGGGAAGGCAGATAGGGAACATGCGCCCGGGGACTTCGCTTTTTCTTTTCGGAGTGCTCGAAGCCGAGATCCTTAGCCCTCAAGTCCGGAGAGATCATCGGGTGCTCGCCGAGTCCTCAGGAAGTTCACTGGGTCCGATACTTCTTCGACCGTAGGAAGTGCGAAGGCCTCTTCCCAAAGCCGGTCACGTTCTTCCACCGAGAGCGCAGAGGTCACCTCTCGCCAGAAATTCGAACACTCTCTGATGGTGCGTGGTGAGACTTCGAGGCCAATGAGTGATGCGAAGAGTTCTTGGGTAGGAGATTGCGTCGCACGACGACGTCGTTGCGTCTCTTGAAGTCGCGAGAGCGAGGGAAGTCTCTCGCCAGCAGCGTCGACGACGATGAGATCGATCCATCCTTCGATGAGTGCAAGGATCAACTCCAACTGCGCGAGTGCGACTCGTTGCGATTCGCTCTCCTCAGGCGTGAAGATCCCTTCTGCGATCGCATTCTGCATCGAAGTCGGATCTGTGGGATCGATTGCTCCGCGTGAGAGTGCATCCTCTGCCTGACGTTGCATCGATTCGACATCGATGTTGATTCCTTTGCCATATCGACTGACCAGGTTCTGGAGATGCTCGCGCAACCAAGGCGTTGCAGCGAAGAGTCGCGCTGCGGCCGCCTCACGTAGGGCGAGGTAGATCTCAACCTCACGCTCGTCGATTCCGAGACCTTCACCCCAGGCGCGGACGTTCTCGGGGATCAAGAAAGTGGAAGCGTTGGCCGAGAGTGGGATTGCTGCATCGTGCGCACTCGTGACTGTGGTTGCGAACTTACCGATCGAGCGACCGAGTTGAGTACGAATCATCGTCCCCACGAACCCTGCCATCAACTGTGAGATGTTGATCGGTGTGGCCAGCGGTTGGTTCTCACTCGCGGAGTTGATCATACGTTGCATCGCCTCTGCGATTCCCTCCACGAGAGGTGTAGTGAAGGACTGCCATCCATCGATGGAGTAGTTGATCCAGTCGCTTCTCGATGCCGCTAACAATTCGTCTTCAGTGATGCTCGACTTCGGAAGTGCAGTGACGCTGTCGATCCAAAGGTCGGCGAGTCGAAGCGCCCCCTTCATCGCATCGTTGTCGAGATGTCCGACCGGACGTTCTCCACTTGTGGCGAGAGTGCGACGAGAGATATCTCGGATGACATTGATGGGGAGATTGAAAGGCGTGGAGGAACCATCGGGGTTCTGGGTGCTGTTGACCATGCCCTGTGCCATTGCGGTGAGCGCATTGAGTTGATCCTTGACGTGATCAGGAAGTTCAGGGGTAGGAAGACCCATGGCCCTCATCTGTTCAAAGATCTGATTGATGTCGAAGTTGGCTGGGTTGGGCTGGTTCTCGCCGCCCTCATTCTTATCTTTATCGGAGTCAGCGCTGGAGTCATCGGGGCCGAAGCCGAAGCCATTAGCCATCGAAACGCCTCCTTGGGTTCTTGAGATCTTGGGCTCTTGAGATCTTGGGATCAGCCTGCACCCTAGATGGCTCAACCCATCAGAAGCGGTGAGTATTCCGTGATCAACAGATTCTCAGACTGTGACCTTCGAAGCAGGATTCAGGGAGCTCATGGAAGGCCTCAATCCCATAGCCTTGCCGAATGCTCGCATCCACGCACGCGCTATCTGTCTCGCAGCTCGTCTTTCATGCGACGAGACCGTTGGCTGCCGAGGATGCTGCCCCACTCTCTCCTTTGGTCTGGTGGTTGATTCCCCTTTTCGCCTTCATCGGTGCGATCGGTTATGTGATTTGGGTTTCGAAGTTCCAGACCAAATATGAGAACCAGACCAATCGATCCGTAGGTAGGTTTCAGAATTTCCAAAGAAGTCTCGAGAAGGATCGCACCTTTTCCTCTACCGGCCGCTCTTCTGGCGGCTTTGATAGCCGCTCTGCTAGCGAGACGAACCACCTGACCGATCGATCAGGTACCAACAAGATGACGGATACAGAGAACAGCGATCGCTGAGATAGATGCATCGTGATTCCCTTCACCACTTCGCCGTACGGCTATGAGATGAGAGCGATTCGTGCGCCGAGGTCTCGAATAGCGGGTACTTTCCTGATTCTTATCCTCATCACTTCGCTCGTGCTTCCGCTCCCTTATGTGATCTTTCGACCAGGGACTCCCGACGATGTACTCGGGAAGATGATCTCGGTCCCTTCGAGTTTCGCATCAGAGGACCTCGCGCAACGCGACAAGGATGGTCGTCTCTTCTTGACCACGGTCTATGTCACGACTCCGCGGAGCAAAGTCCTTGGTGCAGAGATCCTCTATGCATGGATCCGTGGTGACCAGAGCGTCTACCCGCGGAGTGCGATCTATCCAGAGGGATCGAACCCGAAGAAGATAAGAACGCAAGAGAAGTTGGAGATGACGACATCGCAACAGTCTGCGATCTACAACGCCTTGACCTTCCTTGGTTACGAGCTCGATACGAAAGCGCGCATCGTCCAGATCCTCGAGCAATCGGATGCTGAGGGCAAACTCGAGATTGGTGACGTGATCTTGCGAGTCGACGGCAAGAGTGTCGCATCCGCTGCGGATATCGTCGAACTCGTTCGAGCGAAATCACCTGATGAGCAGATCTCGATGGAAGTGGAGCGCGATGGTGTGATCCTCAAATTCCCGAGGATCGAGTTGATCGCAAATGACCAAGGGAGTGCGATCGGCATCTTCTTGACCGTGGATTTCGAATCCCCGATCGATATCGAGATCGATATCAAGAACACTGGTGGTCCCTCTGCCGGAATGATCTTCACGCTTGGAATCATCGAGAAGATGACCGGTGAGGATCTGCTCCGTGGCCGACGGATCGCTGGCACTGGAACCATCGATATCCAGGGTCGGATCGGTGCGATCGGCGGCATCGAGAGCAAGTTGATAGGTGCGCGACGAAGTGGTGCGACTATTTTCTTGGCGCCCGTCGATAATTGTGATGACATCTCTCACATACCTGATGGTCTGCAGGTGATCCCGGTCGCAACCCTCAGAGAAGCGGTGGAAGTCCTTCGCGATAGCGACCCGTCGAAACGGCCGAGCTGCCAAACCCTGCGGTAGCGGGCTCAGGATGTTTGGGTAAGTTACGCCCATGACCTTCGGTGATTTCTCCAATAGCGGTTTCAACAATCCTTTCCGAGGAGCCAGAGGCGCAGGTGGCGGGAGGCGCAGGCCGGGTCCTCTTGCGATCACCTTCATCGCCTTCGCAGTCCTTGCGACAGTACTCGTCTCATTGAGTGGCTTCTATACCGATTACCTCTGGTTCAAGTCGGTCGAGTTCACCACGGTCTGGTCAACGGTCTTGCTCACCAAGGCAGCGCTCTTCGTCCTTTTCGGACTCCTCACTGCCGTGATCCTCACCGTCAACATCGTCATCGCATATCGCAAGCGTCCGATCTATGTCCCGCTCTCTGTCGAAGCTGACAACCTCGAGCGCTATCGCTCCCAGATCGAGCCGATCAAGAAGTTGATCACTCTCGGTGTCTTCGTGGTCTTCTTCTACTTCGCGGGTTCCTCGGCGACCAATCTCTGGCAGGACTGGCTCCTCTTCCGCAACGGTGGAGAGTTCGGAAGCACAGATCCACAGTTCAATCTCGACATCTCATTCTTCGTATTCAAGTTGCCCTTCTATCAAGCGTTGATCGGTTGGGCGATCTCCACGATGGTGCTGACCTTGATCGCAACCGCGATCGTCCACTATCTCTATGGCGGAATCCGGCCACAGGTGAAAGAGGATCGGACCACCGTCGCAGCCCGGGTCCAGCTCTCCGTGCTCCTTGGAATCTTCGTCCTCCTCAAGGCGGTCGCTTACTGGTTTGATCGCTACGCGCTCGCGCTCAAAGAGAGTCGTTTGATCACAGGCCTTACCTTCACTGATGTCAATGCAGTCCTTCCGGCTAAGGCGATCCTCTCCGGTGTGGCCGTGATCTGTGCCTTGCTCTTCTTCGCAAATATCTTCCGTCGCTCTTGGGTCTTGCCGGCGGCTGGCACTGCACTACTGCTGATCTCCTCTCTCTTGATCTCCGGTATCTATCCGGCATTGATCCAGCAATTCCAAGTACGTCCCTCGGAGTCATCGAAGGAGGCGCCATTTATCCAGCGCAACCTCGAGGCGACTCGAGCTGCCTACGGCCTTGAGGGGATCGAGTTCAAGGATTACAACGCGACGATCCAAACATCTGCTGGTCAGCTCTCCGATGATGCATCGACGATCAACAACATCCGATTGATGGATCCGAATGTCCTCTCTGCGACCTTCCGACAGTTGCAGCAGATCAAGCCCTATTACACCTTCCCGTCATCGCTCGATATCGATCGATACACCATCGATGGAGTACAACGCGATGCAGTCGTTGCGGTGCGAGAACTCAACATCCTCGGTAACCCGCAGCGAAATTGGATCAACGATCATCTGGTCTACACCCATGGTTTTGGCTTCGTCGCTGCCTATGGAAACTCACGCGACCCGGATGGCAAACCGAACTTCATCCTTGGCGACATCCCACCGACCAAGGGACTTGGTGAGTTCCAGCCACGGATCTACTTCGGCGAGAACGTTCCCGCCTATTCCATCGTAGGTAGCACGAGTGCGGAGCCGATCGAGTTCGACTATCCAGACGACAACTCACCGAACGGACAGGCCAACTACACCTACACCGGTAAAGGTGGCGTACCTGTCGGATCGTTCTTCAGTCGACTTCTCTTTGCGATCAATTACCAGGAGCAGCGAATCCTGCTCTCCAACTTGATCCGTCCTGATTCGAAGATCCTCTATAACCGAAGCCCACGTGAGCGCGTTGAGAAGGTCGCTCCTTGGCTGACTCTCGATGGCGATCCATATCCTGCTGTCATCGATGGCAAGGTGGTCTGGCTCCTCGATGGGTACACCACCAGTGCTGGATATCCATATTCACGTCGAAGCACGCTCGCAACCGCAGCGACCGAGGACTTCACACAGACCTCGCTCTTCGCAACGAGCGCAAGCCGTACCGTCAATTACATTCGCAACTCAGTGAAGGCGACAGTTGATGCTTACGACGGCACTGTCACGCTCTATGCCTGGGATGAGAAGGATCCAATCCTCAAGGCTTGGGGCAAGGCATTCGACGGAACCGTCAAGCCACGAAGCGCGATGAGCGATGCTCTGATCAGTCATGTCCGCTATCCCGAAGATATGTTCCGGGTCCAACGCGAGATCTTGACCGAGTATCACGTCAGGACCGCCGATGCTTTCTATAGCGGTCAGGATTTCTGGCGAATTCCGCGTGACCCTTCAACCCTTGGTGCCAATGCTGGCTCTCAACCGCCGTACTACTACAC
>CAYORK010000008.1:0-50661 GCA_964406345.1 uncultured Actinomycetes bacterium | reverse complement strand
GTTACGGCACTATATGCCCACCAGCGCGAGCCACGCGCTGAGTCACAAGGAGCCTTACGTGCCAGGGAGTTCACGGACACTCGTTCTGAACGCCACCTACGAGCCACTGGGTGTCGTTTCTGACCGACGCGCGCTCATTTTGGTCCTCAACAATCGCGCCACTGCAGTCGAAGACTCTGATCGCATCCTTCGTTACGAAAGCGGTGAGGTCGCACTTCCCGCCGTCATCAGATTGCATAAATTCGTTCGGATCCCATATCGACATTCTGTGCCGCTCTCACGTCGCGCCATCTTCGCTCGCGACGGAGGTCGCTGTGTCTACTGCCAAGCGACGGCAACTTCTGTCGATCATGTGATTCCGCGCTCTCGTGGAGGGACCCATCACTGGGAGAACGTCGTCTCGTCTTGCCAGCGTTGCAACCATGTCAAGGCTGATCGAACGCTCAAGGAGCTCGGTTGGAAACTTCGCACCGTCCCCCGAGAACCCGTTGGTGTGGCGTGGCGCATACTTGGTACATCACGAGCCGAAAGTAGTTGGCTGCCTTACCTTGAGCCATATGGTGCGGCGAGCGCTAGCGCCTAATTAGAATCCAGCCATGTCACTTCTTATCTCAGTGCTTGCCATGCGCCCACTTGCCGTTCGCCAAGAAGATGGTGCGTTGCCAGGAGAACCACTCCCACTGCTCGACGGGTTGATCTGGTTCCTCTTCATCCCGGTAGCGATCTCCGCATTGGTATGGATCTTGGTCTCTGTCTACGACAAGAGTGAGAAGAAGGAAGTGGCAACGAAAGAACCAAAGCGAGACATCCTCACCTCAATCGAGTAAGGACTTCGCCTTCAATCCCTAGGCGTCAATCGCCTTCACCTTGAGCGCTCGTTCCAAAGCATCCCTGCCTTCAGCGACGAGTCGTCGCAAGATCGCTGGTGCATCTTTGCCCGCGCCATCGAGCCATCCATTCGCCTTCGCGAGTGTCGACTCTTTCACGATGTAGGCAGGAAAGAGGATCGAGACGATCTTGCTTGAGACCTCGTACGACTTCTTCCCCCAGACATCGAGAAGAATCTCGAAGTAGCGATCGACATAACCTTCGATCAGATCACGGTGAAGTGGGCGCGAGAATCCAGAGAGCACAGCAACGCGCTTCGAATTTGTCAGATCAGACTCGGTTCCTTCACGCCATGCCCATGCCTTCGACTCGGCATCGGGGAATGCGGCGAGGCATAGTTGATATGCGTTCTCGCCAGTGACGGTGTTGTCACGCGCGAGTTCGGCATCGATGTCGGCCTTAGAGGCGACCCCCTTCTCCACCAGATTGGTGAGGAAGTGCCATCGCAGATCTGCATCGACGACAAGACCTGGGACTTTGCCTTCCAACATCTCAGAGATCTTGGCCTTATGAGCATCGGTATGCGCGAAGGTGGCAGCAGCTCGCGCGAATTGGAGTTGATGATCACTGCCCGACTTCGATCCATCGAGCAGTGCGAATAGTCCCGATGCCACCTTCTCTCGAAGAGCATCACGCTTCGAATCTGCCGAGTAGAGCTCGACCGCAGTGACAAGCTGCATTGCCACATTGGTGACGATGGTGATGTCATCTTCACCAGGAAGTCCCGCGAGTGCGATGTCGACGAAGTCGGTAGCCCCTAGCTCCGCATCTCGAAGCATGTCCCACGTTGCGCTCCAACAGAGAGCACGAGTAAGCGGATCATCGATCTTCCCAAGGTGCGCCTTGAGCGTTGCGATCGATCGGTCATCGAATCGGATCTTGGCGTAACTCAAATCGGTGTCGTTGATCAGGAGAAGATCAGCCACCTTCTCACCTGCTAGCGCAGAGACCTCTGTTGATTCACCCACGAGATCGAACTCATGTGAACGTCGACGTGAGAGCTTTCCTTGGTCAAGATCATAGAGACCTACCGCAAGACGATGAGGGCGAAGTTCCCGTGACCCTACCGGGATCAGAGGAGCCTCCTGTTTGATCTTGATCGATGTGTAGTGACCATCCTTCACTTCGATGACTGGTCTCAGCGTGTTGACTCCCGCGCTCTGCAACCAGGTCGAAACCCATGGATTGAGATCACGCCCGGATGTCTTTTCCAGTTCCACGAGAAGATCCTTCAGCGTGGTGTTACCCCAAGCATGCTTTGTGAAATAGGCACGAAGACCTGCGATGAAGTTGTCGCGACCGACGAATGCGACGAGTTGTTGCAAAACCGATGCTCCCTTGGCGTAGGTGATGCCGTCGAAGTTCGCGTTGACCGCCTCGATGTCGACCATGTCCGCGACGATCGGGTGGGTCGATGTGAGCTGATCTTGACGGTAGGCCCAGTTCTTTCGTTCAGAGTTGAAACCTGCCCAACCGTTCTTGAATCGAGTCCCTTCGACGAGAGCGAGGTGAGAGGAGAACTCTGCGAAGGATTCGTTGAGCCAAAGGTCATCCCACCATGACATGGTCACCATGTCGCCGAACCACATATGCGCCATCTCATGAAGGATCGTGTTCGCACGGGCTGCGTACATTCGCTCCGTCACTTTGCTACGAAAGACAAGTAGATCCTCGCGGAACGTGACCGCACCTGAGTTCTCCATCGCACCCCAGTTGAAGTCCATGACTGCGATCTGGTCGTACTTCTCGAATGGATAGGCAAGACCGAAGACCTTCTCGAAGTAATCAAAGCCTTGCTTTGTGACAAGAAAGATGTCCTCAGGATCAAGATGCTCAGCAAGTGACTTTCGACAATAGATCCCCAGCGGTACTTCCTTCTTGCCACGGTAGACATCGTGGACATAGGAGTAGGGGCCTGCGATGAGAGCAGTGATGTAGGTGGAGATCCGCGGTGTCGGCTCGAATTTCCATGTCGCTACCTTGTCGTCGATTGACTTCGATGCGACGGGACTGTTGGAGATGACTTCCCAATGAGAAGGAACAATCGCAGTCAGTGTGAATGTCGCCTTGAGGTCCGGTTGATCGAAGCAGGGGTACATCCTTCTGATGTAGGCAGTCTCTCCCTGTGAATAGAGGTAAGCCTCGCCGTCGGCAGGATCGACCGAGTACTGCAACCCTTCGCCGTTCTTGGAGTAGACACCTTCAATCTCAACGACGAGCACGTTCTCAGTGCGAAGCCCCTCAAGAAAGAGACTCTCGCCGTCGAAGACCTTTGAGGAGGAGGTGTCGATAGCGCTTCCATTGAGCGTCGCCGAGATGATGCGATTACCCACGGCATCGATGAACGTTCGGTAACCCTCGGTCTTGGACTGGAATCGAACCTCGCTGCGCGCGACGAAGGTCTCACCACCATGAGTGACATCGATGGTCACGTCGTAACTCGAGACGGTCAGATGCTTGGAGCGCTCTTGTGCTTCTGCGCGTGAGATGTTGACTCCGGGCACGATTTCCCCCACTGGATCGATGACGGTGATTTCTGAGACGCCAACTATAGATGGCAGAGTTGGCGATGTGGAAAGGCCGTCGGTACGCAGCTATCAACTCCGTGGTGCCCGCATGACGAAGGCGCAGAAGAGTGCGATCGACCAACATGGAGATCAGTTCATCGTCATTCCCACCGATACTTTTCGACCGAAGGATCTCTACCCAGAAATGGGTCAGGTCATCGTTGAGATCGGAAGTGGCATGGGCGAGGCCACGTCACTGATCGCAAAGACTTTTCCTGAGGTTGGATTCCTCGCCATCGAAGTACACAGGCCTGGTATCGGTTCGCTGATCCTTCGTGCCTTGGACCATGAGGTGACGAACCTCAAGATGATCAACGAGGACTGCCATCTCATCCTTGATCTCATCACAGACGAGAGCGTCGACACATTCCATATCTTCTTCCCTGATCCTTGGCCGAAGACGAAACATCGCAAGCGCCGTCTGATCAACGATGACTTTGTGAAAGTACTTGCAACGAAGCTAAAGCCTGGAGGTTCACTTCGTATCGCAACTGATTGGGCTGACTACGCGAGACAGATTTCTGATGTGATCTCTCGCGAAATCAGACTTAGCGGAGGAGTATGCGAACGTCCTGAATGGCGGCCCCTGACGAAGTTCGAATTACAAGGAATAGATAAGAAGCATTCGGTTACTGACTTTCTCTACACCAAAAAAGTGGGCGACTAGAGATTTCCTGTCGATTCATAGTGGGAGATCTGACCGATTCGTCGCACGTGACGCTCGTCGCCACTAAAGGGTGTGGCCAAGAAGGTGTCGACGAGATCTAGGCAGAACTTCTCGGGGTGCATTCGCCCCCCAATAGAAATGACATTCGCATCATTGTGTTCGCGCGCAAGCTTCGCGGTATCAAGGCTCCAAACCAGCGCCGCTCGAATTCCTTCTACCTTGTTGGCTGCCATCTGTTCACCGTTGCCTGAACCACCGAGGACCACTCCAAAGGAGCCAGGATCCTTTGCTACGGCCTCTGCTGCTGGGATGCAGAACTGCGGATAGTCATCTAGGGCGTCGTACACGAATGGGCCGTGGTCCGTAACTTCATGTCCCTGTGATCGAAGGTGTTCGATGATCTTGCTCTTGAACTCGAGACCTGCGTGATCGCTTCCGATATGTACTCGCATGTCCGGATTCTCTCAATACTTCTCCCGAAATCAGAAGAGCCGCCACAATCGTGGCGGCTCTTCTTCCCAGAAAGGAGGTGAAGTTACCTATGCGTTGAAACGTGCGTTACTCGGCTTTGGACCCTTTTCGAACTTGGCTCCACGAGGTCCCTTCATTCCTGGGCCATGCCCCTTGTGGTGTCCCTTACCCATCTTGAGATGACCTGGAACTCGATCAACGAAGTAGGTCACTGATGCGCTGAGACCAGCCTTGAGGGTAGTCGCTTGTGCAGCAGTGATCTTCCCGTCAGTCAGTGCTTGCTCGATCTTCTTCGTGTGGAATGCGATCAAGGCATCAATGAGCGCTTGCCGCTTTGCTCCAGCGATGGCACCGAGGCTTTCACCTGCTGAGAGGCGAGAAGTGATCGTCGCAGTGTCAAGACCGATTGTTGTTGTGATCAGCGTCTGGAGTTCATTGGCTTTAGAGATGCGATCTGCCTGCGCCTTGGCATGTCTCTCTTCGATCGCTTTCTTGATTGCATCCAATTGAGATTGAGTCAGTGTTCCTTTTTCTACGAGACTGGAGAGCACCCCATCAAGGTGACCCCCTCGTCCTTTTCCACCGTCAGCAGATGCCGAAAGTGCTGACCCGCCTGAGATGACTAGGCCCGCAATGAGAGCCGCTGCTACCAGTTTCTTGTTGTTCATTCACTTCCTTACTCGAGGTCTTCAAATCACCAGTCGCCTGTGCGGCCGATGTCAGCACTCAATACCCGGGGTCTGGGATGAGACGCAGATTTGTCTGTGAGACACCTATGAAGATTTCAGTGTCCCGTGCAAGCCAGGGCGAATTGTCCTCCTTATCGGACTCAATTTCCATGGCGGATTCATCTTCTACTTGGGCTCAGTTCCGTCACCCTAGGTGGAATTGCCAACAACGGCACTGGAAGGGACAGGAACGACCATGGGCCACCAACGGTTGCTCAGCATCACAACAGCAACGATCTCAGCACTTTTGATAACCACATTGAGTCCAGCCGCGATGGCGGCCAAGCCTTCGAAGGCAAAATCCATTGCAGGTCGAGAGGGAGATGCAGTCAACACAATTCTCAATGGCCGTGGCGCACCCAAGACAAACATGGGAGTAGACGGGGATTTCTTCATAGACATCACCTCCTTCACGATCTATGGGCCGAAAAAGAATGGAAAGTGGCCCGGAGGAGTAAGTCTTCGTGGTCCGCAAGGAGCCGAAGGAAAAGTGGGCGAGCGAGGAACTGCTGGATCTGCGGGAACATCCACAAAAGGTGAGAAGGGAGACAAGGGCGATCGTGGTGAAAGAGGTGAACAGGGTGAACGCGGTGCAACTGGAGCCACAGGCGAAGCTGGCCCACAAGGTGCAACAGGTGCAACTGGTGCAGCAGGACCTGCAGGTGCGCAAGGTGCAGCAGGACCTGCAGGTGCAACTGGCGCCACAGGTTCACAAGGTGTTCAAGGTCTGAAAGGTGACAAGGGAGATAAGGGCGACACTGGAAACACAGGTGCCACTGGACCAGCGGGAGCAACAGGTGCAACTGGTCCATCAAATGTCTTCGTAGGCGCAATCACATTTCCTAGCACCTTGGCTGGCGCAGCCGGTGACCCGATAACTTCGGACACATTTGGATCTCTGCTGAGCGATTCCAACTATCAAGTTGATTTGGTAGTTAGCGGATCGGGGACATCGGATATCTCCGTATTGCCATTGCACTTTGAAGTCGTTACGAACGGTGGAAGTAGATCCATCACTAACGTTCAGTGGACAAATGCCAGCGTTCAGAGCTTGAGAAATGGCTCGAGTGTGGTCATCGAGCACACCATTCAGGCGCGATTTGCCGTGAATGGTTCCGGAACAGGAACCAACTCAAGTTTGCAGGTGCGTCTGAAGGCGGGAGTGTCTACTACGACAAAACCTGTGACCTTCACCGGTGATTTCCGAATGCAGAAAGTCGGATCGGTGGGATGAAGAACGCGTTCTTGGAGCGGATGACGGGAATCGAACCCGCATAGCCAGCTTGGAAGGCTGGAGCTCTACCATTGAGCTACATCCGCATGGTCCGGGATCTTGGATCACCGGCTTACCGGAATGAGGGGCCTACGGTATCGGCTCGGGTGAAGCCTTGAGAATTTGTCCTCTAGACTCACTACCTGCGCCGCGGGGCGTAGCGTAGTGGCTAGCGCGTCTGCTTTGGGAGCAGAAGATCGAGAGTTCGAGTCTCTCCGCCCCGACCAGAAATCCCACATCCGTTCCGAGGAGTCCTTAGTGAAGAGTGCAGTCGAAACTCTTAGTCCAACTCGTGTTCGTCTTTCGATCGAAGTTGGCTTCGATGAACTCACCCCACATATCTCCAAGGCATATCGATCTATCGCCGAAAAGGTTGCCATCCCAGGTTTCCGTAAAGGAAAAGTCCCACCAGCGATGATCGACCAGCGCGTCGGTCGTGGTGCAGTTCTTGATGAGGCGATCAACGAAGCACTTCCTGAGTTCTATAGCGAGGCGACGCGAGAGCACGATGTCTCCGTCATCGGCCGTCCGACTGTCGACATCAAGGAACTGAAGGACAACGAGCTGCTTTCCTTCACTGTTGAAGTAGACATTCGACCAGAGATCACATTGCCTGACTTCAGCGCGATCTCCATCGAAGTGGATGACGTCAATCTGACGGACGAAGAAGTAGCGGAGCAAGTAGATGCTCTGCGTATTCGTTTCGGCACCCTCTCCGATGTTGAGAAGGTCGTAGAGACTGGCGACTTCGTCGCAATTGACCTGGTGGCCACTGTTGGTGGCAAGGCTGTCGAAGGTGGTGAGGCGAAGAACGTCTCCTACGAGGTCGGCAAGAACAACATGATCGATGGTCTCGATGAGGCACTCGTCGGCATGAATAAGGGTGAAACCAAGAAGTTCGAGGCTCCTCTACAAGGAGCGTCTGAGGGCGAGATCGGTGAAATTGAAGTGACTCTCGTCGCGGTAAAGCGCAGAGATCTTCCACCACTTGACGATGACTTTGCAAAGAAGGCGAGCGAGTTCGAGACCCTTGCTGACTTGAATGCGGATGTCCGTGAGCGCCTACTTCGATTGAAGCAATTGGAGCAGGGTGCACAGGCACGCGACAAACTCGTTGAGCATTTGATGCAAGCGGTAGAAGTGGTCGTCCCTGAATCCTTAGTCAGTGATGGAGTGCATGATCATCTCGAGAAGGAAGGACGCCTCGAGGATGAAGTGCATCGCCAGGAAGTGACCGATGAGATGACTCTCTCCTTCAAGCATGATTTCTTGATGGACGCGATCGTGAAGGCCGAGCAAGTCCAGGTCAGTGAATCAGAGTTGAGCGAGTACATCGTCCGCACTGCATCTCGTTATGGAATGGCTCCTCGTGACTTCGCAAATGAGATCGCGAAGGCGGGCCAGATCGGATCGATCTTCGCGGATGTCGCACGCGCCAAGGCGCTCGCTGTCGTCCTCGAACGTATCGATGTGAAGGATGCCTCTGGCAAGAAGGTCGACTTGACCGAACTCCGTCCAAAGAGCGCAATCCAAGAGCCAGAGACCGACGACTAGTCGTTGCGCCCTGAGCGAACAGGGCGGTTTTGTGACGCTCCCGGTCGTTATCGGGAAGCATCCGTCAAAAAAGGTTGTTAGGGTCTCTACATAGCCGATTCATCAGCAAGAGAAAATAAAGAGGAGCCCCTCGTGGAACTCATTACCCCACAGCTTGCCGCGCCGAGCGCTGCAGGTGGCCTCGACGACCAGGTCTACAACCGTCTCCTCCGGGAGCGAATCATCTTCCTTGGTTCCGTGGTCGAAGACTCGATGGCGAATGCGATCGCCGCTCAGATGCTGCTCCTTGCTGCCGAGGATCCTGAGAAAGACATCTTCCTGTACATCAACTCCCCGGGTGGATCAGTCACTGCAGGTATGGCGATCTACGACACAATGCAATACATCAAGAATGATGTCGCAACAGTTGCGATGGGTCTTGCTGCTTCGATGGGTCAATTCCTTCTATGCGCAGGTGCGCCAGGAAAGCGTTACGCGCTCCCACACGCTCGAATCATGATGCACCAACCATCAGGCGGAATCGGCGGAACGGCGAGTGATATCCGAATTCAAGCCGAGCAGATGGCCCACACCAAGAAGACCATGGCTGATCTGATCGCGCATCACACTGGTCAGAAGGTGGAGACGATTACCTCAGATTCAGATCGTGATCGTTGGTTCACCGCAGATGAAGCGAAGAAATACGGATTCGTCGACCATGTCGTCAAGTCCGCCGGACAGGTTTCAGGTAGCGGAGGGACAGCGCGCTAATGAGAGAAGAATCCATGCCAATGAACATCCAATCCCGATACGTCCTCCCGACTATCGAGGAGCGCACCTCTTATGGCTACAAGCGCCTCGATCCCTACACGAAGCTCTTCGAAGAGCGGATCATCTTCCTCGGACAGGCGATCGATGACACTGTCGCTAACGATGTGATGGCACAGATCCTCACCCTTGAATCGATGGATCCTGACCGCGACATCATCATGTACATCAACTCTCCAGGTGGATCCTTCACTGCGCTCACCGCGATCTATGACACAATGCAATTCGTCCGTCCCGATGTGATGACGATCTGTCTCGGACAGGCTGCATCAGCAGCGGCTGTCTTGCTAGCCGGTGGCACGAAGGGCAAGCGATATGCGCTTGAGCACTCACGCATCCTCATCCACCAGCCATATAGCGAAGGTGGCGGACAAGGATCGGATATCGAGATCCAGGCGCGAGAGATCCTTCGTATGCGAACGCTCCTCGAAGAGCTCTTGGCGCGTCACTCATCCCGATCAATCGACGATATCGGCAAGGACATCGAGCGAGACAAGATCCTCACGGCTCAAGAGGCAGTTGAGTACGGTCTGATCGATCAGATCCTCTCCACGCGCAAAGCGAAGAAGTAGTTCCGCAGACTTCTCGCCGCTGACCTGACGTGACCGAGAAGAAGCTCCTCGAGCATCGCGACTTCGTCTTGCTCTGGCTCTCAGGGCTCCTCGTCGTCATTGGCTCCTCAGCGTTTCCTATCGCGCTCGCGGTAACGGTTCTTGATGCTGGCGGGACTGCGACAACGCTCGGTCTCATCCTCGCTTCACGCGTTCTCTCTTCAGTAATTCTCGCTCTCGCAGGTGGGGTCTGGGCCGATCGATACAAGCGCAAATACATCATGGTCTCTGCCGACCTCTTGCGCGCGATCCTCACTGTCGTCCTGGTCTTCGTCACCGTCACCGATCTACCAACATGGATGATCGCTCTCGTCGTCTTCTTGATGGGAGCAGGCGAAGCGCTCGGATTCCCGGCATCGGGTGCGATCTTGCCGTCGATACTTCCTGATCGACTCTTGCCTGAAGGCAATGCGTGGCGAGCAGTGACTGCACGTGTCGGTGCGATCTTGGGGCCTGCGCTCGGTGGTGCGATGGTGGCGCTGATCGGAAGTGAGTGGACCTTCCTCGTCACTGCCGCTTTCTTCGTGATAGGAACGGTCCTTCTTTTCCCTATTCAAGAGACGGATTTTGAAAGGACTCTCACAGAGAACACCTTCGTTCGAGAACTACGTGAGGGACTCTCTGCAGTGCGCAGGATGCCGTGGGTGATGTGGTTGATCATCATGGCAAGTGTGCAGCTGATGGTGGTGGTCGGTGCAGAAGTCGTTCTCTTGCCGGTCGTCACTCGAGAGGAATTCGGCGGAAACTTCGTCTACGCCGCCGCATCTGTCGCTGCTGGTCTTGGTGGGGGTATCTCTGCACTCATCTGGGCGAAGATCAAAGTCCCTCGTCCTGGTCTCTGGTCAGTTCTCTCTTGGATGCTTTTCTCACTCTCACTTCTTGTTCTCGTCTTCCCAGTTCATCCATGGCTTGTCATCGGCGTCTACTTCATCGTTGGTCTCTCTACGGAACCCTTTGGTGTGTATTGGCCGACTGCCATCCAACGCGAAGTGCCTCGTGAGTTGCAGGCTAGAGTCTTTAGCGTCGATCACATGGGTTCATTGGCTCTCATGCCGCTTGGCATGGCGCTCGTCGGGCCGATCACGGAGTGGGTTGGAATGACGGAATTCCTCATCTTTGCCGTCCTCTTCCATGTCGCAACCTGCATCGCCGTCCTCTTTGTGCCTGGCGTCATCGATCTAAAGTCCCCAACGAAGAATCCCGAGAATTCCTCTCAGGGCGAACAGAATCAACCGGCCGCCTCGAAGTGAGCGACTTATCCTTTTGCCCTACGGAAGTGAGCGTGGATTTCCACTCTCGCCTCCCTTCCCCAAGCCTTCCCCCCAGAAAAGAGGACCTGTCGTGACACGCATCGGTGAGAGCGGCGATCTACTGAAGTGTTCCTTCTGCGGAAAGACGCAGAAGCAGGTCAAGAAGTTGATCGCAGGCCCTGGCGTTTACATCTGTGATGAGTGCATCGACCTCTGCAACGAGATCCTCGAAGACGAATTGGCGGAAGCCTCCTCATTAGGTCTCCAAGAGTTACCTAAGCCTGCCGAGATCTACACGTTCCTTGATCAGTATGTGATCGGGCAGGAGCGTGCGAAGAAGTCACTTTCGGTTGCGGTCTACAACCATTACAAGAGAATCAAAGGAGATGGCGCTCGTCGAGATAGCGACATCGAGATCGCAAAGAGCAACATCCTCCTCCTTGGCCCCACCGGTTGTGGCAAGACATTGCTCGCGCAGACATTGGCGCGAATCCTCAATGTCCCATTTGCGATCGCTGATGCGACTGCGCTCACTGAGGCGGGATATGTCGGCGAAGATGTCGAGAACATCCTGCTCAAGCTGCTACAGGCGGCAGACTTCGATGTGAAGAAGGCTGAACAAGGGATCATCTACATCGACGAGATTGACAAGGTCGCGCGCAAGAGTGAGAACCCATCGATCACTAGAGATGTCTCTGGTGAGGGAGTGCAACAGGCTCTCTTGAAGATCCTGGAAGGCACGACCGCATCTGTCCCACCGCAAGGTGGCAGGAAGCATCCTCATCAAGAATTCATCCAGTTGGATACCTCCAACATCCTCTTCATCGTCGGTGGTGCATTCGCAGGACTTGAGAAGATCATCGAAGGTCGCAAGGGCAAGGCGGGCGTCGGATTCAACGCGGAACTCAAGACTGTGGAGGATCGCAAGAAAGAGGATCCTTTCGCTGATGTGATGCCCGAAGATCTCTTGAAATTCGGAATGATCCCTGAGTTCATCGGACGTCTTCCTGTCGTGACCAGCGTCGAGAACCTCGACCGAGCAGCTCTCCTTCAGATCCTGACTGAACCGAAGAACGCTCTGGTCAAGCAATATGCCCATCTCCTTGAGATGGATGATGTAGAACTCGAGATCGAACCAGCAGCCCTCGACGTGGTCGCTGATCAAGCGATTGAACGCGGCACGGGCGCTCGCGGGCTTCGCGCCATCATGGAGGAGATCCTCCTTGGCGTCATGTACGAGGTACCGAGCAAGAAGGATGTCGGACGCGTGGTGATCACTCCGGAAGTGGTCACGGAAAGAGCGGCGCCGCGCTACATCGAACGAAGTGCGAACTCACCTAAGCGAGTGAAACCAGAGCGAAAGACCGAAGAGAAGAGCGCCTAACCGCTCAACTATGATGCGCTCCATCATGCGCGAGTTGGCATCCACCTTCGATCCGAAAGAACTCGAAGGTCCGCTCTATAAGAAGTGGCTCGATGCCGGGTACTTCATCGCAGATCCTGACTCGACGAAACTTCCATTCACCATCGTCATCCCGCCACCTAACGTGACCGGATCCCTTCACATGGGTCACGCCCTTGATCACACCCTGCAGGATGCCTTGATTCGTATGAAGCGGATGAAAGGTTTCGAGGCGCTATGGCTACCTGGGATGGATCATGCCGGTATCGCCACCCAGAATGTCGTTGAGAAGAAGTTAGCGAGTGAAGGTAAGTCGCGACATGATCTCGGTCGCGAAGAGTTCGTCAAGCGAGTCTGGGAGTGGAAAGCAGAATCGGGCGGCGCCATCCTTGGTCAGATGAGACGTTTGGGGGATAGCGTCGATTGGTCACGTGAGCGATTCACTCTCGATGAAGGTCTCTCTCGTGCAGTCTTGGAGATCTTCAAGCGACTCTATGAGAAGGAACTGATCTATCGCGCCGAACGGATCATCAATTGGTGTCCGCGTTGTCTGACAGCACTCTCCGATATCGAAGTCGAACACAGTGATGATGAGGGAGAGTTCGTCCAGATCCGCTACGGCGATGATGACATCTCGATCACTGTCGCTACGACACGTGCCGAGACGATGCTCGGCGATGGCGCAGTCGCAGTGCACCCAGGGGATCCTCGCTATCAACACTTGGTGGGCAAGAAGGTCCTCCTCCCGCTCGTCGATCGTTACATCCCGATCGTCGAGGATGAGTTGGTCGATCCCGAGTTCGGAACGGGCGCGGTGAAGGTCACGGCCGCTCATGATCCAAACGACTTTGAGATGGGTAAGCGCCACAACGTCGAGATGATCGTGATCATGGATGAACATGGTGTGATGCGAGGAACCGGAACACAATTCGATGGCATGGATCGCTTCGATGCCCGCAAGGCCGTGGTCGAAGAGTTGAAGCGACAAGGACGCGTCGTCGCAGAGAAACGTCCCTACATCCATGCAGTCGGACACTGTCAACGTTGTGACACCACAGTCGAGCCACGTCTCTCATTGCAGTGGTTCGTGAAGGTCGGTCCACTTGCGAAGGCTGCTGCTGATGCGGTGCGTCAAGGCAAGGTGAGGATCGAACCCGAGAGTCTTGCACCGCGCTATTTCGATTGGGTCGATGAGATGCATGATTGGTGTATCTCGCGCCAACTCTGGTGGGGTCACCGCATTCCAGTTTGGTACGGACCCGATGGCGAGACCCTGGTCCTAGGTCCGGATGAGAAAGCACCAGCAGGTTTCGTGCAGGATCCCGATGTCCTCGACACTTGGTTCTCCTCAGCGCTCTGGCCCTTCTCAACGTTGGGATGGCCAGATGAGACGAAGGATCTGAAGAAGTTCTATCCGACCAGCGTCTTGGTAACTGGTTACGACATCCTCTTCTTCTGGGTAGCGAGGATGATGATGTTCGGTCTCTTCGCGATGGACGGTGTGCCACCGTTTCACATCATCGCGCTCCATGGTCTCGTCCGAGACAAGCATGGAAAGAAGATGAGCAAGTCTCGTGGAAACACCATCGATCCGATCGAGTTCATGGACAAGTACGGATCCGATGCGATGCGTTTCACTCTCGCGCGCGGTTCGAACCCTGGCGCAGATCAAGCACTTGCCGAAGAGTGGGTAGCTGGTTCACGTAACTTCGCAACGAAACTTTGGAATGCGACCAGATTCGCCCTTCTCAATGGCGCGCATGTCGATGGTGACCTCCCGTCTCGTGATGAGATGAGTGCTGTCGATCTCTGGATCCTCGACCTGCTCAATGAGACGCTTCGTGATGTCGACACCGCGCTCGAGAGCTTCGAGTTCGCAAAGGCAACCGAACTGCTCTATCACTTCGCTTGGGATGATCTCTGTGATTGGTTTGTCGAGCTATCGAAGGCAGCGCTCGCCGAAGATGGGAAGGCAGCGAAGGTCACGCGTCGAGTCCTCGGAGAGGTTCTCGATCTCCTCCTTCGAGCGCTCCATCCCTTCATGCCGTTCATCACTGAAGAGCTCTGGACCACCCTTACCTCCGGCGAATCCCTCGTCATCGCGCAATGGCCGAAGGGCGAGAAGCGAGAGAGCGATGCCCTTGCAAAGCGAAAGGTCGAGGACCTCAAACTCCTGGTCACCGAGATCCGAAGATTCCGCAACGATCAAGGAGTGAAGAGTTCTGCTCGCGTCACGGCCCGGATCGCAGGTCTTGCCGAAAGGGATTTGGACTCATTCGAGGATTCTTTGCGTTTCTTGGTCCGACTCGATTCACCATCTGATTCCTTCACCACGAGCGGGCGGATCGAAGTCGCATCCTTCGCCGTCGAGTTCGATCTCACGGGAAGTGTCGATGTCGCTGCCGAGCGTGCTCGATTGCTCAAGGACCTTGCGACGATCGAGAAAGACCTTGCGACCGCTAAGGTGAAACTTGAGAACGAGAACTTCATGGCGAAGGCACCTTTGAGTGTGGTCGATGAGATTCGCGCACGTCACGATCACTGCATCTCCGAGATCGAACGGATCAACTCCCAACTCTCCGCTCTTCCGACGACTTGATCGGTTCATTGAACTCATGAGCGGGGCAGATGACCTAGAGCGAATGAACTTCGTCGAGCAAGAATTGCTCCGGCGTTGGCCAGAATCCCGACTCGAACCTTCACTAGAGCGGATTGCCTACCTCTGCGATGCGCTCGGGTCTCCACAACTTTCGTATCCCACGATCCACATCACCGGTACAAATGGCAAGACCACGACCTCTCGCATGATCGACGCGCTCCTCTATCAACTCGGTTATCGCACCGGACGGTTCACCAGCCCCCACCTTGAGAGCATCACCGAGCGGATTGCCATCAATGGAGAGCCGATCTCACCGGAGGGATTCGTCGCCACTTATGACGACATTGCTCTCTATCTCGACATGGTCGATTCTCGAATGTCGCACCCACTCTCGTTCTTCGAAGCGATCTGTGCCATGGCATTCGTCGCCTTCGCGGAGTATCCGATCGATGTGGGTGTCATCGAAGTCGGCATGGGCGGCGAATGGGATGCGACCAATGTGGTCAATGGTGCGGTCAATGTCATCACGCCGATCGGCTTCGACCACATGGAGTATCTCGGATCCAGCATCGAGGCGATCGCATCGACCAAGGCGGGCATCATCAAATCTGGCTCCATCACCGTCCTTGCGGCCCAAGAGATGGCTGCTGCGAAAGTCCTTCTGGAGCGATGTGTCTCGATGGAATCTGCGCCATTGCGAGAGGGAATCGAGTTCTCACTCACCTCGCGCGAGATCGCGCTGGGTGGACAGATGATCTCCATCGATGGAGTCAACGGGAAGTACGACGAGATCTTCCTACCTCTTCATGGAGCGCATCAAGCACATAATGCTGCCGTCGCGCTCGCATCGGTCGAAGCATTCATCGGAGAGAAGAAACTCGATCTCGAAGTGGTTCGAGAGGCATTCGCTCTGGTCAAGTCACCCGGCCGGCTCGAAGTCGTCTTCCGGGATCCAACTGTCATCCTTGATGCAGCGCATAATCCTCATGGGATGAATTCTCTTCGCCAGACCCTCGCACACGAATTCGACTTCACACATCGCATCTCCGTCTTCGCACCTATGGGGGATAAGGATGTCGATGGGATGCTGGAGTTGATGAAGGAGAGCTTCGATACTCTCATCGTTACCCGCAACTCGTCCCAGCGCGCTCTGGATGTCGACCGTCTTGCGGAGATGGCGAAAGCTCACTTCGATGGCGCAGATGTCATTGCCTCGCCAGATCTTCCATCTGCCCTTGATCTCGCGATCCAGCGCGCCAACGAGCGTAATCTTAGCGAGGCAAGTAGCGCTGCAGTCGTCGTCACCGGATCGGTCGTCACTGTCGGTGAAGCAAGACTCTTGATGCGCAGAAGGCGAGGACTTGCTTCATGAAGGTCCTGGGTCGAAGCGTCCTTGTGATGGAAGCGATCACTCTAGGTTTTGCACTTCTTATCGTCAGGCTCGAGAACGACCGCGCCGACCTGCTCATCGGGATCGTGATCATGCTCCTCTTGCTTCTCAACTCAGGTTTACTGAGGATGCCATTCGGATGGTGGCTCGGTTGGATCTTGCAAGGAGCGACGATTCTCTATGGATTGATCATCCCCTCGATGTTCTTCATGGGAGCGATATTCGCAGCGCTCTGGTTCGCCGCCATCTACTTCGGTCGGAAGGGTGAGGCCATCAGGGCGTCATTGATCGCAGAGCGGGAGTCGGCTGGATCAACGAGTGATGAAGAGAGCAGAAAGTAGCCCCTCCGTTCTCAGGATTTAGCGGGCGTTGCCTGCACGACTACAATCACGCCTTGTGACTTCTCCGATGCAGCGCACTCTTGTCCTGATCAAGCCCGATGGCGTCAAACGACGTCTCATCGGCGAAATCATCGCGCGCATCGAACGAAAGGGTTATGAGGTAGTCGCATTGAAGACGATGCGAGCCGATCGTGCGATTCTTGAGCAGCATTACGCTGAACATGAAGGCAAGCCCTTCTATGAGCCGCTACTTGAGTTCATGCTCTCAGGTCCGATCGTGGCTATGGTCGTCGAGGGTCAGCGAGTGATCGAAGGATTCCGCTCCATCGCAGGCGCTACCGATCCGACTGTCGCAGCACCCGGGTCGATCCGTGGCGACTTAGCGAGGGATCAAGGTACGAAGGTGGTTCAGAATCTCGTCCATGGCTCGGATTCTGAGGAATCTGCAGCGAGGGAGTTGGGGATCTTCTTCCCTGAGTTTCGTTAGGACGAAAAGAAGCTGGATCTTGAGCACGTGAATACAAGCAAGTGCATATAAAGAGGTAAGTGGGATAGATAGGGAAGAGATGAGCACAACGAATAAGTTCAGTTTCGTCGGTCGCGATATGGCCGTCGACCTCGGTACTGCGAATACCTTGGTCTATGTCCGTGGCCGAGGCATCGTGCTCAACGAGCCCTCCGTCGTCGCCGTCAATCAGGACAATGGCGCAATCCTCGCCGTCGGATCTGAAGCGAAGAAGATGATCGGTCGCACTCCTGGCAATATCGTCGCGATCCGTCCGTTGAAGGATGGTGTCATCGCAGACTTCGACACCACGGAGCGGATGCTTCGTTACTTCATCCAAAAGGTCCATCGCAGGCGTTATCTCGCCAAGCCACGAATCGTGGTCTGCGTCCCATCCGGTATCACTGGCGTGGAACAGCGCGCGGTCAAGGATGCCGGCTATGCAGCAGGCGCACGCAAGGTCTACATCATCGAAGAACCGATGGCAGCAGCGATTGGTGCTGGTCTTCCGATCCATGAGCCGACCGGCAACATGGTCGTCGATATCGGTGGTGGAACCACAGAGGTGGCAGTTATCTCCCTCGGGGGAATCGTTGTCGCACAATCGATTCGTACCGGTGGTGACGAGTTGGATCAAGCGATCATCAATTGGGTCAAGCGTGAGTTCTCTCTCCTTCTTGGTGAGCGCACCGCCGAGGAGATAAAGATGGCGATCGGTTCTGCTTGTCGTCTCCCCGATGATGTCGATGCAGAGATCCGTGGTCGCGACCTCGCGACCGGACTTCCGAAGACGATCCTGGTCTCAGCCGATGACATTCGTAAGGCGCTTGAAGAGCCTGTCAACGCGATCGTCAATGCGGTCAAGAGCACTCTCGATAAGACTCCACCTGAGCTAGCAAGCGATCTCATGGATCGTGGCATCGTGCTTACTGGTGGTGGTGCACTACTTCGAGGTCTCGACGAGCGTCTGCGCCAAGAGACGAATATGCCGATCCATATCGCAGAGCAGCCTCTCAATGCTGTCGCGATCGGATCCGGAAAGTGCATCGAAGAGTTTGAGGCGCTTGAGAAGGTCTTGATCTCCGAACCGCGACGCTAGTCGTGATCTACGGAAGAGTCGCTTGGAATGATGAGCGTGTGGAGCGAGAAGAACAAGTAGTGGGCGATAGGGATCACCGGGAGAATTTGAGGTAGGTAGAGGCGATGGCGCAACGCGGTTCAGGTCGAACACGTTTGCTCTTAGTCTCCCTGCTCGTCACTGCACTCTTCCTCATTACCCTCGATCTCCGAGGTGTCAGCCTCCTAGCGACTGCTCGTTCAGCGATGCAGACCGTCGCAAAGCCATTCCAAAGCGCAGCCAACTTCCTCTTCTCGCCGATAGGGAACTTCTTCGGCGATATCGCCAATATCGGCCAGGCGAACGAGAGACTCGATCGCCTGCGGGATGAGAACAAGGCCCTGCAGGAGAAGATCGCGACCTTGAAGGACATGCGCGGTGAATTACGCCAACTCAAATCAGTTCTCGACCTTGCGGGACGAGCACGTTATGAGGTGGTCGCAGCCCGTGTGATCGCCTTCGGTCCAGAATCGAGTTTCGAGCGGACAATCACGCTCGATATCGGCAGCACTAGCGGAATCCAGCGCGACATGGCTGTCATCTCCGGGTCCGGGGTGGTTGGTGTGGTCAAGACCGTCACTGCACGATCGGCGATCGTCCAACTCGTCAGTGATTCCGCTTTCCGCATGGGAGTGCGAATCGCAGGTAGGCAGACGATGGGAATCCTCTCTGGAAAGGGTTCGAATTACTTCGATCTGGAACTCCTCGATGCGCGCGGCACGATCAAACAAGGCGATGTACTTCTCTCTCGTGGCAGCAGCGGCAACCGTCCGTTTGCGCCGGGAATCCCGGTGGGAACTGTGGTCTCGGTCGATGATTCGATCGGTGCGCTGACTAAGCGCGCGGAGGTGCGGCCCTTCGCTGAATTGAGTTCTCTCGGTGTGGTCGCGGTGATCCTCTCCGAGGAAGCTATCGATCCACGGGATTCATTGATACCGAAGGCGCCGGTGGCGACGCCGACACCAACTGTCACCGTCTTCGTGACGCCGACACCATCGCCTACCGAAAAGTCTTCTGCCAAGAAGTCCGCTGGCGAATAGTCCGATTGGTCACTCGATGAGCATCTATCGAACTTCAGTGACGATCTCCTTCTTCCTTGCCATATTCCTCATCCAGGAATCGCTCGTCAATCGGATCGAATTCTTCATCGGAGGTTTTTCGCTCTATCTTGCACTGCTCTTCACATGGCTCGCTACAGAAGAGAAGGGCGAAGCATTTATCTCTGCTTTCATCGCTGGAATCATCCTTGATCTCACTCCCTCGTTCGACACCCCGGTAGGTCTCTGGACGGTCACCCTGCTCTTCTTCTCTTACCTTGTCTCCACCTACCGAGAGAGTCTGGGTGATCTAGATGAGCGACCGATCACTGCGGCTCTCTATCTCGTCCTCAGTACATCCCTCGCTGTGCTTGTCTATGTGATTCTCTCTGGAATCCTCGGCAATGCGATCCCACCCTTCTTCACCGTCATGAAGGAGATAGCAGGTAATGGTCTTTGGACCTTGCTCTTCTCGCCGATCTATTTCCCGCTTGTCAACCGGATGAAGAGCCGCCTCTTCGCCCTTCGGAGCACGCCATGAAGGATCGCTCTCGCCTCACCTTGATCGTGGTGCAAGTCCTCATCGCGTCGGTGATGGTTGCGCTACTGGGCCGGCTCTACTACATGCAGGTCATCGATGGTGAGCGGTATCGGGAGGCGGCGCTCAATGTTCAGAGCCGCGACATCGTCACTCCAGCCAATCGAGGGCTGATCGTTGACAACACTGGCGTGCCACTTGCGATCAACCGTGCCGGTCTTGAGATCACAGTGGATCGGAGCATCATCGATAAGTTGCCGGATCGTGGCGCATCCGTACTTCGAAGGGTCGCTGGGATCTTGAAGTTGGAATACCAAGACGTCTTCAATCGGACACGACTTTGTCCAGAGCTCGAAGTCGGGGAGCGAGCCGGATGTTGGAACGGAACTCGATATCAGCCGATCCCGATCACCAAGTCCGCGAACGAGCGTCAGGCCTTTGCGATCATCGAACGATCCGATCAATTCCCTGGCGTCGATGCCTCACCGGTGTCGATTCGTTACTACCCATCTCTCGCTGGAGAGAATGCAGCGCATCTGCTCGGCTACATAGGACCTGTCACCGAAGAGGATCTCAATCTCACCTCGGAGGATTCGGCCGAGCGACCGAAGTACTATCGCAGCGAACTGATCGGCAAGGCAGGAATCGAATTGCAGTACGACGATAAATTGCGTGGTGTATCAGGAGTTCGTACCGTGATCGTGGATCGACGAGAGGCGGTCACTCGCCAATCGCGCGATGTCTCACCGAAGCCGGGAAACAATCTCGTCCTCAACATCAATGCGAAGATCCAAGCTGCCGTGGAACGCGAACTGGCAGCATCAATCCAACGCGGCAAGTCGCAGGGGAGAAGATCAGACTCGGGTGCTGCGATCGTGATGGATATGCAGGGGCGTGTCGTCGCGATCGCCTCCTATCCCACTTACGATCCCAATATCTGGGAGAACGGCATCACTGTCGCTCAGGCTAGACGTCTCTACAGCGAAGCAGCTGCGGTACCAGCGCTCTCACGAGCGACACAAGGTGCATTTGCGCCAGCCTCGACATTCAAAGTCGTCTCGACGGCGGCTGCGATTCGTGCCGGCTATCGACTAGATCAGAGATTCAACTGTCCATCACAAGTCCAGATCGGAACGAGAACCTTCCGTAACTTCGATAGCAAGGCGCTCGGTGTGATCGGCTTCGAACGCTCTCTCGCTCTCTCGTGTGACTCGATGTGGTACCAGATCGCCTACGACGAGTGGGTCCGCGATGGTGGCCTCAGACCGAAAGAGAATCCCAACGATCACTTCTTCACTACCGCACGACTCTTCGGCTTCGGCCAGAAGACCGGAATCGATCTTCCTTCTGAGATTTCAGGTCGGTTACCCGACCGTGAGTGGAAAGAGGCTTGGTACCAGGACAACAAGGATTTCTACTGCAACTATCGGGAGCGCGCGAAGAAGTCTCAATTGACCCCACTCTTGCTTGAAGTTGCTCGTGAGAATTGCCTTGACGGCAACAAGGTTCGTGCTGGTGATGCAGTCAACTTCTCGATCGGACAGGGCGACCTGCTGGCGACACCGCTACAGATCGCGATGATGTATGCAGCGCTCGGAAACGGTGGCACGCTCTATCGACCACAAATTGCAAGGGCCATCGTGGATCCAGAAGGAAAAGTCATACGTGAGTTCACGCCAGAGGCGATCGGGACCTTGCCGGTCAACAAGCGCACCTTGAGAAGTATCCAAGTCGGTCTACGACAAGTGGTGACCGCTGGAACAGCGACTGGAGCTTTCGCCGGTCTTCGCACTGAAGTGAGTGGCAAAACCGGAACAGGACAGGTTTTCGGTCGCAATCTTGATGGATCTGCGAAAGACGACACCTCATGGTTTGCTTCTTATGCACCGACAAAGAAACCGGTTTACACAGTCGTCATGATGGTCAGCCAAGGCGGATTCGGTGGAAGCACTTCAGGTGTCGGTGTCCGCCGGATCTATGAGCAGATCTTCGGCGAGGCGGGCAAGCGCGCCGTCACTCCACGAGGTGTGCCAGATAGGCTTCCAACGATCGATGTCACAAGGTCTTTGAAGCAAGCGACGACGGAATCAGATCCAAGCAACACGGGAGGTGCGAATGACAACTGATTTCGCACTCCGTCGACGGTCGCGCAGATCTTCGATCAGGGATTGGGACATGCTCCTCACCTTCGCGGTGGCATCCCTGCTCGTACTTGGGATCCTCTTGGTCTATGCAGCAACTCGCGATTGGTTCGCAGCCAACAATCTTGACCCGGAGTACTACCTCAAGCGCCACACCATCAATGTCCTTATTGGGATCCTCTTGGCGTGGGCCGCGACGTTGGTCGACTATCGAATGATCCGTGCCTTCGCTCCGATCGTTTGGGGACTTGGTGTTCTCGGCCTGATCTTGGTCCTGGTGCCGGGAATTGGTGCGACAGTCAATGGTGCTCGCGCGTGGATCGCGCTTCCAGGTGGATTCCAGATCCAGCCTGCCGAGTTGGCGAAGATCTCCATCATCGTCGGCATGGCGTTGATCCTCTCTGAGTTACACGGGAATCAGGAGCACCCAGGACACCAAGATGTCCTCAGGGCGCTCGCGGTCGCCGCGATACCGATACTTCTCATCGTCGCGCAACCGGATCTCGGGACCATCCTCATCATCTCTGCCTCGGTGGTCACCATCATTGCAGTCTCAGGCGCTGCTAGTAGATGGGTCTTCGGATTGATCGCGATCGCAATCCTCGGTGGCTTCGTGGCAGTGCAGACGGGCGTTGTCAGTGAGTATCAGGTCAAGCGCCTCGAATCCTTCATCGATCCGAACGCCGATCCGCTCTACACCGGATATCAACTGCGGCAGTCGCGCATCACGATCGGATCCGGCGGATTGACCGGTACCGGACTCTTCGATGGACCACAGACAAGTGGTCGTTTCGTTCCAGAACAACAGACTGACTTCATCTTCACCGTAGCTGGAGAACAACTTGGATTCCTTGGATCCGGTTCCATCATCTTGCTCTACACCATCATCATCTTCCGAGGCTTTGCAATCGCACGACGGAGTGAGGATATGTTCGGTCGTTTGGTCTCGATAGGTGTGGTTGCGTGGTTCTCATTCCAGACCTTCGAGAACATCGGTATGACAATGGGGTTGATGCCGATGACTGGTGTGCCACTGCCGTTCCTCTCCTATGGCGGATCGAGCATGTTCGCCTGCCTTATCGGATTCGGCCTGCTGCAGAACATCCACCTCCGATCTAGTCGATAACACGCCTGTTTTGTGGGCGATTGGGCAACCTCGCCCCTCTCTGCCATAATTGCGCCAGCGCTGATGCGCACAGGTTTTCTGGATTCGATTCCTTCCATCGATGGATGAAGCGATCTCTAGGTGAAGCTGGTACCGCTCTTGGAACGTGCGGTCGCTTCGAGTTTGTGCATATCGCGGCTAGCGAGATCAGTCACTGGACCGATCCATACGAGATTTTTTGAGATTAGAGGTTTGAGAGATGGCTACAGAGCCAACTGAGAAGAAAGTCCGCGTGCGCCGAAAGAAGGCCGCAGCGAGCGAAGAGACCACCACAACCACCTCGAGCGCTACGACGCCGAGCGAGAAGCCAAAGCGCGCAACGAAGGCGATCCCAGTCCCGATGTTCCAAGCGCCAGCGGTCACGAAGGTGACCGCAAGCGATAGTGATGAGCGAAAGCCATCACCGCGTGGCAAGCGCCGTGATGAGAGTGAGAGCGATTCCGAGAGTCGCGACCCACGAAGGCGCCGACGTCGGCGAGGAGGACGCAACCGCCATCGTGACGGAGAATCCTCACAATCCGAAGGTGGCAACGACTCGGGTGATGAAAGTGAGTCCGCGAGCGAAGGCAAGGACGGCGCAGAGCCGAAGTTACGTAAACGCCGCAAGCGCGTCCGACCTGGACAAGAGAGCGTCGCTCCCGGTGAGGTCGTCGATGAGGATGGCGTTGTCACCGTCGTAAAGGTCCGCGAAAGTCGACCCGCAACTTCCCGTACGCGTGAGAAGCGTGACGACTTCCGTCGCCGAGGCTCTCGCCCGCAACGAGGATTCCGCGATGGGCACCGAGACAACTATCGAGAGAATCGCCGACGTGGCGTAATCCTGACCGAGGGCGAATTCCTTGCGCGTCGTGAATCTGTAGAGCGAGAGATGCTCGTCCGCCAGAAAGGTGATCGCACTCAGATCGCAGTACTTGAGGACAAGATCTTGGTCGAGCACTACGTCAACAAGAACAGCAACGTTTCCTATGTCGGCAACGTCTACCTCGGCAAGGTCCAGAACGTCCTTCCCTCGATGGAAGCTGCGTTCGTTGATATCGGCAAGGGTAGGAATGCAGTCCTCTATGCCGGTGAAGTGAATTGGGATGAGGCTGGACTCTCGGAGAACAAGGACAAGCGGATCGAACATGTCCTCAAGTCAGGACAGATGATCATGGTCCAAGTGACCAAGGATCCGATCGGGCAGAAGGGCGCCCGCCTCACATCACAAGTCTCACTTCCAGGACGCTATGTCGTCTTCGTACCAGGCGGCGAGATGAGTGGCATCAGTCGCAAACTTCCCGAGAACGAGCGCGCTCGTCTCAAGCAGATCCTCGGCAATCTCATCTCAGAAGATGAAGGTGTCATCGTCCGCACCGCCGCAGAAGGTGCAAGTGAAGAGGAACTCACCCGCGATGTCGCTCGCTTGAAGGCGCAATGGGATGACATCAAGAAGAAGTCCGAGAAGAAGGAGATCACCACTCCGACCCAGCTCTACGGTGAACCTGATCTAACCGTCCGAGTCATCCGCGACCTCTTCAATGCTGACTTCAAGAAGTTGCAGATCCAAGGTGATGATGCCTTCGATGACATCAAGAACTACCTCGGCCATGTCGCACCGGAGTTGATGGAGCGTGTCGAGAAGTATACCGGTACCTCTGACATCTTCGCGGAGTACAACATCGATGAGCAGCTCTCCAAGGCGCTCGATCGCAAGGTCTATCTCCCATCTGGAGGTTCGTTGGTGATCGATCGCACCGAAGCGATGGTCGTCATCGATGTCAACACCGGAAAGTTCATCGGTAAGGGCGGCAACCTCGAGGAGACGGTCACCAAGAACAACCTCGAAGCAGCGGAAGAGATCGCACGCCAACTTCGACTTCGAGATCTCGGTGGCATCATCGTCATCGACTTCATCGACATGGTCCTGGAGTCCAATCGCGAGCAAGTCTTGCGTCGCCTCGTCGAATGCCTCGGCAGGGATCGCACCAAGCATCAGGTCGCTGAAGTGACATCACTCGGTCTCGTCCAAATGACGAGAAAGCGCGTCGGTCAAGGTCTTATCGAAGCCTTCTCCACGACATGCGATAGTTGTTCAGGTCGTGGTATCCACATCCACGCTGATCCAGTCAACAAGCGCACCGTCGATCGCGAGGTAGGCGATCAAGAAGAAGAGGCTCCGAAGGGAAGAAATTCTCAAAGGAGATCCGATAGGAAATCTGGCAGCAAGCCCAGTGAGGTGGCCGAAGAGAAGAGCGAACCAGTCGCCGCTGAGAGTAGTCAGGAGAGTGCTCGAGAGAGTGCTCAGGAGAGTGCAGAGGAAAGCGAAGATTCAAGCCGTCGACCCTTCGGTCGTAGGCGTCGGAGAGCAGTGAGCACCGGGGTCATAACGGCGGAATAGGCCGGTTTGACCCTCTCCGCTGTAACTCCGTATCCTTGCCCGTCGGCCTGATGGATGGGGATCCAAAGGCAGTCTTGAAGATCAGAAATCGAGGAGAGAACGTGTACGCAATCGTGAAAGCTGGCGGACGCCAAGAGAAGGTGGCCGTTGGCGACACCATCGTCGTCGATCGAATCGATGAGGCCGCAGGTGCAGCCGTGTCCTTCCCAGCCCTCCTTGTCGTCGATGGCGAGAAGGTGACCGCAGATCCTTCCGCGCTCGCTTCAGTCAAGGTGACGGGTGAGGTCCTCGATGAGGTCAAGGGTCCGAAGATCCATATCCTCCGATACAAGAACAAGACTGGCTATCGCCGTCGTCAAGGTTTCCGTTCCAAGAACACTCGCGTGAAGATCACCGCGATCAACGGTGTGAAGTAAAGGGGAGGCGAAGAGAAGATGGCAAGTAAAAAGGGTGTCTCCTCGACACGAAACGGTCGCGATTCCAACCCGCAGTATCTCGGGATCAAGCGATTCGGTGGTCAGGTAGTCAACAGCGGCGAGATCCTCGTCCGTCAACGTGGCACCAAGTTCCACCCAGGAAAGAATGTCGGTATCGGCAAGGACGACACACTCTTTGCTCTCGCAGCAGGAACTGTGGAATTCGGTCACGCACGTGGCCGCAAAGTCGTCAACATCGTCCCGGCTTCGTAACCACAGCGGATTTTCCAAGGATCGGGTCCGCGCCGCGGGCCCGATTTTTTTATTGAGTGACGAGTGAGGCAAGGAGGAGTGATGGCAACCTTCGTTGACCGCGTCATGCTTCACGCCTCGGCCGGCAAGGGCGGCGATGGTTGTGTCTCCGTACACCGCGAGAAGTTTGTCCCACTTGGTGGACCCGATGGCGGCGATGGTGGTCGCGGCGGCGATGTGATCCTCGTCGTCGATCCGAATGTCACCACGCTCTTGGACTTCCATCACTCGCCACATCGCAATGCGACTTCAGGAAGACAAGGTCACGGTGGACATCAGAACGGTGCCTCCGGCGATGATCTGATCCTCTCGGTTCCTGATGGCACGGTGATCCACGACGAACACGGCGAAGTCCTTGCTGATCTCGTCGGAGTCGGCACCTCTTTCATTGCGGCGCAAGGTGGTCGTGGCGGTCTGGGCAATGCGACTCTCGCATCGCGAAAGCGGAAAGCTCCTGGTTTCGCTCTCAAGGGCGAGCCTGGTGAGAAGCGCACTCTCATCTTGGAATTGAAGTCAGTCGCTGATGTCGCGCTCGTCGGTTATCCATCGGCAGGGAAGTCATCACTGATCGCTGCGATCTCATCTGCACGACCAAAGATCGCTGACTATCCCTTTACGACGCTGGTGCCCAATCTCGGTGTGGTCCAAGTGGGCGAGACGCGATTTACCGTCGCGGATGTCCCCGGACTGATCCCCGGCGCGAGTGAAGGTAAAGGTTTAGGGCTCGAATTCCTCCGCCATGTCGAACGATGCAAGATCCTCGTTCATGTCCTCGACTGTGGAACGCTCGAGACTGATCGTGATCCGCTCCGCGACTTCGATGTGATCGAAGCGGAGTTGGCGCAGTATCAGGCAGATATCCCACTCGCAGAGCGGCCAAGGATCATCGCGCTCAACAAAATCGATCTCCCTGATGGTCGCGCGATGGCAGATATGGTCAAGGCGACGCTTGAGAAGCGTGGTTACAAGGTCTTCGCACTCTCCGCCGCAACGCGAGAGGGAATCCAGGAACTTCTCAATGCCATGGCGGAGTCGATTTCGACCCTCCGCCGCGAGGAAGTGACCTCAGAGCGGACTCGGATCGTGCTGACACCACCCGCGATCGATGATGCTGGTTTCGAAGTGAGTGCGAACAAAGATGGTTCCTTCACCGTCACTGGAAAGAAGATCGAACGTTGGGTAGCACAGACTGATTTCTCCAACAAGGAAGCGATCGGCTATCTCGCAGACCGACTCGCACGTGCTGGCGTTGAGAAGCAACTCTTCAAACTCGGTGCTCGCGAGGGTAGTGAAGTGCGTATCGGATCCGACGAGGATGCAGTCGTCTTCGATTGGGAGCCAACGATCGAGGCCGGAGCCGAATTACTTGCAGGTCCGAGAGGAGAAGATCTCCGAATCCCTTGGGAGCGTGATCGATGATCGAGGGGCGACGTGTCGTCGTCAAAGTCGGTTCATCCACTCTCACTGGCCGAGATGGAGCTTTTCTTGATCGCTCGCGCCTCGACAAAGTGGTCGATCTCGTCGCACGGTTGCGAGGAGGAGGTGATCAAGTACTCCTTGTCTCATCGGGAGCGATCGCCTCGGGACTATCTGCGGTAGGTCTTCACGCGCGTCCGAAGGACTTGACGATGCAACAGACCGTCGCCTCCGTCGGGCAAGGGCTCCTGATCCGCAACTACTTCGATTCCTTCGCACGCCATTCGATCATCGCGAGCCAGGTCTTGATCACCGCTGAAGACGTGATGCGACGGAGCCATTACCTCAATGTCCGAGCGACTCTTCTCAACTCTCTAGAACTCGGACTGGTTCCGGTGATCAACGAGAACGATTCGGTCGCACTCGCGGAGATCAAGTTCGGGGACAACGATCGCCTATCGGCTCTGGTCTCACATATCGTCGGTGCTGACCTTCTGCTGATACTGACCGATGTGGATGCTCTCTATGACGCACCACCACGCTCTGGTGGTGCGAAGCGGATCGAGGAAGTTAAGGACTTTCAAACGCTCGAAGCGCTCGCGATCACCGGGTCGGATTCCAAAGTAGGAAGCGGCGGAATGATCACCAAGATCGAAGCGGCTCGCATCGCCACGAGCGCAGGCATAGCCACCATCCTCACCGACCTCGATCATGCCGAGGATGCGACCCTCGGAGGAAACGTTGGAACTCGATTCATTCCCAACCCAGACCCGATCGCATCGCGACGTCTCTGGTTAGGTTTCGCTTCGACTGTCCGAGGGCGACTCTTCCTTGATGAAGGCGCGGTAGAGGCGATCAGATCTCGTGGCAGTTCTCTCCTTCCTGCTGGAGTGACAAGAGTCGAAGGTTCATTTGTCAGCGGCGACACCGTCGAGCTTCTCTCCCTCACTGGTGAAGTGGTAGCGCGTGGACTGATCTCCTACGACGCAGATGAGATACCTCAGCTCTTGGGCCGAAGCACCAAGGAGTTGAGCCAAGAGTTGGGCGAAGAGTATGGAAATGCACTTGTCCACCGCGATGAGATGGTGTTGCTATGAGTGCTTCCCCAATGAACGAAGTGAACCAAGCGAACGATGCTCTGATCGAAAGCCTTGCTGTGAAGGCCCGGCGGGCGCAGAAATCCCTCGCTGCATCTTCATTCAAAATTCGAAAGTCTCTGATCGAATCAATCGCCAGCGCTATGGAATCTTCTGCTTCTTCCATCCTTGAGGCGAATGCAAGAGATGTTGCGAGAGAGCAAGAGGCTGGGATGAGCATCCCTCTACTTGATCGCTTGACCCTTACGCCTTCGCGCATGGAAGCTATTGCAACGAGCGCACGGAAGGTTGCTGCTCTCCCAGATGCATTGGGACGAGTATTGATCGAGCGGCGCCTTGAGAATGGACTCCATCTTCGCCAAGTGACTGTGCCCTTCGGCGTTGTGGGGATGGTTTACGAGGCGCGACCGAATGTCACTGTCGATGCCGCGGTGATCCTGCTCGCTTCAGGTAATGCGGCGCTCTTGCGTGGATCCTCTTCAGCGAGAGAGTCGAATGGGGTCTTGGTCTCGGTGATGCGAGATGCGATCGAAAGTTCTGGCTTTGGCGCAGATCTCGTGACTTTGATTTCCAGCGATGACCGAGACTCTGTCCGAGCGCTTCTTCATGCTCGAGGCCTTGTCGATCTTGTCATTCCGCGTGGGAGCGCTGATCTCATTCGGACCGTTGTCGATCAGGCCAAGGTACCCACGATCGAGACTGGCGCTGGCGTCTGTCACATCTATTTCGATGAGAGCGCTGATGAGAAGAAGGCAATTCCCATCGTCGTCAACGCCAAAGTCCAAAGGCCGAGCGTCTGCAATGCGGCAGAGACACTTCTCGTCCATCGAGCGCGAAGAGACGATCTCCTACCTCAAGCACTCGAAGCACTCCAAAAAGCCGGTGTCCGAATCCATGCAGATAGCGAGGTGAACGAGATCGCGAAGGGAAGAGAAATCTCTGTCGTGCCGGCAAGCGAGGAGAGTTGGTCGACCGAGTACGGAACGCTCGACATCAATGTCGCCATCGTCGATGACTTAGAGAGTGCGATCGCACATATTGACCGCTTTGGCACTCACCACACTGAGGCGATCGTCACCGAGAATGAGAAGGAGGCAGAGCGCTTCGTCGCTCTCTCCGACTCAGCAGCGATCATGATCAACGCATCGACTCGCTTCACCGATGGTGAGGAGATGGGATTCGGTGCAGAGATCGGCATCTCTAATCAGAAACTCCATGCCCGGGGCCCGATGGGAATCGAGGCGATGACGACGACCACCTGGATAGTCCACGGTTCGGGACAGATCAGATCCTGACTTTCGCCTTACTGCGATGCGCTCGGTAGGCTTGCGACATGTCAGAGACCCCAGCGATCTCTCGAAGTGATGTCGCAAATCTTGCGAAACTGGCCCGCATCGAGATGACCGAGAGCGAGCTCGATCATCTCTCGTCCGAGCTTGCAGTGATCCTCAACGCCGTTGCACGCGTGAGTGAGGTAGCCAAGGGAGATATCGCACCCACCTCTCATCCGCTTCCGCTCGTCAACGTCTTCCGTGAGGATCAGGTCGCACCGAGTCTCACTCAGGAGGAAGCACTCTCAGGTGCTCCAGCGAGTGAGGAAGGTCGCTTCAAGGTGCCGCAGATCCTCGGAGAAGAAGCATGATCCGCCAGAGCGCTGCCGATATGGCAGAAGCACTAGCGAAAAGGGAAGTAAGTGCTGAGGAGTTGACCAAGGCGCACTTCGAACGAATCTCGACAGTCGATCCCAAGGTCAAAGCATTCCTACATCTCGATACCGGGGGCGCGATCAAGGCGGCGAAGGATGTCGATCAGCGAAGGTCTCGTGGTGAGAACCTGCCAACTCTCGCAGGAGTGCCACTCGCACTGAAAGATGTAATGACCCAGAAGGGCATCCCGACCACATGCGGTTCGAAGATCCTCGAAGGATGGCGTCCGCCTTATGACTCGACAGTCGTCACCAACCTCAAGCGCAATGGAGTTGTGATCCTCGGAAAGACCAACATGGATGAGTTCGCGATGGGTTCATCGACGGAGAACTCTGCCTTCCACCCCACACATAATCCATGGGACCTGACTCGAATTCCGGGTGGATCAGGTGGTGGATCTTCCGCAGCTATCTCGGCCTTCGAAGCTCCGCTTGCGATTGGCACCGACACTGGCGGCTCAATCAGACAACCTGCAGCAGTGACCGGAACTGTCGGAGTGAAGCCAACTTATGGCGCTGTATCGCGCTACGGACTCGTCGCATTCTCTTCGTCTCTTGATCAAGCAGGTCCATGTGCCCGGACGGTCTTGGATGCAGCGCTCCTTCATGAAGCGATCGCAGGACATGATCCGAAGGACTCCACGTCGATCAACGCACCTGTACCGAAGGTCGTAGATGCGGCTAGACGCGCCGATGTGAAGGGCCTCAAGATCGGCGTGATCAAGGAGTTGCAAGGAGAGGGATACCAAAAAGGTGTCTTGGATCGCTTCCAAGAATCACTGGAGATCCTTAGCTCCTTGGGCGCAGAGATCGTCGAAGTCTCTTGTCCTTCGTTCGATTATGCACTTGCTGCCTATTACTTGATCGCACCGAGTGAGTGTTCATCGAACCTCGCACGCTTCGACGCAATGCGTTACGGAATGCGAACCGGTGAGGGAAGCGCTGAAGAGGTGATGAACCAGACTCGCGAAGCAGGATTTGGCAAAGAGGTGAAGCGCCGCATCATCCTCGGCACCTACGCACTCTCGAGTGGTTATTACGATGCCTATTACGGCAGCGCGCAGAAGGTCCGCACTCTGATCAAGGATGATTTCGCGCGATCCTTCGAGAAGGCTGAGATCCTTGTTTCGCCGACCGCACCGACGACAGCATTCAAGATCGGCGAGAAGAGCAATGACCCACTTGCGATGTATCTCAATGACATCGCAACCATCCCCGTCAATCTCGCAGGAATCTGCGCGATGTCTTTGCCGTCAGGGTTGGCGACCGAAGATTCTTTGCCGGCAGGCTTCCAGATAATGGCACCAGCGATGGCAGATGATCGCCTTTACAACGCGGGAGCCGCTCTCGAGAGAGAGTTGTTGGCAAAGTGGGGCAAGCCCCTCCTTGAGATGGCACCGGAGTTGAAGTGATGGCGATCTCCTACGACGAAGTCATTTCCAAGTACGACCCGGTCCTCGGTCTTGAGGTCCATGTCGAACTCGGCACAGTTTCGAAGATGTTCTGTGGCTGCGCTACGAACTTCGGCGCTGAACCGAATACTCAAGTCTGTCCGGTATGCCTGGGCCTTCCTGGTTCGCTCCCTGTCGTCAACGGTAAGGCGATCGAGTACACGATCGCTATCGGACTCGCACTCAATTGCTCAATCGCACCCTTTAGCCGCTTCGCCCGCAAGAACTACTTCTATCCCGATATGCCGAAGAACTTTCAGACCTCGCAATATGACGAGCCGATCTGCATCAACGGGTACCTCGACCTCGAAGTCGAGACCGAAGATGGGATCAAGGAGTTTCGCGTCGAGATCGAGCGCGTCCACATGGAAGAAGACACCGGAAAGTCGCTCCACGTCGGTGGCGCAACGGGTCGTATCCATGGCGCCGACTACTCGCTTCTCGATTACAACCGCGCTGGGATCCCTCTCGTTGAGATCGTCACCAAGACGATCGAGGGAACCGGAAAGTATGCCCCTCTCGTTGCAAAGGCCTATGTCAAGGAACTGCGCGATATCTTGCGAGGGCTTGGCGTTAGCGATGTGAAGATGGAACAGGGCTCGCTTCGCTGTGATGCCAACGTCTCACTTCGACCTATTGGAGAGAAGAAGTTAGGGATTCGAAGTGAGACGAAGAACGTCAACTCACTTCGCTCCGTCGAACGTGCAGTGAGAGCGGAGATGATCCGCCATGCTGGGATTCTCGGAAAGGGTGAGCGCGTCAAACAAGAGACTCGCCACTTCCAGGAGAACTCCGGTGAAACCACCCCTGGTCGCAGCAAAGAGCAGGCTGAGGATTACCGCTACTTCCCAGAACCTGATCTTGTTCCTGTTGCACCATCGAAGGAGTGGATCGAAGAGATCCGATCGAGACTTCCCGAAAGGCCTTCCGAGCGACGGAAGAGATTGCAAGATGCCTGGGCGGTTCCCGATAAAGAGATGGCCGCAATGGTCAACGCAGATGTCCTTGACTTGGTTGAAGAGAGCGTAAAGCTCGGCGCGGATCCAACGAAGGCTCGCGGCTGGTGGCTTGGCGAGATCGCACGCATTGCGAATGAACGTGAGCTTCCCGCTTCCGAGCTCTCCATCTCGCCGAAGGATGTCGCAACGATCGTCGACTTGGTCAGCAAGGGCGAACTCACCGACAAACTGGCGAGGCAGGTAGTAGAAGGTGTCATCAACGGTGAAGGATCTCCTCAAGAAGTGATCGCTACCCGCGGATTCAAGGTCGTCTCCGATGACGGTGCCCTTCTTGCCGCAATCGAGAAAGCCATAGCAGCGCAACCAGATGTCGCCGAGAAGGTACGGGGTGGTCACATCCCAGCAGCTGGTGCCTTGATCGGCGCTGTGATGAAGGAGACCAAGGGTCAAGCGGATGCTGCAAAGGTTCGTTCGTTACTCTTGAAGACCTTGGGACAGTCAGAGTGAGAGACGAGTGAGTTCATGACTACCAATCCGATGAAGCCGCGCTCCTATCAAGTCACAGATGGATTGGAACGTGCCCCGGCACGCGGCATGCTCCGCGCCGTCGGCATGAAAGATGATGACTTTGCGAAACCTCAGATCGGTATCGCTTCTTCATGGAATGAGATCACGCCCTGCAATATGCCCTTGGATCGTCTCGCAAAGGCGTCGAAGGAAGGCGTTCGTAAAGCCGGCGGATTCCCGATGATGTTCGGGACCATCTCGATGTCAGATGGAATCTCGATGGGACATGAAGGGATGCATTTCTCTCTGGTTTCGCGTGAGGTGATTGCCGACTCAGTAGAGACAGTGATGGAAGCCGAACGTTTCGATGGCATGGTGACCTTTGCAGGATGCGACAAGTCGCTTCCTGGAATGATGATGGCGGCTGCTCGTCTCGATGTCGCCAACGTCTTCGTCTATGCCGGCTCGATCATGCCTGGAAATGTCGACGGCAGGGACGTCACGATCATCGACGCCTTTGAAGCTGTCGGAGCTTGCGCCCGGGGTTTGATCAGCCAAGAAGAAGTGGACAAGATCGAACGGGCGATATGCCCTGGCGAAGGTGCATGCGGCGGTATGTACACCGCAAACACCATGGCGACCGTAGGCGAGGCGATCGGTCTCTCGCTACCGGGTTCCGCATCGCCTCCTGCGATCGATCGTCGTCGTGATACCTACGCGATCAAAGCAGGCGAAGCGGTCGTCGAATTGATCCGACAAGGGATCACTGCGCGCGACATCATGACAAAGAAAGCATTCGAGAATGCGATCACGGCTGTGATGGCTCTTGGTGGTTCGACGAACTCAGTCCTCCATCTTCTTGCCATGGCACACGAAGCTCGAGTCGATCTCACGCTCGATGATTTCCAACGAATCAGTGCGAAGACACCACTTCTAGGCGACCTCAAACCATTCGGACGATTCGTCATGACCGATCTCGATAAGGTCGGCGGCATTCCAGTAGTCCTCAAGGCTCTGCTTGATGCCGGACTTCTTCATGGAGATTGCCTCACCGTCACTGGTAAGACGATGGCGGAGAACCTCGCTCACATCGCGCCACCAGATCCAGATGGCGAGATCCTTCGCGCAGCGAAAAGTCCGATGTCGAAAGGTGGTGGCATCACCATCCTCGGAGGTTCACTTGCACCTGATGGTGCAGTTGTGAAGAACGCTGGAATCGATGTAGAGAAGTTCGAAGGTCCTGCACGTGTCTTCGACCGGGAACAATCCGCGATGGAAGCTCTCGAGAATGGAACGATCCAAGCCGGCGATGTCGTCGTCATTCGCTATGAGGGACCGAAGGGTGGTCCGGGAATGCGCGAGATGTTGATGATCACTGGCGCGATCAAGGGTGCAGGTCTCGGTAAATCAGTCTTATTGCTCACCGATGGTCGTTTCTCAGGTGGATCGACTGGGCTCTGTGTCGGACATATCGCGCCCGAGGCCGCCGATGGTGGACCGATCGCATTGATCAAGGATGGTGACCGCGTTCGGATCGACATCCCATCTCGCTCTCTCGAACTTCTCGTCGATGGCGCCGAATTGGCCAAACGGCGAGAGAGCTTCTCGCCCTTGCCTCCCCGCTATACGCGTGGCGTCCTTGCCAAGTATGTGAAACTGGTGGGGTCGGCATCGCGCGGAGCGGTCTGCGACTAGTTCAAATCCTGAGACGACCATCTCAAGGGTTGACTACTCCTTTTCCAGCAGCGAGAATTACGCCATGCAATCCCGCGTGATCGACTCGTCTGTCTCGCCATCGGGGGCCATCTCCGTGGTGATTTCAGTGGTGATCGCGGGGTGCGCGATCTGACTTCAAGAGTCGGAAGCGCGCAACCCTCAGTGGAAACTGAGGGTTTTTTCATTGCTGGGGTAAGTGAGATGAGCGAGAGGGGAGTGTCAAAGTGAGCGAGCAAGTCACAGGTGCGAAGTCGCTGGTGATGTCCCTCGAGCGCGCTGGTGTCGATGTCATGTTTGGCATCCCTGGTGGAGCGATACTTCCTGCTTACGACCCGATTTTCGATTCATCGATCCGACACATCCTCGTTCGTCATGAACAGGGCGCGGGTCACGCCGCGACAGGTTATGCCCAAGCGACAGGTCGCGTCGGTGTCTGCATCGCCACCTCAGGTCCAGGAGCTACCAACCTCGTCACTCCACTTGCCGATGCCCATATGGACTCTGTTCCTATCGTTGCGATCACAGGGCAGGTCCCATCTGCTGCGATCGGAACTGATGCATTCCAAGAAGCAGATATTCGTGGCGTCACGATGCCAGTGACCAAGCACAATTACCTGATCACAGATCCCGCTGAGATTCCGCAGGCGATCGCAGAGGCCTTCTATATCGCAGGAACAGGACGCCCAGGTCCAGTCCTTGTCGATATTGCCAAGGACGCGCTCCAGAAGATGACCACCTTCACCTGGCCGAAACAACGAGCGCTTGCCGGATATCGACTACAACTCGATGCTGAGAGTGAAGCGATCCGTGACGCAGCGCGATTGATCGCAGAGTCAAAGAAGCCGGTCCTCTATGTCGGCGGTGGCATCATCAAGTCGAACGCGACGAAGGAGCTTTTCGCGCTCGCTGAATTGACCGGCGCTCCGGTCGTTACCACCTTGATGGCGCGAGGTGCATTCCCTGACTCGCACCCACTTCATCTCGGGATGCCCGGAATGCATGGAACTGTCGCAGCCGTGACAGCGCTACAGAAGGCTGATCTCCTCATCACCCTTGGTGCTCGATTCGATGATCGAGTCACTGGAAAACTCTCGACTTTTGCGGTCAATGCCAAGGTCATCCACGCAGATATCGACCCCGCAGAGATCGGCAAGAATCGCTTCGCGGATGTCGCACTCATTGGAGACCTCAAGAGAAACATCAACGCGCTCATCCCTGCGCTCAACGATGAGTTTGCGAAGAACAAACCTGATCTCACCACTTGGTGGAAGCAGATGGGTGGACTTCGTCAGACATATCCGCTCGGCTATGACCATCCCGCAGATGGACTCTCACCGCAATATGTGATCGAGCGGATCGGTGCGATCTCAGGACCTGATTCGATCTATTGCGCTGGTGTCGGACAACATCAGATGTGGGCATCACAATTCATCAAGTACGAGAACCCGCGAACATGGCTGAACTCGGGTGGACTTGGCACGATGGGTTACGCCGTCCCGGCTGCTATGGGTGCGAAGGTCGGCATGCCAGATACCACCGTCTGGGCGATCGATGGCGATGGTTGCTTCCAGATGACCAATCAAGAACTCGTCACCTGTGCGATCAACAAGATTCCGATCAAGGTAGCGATCATCAACAATGAGAGCCTTGGCATGGTTCGTCAATGGCAGACGCTCTTCTATTCCTCTCGGTATTCCAACACCGACCTTCATTCCAAGCGCATCCCTGACTTCGTCAAACTTGCAGATGCGATGGGATGCGTTGGCCTCCGTTGCGAGAGCAAGGATGATGTCGATGCAACGATCAAAGAGGCGATGTCGATCAATGACGCGCCGGTCGTGATTGATTTTGGCGTCTATCGCGATGCCATGGTCTGGCCGATGGTCGCTGCTGGGACTTCCAATGATGACATCATGATCGCGCGAGAGATGGCGCCCGACTGGGGATCGCAGGAGTTATAGATGGCGATCCATACTCTCTCTGTCCTCGTCGAAAACAGCCCCGGTGTGCTTGCTCGCGTCGCTGCGCTCTTCTCTCGTCGTGGTTACAACATCGACTCCCTTGCGGTGGGTCCGACTGAGGATCCCAAGATCTCTCGCATGACGATCGTCTTGAACCTTGAAGGCCATGCCCTTGATCAGGTCAGCGCACAACTCTTCAAACTCATCAATGTGATCGGCATCCAAGAGATGCGCGCAGATGAGAGCTACGAGCGTGAACTCTTGCTGGTCAAACTCGCCAAGAGTGATGCCAATCTCATATCGGTCATTGAGAAGCATGGTGCGAGGATCGTCGATGATGGTGAGACGCCGATCGTCGAAGCCGTCGCTGAGAGCGATCAACTCGAAGCCCTCCTCAAGGATCTCTCCTCCTACAAAGTGATCGAACTCGTTCAATCGGGTGTCATCGCACTTGAGAAGGGGAAGATGACACTCACGGATCGAGTGCGACAGGAGACGGGCCTGAGTAATCCGGAGGATCCCAACAGCGCCGATGCGCTCACTGCGGATTATCAGAACTAGAAGAAGTCAGTGCAACGCTAGAACACCGCAAGAACAACGAGAAAAAGGAGCAAGGAACGTGGCAACTATCTATCACGATGAGGATGCAGACCTTTCGATCATCCAGAGCAAGAAGGTCGCAGTCATCGGCTACGGCTCACAAGGCCATGCCCATGCTCTCAATCTCCGTGACTCAGGTGTCGATGTCCGAGTCGGTCTTGCTGACGGATCGAAGTCTCGTGCGAAGGCAGAAGAGGAAGGACTTCGAGTCCTCTCCGTCGCCGATGCAGTCAAGGAAGCCGATGTTGTGATGCTTCTTGCCCCCGACCATAAGCAACGCCATATCTACAACGAATCCATTCGCCCGAACCTCAAGCCAGGTTCAGCGCTCTTCTTCGGCCATGGATTCAACATTCGATTCGGTTACATCAAGCCAGAGGCAAATATCGATGTCTGCATGGTCGCACCAAAGGGACCAGGTCATCTCGTCCGCCGCGAATATGTCGCAGGGCGCGGTGTTCCAGACCTCGTCGCTGTAGAGCAAGATGCGACGGGAAATGCATGGCCACTCACTCTCTCCTATGCGAAAGCAATGGGAGGTCTTCGCGCTGGAGCGATCCTCACCACTTTCACTGAGGAGACCGAAACCGATCTCTTCGGCGAGCAATCAGTCCTCTGCGGTGGCGCATCACAACTCGTCATGTATGGCTATGAGACCTTGATCGAAGCGGGATACCAGCCAGAAGTGGCTTATTTCGAGTGCCTCCATGAACTCAAACTCATCGTCGATCTGATGTACGAAGGCGGAATCGCAAAGCAGCGTTGGTCTGTCTCTGACACTGCTGAATATGGTGACTATGTCTCTGGTCCTCGCGTCATCGATCCACATGTCAAAGAGAATATGAAGGCGGTCCTCGCTGATATCCAGAACGGCTCTTTCGCTGAGCGATTCATCAAGGATCAAGATGGTGGTGCAACGGAGTTCAAGGCGCTGCGCGCCAAGGGCGAAGCACATCCGATTGAAGCTGTCGGACGTGAACTTCGAAAGATGATGGCTTGGGTCAAGTCCGGCGGTAAAGAGGATTACAAGGAAGGTTCCGCTGCGCGTGAGTAAACCTGTCGTATTGATCGCAGAGGAGTTGAGTCCTGCCACGCTCTCAGCTCTTGGACCTGACTTCGAGATCCGAAATTGCGATGGCGCAAATCGCGATGAACTCCTTCCTGCCCTCGCGAAGGGTGTCGATGCGGTCTTGATTCGCTCTGCCACCAAGATGGATGCCGAAGCGATCACTGCAGCGAAAGGACTCAAAGTCATCGCGCGTGCGGGCGTCGGTCTCGACAACGTCGATATTCCTGCTGCGACGACTGCTGGCGTTATGGTGGTCAACGCTCCAACGTCGAACATCGTCTCTGCGGCCGAGCTTGCGATTGGTTTGATCCTTGCCTCCGCTCGTTTCATCTCACCGGCTCACGCTGCGCTCAAGAATGGCAAGTGGGCACGATCCAAATACACCGGTGCTGAGCTCTACGAGAAGAAGCTCGGCGTCGTCGGTTTCGGTCGAATCGGCCAATTGGTCGCACAACGCATGTCCGCCTTCGGCATGGAGATCCTCGCCTACGACCCTTATCTCCAACCTGCGCGGGCCGCGCAACTCAATGCGAAGTTGGTCTCGCTCGATCAACTCCTCGCCGAGAGCGACTTCATAACGATCCATCTTCCAAAGACCAAGGAAACCGCGAACCTCATCAACGATGAAGCGCTCCATAAGGTCAAACCATCAGTTCGCATCATCAATGCGGCACGTGGTGGAGTCCTCGATGAGAAGGCTCTCTATGACGCCCTCAAAGATGGCCGGGTAGCGGGTGCCGGACTTGATGTCTTCGCAACCGAACCTTGTACGGATTCTCCACTCTTCGAACTCGACAATGTCGTCGCTACTCCACACCTTGGCGCTTCAACTGACGAAGCGCAAGAGCGCGCCGGTATCGCCGTTGCAGTCTCAGTTCGAAAGGCGCTCTCCGGTGAACTCGTCCCCGATGCAGTCAACGTCAAAGGTGGCGCAATCGATGAGGAGATTCGACCATCGCTTCCACTTGTGGAGAAGTTGGCACAAGTTGCAACTGCACTTGCGGATGAACTTCCAGTCTCGATTGATGTCAAAGTACTTGGTGACATCTCCGTTCACGATTGTTCAGTGCTAGCAACCTCCGCGCTCAAAGGAGCGCTCATCGCAACCGGCGCAGAAGATGTCACCTACGTCAATGCTCCAGGTCTTGCTGCAGAGCGTGGCCTTACCTCAGCGGTGACCACAGATCGTGAGAGCCCGGAGTATCGCTCGATGATCTCGCTCCACGCTGCTTTCAGCGACGGTCAATCGATCACTGTCAATGGAACCTTGATGGGAATCAAGATGACGGAGAAGATCATCCAAATTGATAACTTCGATCTTGACCTCGCACCGACTGATCACTTGCTCTTCCTCAAATATGTCGATCGTCCAGGCGTTGTCGGCACCGTCGGTAACACCCTAGGAAAGTCAGGGATCAACATCGCTGGTATGCAGGTCGCTCGCGATAAGCAAGGCGGCGAAGCGTTGATGGCGATCACAGTCGACTCATCGATCGATGCAGATCTAGTTGAACTGGTCAAGAAAGAGACCGGTTCACATCTTGCTCGTGTTGCGACGCTGGTGAGCTAAGGACCTATGTGATGAGTAAGAACTTCAATCTCGCAGTCATCGCAGGAGATGGCATCGGCCCTGAGGTCGTCGCAGAGGGCCTTCGCGCGCTTGATGCAGTGGGTGCAAAGTACGGAGCCTCTTTCACGAGGACCGAGTACGAACTTGGAGCCAGTTACTGGCACAAGACCGGTGAGACACTTCCCGACTCAGTCCTTTCAGAGTTAGCGAAATCCGACGTAATCCTGCTTGGCGCCGTTGGAGATCCATCGGTTCCAAGTGGCGTCTTGGAGCGCGGACTTCTTCTCAAACTTCGTTTCGCTTTCGATCATTTCATCAATCTTCGCCCTGCCCGACTCTTTCCAGGAGTGAAGTCGCCTCTCGCAGGCGTCGAGAAGATCGACTTCGTCGTAGTCCGTGAAGGAACAGAAGGGCCGTACGTTGGCGCTGGCGGAGTTCTCGCAGAGGGAACTGAAAACGAGATCGCAACCGAGGAGAGTCTCAATACTCGACGCGGCGCAGAGCGTGTGATCCGCAATGCCTTCGAACGTGCGCAGCTTCGAGAGCGCAAGAAGGTGACACTCGTTCATAAGAACAATGTCCTCACTCGCGCGGGATCACTCTGGACCCGAACCTTCAATGAGGTGGCAAAGGAATTCCCGAATATCGCAACCGAGTACCTCCACGTCGATGCCGCATCGATGTTCTTCGTCACCAATCCGGATCGCTTCGATGTCGTCGTCACTGACAATCTCTTCGGAGATATCCTCACTGATATCGCTGCCGCGATCTGTGGCGGAATCGGTCTTGCTGCCTCTGGCAACATCAACCCCACCGGCCAATTCCCCTCGATGTTCGAACCCGTTCACGGCTCCGCGCCTGATATCGCAGGGAAGGGCATTGCAGATCCCACCGCAACGATCCTCTCCGTTGCGATGCTCCTGGATCACTTGGGCCTTACTGCTGCTGCCCGTGATGTCGAGAGTGCAGTTGCTGCAGACCTTCTTGGACGCGGTGATGCGAAGCGCTCGACTCGTGAAGTCGGCGATGCGATCCTCAAGGCGTTAGGAAACTAGGTATCGATGAGACTCAACCGACATCCCTCAGCGAATCCCACTCCAGAAAACGTCCGCGGTGAACGCGTTGCCAATCCTGGCTTTGGTAAGTACTTCACCGACCACATGGTCTTGGCGACATGGAAGGCCGAATCTGGTTGGGGCGATGGCGAGTTGAAGGCCTACGGGCCTCTCGTCCTCGATCCTGCTTCTCTTGTCTTCCATTACGCGCAAGAGATCTTCGAGGGAATGAAGGCTTATCGCTGGAAAGATGGCTCTGTCGCGCTCTTTCGACCTTACGAGAATGCGAAGCGCTTCAATCGTGGCGCAAAGCGGATGGCTCTTCCAGAGATCCCAGAGGACTTCTTCGTCGACTCCGTGAAACAACTCGTCTCGATCGACAAGGGATGGGTACCTGGAAATCCAGGCGAGGCCCTCTACATCCGCCCCTTCATGTTCGCCTCTGAAGTAGCAATCGGTGTCCGTCCCACTAATGAAGCGACCTTCTCAGTGATCGCAACTCCGGTCGGTGCATACTTCGATCCAAAGAAGCCAGTCACAGTCTGGATCTCGACTGATTACATCCGCGCCGCCCCCGGCGGAACTGGTGAGGTCAAGTGCGGCGGCAACTATGCAGCGTCCTTGATGGCACAGAAGGCGGCAGCCGAGCAAGGGTGCGAGCAAGTTGTCTGGCTCGATGCGATCGAGAAGAAGTGGATTGAAGAGATGGGCGGGATGAACCTTTGTTTCGTAAAGGGTTCAGGCAAAGACGCCACCATCTTCACGCCAAAGCTCACCGGAACACTCCTTCCTGGCATTACACGGGATTCCATTCTCACTGTCGCTCGCGATCTCGGATACAAAGTCGAAGAGGGGATGATCTCCGTCGACGAATGGCGTGAAGGCGTGAAGAGCGGAGAGATCACCGAAGTCTTCGCATGTGGAACTGCAGCAGTGATTTCCATCGTCGGCGGTGCGAAGAGCGCTCAAGGTAATTGGACCAATGGCGATGGCAAGAGCGCACCGATCGCGATGCAAATCCGCGAGCACCTCCTTGGTATCCAACATGGCGAGATCCCAGATAAGCACGGTTGGATCGTGAAGGTCGACTGATGGCGATCTCTGATGCCTTCCACATCTACGACACCACCCTTCGTGATGGTGCGCAGCAGGAGGGTTTGAATCTCTCGGTTCACGACAAGATAACCATCGCTCGCCATCTCGATGACCTTGGTGTGGGCTTCATAGAAGGCGGTTGGCCTGGCGCGAATCCGAGGGATACCGAGTTCTTTCAACGTGCAGCAAAGGAAATCGCATTCAAGAACGCCACTCTGGTCGCATTCGGTGCCACACGTCGAGCAGGCGTAAAGGCAGCAGATGACGCACTCCTGCGTGCGCTTCAAGATTCGGGTGCACCAGTGGTGACGCTCGTCGCGAAGGCTCATGATCGCCACGTCGATCTCGCCCTCAAGACGAGCCTTGATGAGAACCTTGCGATGATCAAGGATTCGATCCAGTTCCTCAAGGAAGGTGGACAGCGAGTATTCCTCGATGCCGAGCACTTCTTCGATGGTTATCGCGATAATCGCAACTACGCACTCGAAGTCGTCAAGGCTGCTGCGGAAGCTGGTGCTGACGTGATCGCACTCTGCGACACCAATGGCGGCATGCTCCCTGATGAGATCGCAGAGATCACCCACGACATCCTCTCCAACTCGGGTGCGCGACTTGGTATCCATTGCCATAACGACACTGGGTGCGCAGTCGCGAACTCACTCGCCGCAGTCGCTGCCGGAGCCACTCATGTCCAAGGGACCCTCAATGGATATGGTGAGCGAACCGGAAATGCAGACCTTGTCTCGATCGTTGCGAACCTCCAGCTGAAGAAGAAGCAACAAGTCCTTCCTGAGGGCAAACTCGAAGAGGCTTTCCGAATTTCACATGCAGTCGCCGAGGTCACCAATGTCGCGCCGAGCGCTCGTCAGCCATATGTCGGCATCTCAGCCTTCGCACATAAGGCGGGACTCCATGCCAGCGCGATCAAGGTCGACCCCAATCTCTATCAACATGAGGACCCTGCATCTGTCGGCAATGACATGCGAATGCTCGTCTCTGACATGGCGGGGCGTGCTTCTATTGAACTCAAGTCACAAGAACTTGGCATCGATGTCGGGCAGAACAAAGAGGCAGTCTCTCGCGTCGTCGATCGCGTCAAAGCGATGGAACTTCGCGGATACACCTTCGAAGCTGCCGATGCCTCCTTTGAACTCCTCCTTCGCGAAGAGCTCGACGGTAAACCGACTACCTATTTCACTATCAAGCACTGGGAGACTGTGGTTGAGAAAGACGAGCATGATGTCGTCACCTCACGGGCGAGCATCACGATTGAAGCCAGGGGTCGTACCCTTGAAGCGACAGGAAATGGAAATGGTCCGGTCAACGCGCTCGACAACGCGCTACGTGTAGGACTTGAGCAGATCTACCCAGAGCTCAAGCGACTAGAACTCACCGATTACAAAGTGCGCATCCTTGAGGGAAATGCAGGAACGGATGCAGTCACTCGCGTTCTTATCGAGACAAGTGATGGCGTTCGAGAGTGGAGCACTGTGGGTGTGCACGAGAACGTCATCGTTGCCTCTGCCTATGCGCTCGAAGATGCGATCACTTATGGTCTTCTTGGGATGGGAACGCGCCCCGAGTAACCTTCAGCCATGTCCGAGGAATTGCTCAAGGGTTATCGGGAACACCTGATCCTCGAGCGCAATCTCTCTGACAATTCGATCCGCGCCTATCTCGCAGACCTTGAATCCCTTCTTCTCCATATCAACGTCCTTGGGATCACCGAGTTCAAGGAGTTGACCCTCGATCACCTGCGATCTTGGCTTGCCAATCAACAGAGCAAGGGCGCAGCGAGGTCGACGATCATTCGACGCGTCGCCTCGATCAAGGCATTCACCTATTGGGCAGCACATAACGGTTGGATCGATACCGACATTGGTCTCCAACTGCGCGCACCGAAACCCCAACGATCCCTTCCGGAGACGATCAAGGCAAAGGATCTCGAAGTTGCATTCACTTCGCTCGAAAGCGTCTTCTCGGACACCGGAGACCCTCTTCGCCTTCGCGATCTTGCCATGGTGGAACTTCTCTATTCCTCAGGGATCCGCGTATCTGAGCTAACGGGTCTAGACCTCGGTGATGTCGACTTCGAACGGAACACCATTCGAGTCACAGGTAAGGGGAATCGCGAACGAGTTGCCCCCTTTGGGATTCCCGCGCAGAAGGCTCTCGAGTCATGGATCGAACAGCGGGCGAAATTGATCAAGGGTGTAGAGCGAGCCCTCTTCATTGGAAGAAGAGGAAAGCGCATCGATCCGAGGACAGTTCGAGAAGTGGTCTACAAAGCGACGGAAGCAATCGATCCTTCGCGTCGCCTCGGGCCGCACGCACTTCGTCACAGCGCAGCGACCCATCTCATCGAAGGGGGAGCGGACCTTCGCACCGTGCAAGAGCTCTTAGGTCACTCATCTCTTGCCACTACTCAGATCTATACCCATGTCTCGGAGGAGAGACTCAAAGAGGTCTACGAGCAGGCGCATCCACGGGCATGAAGCGAACTATTGAAGATGCCTTGAGCGAGGCGAGAGATCGCATCCTTCGAGACGATTTCGTCCGGGCGATATTCACTGGGAAACGAAAAGGAAAGTCTCCTGATTTCCAACGAGTAGACCTTCGTCCCGTAGAGATCAAAGGTCAGATTCTCATCCAAAGCGTCGCTCATGATGGCAGGAAAGACTTCACTACGAATCTTGAACCGCATTCACCGGCAATCCATAGTTTGCTGGACTCCGGCTTTGCAAATCTCATCATCGATTCGACAAGTGAGAGTTATCAGATTCAGATCACGAAGAAAGAAGAAGCTGTCGTCGGGGTGAGCAAGACTCGACTTGAGCGCGTCCTCAGTCATGATCGGCAGAAGGAACGCGTCCTTCCAGAGAACCATCCAGTCTTCCGTGCGCTCGAATTCTCGGACTCATCCGGAAGAATCAAGCCCACGGCTCGGGACAAGTACATCCAGATCGATCAGCTCCTAAGAATCCTCGAATCTCCGCTCTCTCGTTTCAAAGAGGCGAGCAAACTCAGAGTGGTCGACCTAGCGTCGGGGAGTGCCGCCTTTACCTATGCCGTCCACGCATTCCTCTCCATGAAGTTCGATGTCTCTACCGTAGGAATTGAGAGAGATGCTGATCTCGTCGCGAAGTCGACCCGCATTGCGAAAGCGGCTGGGCTATCTGACATCTCATTTCTGCAATCAACCATCAAGGACTCGGAGCCGGTCAAGGCGGACATCATCTTGACTCTCCATGCATGCGACACTGCCACCGATGAAGTGATCGATTTCGTTCTTAAATCTCGTCCAGAGATCGCTCTCATCGTGCCTTGCTGTCACCAAACGCGTCCCGCCGAGGCCATAGAAGAAGTGAAGAAGCTCACTTTCTTTGGGAATGATGGAATCGTCGATGAACGTCTACTCGACCTTGCAACCGACGCGTTGCGAGCCCGTCATCTCCGGGAATCTCACTACTCTGTAGAGATCGTTGAATTCGTGGGCGACGAACATACGGCTCGAAATCTCCTCCTCAGGGTTACTCGCCGAATCGCCCCGGAGTCCTGACTTACCGCCCAAATGGGTGATGTGGGGGTGAGAGTGCGATAAGTTTTGTGTCACATCGCAAGGATTGAGGGGTATTTGAAATTCTGACGAATTGGCGCACTCGAGTCCGTTCCTGCCTGGTGGCCCTGCTTGTGCTCACAATTCTTGGTCCTATCGATACCCCTGCTGAGACAGCGCCCTCGGCATCAGCAGCGGCAGCCAACGCCTGCTCCGCTTCACAAGCTGCCCGCAATGGAATCCAAGTAACTCCGAGTCACGGTAACGCCTTTTATATCGACTCTGGACAGAATCAGAACATCGATGCTTCCTTCGTGGGGTATCGCGTCCACGTTCAATCTAGCGCAACGATCAAGTCTGGTCTCTGGATCACTCTCGAGAACTTCTCGGGTGGTTCCGTATCTCTCGCAAACCCTCTCGATGGCCAGCAGGTGTTGAGACCCTTTGCAGGCAATGACACTCAGACGGCTTTCTTTCTCCTCAAGGCGACAAAGCCCACTACAGCTGCCCAAGGCCACACCGTCAAGGTTTACTCCGCCCCTCCCTCTATAGCTAAGGCAAGTGATCTCGTCTACGAGTGCCAATACACCTTTTCACGTGTCAGGGAAACGATCAAGGCTTCCCCCAACAAAGTCACTTCAGTAACAGTAGGGACCATTCCAAGTCTTGGAGAAACTTTTACAGTCACAGTAGTTGGCAACACGGGTGTCGTCGGAGCGGGTGGATCACCTGACTTTGACTCCATGTGGTTGAGCCCTGCGCCCAGGTCCAGTTTTCCCACTAGGGCAATGAAGTTAGTTGGTACCAGGGTCGTCTACTCGATTAGTGGTGGAAGTACCGCAGCAAATCTGACGACTTTTTCCGATCAGCTCCTGGTATCGAATCTCACTACGAAACTTGATGCAATCAAGAGCCGTGCGAAGCGGGCCGACTACACCGCGACCTACACATTTCAAGTGATAGGAAAGACAGCAGCCGCCGTGAAGATGCTCCCCATCGCGCAGATCGCTAGTGGTCAGCAAATGAAACATACAGATGTCACTTCATTGAATTCATTGTCGAGCGACGCCAACCTGACGACGGTCAATTTCTCCAATGTCACCGTGGCGAAGGCACAAGATAGTGCCGTCTCAACGGGAAGCCTCTCTGGTGATTACATCAAGGTCCCATATGTAGTCACTGTTCAAAACTCCGGCAGCAGCGCCGTAACAGTGGATCGGCTCCTGGATATCCCTACTTCGGGCGTTCTCTTTGATTCGACTACGACAATGACACTTCGGACCTTTACATCGGCTTCAGACTCAACTCAGGTAACGATCCGCGGTGCAAGCACCTCGTCAACAGGCCAACTGACCATACCCGGTCCCATCACCATTGGTGCGGGACGTAAGGCAGAAGTGCGCTACACCATGCTCATTCCAAAGTGCGCGAGTGGCTCGCAATCATTTGATAACACTGCCCGCGCGTACATTGGAGATGCAATCGTGGGTTCAAGTACTGCGGGATATGTTCCAAAGACTACGATCACACAGACCTGTGGTTCCAACACCGTCACGTCCAGTAATGGCACCGAGGCGCTGCCAATCGAAGTCCAGACCTATCCCGCGACAAGTGTCGGTGATGCGGCTGCCACCTTGAATGGTTTGATTGACCCGAATGGGAATTCTGGACAACAAATCTTCTTCGACTACGGCACTTCCCCGAGCGCATTGACCAATACTGTCTCACCGACCGGAGTTTCAACTACATCCAATGCGACTGACCCCTTCAGTATCAGCAGGAGCTTGACCGGCTTGAATAGTGGAACCGTTTACTACTTCCGCGCTCGTGTTGGCTCGATTGTGGGTCAAACTCTGTCGTTCGTTACTACGGAGCCGGTGGGGACAGTGACCCTAACCACCGATTCACCCACCAGTGTCGCGAGCACGTCTCCCTTTGCAGTTTTGAGCGGAACCATTGACCCGAACGGAAACACTACCTACGTTTCCTTCTCGGTGAGCACATCACCTAACCTCCTTTCAAACGTGCGCACGGTGATGCTTACCGAGGACCCTGCTAGTGATCTCGAAACACGAGAGGCGCAAGATTCCTACAATGATTACCTGTTGGTGTCGGGTTCGTTTCCGCAACAAATCAGTATCAACTTCTCTGACTTCACTCGAACTCGAAGTACGGCAGAAGAAGCCGGTATCGATATCACCCCTACTGTCAACACGACTTACTACTATCGATTCAATTACCACTCCACGACGAGTGTAGGAACGATCACCTCTTCGGGCTCGATCTTGAGCTTTACTGTGAAGACGATGTTGAATCAGACGATTTCGTTCCCAGATATCGATGACAGGAATTTCACGCCAGGAGTCTCCGACTCATTCACCTTGACTTCGGAGACGTCCTCGGCAAACCTCACTCTCACTTATACGTCCGAGGACCCAAGTGTTTGTACCGTAAGTGGATTTCGGGTTGTGATCCTCAAAGCTGGTACTTGCATCTTGACGGCATCGCAACCGGGAAATAGTTCGTATAACCCTGCGGATCCGGTCACCAAGTCCTTCTTTATCAATCCTGCATCGCAGGTCATCTCACTGGCTGACTCCCGAGTCGTTGTTGGAGGCTCCATCACTCTCAACGCGACAGGTGGCTCAGGAACCGGAAATGTGCTTTACACCTCTGATAACTCCCGATGTTCCATAGCTGGCCAAACTTTGACTGGTAATTCTCAAGGCAGTTGTGTTGTGACGGCAGTCAAGGAAGCCGATGAGAACTACCTCGAAGCACGCACGACTGCTCTGATTACCGTGGTCAGCTTGCCGGCTGCCGTAACGGATGATGTCTTATCTGACAGCGTTACGACGACGACTGCTCAGCTGGTCGGCTCTTTCACGCCAAACATTGGCTCGCCAGACACGGCAGCGGTGGTGGTCATCTACGGAACCAGTTCGACATTGGCAACAAGTTCCAGCGCCACGATTTCCATCCCGGGTTCAGGTTCAGGCTCAGGAAGCTCTGCTCTCCGAGTCGTAAGTCTTGCGTCAGGCCTTTCCGATGGAACGCGGTATTACTATCGCGTGAGGGCAGTTCGCGGCCCAGATATTGGTGAAGGTGTGATCAAATCCTTCGTCACCAGACCAGACACTCCGACTGGGGTGGTCGTCACTCCGGGATCGAACTCAGCTTCTGTGGCATTCAACCCTGTCTCCCAAGGCGCGGGCGTCACAATTTCCTACACCGTGACTTGTACGCCAACGGGTGGGGGATCTTCTCGAACGGCAACTGGTTCCTCATCGCCGATTACAGTGACGGGACTGAGTAGTGCGACGCAGTATTCGTGCACGGTTGCTGCAACTTCTAGTGCTGCAGGCTCTGGTGGCGGCGGGCAAGGTGGGCTTGCCTCCAGTTCGAACTTCACCACCTCTGCACCAAAGACAGATCGAGTCTTGAAGATATTTGGCTTTACTTCATCGGATCCTGAGTCACGCACCGTTACGGTGACATACGGGGAGACCATCACCGCGTACGTAGTCTTCGAACAAACCAATGGGACACGCAGCCCTCGCTCGGCGACAAGCACCGACATTGGCGCGGGATCTCTGACCTTCACGAGAACAAGTGGTTCGGTCTGTTCCGCCGCGCAAGTTGGAACATCCGAATCAGCGACAGTCACTTTTTCCGGTATTGGAACCTGTACTTTCACCGCCACGGTTGCCGAGAATTCCTCATTTGCTGAAACCACGACCGCACTCTCGATAACCGTTATTGCATTGGCAAAGCAACTTGTGGCAACGGCAAGTTCGCACACAGTCTCTTACGGCGATCCTGTGCCCGCGCTCAGCGCGACTGTTACTGGATTCATAGCGGGAGAGAACAGTGGAAATGCAGCTGGATATTCCTCCCCAACTTGCACCACTACTTACACAGTTTCAACGAATGCGGGTACCAGTGGCTTGACAGTGACGTGCAGTGGAGGTTCGGCAACGAATTACACATTCAGTCATGTTGCAGGGTCCGTCACGGTAAACAAGGCAAATCAAGTGGTCACTCTCGCCGCCCTCAGCAACATGGTTCTCAATGATCCGAACCAGGCAACTTCCACCACAAACGACAAGTCGCAGAATGTTGATCTAAGTACTGCGGATGCGTCCATTTGTGAAATCGTCTCTTCAGCAGTTCGGGCTAAGGCGTTAGGAACTTGTACTGTCTCAGCTTCGTCGCCATCGACGACCAACCTCAATGCCTCGAATACTGCGTCTCGAAGTTTCACCATCACCGTCGCAGGTGGGGGCAATAACAATCAGAACAACGGTGGCGGCAATAGTGCTCCAGCCAAATTGAACCCGACAATTACTTGGATCGACCCCGCCGATATCTTCAATCCGACGCCGCTCTCTGCAACGCAATTGAACGCCGTCGGAAGTGTTCCCGGCACCTTGGTCTATTCGCCAGCCCTTGGGACAGTCTTGCCCGTTGGGCGTCACACGTTGTCTGTGACCTTGAACCCTACGGATTTCAATACCTACAACTCGATCTCGACCACCGTGCGAATCCGAGTCTTGGAGTTGCGCTATCAGACTGTCTTGACGTGGAATAACCCAGCGTCAATCGTCTACCCAACTCCTCTCTCCTCGACACAACTCAATGCCCGAGCGAATACCACTGGCCGATTTACATATAGCCCAGGTGCGGGAACGATCCTTGACCCCGGAACACACACATTGACTGTGACTTTCGATCCGACATTGGATCGT
>CAYORK010000007.1:50299-53952 GCA_964406345.1 uncultured Actinomycetes bacterium | reverse complement strand
AAGCACGCCGCCAGCGTTCGTCCTGAGCCAGGATCAAACTCTCCATTGAATTTTGTTCAACGAATCGTTGACTCCGGCGAAAGACATAAACAACTGTCGTTTATTTGTCTTTGACCAATAGATTTTTTACAAAGGTATCAACGGGTACGACATTGCTGTCATACCTCATTGAGGTAATTGGCATTGACTTTGTGGCACGCTGTTGAGTTCTCAAGTTACGGCTGCGCACTTCATTTGAGCTTTCGCTCTCCTTTAGGGCGACTTCCTAACCTACGCCATCAAGCACCTCCGGACAAACTGCGCTAGAGCGCACTCCACCCGGTGAAGGAGACTTGAAGTCTTAGAGGAAGATCCGCTATCCGGCCACCCGATCAAGATTCGATCGAAACTGTCCGTTCCATAGCGAGGGGTGAACTATAAGGCTCTCCCCAAAGGCGGTCAAATCGGTCATCCCGTCCAAAAAACACGTGGCCGAATGGCCCCGAAACATCGAAAAATAGGCGAAATTAGCCCTTTTTCACCACGGCCATGAGGTCTCGCTTGCCCTTGCGAATCAAGGCAGCCTCGCCATGGAGGAGCTCGGAACCCCTGATCAGGGTCGCCTCATCGGAGATTTTGACGTTGTTGAGGTAGGCCCCACCCTCCTTGATGATCCTTCTGGCCGCTGATTTTGAATCAACCAACCCTGCAGCAGCCATTGCATCTATCAACGAAATTTCCTCACCTGGAGTTACCGCAACTTGTGGCAATTCTCTGATCGCGCCGAGCAAAGTCTCGCGATCAAGATCGCGAATCTCGCTCTGTCCGAAGAGTGCGCGTGACGCCTCTTCAACTTTTCGAGCCGTCGTTTCGCCATGAATGTAACCAGTCACTTCTTGCGCAAGAGCGCGATGGGCGGTACGCACTCCAGGATTCGCTTGATGCTCAGTGAAAAGCGCATTCAACTCATCGTGTGATTTGAAGGAGAAGGTCTTGAGCAAGGTGACAACATCGCGATCGTCGCTATTGAGGAAGAATTGATAGAAGGCATAGGGTGAGGTCATCTCAGGGTCCAACCAGATTGAACCTCCGGCGGTCTTACCGAATTTTGAGCCATCTGCCTTCGTCAAGAGCGGGATCGTCAAGGCATGAACGCTCTTGCCCTCAACGCGTCGGATGAGATCTACTCCCGCAACGATGTTGCCCCATTGATCGCTGCCACCGATCTGCAAGGTGCATCCGAGGCGTCGGAAGAGTTCCAGATAGTCGTAAGCCTGCATCACCTGATATGAGAACTCGGTGTATGAGATACCGCCCGCTTCGAGTCGCGATGCCACTGAATCACGTGCCAGCATTTGATTGACGCTGAAGTGCTTACCGACATCGCGAAGGAAGTGGATTGCGGAAAGACCAGCGGTCCAATCGAGGTTATTGGCCATCACCGCTTTGTTCGCTCCCCCTTGAAAATCAAGGAATCCGGAGAGTTGGCCTTTGATTCGTTCCACCCAGGCCGCAACCACATCCTCTTCATTGAGGGTTCGTTCTTGATTTCTACCGCTCGGATCGCCGACAAGGCCTGTGGCGCCGCCGACTAGAGGTATCGGCCGATGTCCCGCCAATTGAAAACGCTTTAGCACGACAAGAGCGACAAGATTTCCAATGTGAAGGCTTGGAGCTGTTGGGTCAAAACCCAGATAGAGGGAAATAGGTCCCTTGGACATCTCCAGCGAGAGCGCATCAATGTCTGTGCTCTGCGCGATCGAGTCACGCCACTTCAAGTCTTCAAGTAAATTCACAGGCTCAGAACCTCTTTCATAGTGGCTCGCCACTTCTGAACTTCAGATCTCTTCGCTGCGAGTCGTTCACGGAGTCTTGAGATCGATGCAGAGACACTCGATGGCGAGCTACCCATCACGGAGGTGCGAGATCGGACTGCTCCCTCTGCCGTGAGCGCTGGGAGAAGGTCTCCACCAAGAAGTGGATGAAGATTTAAAAGGTCTTCGGTGGAAAGTTCCTCCAAGCCGACACCCTTGGACTCAGCGAGACGGACTGCCTGACCTGTTATCTCATGCGCTTCAGCGAAGGGCATTCCCTTGCGCACCAGGTAATCCGCAACCTCTGTAGCTAAAGCGAAGCCAGCGATTGAACCTGCCGAGATCCTCTCACGCTCGAACCGGGCAGTCCTGATCATCCCTGTAACAGCAGGAAGCAAGACCATGAGAGTATCGATGGAATCAAAGATCGGCTCCTTATCCTCCTGCAGATCCCTGTTATATGCGAAGGGCAAGCCCTTGAGAACGGTCATCACAGCCACAAGATTTCCGAGGAGACGTCCTGATTTTCCTCGCGCCAATTCAGCCACATCAGGATTTCGCTTCTGCGGCATGATGGACGAACCCGTTGAATAGGCATCGTCAACCTTCACCCAACCGAACTCGCTACTTGCGAAGAGTGTGAACTCCTCCCCTATGCGGGAGATATGTGTTCCCAGAAGGGCAAGTACGAAGAGTGCCTCGACCACGAAGTCACGATCACTGACGCCGTCGATACTGTTCTCAACAACCCCCTCGAAACCAAGTTGAGGGAGGCTCTTTTCGGGATCGAGGATCAAGGGCGAACCAGCAAGGGCTGCTGATCCGAGAGGCAGGAAGAGTGCCCTGCTACGCCAGTCAGAGAGTCGAGAAAGATCGCGTTCAAGCGCGAAGGCGTGCTTGGTCAGTTCCTGTCCGAAACTGATGGGCTGCGCATGTTGCAGGTGTGTGAATCCGGGAGCAACCAGATCAAGATGAGCTTCACCCTGCTCTAAGAGCGCTTTGGCAAGGTCATCGATCTCCAGAGCAAGATCTGCAAGGGCATCAAGAAGGTAAAGCTTCAGATCAGTAACGACTTGATCGTTTCGACTTCGACCCGCACGCAGGGTTCCGCCAATCGGGCCCAGTCGTTCGATGAGAGACCGTTCCAGCGCACTATGTACATCTTCATCATCTTCATTCGGCGTAAAGCGGCCAGCGACAACATCGGCGAGCAGAGACTTGATTGCCTCCTCCAATTGACGGGCGAGATCTTCGGCGACCACACCATTTCTCTTGAGGGCTTGCAGATGCGCAAGCGAAGAGACCAAGTCGTAGGGAGCAAGGCGCCAGTCGAAGTCAACGCTCCGCGAGAGCTTGAAGACAGCCTCTGCGGGTGAAGTGGAGAAACGAGCACCCCAAAGCGCCATCATCGCCCCTTCCTTCTTCTCACCATTGTTCCCGAAAGACGACCGAATTCTCTCATTTGCCACATCGAGAAGGCTGGAGATTTCACTCCCCAATGATGATTACTTGACCTCACTTGAGATTCTTTTTTCGAGGATGAGCAGAAGATCTTGCATGGCTCTCCCCCGCCACTATCCCCTTCAGTTGATCCTTGATGCCTCGACTGGAAGCATCCTTGGCACAAGCTACGAAGATGGTGTCATCGCCGGCGATAGTTCCAACGACTCCAGCGATCTTGTTCCGATCGATACGACCCGCGATCAGTTGAGCCGCTCCTGGTGGCGTCTTGATCACGAGAAGCCGTTGTGCCTCGCTGATTCCGAGGGTCAGATCGTCGATGAGGCCGCGACTAGAGTCCGGGATCGAATAGGCCACCTTGCCCGAAACTCCCTTACCGCGAACTGCACCCAACTCCTC
>CAYORK010000007.1:0-50199 GCA_964406345.1 uncultured Actinomycetes bacterium | reverse complement strand
TTCTTGGTGATGATCAATGGTGGAGCCAAGCGGATGACGAATTCAGTCGCTGCATTGACGAGAACTCCATCCGATTGGAGTCTTGCAGCAAACTCCTTCGCCCGCGGCTCTGCAAGGACGACTCCTATCAAGAGACCGCTACCTCGAACTTCATCTACAAGAGGTAGGTCTTCGATCGCATCCTTAAGGAGCGCGTGCAAACTGACCGCCTTTGACATCAAGCCATCCCGCTCGATGACATCAATGACTGCGTTCGCCGCGGCAGCAACGATCGGATTACCTCCGAAGGTACTTCCATGTTGGCCAGGAGAGAATTGCGGGGCCGTCGAAGTCGCGATCATGGCACCCATGGGAAGTCCTCCCCCAAGCCCTTTCGCAAGGGTGATGATGTCGGGATGAACACCTTCTTCCTCATAACCGAACCAGTGTCCAGTCCTTCCCATCCCTGTCTGTACCGCATCCACGGCGAAGAGTGCGTCTCTTGAACGAGCGATCTCCTCGACTCCTTGTAGAAAACCTGGCCGCGGCACTACAACACCATTCTCACCCTGAATTGGTTCGACAATGACCATCGCTGTTCGATTGGAGAGCGCACGACGCAACCCATCGAGATCGTCGTAATCGACGAATCGAACATGATCGAGTAGCGGCAGGAATGGTGAACGTTTTCCCTGTTGTCCCGTAATCGAGAGCGCTCCCAAAGTCCTACCGTGGAATGCGCCTCGCATGGCGATGATCTCTTGCCTTCCGGTGAGACGTGAGAGTTTGATGGCCGCTTCGTTCGCCTCTGCGCCGGAGTTACAGAAGAAGACCCGAGCCGAAGTGTCACCCGTCATCGCAGCCAGTCTTGTTGCGAGGCGAATGTTTTCCGGGTGGGCATAGAGGTTCGAAACGTGAGAGACCTTTGCGACCTGTCTCGTCACTGCAGCGATGATCTGTGGATGAGCTGCTCCGAGCGCATTGGTTGCGATGCCCGATAGGAAATCGAGATAGTTCTGACCATTCGCATCTTTGAGGTAAGCACCTTTGCCAGAAACGATTGCGATATCGGGAGTCGAGTAACTCGAAGAGATTGCGCTCTCGAACTCTGAGTGGAGAGTCTCGTTACTCACTCCTCGCCTTCTAGCCATGACGCACTTCTGTTCCAGCCCTGCCGCCCGCAAGAAGGGCAGAGAGCGCTCGGCCATCACGCCCATCAATCACAGACGCACACTTGGCTCCCGATTCAAGAGCGGTAATCACTGCCTCTACCTTTGGAATCATCCCTGTGGCCAAAGAAGGAACGAGTACACGCAACTCCGAGAGAGTGATCTCGGAAATCAATGAATCTAGATCCGGATAGTTTCGATAGATACCCGGTACATCAGTCATGAAGATCGCCCTGTCAGCAGTAAAGGATCCAGCCAAGGCACCAGCGGCGAGATCGGCATTGACGTTGAATCCAAGGCCACTCTGATCGCTACTGACGGAAGAGACGACTGGAAGGAAGCCACTCTCCAAGAGCGTTGCCAGAATCTCCTTATTGACTCCGACAACTTCGCCTACCTGCCCGAGATCTTTTCCAGATGGCGAATTCTTCTTGACCACGTCGAAAAGCGATCCGTCGCTTCCAGTGATGCCGACCGCAGGTAACTTTGCTGCTCGTAAGGTACGAACAAGGCTTTGTTGAACCTTTCCCGCTAAAACCATCTCCACGATCTCGAAAGCTTTCGCATCAGTTACTCGATATCCCTCGATAACGACTTTGGCATTGTCATGGATCTCCAGCTCCTCGTCAATCTGAGGTCCTCCGCCATGAACGATGATCATTGCCGGATCACTCTTGAAGGCGCGGCCGATCGTTTCAACCCAATCGTTGGAGGCCGATGCGGCGAGAGCATTCCCACCCAACTTGATGACGATCATGTCGAGTAAGCCGAATTCTCGTGAACGTAGAGTGCTGAGAGGTCATTGGTCCAGATAGTCGCACCTTCGCAACCACTCTTGAGCGCAACCTCGATTATCACGTCCTTTGAACTCATATCAACCTTCTGGCGTGACTCCCCTGGCGCGCTCGAACGACAAACTTCTACGCCATTGATGGAGACGTCGATATCTAGGGGATTGAATCTTGCTGTCGTTGTCCCGACTGCCGCCAGAATCCTCCCCCAATTCGGATCCTCCCCATTGATCGCGCACTTGAGAAGATTGTTCCGCGCGATGGACTTGCCAACCATCACTGCATCGTCCTCGGAGGCCGCACCAGTAATGACGATCTGAACCACCTTGGTATGGCCTTCAGCATCTCCAATCAGGCCATGAGCAAGAGCGCCACAGACTTCAGTCAAACCCGCAAGAAACTCCGCATTCGAAGGCTTGGCTGTTGATTCACCTGATGACATCAAGAGCACAGTGTCATTGGTCGACATGCAACCATCCGAATCAATGCGATCGAATGTTCTGCGAGTAGCATCGTGAAGCGCATCATCGAGCTCAATGGAAGTCAGAGGCGCATCCGTCATGAGAACGACCAGCATCGTAGCGAGCGATGGGGCTAGCATCCCTGCTCCCTTTGCGATTCCGACTATCTGCCAACCATCTCCTTTGAAGCAGGCAATCTTGGGCACGCTATCTGTGGTCATGATCGCTCGAGCAACGGGCTCTACATCTCCTGCCTGAAGTCCTTCACACGCCGCGATGATTCCTCGCGAGATGAGATCCATCGGAAGTCGCTCGCCGATCAAGCCAGTGGAACAAACGAAGACGTCGCTTGATGAGAGTTGCAGACGCTCTGCGACCTCCTCCGCAGAACGATGAGTGTCAGCAAATCCATCAGGGCCCGTACAGGCATTCGCACCGCCGCTGTTGAGCAAGACAGCTCTCACGAGGCCACCTTTGATGACTTCACTCGACCAGAGCACGGGTGCCGCCTTGATCTGATTACTTGTGAAGACGGCCGCTGCTGTCGGGGACTTCCCCTCATTGATGATAAGAGCGAGATCGCTCTTACCGGACGACTTCAAGCCTGCGGTGACGCCGGCACCAAGGAAGCCCAAAGGGAATTCGATCATGCACCGAACCCTCCGCTAGTCAGAGCGAGTTCCTCTGCGAAGCCTGAGATCAGGTTTGCGTTCTGGATGGCCTGACCTGCAGCCCCTTTCCCAAGATTGTCGATTGCGACAGAGGCAATCCAACGAGAGGTGTGAGAATCGAGCGCGATCTTCACGTGGACGTGATTGCTGCCATTGACTGCAGAAGTTCTTGGCATCTCATCCTCAAGAAGGTGGACGAATCTCTCCCCTTGAAAGTAGCTCTTGAAAATATCGAAAAGTAAATCCTGATCCTTCACTGCGGTTCGAGCGGTTATCGTGGTCAGGATTCCACGTGGCATAGGAGCCAAGATGGGAGTGAAGGAGATCCGCACTCGACCCTTCGAACCAGAACGAGAAAGAGCCTCTTCGATCTCTGGGGTGTGTTGGTGCACGCCACCGAACTTGTAAGAGGTGAGGGAGCCCATGACTTCGCTTCCAAGGAGGTTCACCTTCGCGGTTCGCCCTGCTCCCGTAGTGCCCGAGGCGGCGACCACTGTGATGTCCTCGACATCGACAACACCTGCTTCAACAAATGGTGCTGAACCGATGATGATCGAGGTTGCGTAGCAACCAGGGTTTGCGATCCGAGTAGACCCCTTGATCGCATCGCGAGATCCTTTGATCTCAGGCAAACCGTAGGTCCAAGTTCCCGCATGCTCGCCGCCGTAATATCTCTCCCACGACAAGGCGTTCTGTAAACGAAAGTCAGCACCAAGATCGACGATCTTCAGGCCTTCACGTAGATCCTTCACCAAACCAGCGGATTGACCGTGCGGAAGGGCAAGGAAGAGTAGATCCATCTCGTTCGCTCGCTTCGTAGATGTCTCATCGAAGTTTCGACCCTTGAGATGAGTCAGATGAGGATGGACTGAAGTGATCTCCGATCCGGCACTACTCCCAGCTGCGATGTACTCCGGAACGAAATGCGGATGAGAGGCAAGGTAACGAAGCAACTCACCGCCACTGTAACCACTTGCTCCTATGACACCTACGCGCATGGAGGGAGAGTAGAGCAAATGTATAGATATGCAAAATCATGCATGTTTATACAATCAGATTCACCCGTCCAAAGGCTTAGCCGCGCAATACCGCTCCGGTCTGGGCTTCAGCAGCGGCTATCGCGCGAGCTCTGATCTCCGAGATCTCAGTTGAGGTCAAGGTCCGGTCAGCGGCTCGCAAGGTAAGGGTAAAAGCAAGCGAGATCTTCCCTGGTGCGAATTTCTCGTACCGATCGAAGAGTTCGATTCTTTCCAGCAACTCCCCCGCACCATCCTGCAAAGCCTTCTTCACGGCCTCTGCTGGAACATTCGCGTCAACCACAAGTGCCAGATCCTGAATCGCAGGCGGCATCGTCGCTAGTTTCCCAGGTTTCACCAATTCGCCACTTGGGATCAGGTCAAGTATGAGCGCGAAAGCAACCGAGCGAGCCGGAAGACCAATGAGCTCGGTAACCCGAGGATGGAGCTCACCGGCATGAGCAACAGCATTACCGCCGACCCGTAGCTCTGCGCATCGACCAGGGTGCCATGGTGCAAGATCGGAAGCGAGGATCTCAGCGGATGAACCAAGCAGACCGATGGCCTCGGCAGCGATCGAAATCGCATCAACCCATGTTGCAGATCGTCCAGTTCCCCACCAACCACTCTTTTCGAACTCACCAGCGATGACGCCGGCGATCATGGTTGGTTGATGTGGCACTGCGGCGAGCAACTCAGCAATTTCGCTTTCGTTTGGGCGAGATCCCGTCGCCAACAAGGCTGTCTCTGCAATCTTCTCCGGTGCACGAAATACTCGACCCACTTCAAAGAGTGCAACATGTTCATTACCGCGATTCAGGTTTCGAAGAGCGGTAGGAAGAAGGCTCTGCAAGATGTGAGTACGCATCACTGGGAACTCATCGCTCAACGGATTCGCGATCTTGAAGGATCTTGCACGCGTGCCTTCGAATCCAAGGGCATCAATCAAAGATTGCGAGGTGAAGGGGTAATTCTGAGTTTCCGCAAAGCCGCGAGCAGCCAGGAAATCCACCAAAAGGCGGCGGCGTCGTCTCGAATCCACCTTGCCGTCTTGACGCGATCTTTGTGCTTCACCTTTAGCCACAGGTAGACGCAGAGGGATCAAGTCATAACCATGGATTCGCGCCAGTTCCTCGGCGAAATCGGCTTCTACCACAAGGTCTGGTCGCCAAGTGGGAACCTGGATCGTGAAGAGGGTCCCCTCACTCTTCCACTCACAACCAATACGCCTCAACGTCGATTCCATCTCATCGGTCGAATACTCTCGCCCCAAAATTGCATTGAGCCTGCCAAGATCAATCTCCACTATCCGCGTAGGAAGTGATCTTCCGTCATGCGCGGTGCCAACGTAGCTAGCGCCCGCATGCTCGGATAGAAGCTCAACGGCTCTCATCGAAGCAATCTCGGCAAGAGATGGATCCACATAACGCTCAAACCTTCTTGACGCCTCAGTAGAGAGGCGGTGTCGACGGGAATTGCGAGCCACGAGCTCGGAGTCGAAGTGTGCGGCTTCTATCGTGATGCGGCGGGTATTCACTCCTACTTCGGCATCAGCGCCGCCCATCGTTCCCGCTAGGGCTAGTACTTTCTTCTCGTCGGCGATTAAGAGATCACCCTCGTGCAGGATGCGAGCCTCACCATCCAGGGTGATCAACTTCTCACCGCTCTTTGCGAGTCTCACTTCGAGCTGGCCATTGATCTGATCAGAGTCGAAGGCATGGAGCGGCTGTCCAAGTTCCAACATCAAGTAATTCGTTACATCGACGGGAAGCGAGATCGAACGCATCCCACACTTCTCGATCTTTCGTCGCATCCAAAGCGGCGTCGGCCGCGACATATCGACACCCTCAACGGATCGGAGGAAGATTTCACTAGCTCCTTTGGTGATCTTGCAAGGAGTACCGCCCTCCTTCGCTCCCGTAAGTGAAGAGAATCGAAGTTTCGCAAAATCTGTGAAAGGAAGATCAAGCGCTCCAGCCAACTCCCGAGCAAGACCCCGTATGGAGAGGGCGTATCCTCGATCTGGATTCACCGCGATATCGAAAATGACATCGACGATTCCAAGAAGATCAATAGCATCAGTTCCGATTGGCGCTTCATCTTCTGAGAGGACAATGATCCCGGAATGATCGTCGCCAAGTCCTAACTCCTTCGCCGAACAGATCATCCCGTCAGAGACCTTGCCATATGTCTCTCGACTCGAGATCTGGAAATCGCCAGGTAGCACTGCGCCAGGAATTGCCACGACAACATGATCGCCTACCGCGAAATTCCTAGCCCCGCAGATCACATATCGGGTCTTTCCTTCACCGCAATCAAGTGAGACATATCGGATCGGTTTCTTGTGACCAGAGAGCTCTTCAATAGCAAGGACCTTACCCATGACGAGCGGCCCCGAGAGCCCTTCACCTTGCGTGATCACCCCTTCGACCTCGAAACCCACGCGCACGAAGAGGTTCGAGATCTCATCGGGCGTGAGATTCGCCGGTAGAGCGATCAATTCCCTAAGCCAGGACAATGGCACTTTCATCAACGACCACCCATGCGGAAACGTCGCGTGAAGCGGAGGTCGCCCTCGACGATGTCTCGTATATCGGTGATCTGATGACGCACCATCAGGGTGCGTTCCAGTCCCATACCGAATGCGAATCCGGAGAAGCGCGAAGTGTCGATTCCGCAATTAGCCAACACTTTTGGATTGACCATGCCACAACCGCCCCACTCGATCCAGCGATCATTGAAGAAGATATCGACTTCAGCGGAAGGTTCGGTGAACGGAAAGAAGGAGGGTCGAAGTCGTGTGACGACCTCTGCGCCGAAGATCGACTTAGCGAAGTGATCGAGCGTTCCCTTGAGGTCCGCCATTGTGATGCCCTCGTCGACTACTAGTCCCTCAACCTGGCTGAAGACTGGCGTGTGAGTGGCATCGAGTTCATCGGAGCGGAAGGTGCGTCCTGGGCAGATGACATAGATCGGAGGTTCCTGCAACAACATGGTGCGGATCTGGGTCGGAGATGTATGTGTCCGCAAGACTAGGTTGCTTTCCAGCGGTTCGATGAAGAATGTGTCCTGCATCGTTCGAGCTGGATGGTCCGCGGGAATATTGAGTGCGTCGAAATTGAGCCAGGCAGACTCGAGCTCTGGGCCCTCAACGATGCTGTAGCCGAGTTGAGTGAAGATTTCGCCGATCTCTCGATCAAGGAGCGTGAGCGGATGGATTCCACCTTCCGGAAAACGACTGCTTGCCAGTGTGACATCTACCCGTTCCTCTTCGATTACCCGTACATCTCGAAGAGCTACAAGATCGTTCTGCGCTTTCTCATAGAGACTAGTGATTTCGTTCCTTGCGGCGCTCAAAGCCTTACCGACCGCGGCACGATCCTCCGCCGCGATTGTTCCCATACTCTGACTGATCTTCGCTAACTCGGAACGATCGCCCAGATGCTTTGCTCTTGCGTCCTTCAAAGCGTCGAGATCCGAGATCGAAACGAGAGCGGCCTCAGCCGCCCTTCTCGCACTGTCGATCCGACTTATCACCTCAGACACAGAACTGAGTCTACTTTGGCTCTTTCAATCTCGCCGGGAGATTTCATACATGGCTATCGTTGCGGCGCTTGCAACGTTGAGGCTTTCAGTCCCTCCTGGCATCGGAATCCTGACCTTCTTGATCCGATCATCGAGTCGAATCGATTCGGGCAGTCCACGCGCTTCGTTACCGAAGATAATGACAGTCGGCAATGAGCGATCGATCGTTGAGATGTCATCACCATCCATGTCGAAGGCCAGGAACTGATGTGACGGAGTCAATGATTCGATGACATCCGAGGGCTCTGCTCCCGACACGACGGGAACCCTGGCGATGGAGCCAGCGCTTGCTCGTGCGACTTTGCCGGAGAAGGGGTCTACAGAGCCCTTACTGAAGATGACGGTGTCGAAGTCGAAACCATGCGCGTTGCGAATGATCGTTCCAGCATTACCTGGGTCTTGTAGTTCGAAGAAGAGTGCGATTCGCTTCGATGCCTTGAGGTCGCCTTGTTCTTTCGGCAATGCGAGGACTGCGAATATTCCTTGTGGAGTGACGGTATCCGAGACCTTCTTCGCCACCTCTTCAGATATCTCTGTGGCCTGAGGGAAACGTCGTAGCCATTCGGAAGTGGCAAAGAGCTCCACCAAAGCGACGCCTGGCGATTCCAGCGCAGCCTCGACTGCACGTAAGCCCTCGACGACGAATTGACCGGACTCGGCCCGCTCCCGCGGGTTCTGCGTCTCAAGCAACCGTCTCACTCTCGCAATCTTCGGCGAAGTGAGACTGGTGATCACTTGATGTTCTTCTTGGCGATGTCCACTAGCTGCGCGAACGCCTTTGGGTCATTCGTAGCCAACTCGGAGAGAACTCGACGATCCACCTCGACACCCGCGGCCTTCAAGCCCTGGATGAAACGGTTGTACGTCATTCCGTTCGCTCGGCTGGCGGCATTGATACGTGTGATCCAGAGTTGGCGGAAGTCGCCCTTCTTGTCCTTGCGATCGTTGAAGGCGTAGACCAAGGAATGTGTGACCTGCTCCTTCGCCTTCGTGAAAAGGCGTGATCGCTGACCTCGATAGCCACTGGCCCTCTCAAGGATTGTCCGACGCTTCTTTGCTGCGTGTACTCCGCGCTTTACTCTTGCCATCTCATCTCTCCACTTCTTTCAGAAATTCCTAGGACTTCTTCTCACATTGCGCTGAGCGCAGCGTTACTTCAAACCTAAAAGGCGCTTTGCCTGACCGGTAGCGAAATCTTTCGCAGCTGATTCTTGAGTGAGGCGGCGGGTTCGTCGCGAAGACTTCCCTTCAAGGAGGTGACGTTTGCCAGCGCGCTCGTGCTTGATGCGACCCTTTCCGGTGACCTTGAAGGTCTTCTTCGCACCACTGTGCGTCTTCATCTTTGGCATTCTCTTACCTCTCGTCTCTACTTGTTTCGTGCTCGCTTACTCGATCTTGCGTTACTTCTTTCCGCTCTTCTTCACAGGTGCCAGAACCATGGTCATGCTTCGTCCTTCGCGCTTGGGCGCGAACTCCACGAAGCCCATCTCTTGGACGTCCTCGGCGAGGCGTTGCAGCAACTTGAATCCCATCTCCGGACGAGTCTGTTCTCGTCCCTTGAATTGGACCGTCGCCTTCACCTTGTCGCCGCCGCCCAAGAACTTGAGAACCTGGTTCTTCTTCGTCTCGTAGTCGTGCGCCTCGATCTTGAGACCGAGTCGAATCTCCTTGACGACGATGTGCGTCTGATTGGCTCTTGCCTCTCGCGCTTTCTGCGCCATCTCATACTTGTACTTCCCAAAATCCATGACCTTGCAGACCGGTGGATTGGCATCTGGGGCGATCTCGACAAGGTCGAGTCCTGCCTCCTCAGCCATCGCGAGGGCTGTGTCGATGGTGACGACACCAGCCTGGCTCCCGTCTGCATCGATCACGCGCACTTGTGGCACGCGGATACGATCATTGATGCGGGGTTCAGTTGAGATAGTCGCTTCCTTTCACGAATGGCGGCAGGAAGCAAGGCGATGGAACTGTTGACCAGATCACCGGAGCGATTCTGGTGGAGGTTCAAGGACCTCACTTCATGCCCGAGCCTTTCGGCTCGATGGGCAGAAGGATAACTCATCGCCGCAATGTCAGGAAATCGAGCCTAGAACTCGACTCGCTCGGGGCTAGGTACGACCCTACCCTTGCACAATGACCCGCGAAGATGACGGCAAGAGTGCATCCGGGTCGAAGAGATCCGAAAACGTCGCCGAGAACAAAACTGTCGTTGTTCACGCAATCACGGATGCCCAACCATCCCTGAGCGAAGACCAGGCTGGGCGAATGAAGCGGTACTTCGCATCCATGATGATCAGAACCTCGTGCTTCATTCTTGCGGTCGTCCTACCCTCGCCATATCGATGGTTCGCTCTCGTTGGAGCGGTGACTTTGCCGTACATCGCCGTTGTCGTGGCGAATGCCGGACGAGAGACCATCTTCGGACGAGCGCGCAGACCTGACGATTCACGAGCGCTTCCAGGCTGACGAAAGATCCATGACTGCACGTCCAAGTCAGAGCTCTCACACTCGCCACAGTCCATTGCTCTACCCATTGCTCTATCCATTGCGCAACCTCGGACTCTCACTCTTCGCCCTGCTGATCCTCGCTGGCTGTCTCGTAGCCGGCAATTGGCAGTGGGATCGCGGCATGGATCGGCGCGCGGAGAACTCCATCATTGAAGCGAATCTCGATCTTCCTCGCGTGACATTCGATCAGGCATCTTCGTGGTCGGAGGAGCGCAAACTCTGGCGCGAATTCACGATTCGAGGTCGATTCCTTCCGGAGAATGAGATCTTGATGCGCAATCGCTATCACAACGAACAATATGGATTCGGTGTCGCGACCCTCTTTCTCCTCGAGGATGGTCGCCAGGTGTGGATCGATCGTGGTTGGGTCAAAGCCGGGGCCTCGGCAACAACACCGCCAGATGTGACACCAGTTCCCACGCAAGTCGTCTCACTGGATGTTCGTTATCGTAACGACGCTCTCGACGCCAAGATCCGTGGGAGTTTCTTTGCCACTGGTTCGAGCGGCGAGAGACTGAGCAAATGGAATCAGGAAGAACTCGTTGCGAGTGAGCCCTTCTACTTCGATCTCATCGGAGGAGGATTCACCCCCGATGTGGCGACAAACCCGCCCGCGATCAGCGATGGACCGCACATCGCCTATGCCATCCAATGGTGGTTCTTCGGGCTACTGGCGCTCTTCGGAAGATTCCTCATCGCTCGCGAGGAGAGAAAGCGCAGCTAGCAAAGACTTATTGAAAAGATTGCTTTGCAACCAATTCCGAATAGAGACCGCTTGAAGCCATGAGTTGATCGTGCCGTCCTCGTTCGACGATCTTTCCCTCGGCAAGGACGAGTATCTGATCCGCGGCCTTTACCGTTGATAGTCGGTGAGCGATGACGATGCTGGTTCTACCGGAGAGTGCCTCCGTCAAGGCGTCGTGAACAAGTCGCTCATTCTCGGAATCGAGATGCGCCGTCGCTTCATCCAAAATGACGATTCGCGGACGCTTGAGTAGGACGCGTGCGATCGCTAATCGCTGCTTCTCCCCACCCGACAATCTATGGCCTCTTTCACCAACGACAGTATCGAAACCCTGTGGGAGCGAATCGATCAGATCGATGATCTGTGCTGAGGTGCATGCTTGACGCATTTCACTCTCGTCTGCATCTGGTTTCGCGTATCGAAGATTCGCCGCGATGGTCTCGTGGAAGAGATGAGGATCCTGCGCAACCACTCCGATTGAATCCCTCAGTTCCTGGAGCGAAAGTTCGCGCAAGTCAATACCGCCGACGGCAATCGAGCCAGAAGTGACATCGTAAAGGCGCGGAATCAGAGCTGAGATCGTTGTCTTCCCTGCCCCAGAAGGTCCTACCAATGCGGTCATCGTCCCAGCAGGTATGGTGAAGGAGATCCCTTTGAGTACTTCACCAGATTCGACGAGATCGCTGCGTGCGGCAGATTCCAATGAAGCCAAGGAAATCTCATCGGCGCGTGGATAACGAAATCTCACATCCATGAATTCCACACTCAGCGCACTTGGAGTCAGTCCCTTCGGCTCATGGGGGTCCTTGACCATCGGCTCCAAGTCCAAGACTTCGAAGACTCTTTCGAAGGAGACGAGGGCTGTCATGACATCGACTCGAACGTTGGAGAGTGCCGTCAAAGGCCCATAGAGACGAACGAGGAGCGTCGTGATGGCAAGAAGTGTTCCCAAGGTGATTGCGCCATCAATTGCCAGATGCCCACCGACGCCGTAGGCGATGGCCGTCGCGACTGCAGCGATGGAGGTGAGTGCGATGAAGAAGGAGCGATTGAGGAGCGCAATCAAAATACCAATCCGAGCGACCTTCGATGCTCGGTCCTTGAAGCCCTTCGATTCGTAAGACTCATCGCCGTAGAGCTTGACCAAGAGTGCCCCCGAGACGTTGAACCGCTCCGTCATGAGCGATGACATCTCAGCATTGAGGTTGAAGGATTCCTTGGTTAGAGCCTGCAACTTCTTCCCCACCCACTTGGTTGGAGCTAGGAAGAGCGGCAAGAGTACGAGCGAGATCAGTGTTATCTGCCAGGAGAGGAAGAGCATCGTGATCATCACCAAGACCAAGCTGAGCACATTGCTGATCACGCCACTGAGAGTGGCCGTGAAAGCTTGCTGAGCGCCGATCACGTCCTGATTGATTCGTGAGATAAGCGCACCGGTCTGGGTCCGGGTAAAGAATGCAATCGATTGTCGCTGCACATGGGAGAAGACTTCGGTCCTTAGGTCGAATATCAGACCTTCGCCGATCCGGGCCGAATACCAACGGCCGATCATGTTGAAGAGCGCATCCAAGATCGCGATCCCCGCCACAGAGAGTGCGAGGTAAGTGACGAGCGACGGGTTCCCTGGGACGACGCCATCATCGATCAATCGCTTTATGAGAAGAGGAGTCGCAACCACGAGGAGTGCATCGATGACGACGGTGATGAGATACGCGATCAACCAGCCCTTGTATGGGGTGGCATAACCGGCTATTCGCTTGATAGTCCCTGGGCGGAGCTTTTGGTCTCGTACTGATTGGTCGGCAGTCATGGAGCGATGTGTCATCCAAATCGCTTGCATGCTCATGCGCGCTGCTCCTTATCGAGCAGGAGTTGATCGATGATCAAACCGTGAAACCGATTGCCCGCAACTGCTCTCTGCCGTCATCAGTGATGCGATTAGGTCCCCATGGTGGCATCCAGACCCAATTGATCCGCACATCGTTGACAAGTTCTGCGAGTGCCTGACGGGTCTGGTCCTCGATCACATCTTGGAGTGGGCAAGCAGCCGATGTGAGGGTCATATCCAAGACCGCTACGCCATCCGACTCGACGGTCATGTCATAGATGAGGCCAAGGTCGACGACATTGATCCCCAATTCAGGATCGATTACATCCTTCATAGCCTCTGAGATGTCTTCGACTGTTGCGGCTCTCTTCTCCATGATTCCCCTTAGCTTCGACGAGAGGAAGAGGTTTCACTCTTCTCTCGATACCCTGCGAATTTTACCCACCCAGCCTCTGCTAGCGGTGACTTCCTCATCACTTGATCTCACCGGCACCGCTGGCTCGATAACCGCCAAGCTGGACCAAAGCATCCTTGAACGCCATCCAACCCAAGAGTGCACACTTGATGCGCGCCGGGTATTTGGACACTCCCGCGAAGGCAACAGCATCGCCCAAGAGGGATTCGTCTCCCAAAGTAGATCCCTTGCTCTGCATCAATTCGGCAAATTCGTCGATCACGTGGCTTGCATCGCCTACAGATCGCCCTTGGACGAGGTCGCTCATCACAGATGTGGAGGCCTGCGAGATTGAACAGCCAACGCCATCCCAGGAGACGGATTCGATCTTTCCATCACGGATAGTGAGATTGAGATCGATCTCGTCCCCACAAGAAGGATTGACATGATGGACGGAGGCATCAGCAGGTGAGACAAGTCCCTTATGAAGAGGGTTCTTATAGTGATCAAGGATCAACTCTTGATAAAGGGATTCGAGATTCATCTCCCGATTCCCTTGCTTCCGAAGAAGGATTGTACTTTCTCAATGCCAAGTAGAAGCGCATCGACATCGCTCTTGTCGTTGTAGAGGTAGAGGCTCGCTCGCGTGGTTGCGACAACTCCCATTCGCTTCATCAAAGGCCAGGCGCAATGGTGTCCGGTACGGACTGCGATTCCAAGGTCATCTAATCCTTGACCGACATCGTGTGGATGGATTCCTTCGATCGTGAAGCTAAGGACGCCACCTCGATCCCTGATTTCGGTAGGCCCCACGATGCCAACACCAGAGATGGAGGCGAGACCTGAGAGCGCATATTCGGTAAGCGCAATCTCATGATCATGAATCTGCTCCATACCGACCTCAGTGAGATAGTCGATCGCAGCACGCAGACCAACCGCCTGCGCCATATTGGGAACACCGGCTTCGAATCTCTTGGGTGGAGCGGCGTAAGTTGCGCCCTCCATCGTCACTGCTGTCACCATCGAGCCACCGAAGAGAAAGGGTGGCATCTCAGATAGAAGTTCAGTTCGACCCCAAAGGACTCCGATACCCGTTGGTCCGACCATCTTGTGACCGGAAAACGCAATGAAATCGACTCCTAGATCCTTCACATCAATTGCAAAATGTGGAGCAGATTGACATGCATCAAGCACGATAACCGCATTGTGAGAGCGTGCTGCCGCAACAATTTGCGAAAGTGGCGTTATCGCTCCAGTCACATTCGACTGGTGAGTTATCGCAACAATCTTGGTTCTCTCATCGATGACGGAATCGACATCAGAGAGATCGATTCGACCCTCGTCATCGACACCGAACCAGCGAAGGGCTGCTCCTGTGCGTCGCGCCAATTCTTGCCACGGGATCAAGTTCGCATGGTGCTCTGCCTCCGAAAGCACGATGACATCACCGGGTGCGAGATGGAAGCGAGAGTTCGAAGGAGCGTTCCCCCAGGAATAGGCAAGGAGGTTGAGTGATTCGGTTGCGCTCTTCGTGAAGATGACCTGATCGCTCTCGGCTCCAATGAAGCTCGCTACTGCTTCTCGCGCACCTTCGTATGCATCGGTGGCCTCCTCTGCAAGGAGATGCGCACCTCGATGGACGGCAGCATTGTGATGCGAATAGAACTCTGTCTCCGCCTTGATCACAGAATGTGGCTTCTGTGATGTCGCAGCGCTATCCAAGTAGACGAGCGGATGATCGTTCCTGACCGTGCGCGCAAGGATGGGGAAGTCCTTCTTTATCCTTGCGACATCGAGTGACATTTCGGGAGCTGATTACGCATTGGCGTAATCGGCGTACCCCTTCTCTTCCAAGCGCTCTGCCAACTCTGGGCCGCCTTCCTCCACGATCTTTCCCTTAGCGAAGACGTGCACGAAGTCAGGCTTGATATACCGAAGGATCCTCGTGTAGTGAGTGATGAGGAGAACTCCGACATCGCTCGTCTCTTTGACGCGATTGACACCTTCGGAAACGATGCGCAAGGCATCGATGTCGAGGCCGGAATCCGTTTCATCCAAGATCGCGATCTTCGGCTTGAGGAGCTCTAGTTGGAGGATCTCGTGACGCTTCTTCTCGCCACCGGAGAAGCCCTCGTTGACACTTCGCTCACCAAAGGCTGGGTCGATGTTGAGGGAAGTCATTGCTGCCTTCATCTCCCCTACCCATTCACGAAGCTTTGGTGCCTCGCCACGAATCGCTGTCGCTGCCGTCCTAAGGAAGTTCGCGACAGAGACTCCTGGAACCTCGACCGGATACTGCATCGCCAAGAAGAGACCCGCGCGAGCTCGCTCATCGACCGACATCTCTAGGATGTCGACGCCATCAAGAGTGACACTGCCGCCGAGGATGGTGTATTTCGGATGACCAGCAATCGAATAGGCCAAGGTCGACTTTCCAGAACCATTTGGACCCATGATCGCGTGAGTCTCATTGGAATTGACCGTCAGATCGACTCCCTTGAGGATCTCCGTCATGCCAGAGTCCGTCTCGACTCCGACTCGCAGACCCTTGATCTCTAGTGTGGTCATCGTTTCCCTCTCCTCGTCATTGCTTTGGTCTCTTGCACATCGTTCTTGAAATCATCACTACGCGTCATTTCAGCGGAGCTCATGAGATGGTCACGCTTTCTCCCGCAATCACCACGGAATATGTAGTCACCGGAGCTATCGCAGGAGGCGTCAGAGCTTCACCGCTTCGCAGGTCGAATTCCGCCCCATGGAGCCAGCACTCGATCTTTCCGGGAGTGACAGCACCCTCAGAAAGAGAGGCTTCCGCATGAGAGCACATGTCGTCGATGGCGAAAACTTCACTGCCTTGTCTCACGACACAGAGGTCCTTGCCATTGAGTTCTACCTTCACTGGGGTGTTTTCCTGGAGCTCTGAGAGCTTGAGCTCGATCATCGGCCCAACCTCTCCAACTCCCCATCGATCCGATCGGTCAATCTCTCCCTAATCGTGTCTACGGGGATTTGATGAATGACCTCGGCGAAGAAACCGCGAATCACAAGTCGCCGTGCATCTGCCTCGTTGATACCACGAGACATCAGGTAGAAGAGATGCTCATCATCGAAACGGCCTGTGGTCGAAGCATGACCTGCTCCGACGATCTCACCGGTCTCGATCTCGAGATTGGGAACGGAGTCTGCGCGAGCCCCATCAGTGAGGAGAAGGTTTCGATTCATCTCGTAGGTATCGGTGCCTTCGGCATTCTTTCGAATGTAGACATCCCCGAACCAGACCGTTCGCGCTTCTGAACCTGCCAGTGCACCCTTGTAATTGACACGCGACTTGGCATTCTCGACATTGTGATCGACGAAGACACGGTGTTCGAGGTGTTGGCCACTCGTAGCGAAGTAGATGCCTTGCATCTCGGCACTTCCACCAGGTCCGTCGTACGCGACAGATGGCAAGAGGCGAACCAACGATCCACCGATTGAAACGGTTATCGAAGTGAACGAAGCGTCGCGACCGACGATCGCATGATGCCGTCCTAAGTGGATCGCATCATTCGACCACTCTTGAAGTGCGATGAAGGTGAGATTCGAACCCGGCTCCAGGATGATCTCTATCTCTTCACCAATTACCGCACTACCCGTACTTTCCAAGATCACGACGGCCTTGGAGTGTGACTTCGCGCGAATCACGGTTCGAGCGACCTCTGCTGTTCCAAGATTGCTTCGACCGAGGAGGATTGGGGTATCGACCTCCTGATCCTTACCGATCTCTAGAAGAGTGACTTCAGTGACGTTCTCTCGGACTCGTGCGACTATCGCATCGTCGGATTCTGATTGTGGCGGGAGTTCCGCTGCCGGAACCGTGCTGATCGAGAACGAGGGCTGATTGGAGCCACGAAAGATGACAGATGGATTCGAAGTCACCTTCGTCTCCTTGAGGTGTAGTCCACCGAGACGCTTGAGTGGAGTGAAGCGCCAGCGCTCTTCGCGACCTGTCGGCTCGAGATAGTTGGTCTGCAGAAGTGTCATCAGCCGACAGCACCTTCCATCTGAAGTTCAATGAGGCGATTGAGTTCCAAGGCATATTCCATCGGCAACTCTCGAGCGATTGGCTCGACGAATCCGCGGACGATCATCGCCATCGCCTCGTCCTCCTCCATGCCACGAGACATGAGGTAGAAGAGCTGGTCATCGCTTACCTTGGAGACAGTCGCTTCATGGCCCAGGGTTACGTCGTCTTCACGGACATCGACATATGGATAGGTGTCAGATCGCGAAATCGTGTCGACAAGAAGGGCATCACACTTGACGGTGCTCTTGGAGTGATGCGCACCCTCCTGAACTTGAAGGAGACCGCGATACGAAGTCCTTCCCCCACCACGAGCGACTGACTTGGAGATGATGCTCGAAGATGTGTAAGGAGCGGCATGGACCATTTTCGCGCCCGCATCCTGATGCTGGCCCTCGCCTGCGAATGCAACGGAGAGCGTCTCGCCTTTAGCGTGAGGTCCCATCAAGAAGACTGCTGGGTACTTCATCGTGACCTTGGAGCCGATGTTGCCATCGATCCACTCCATGGTGGCGCCTTCTGCACATACTGCACGCTTCGTGACCAAGTTATAGACGTTGTTGGACCAGTTCTGGATCGTCGTGTACCGCACGCGCGCGTTCTTCTTCACGATGATCTCGACTACTGCAGAGTGAAGCGAGTCAGAAGAGTAGACCGGAGCAGTGCATCCTTCGACGTAATGAACATAGCTTCCCTCATCGGCGATGATCAAGGTACGTTCGAACTGACCCATGTTCTCTGTATTGATACGGAAGTAAGCCTGCAATGGGATATCTACATGCACTCCCTTGGGAACATAGACGAAGGAACCCCCGGACCAGACCGAAGTGTTGAGTGCGGCGAACTTGTTGTCCCCTACAGGGATGACCGAACCGAAGTACTCCTTGAAGATCTCTTCATGCTCTCTAAGTCCCGTGTCCGTATCAAGGAAGAGGACACCCTGCTTCTCGAGATCCTCGCGAATCGAGTGGTAGACCACCTCTGACTCGTACTGTGCTGCGACACCAGCGATGAGGCGATTCTTCTCCGCCTCAGGGATGCCGAGTCGGTCATAGGTGTTCTTGATGTCATCAGGGAGATCGTCCCAAGACTGCGCCTGCTTCTCCGTGGAGCGGACGAAGTACTTGATGTTGTCGAAATCGATTCCAGAGAGGTCGGAACCCCAATCCGGCATCGGCTTCTTATCGAAGAGCGAGAGACCCTTGAGTCGCAGATCGAGCATCCACTGCGGCTCATTCTTCTTTGAGGAGATGTCGCGCACGACGCGCTCATTGAGACCGCGCTCGGCGTTGGCCCCCTTGTCATCCTTGTCTGACCAGCCGTACTCGTAGTTTCCGAGCCCTTCAAGCTCTGGATGGGCGATCTGAGTCATTGCTTGGTTCCCTTTCCGCTCTACTTCGGTTTTACCTAGTCGACTTCTTCTTTGTCTTCTCGGTCAATGGTTCTACCCTCTTCTCGTTCGAACGCTTGACAAGGTCAAGGTCCGGGACGAATGTGGTGCAGACGCCATCGCCATGGGCGATAGTCGCCAATCTCTGGACATGCGTTCCCAAGACCTTTGCAAAGGCCTCCGTCTCGGCGTCGCAAATCTGCGGGTACTCAGCCGCAACGTGGGCGATAGGACAATGATGCTGACAGAGTTCATGACCGAGCTTCTGTCTGTGGACACTTGCCGCGTATCCATCCTTGGTCAGGAACTTTGCGAGCGAAGAGATTCTCTCGCTCTTACTCTTATCTTTGCTGTCTTTCTGACTCTTCCCGTTGTGACTCTTCCCGTTGGAACGGCGCTGCAAGTCATCGGCCCGGTATCTGGCGAAATCTGCGACTGCTTCATCACCGTAACTGCTCGACATGAATCGAATCGCCATCACCGCAAGATCGTCATAGGAGTGCTCGAACTGCTCGCGACCGCCATCGGTCATCACGAAAACCTTCGCCGGTCGGCCACGACCACGACTGGCAACGCTTCTAATGTGGGGCTCCCGCGCCTGAAGAACGCCCTCCTCGACAAGGGAATCTAGATGCCTTCTGACCCCAGCGGCTGTGATCTTCAAGCGCCGTGCCAAATCGGCAGCGGTCGCTGGTCCGCCCTCAAGAATGGCTCTGGCAACGACCTCACGGGTGCGGAGCTCGTCTGTCGCCAGGGCGTTTTTCACAACGATAATGTTACCTAAATCGCTCTCGCCTGCCACCTGAGAACGAGGCGTCGAAGGTCACAGGAGGTTAGATTTCTCCATCGAAAGCCCCCTTCGGAAAGTGCGGTCTCGTGCATCATCTCGAACGCGTTGGCAACGGGCGCCGGATATTCACCGCCCTGCTGATCTTCCAGTGTGTCATCGTCATCACTGGTGGCATCGTTCGCATCACTGGTTCGGGTTTGGGCTGCCCGACCTGGCCAGAGTGCGCACCTGGCTCCTTTACGCCGTCGCCGGATCAACTTGAGGATCCGCTCCACATCTGGATCGAGTTCGGCAATCGACTTCTCACCTTCGTACTCGGCATCGCCGCTCTCGCTGCGCTCTTCTATTCTTTGAGATTCATCCCAAACCTCCGAATCCGCCTCCTTGCGTTAGGACAAGTCTTGGGAATCATCGGGCAAGCGATCCTTGGTGGTATCACCGTCCTCACTGGATTACATCCCACTACCGTTGCCGCTCATCTTCTCCTCTCGATCATCTTGATCTCGGGTGCGCTCTCTCTGAGGCAGCGCGTCTACGGCCGGATTCCCAATTCTCTTGAGACGCAGGCTCTCACTCGATCGATCTCAAAGGCACTTGTAGCCATTGGTTTCGCTGTGATCGTCGTGGGCACGATCGTCACAGGAACCGGACCTCACGCTGGAGATGATTCAAGCGTCAGATTCGACTTCGACATCAGGACTGTCGCCTGGCTCCATGCCGATCTCGTCATCGCCTTCTTGGGATTGACCTTCGCGACCTTGATCGCGGTCCGCCTCGGTGAACGTGAACCCGCTCGCTCCATCCTGCTCCGAAAGATCTTCATACTCCTTGGGATCTCCCTCTCACAAGGGGGTATTGGCTACATCCAATTCTTCACTGGGGTGCCAGAACTCCTCGTCATCGCCCATCTGATCGGGGCGGTCTCGGTGTGGCTCTCCCTTTGGAACTTCTATATCACCGGTAGCGTGACCTCTCGAAAGACTTCCCCCACCTCGAGTCAATGACGAGATAAAGGAGTCCCGGCGTGCCGATTACTCGGAGTCGAGATCAGGAATGGTCACCCGTTGACGACCGTGCAGTGATCCACTGTCGCGCTCTCGCAATGGATGCCGTCGAAAAAGTTGGAAATGGTCATCCAGGTACGGCCATGGCTTTGGCGCCGGTCGCGTACACCCTTTTTCAAAAGGTGATGCGCCATGACCCCAAGGATCCCCAATGGATCGCACGCGATCGCTTCATCCTCTCTTGCGGTCACTCCTCCATCACGCTCTACATCCAACTCTTCCTTGGCGGCTTCGGTCTCGAATTGAAGGATCTGCAGTCGTTTAGGACATTCGAGTCACTCACACCTGGTCATCCTGAGTATGGACATACAGCGGGTGTTGAGACAACGACTGGACCTCTTGGGCAAGGCGTAGCGAATGCGGTTGGAATGGCCATGGCGCAACGATTCGTTCGCGGTCTTCTCGATCCTGAATCAAAGCCAGGGTCGTCGCTCTTCGACCACAACATTTGGGTGATCGCCTCCGATGGCGATCTCCAAGAAGGCGTCAGCGCAGAAGCATCCTCACTCGCAGGAACGCAGGCTCTCGGAAACTTGAAGCTGATCTACGATGACAACCGAATCTCAATCGAAGGCGATACTCATTTGGCCTTTACGGAGGATGTCTCGGCTCGTTACCGCTCCTACGGTTGGAAGGTCCTCGAGGTCGGAACTACATCCGATGGCCAAATCGATCGGCACGCCCTCAACATCGCCCTGGATGAAGCGATTGCGACCCATGATCGGCCGGTCCTCATCCGCATGAAGAGTGTCATTGCTTGGCCTGCACCAAGCGCTCGCAACACGGCCAAGTCCCATGGCTCAGCACTTGGAAAAGATGAAGTTGCGGCAACCAAGAGAGAACTCGGACTCGATCCAGAGAAGAGTTTCGAGATCCCTGATGAAGTCGTCAATCATGCTCGGGCGCTCATAGACCGCGGTCAGCGTTGGCATGAAGAGTGGGAACGAGAGTTTCAGAACTGGCGCACCGCATCGCCAGAGCGCGCAGCTCTGATGGATCGACTCCTCTCACATCAATTGCCCAATGACTGGATGGAATCTCTCCCTCGATTTGAAGTAGGTAAGAAGGTTGCTACTCGAAAAGCGTCGGGTGATGTGATCCAAGCGCTCGCTTCAAGACTGCCAGAACTCTGGGGCGGAAGCGCGGATCTTGCTGAGAGCAACAACACTTTGATTCACGGGGCTGAATCCTTCCTTCCACTCTCGACTTCAATGAAGGGTGGAAACCCTTATGGTCGCAATATCCACTTTGGCATCCGTGAGCACGCAATGGGAGCGATAGCCAATGGCGTCGCGCTCTACGGTCTTTCGAAGATCTATGTCGGCACTTTCTTGGTCTTCAGTGATTACATGCGCGGATCGATTCGCCTCTCTGCGCTTATGAACTTGCCTGTGACCTATATCTTCACCCACGACTCGATCGGTCTTGGAGAAGACGGTCCCACTCATCAGCCCATCGAGCATGCAGCGGCTCTCCGCGCCATCCCTCGCTTGAGCGTCATCAGGCCCGCTGACGCGAACGAAGTCTCCCTCGCCTGGCAACGGCTGGTCGACGAACCTCAACCTGCCGCGCTCTTGCTTTCGCGTCAGAATCTTCCAGTCCTTGATGTAGATCCCGTCGTGATGACCAATGGAGTGTCGCGTGGCGCCTACATCGCTTTCGATACGAAGGATTCGGATGAAGTGAGGGCGATCATCATCGCAACTGGCTCTGAACTCAGCCTCGCTATCGATGCCGCTAAGGAACTTCGGGAAGAAGGTCTCTCCGTTCGAGTCGTCAGCGCACCATCGCTCGAGTGGTTTGCTTCCCAATCCAAGGAATACCAAGAGTCCGTCCTGCCTTCGAAGGTGAAAGCAAGGGTTTCGGTCGAAGCAGGGATCTCTCAAGGTTGGCATCGTTGGATCGGCGACTCCGGTATCGCACTCTCCATCGAACAATTCGGGGCCTCTGCTAGCGCGGAAGTCCTCTTCCATGAATTCGGGTTCACAGTGGAGAAGGTCAAGGAAGCCGTGAAGGCCGCGGTCGCGAACGGTTGACATGACAGAAGCTCTTTCACGGATCTCACGAGCGGGGCTCTCTATCTGGCTCGATGATCTCTCTCGAGAGCGGTTTGAGGGTTCACTCCAGAAGATGATCGAAACCCAGCATGTCGTTGGTGTCACGACGAATCCTGCGATCTTCTCCGCGGCCATCTCCCGATCGGATCTTTACGATCGCGATCTCCAATCGCTTGGGCGGAAAGGTTTCTCGCCCGCGCAAACCATCAGAGAGCTCACCATCGGTGACGTCAGAAAGGCTTCTGATCTCTTCACCTCCATCTTTGAAGGAAGCAACGGGATAGATGGTCGAGTCTCCATCGAGGTGGATCCAGAACTAGCCCGCGAAACTTCAGCCACGATCGAAGATGGTCTCTCCCTCTGGGAAGAAGTGAACCGACCCAACATCTTGGTCAAGGTTCCAGCCACGCGTGAAGGTCTGTTGGCGATAGAGGAACTCACCTATCGAGGGATTAGCGTGAATGTCACCCTGATCTTCACTTCTGCACGGTATGACCAAGTGATCGATTCCTATTTCCGTGGTCTAGAACGACGAATCGCCGAGGGGCTCTCCATCAAAGACATCCACTCGGTCGCCTCCTTCTTCGTCAGTCGTATTGATACTGAGATTGATAGTCGGTTGCGATCTAGATCCAGTGATGGCGAGGAAGAATTCCTCGCTCTGCTACGCGGTCGAGCAGGAATCGCAAACGCCTTGGTGGCGTATCGCCTCTTCCTCGCTCGCTTCGAGTCGGAGCGATGGCGAATCCTTCAGGGCGCCGGTGGCAATCTCCAGCGGCCGTTGTGGGCTTCGACCGGTGTGAAAGACCCCGCTTACGCGCCCACACTCTATGTCGAGTCCCTGGTGACTAAGAACTCTGTAAACACGATGCCTGAGGCGACCTTGGATGCCGTCTCTTCGCTTCCGATGGGGCACGAAGTCGAGATCATCGATACCAACTCATCTCGCTTCGAAGAAGCCGAACGCCATCTTCGATCTCTCGCTGAGGTTGGTATAGCAATCGAAGAGATCGGTGAACAACTTGAGGTAGAAGGCGTCGAAAAGTTCGTCACACCATGGCGGGCGCTGCATGAGAATGTCGCTTCACGGATCACACCATGACCTTTCAGCTCGACCCTGCGCTTTCATCGATTCCCCTCTCAGACCAGTTGTTGGGGATCTCGCGCAGACTCGCTGCGAAGGATTCGACGATCTGGGGCGAAGCATCCGAAGCACCTACCCGACTGGGTTGGGTCGACCTCGCTGAGAGCTCGCGCTCACTTCTGCCACAACTGGATTCCATCGCTGCATCGGCCAGGGAGAGGAAGATCGAGAAGGTAGTCCTTTCGGGCATGGGAGGAAGTTCCCTTGCACCCGAAGTGATCGCTAAGACTCACGGACAAGAGTGCATCAGACCGCTGATCGTCCTCGATTCGACCGAACCTCATTTCGTCCGGGCTCGCCTGGGAGGAGATCTCTCGAAGACGCTCTTTCTCATCAGTTCGAAGTCCGGAAGTACGATTGAGACCAATTCCCATCTTGCCCTCATCCTTGAGTTGCTCGATGCCCAAGGGTTGGATCACCGCGAACAGATCATCGTCATTTCGGATCCCGGCTCGCCCCTAGCCCTTACAGCAATTGAAAATGGTTGGCGCCTCGTCCTCGGGAATCCGCATGTGGGCGGTCGCTTCTCAGCCCTCTCTGCTTTCGGCTTGTTACCCGCAGCCTTGATTGGTGTAGACCCAGCTGTTCTCCTCGACGATGCCGCGGAGATGATCTCCCAGATCCATGAACCTGCGGTGAAGATTGCAACCCATCTCGCAAAAGAGCGCTATCTCTTCTTCATCGACTCTCATGGTTCGCTGCCAGGGCTGGCGGATTGGATCGAACAATTGATCGCTGAGTCGACTGGCAAGAGCGGAAAGGGCCTGCTTCCGATCGCTCTTGATTCCACTTCCAGCGTGGAAAGAATCCAGAAGGTTGATCTCTCGACGATCATCGATGCCCCGCTTGGTGCCCAATTCATCCTCTGGGAGTGGGTGACCGCGCTCCTTGGCTACATATATGGCGTTGATCCTTTCGATCAGCCGGATGTCCAAGCAACAAAGATACGAACACTGGAAGTTTTGAGCGGCAAGTCAGTAGCGGTTACCCACAACCCACCCACCTCGCTGGAGCATCTACACGCGGCCATACAGGCTCACTTGGAAGGGCGCGAGTATCTTGCAATCTGCGCATTTCTTGATCCGATCAGAGATGCAAAGGTCGCCCTACTCCGTGACCGCCTCGAAAGGAATTTCCATGTTCCCGTTGCCTTTGGTTGGGGGCCACGTTTCCTTCATTCAACAGGTCAGTTCCACAAAGGTGGGCCTAAGAGTGGAGTCTTTCTCTCGCTGACGATTGATAGCGATGAGGTAGTGCCTGTGCCAGGAAAGGATTTCGACTTCACTCGGTTGATACGAGCTCAGGCAGAGGGAGATAGGCGGGCACTCATTGAAAGTGGTAATCCTGTGATCAGTGTCCATTTGCAAGGACCTGGTGATGTGGAGAAGTTACTTAGCCTCTTCGCTTGATTGATGGCTTAGTCGTCATCGCCACGAAGTCTGCGTAAAGCATCTTCGAGGATCTTTTTGGCCTCAGCCTCAGTTCGACGTTCCTTCACATAAGCAAGGTGTGTCTTGTACGGCTCATTCTTCGAGGGTGATGGTGGGTTGTTCTTGTCCTGTCCAGCAGGGAAACCACACCGAGGGCAATCCCACTCTTCCGGAATATCGACGGTGCCATCATCAGCAAAGGAGGGACGTGTTTCGTGCTTGTTGAGACACCAATAAGAGATACGAAAGCGTGCAATCGCTTCGCCGCGTTCTGCCTCGCCCATGGGGCCCGCGCCGACACGTGATCCTCGAATCGCACTTCCGCCAGCCATCTATCTCTCCCTAATCTTCGAAACGAAAACTGCTTCTAGGTGCTCCGCAATGATGCGCGAATGACACCTCTAGATGATGAGACCAAGTGCAACGATCAATGTGAACCAAAGACCACCCGCGACAATGGTTATGCGATCCAAATTCTTCTCGACTACCGATGAACCACCATAGCTCGAAGAGATACCGCCACCGAAGAGATCGGAGAGACCACTCCCCTTCCCCTTATGCAAGAGGACCAAGATGATCATGAGGACACTGACCATAATCAGCGCGATCGATAGTGCTAGGACCACAGCAATTCACTCCTTGGACCGACCCTAGATGGGTAGCGAATTCTCTTGAACGGGAGCCGAAGTCTATCAGTGCCAGTCAGGAGACTTTAGATGACGCGGTGGAACTTGCAGATTCGCGCGAATTCCTCCGGGTCAAGGCTTGCCCCTCCGACCAAAGCGCCGTTGACGTTGGGCTGGCGCATGATCTCGACGATGTTCGACGACTTCACGGAACCGCCATAGAGGATGCGTGCATTCTCAGCGATCTCATCGCTGCCGATCTTTCGCAACTCCTTTCGGATGGCTGAGCAGACCTCCTCTGCATCCTCTGGGGTCGCCGTACGTCCCGTGCCAATCGCCCAAACCGGCTCATATGCGAAGACCATCTTCTTCAAGTCAGGCTTGTGTATTCCTTTGAGTGCAGCGCGAAGTTGCGCGATCACATGCTCTATCTGGCGTCCCTCTTCGCGGATCGCAAGTTCCTCTCCAATACAGAGGATCGGCGCGATTCCATGAGCGGAGGCTGCCTTCAACTTCCGATTGATCAGTTCGTCACTCTCTTGATGGATTGCACGGCGCTCCGAGTGACCGACGATGACATAGGTGCAGCCCATCTTCTCCAACATGGATGCAGAGATATCACCAGTGAATGCACCATTCTTCTCAGGTGAGAGATCTTGCGCGCCATATGAGATGCGAAGGCGGTCACCGTCGACCAAAGTCTGGACCGACCTCAGATCGGTGAATGGCGGGAAGACCGCGACTTCGACCTTCTCGAAATCCCTATCTTCCAACGAGTAAACGAGTTTCTGCGTCACCGCGATCGCTTCGAGGTGGTTCAAATTCATCTTCCAATTGCCTGCGATCAAAGGTCTCTTCTCGGCGAGATCGATCGCTTCAGTCACTGTCTCCTTGCCGCTCATCTCAATGCAACCAATCCGGGAAGTTCCTTCCCCTCGAGGTACTCCAGGCTCGCGCCACCACCAGTAGAGATGTAGCCGAACTCTTCATCAGCGAATCCCAAGGCACGTATCGCAGCGGCGCTATCGCCACCACCGACGACGGTAAGTCCGTCCACCTCAGTTAGGGCCTGCGCCACGGCTCGAGTTCCACCCTGATAGTTCGAGAACTCGAAGACTCCCATTGGGCCGTTCCAGAAGACAGTCTTGCACTCTCGAAGTGCTGCCGCGTAACTCCTGGCGGAGTCAGGACCGACATCGAGCCCCATCTCGTCAGGACCGATCTCATTCACAAGGGTGCGCTTCGCTGGAAGGTCTTTGAATTCCGTGGCAACAAGAAGATCTGTCGGAAGGAGAACTCGGACTCCCCGTTCCTTGGCCCGATCGAGGACCTCTTTGACGGTCTCGATCTGGTCGGCTTCAAGGAGTGACTTTCCAACGTTCAATCCCTGCGCTGCCAAGAATGTGAAGAGCATCCCTCCGCCGATGACCAAGAGATCGACCTTCTCAACAAGATTGCGTATCACTGCGATCTTGTCGGAAACCTTCGCGCCGCCCAATACGACAGCAAAGGGGCGACTCGGTGATTCCAACAGTGTCTGAAGAACCTTTACTTCCTCCTGCACGAGGAGTCCGGCAGCATGTGGCAACTTCTCCGCCAACTCGAAGACTGATGCATGTTTTCTGTGGACCGCACCGAAGCCATCGCCAACATAGAAGTCGCCGTAGCGGGAGAGAACCTCTGCCAAATCCTCACGTTCGGTGGATTCCTTGCTCGTCTCCGCAGCTTCGAACCGGATGTTCTCCACCAACAAGATCTCACCAACCTGCAGTGCCCTTGCAGCACTCTCTCCTTCGCGAGGGTTCGATACGAACTTCACCTCTTTGCCAATGAGTTCGGAAAGACGCTTACCGACCGGTTCCAATGAGAGTTCAGGTTTCCGTTCACCCTTCGGGCGACCAAGATGGGCCAGGACCACAATGGATGCTCCTTGTTCCAAGAGGAATCGAAGCGTCGGTAGCGAAGCTCTAATACGGCCATCGTCTGTGATCACCCCGTCCTTTATGGGGACATTGAGATCACAACGCAGGATGACCCTTCTTCCGTGGAGCTCGAATTCGGAGAGCTGACGAAGTCTCATTCGTATCTCTAGAGCTTCTTTCCGATGAAGGAGATCAGGTCGACGAGCCGATTCGAGTATCCCCACTCGTTGTCGTACCAACCGGCGACTTTCGCGGTGTTACCAATCACCTTGGTTACACCAGCATCGAAGATGCATGAGTGTGGATCAGTGACGATATCGCTGGAGACGATGGGGTCTTCGGTGTAGGAGAGGATCCCTTTCAGCGGTCCCTCTGCTGCGCTCTTGATGGCTGCATTGATCTCTGCTGCAGTGGTCTCTTTGGAGAGCTCGATGGTGAGGTCAGTAACGGAACCAGTCGGGACTGGTACACGGAGTGCGTACCCATCCAACTTCCCCTTCAACTCAGGCATGACGAGACCGATGGCCTTTGCAGCCCCAGTAGATGTCGGGATGATGTTCGTAGCTGCTGCTCGTGCACGACGGAGATCCTTGTGCGGGAAGTCAAGGATGACCTGATCGTTGGTATAGGCGTGAACCGTTGTCATGAAACCTCGAGTGATGCCGAACTTCTCATGAATCACCTTTGCCATCGGAGCAAGACAGTTGGTCGTGCATGAGGCGTTGGAGATGATGTGATGCTTGCTCGGATCATAGGCACCTTCATTGACGCCAAGGACGATTGTGATGTCCTCATCCGTAGCTGGTGCCGAGATGATGACCTTCTTTGCGCCCGCAGCGATGTGCTTCTGGGCATCGGCTGCCTTGGTGAAACGTCCGGTCGATTCAATGACAACATCAACATCGCCCCAGGGGATCTGCGCTGGGTCCTTCTCTGCGAAGACCTTGAAGGTCTTCCCATCGACCGTAATCGAGTTCTCTGTGTGGGTCACCTCTGCACCAAGACGACCCAGGATCGAGTCGTACTTGAGAAGGTGCGCAAGAGTCTCGTTATCGGTGAGGTCATTGACCGCAACGATCTCGAAGGGAGCGTTCTGCTTGAGGGCTGCTCGGAAGAAGTTACGGCCGATACGCCCGAATCCGTTGATACCTACTTTGACCATTTCAATCCCATCTTGATCGATTCGAGCCTCTCGGCCCAATCCATTCGGTCCGATTCAATCCAAACTGTGGTGACCTTTGATCTCAAAAAGACCGCCGAGAACTTCAGAGAGCGGAAATCATGGAGTCGACCAGAATCGCGAACCATCCACAACGCCGTGGATCCGATGGAGAGTCTAGCAATCTTGCTGAGAAATCACTCAGAGCCAAGCATCTCGGGCGAGAGTGAACTCTCAGTATCGGGGATGCCGAGATCAGCAGCACGCTTATCAGCCATCGCCAGGAGTCGACGGATACGACCAGCAACAGCATCCTTGGTCATCGCGGGTACTGCGAGGGAGCCGAGCTCTTCCAGGCTGGCCTGACCATGCTTGATCCGCAATTCACCTGCTTCACGAAGATGATCTGGGATCTCATCGCCCAGGATCTCAAGTGCGCGTTGCACGCGAGCCGATGCCGCAACGGCCGCTCTCGCCGAACGACGCAAATTCGCATCATCGAAATTCGCCAAACGATTCGCTGTTGCGCGCACCTCGCGGCGCATCCTTCGCTCTTCCCAAGCAAGAACACTCTCGTGGGCACCGATGCGAGTAAGTAGCGCTCCGATCGCATCTCCGTCCCTGATCACGACGCGATCAACTCCACGAACTTCGCGAGCCTTGGCGGTGATTCCTAAACGGCGCGCTGAACCCACCAATGCGAGGGCTGCCTCAGGTCCGGGGCATGTGATTTCCAATGCCGAGGATCTCCCCGGCTCAGTAAGCGAACCATGAGCCACGAATGCGCCACGCCAAGCAGCTTCCGCATCGCAGATTGCTGCCGAAACGATCTGGGGTGGCAATCCACGAATCGGTCGATTCTGCGAGTCGATCAAGCCGGTCTGCCGGGCCAAGGCTTCGCCGTCATCAAGGACTCGAACAAGATATCGATTGCCCTTGCGTAGGCCGCCAGCGCTGATGATCGCAACTTCAGAGTCGTGGCCGTAGATCTCCGCGATGTCTTTACGCAATCTCCGCGCAGAGTGAGCGGTATCCAGCTCGACTTCGACTGCGATCCTGCCGGAATTTATGTGCAGTCCTCCTGCGAACCGAAGGATCGCCGAGACTTCGGCCTTTCGACAACAAGGTTTATTGATCGCGACCCTACTCAACTCGTCTTTCACGGAGGAGGTCATTGCCATAGGCGCTATCTAACACTTTCAGCGTCGAAAATGTGGCGGAATGCGGGGGCTAATTTCTCACTCTCGTGATAATTCTTCGCCTCATCTTGTGCTAAATCCCACAAGACTAGGCGTGCGCCCATTGCTTCCACCTTCTCATCGAGTGCTTGACCGTAACGTGACAAAGATGTATCAGCCAAGACCACATCGACTCTCATCCGTGGAGCGAACCGTGCTATGACATCAAGGTGATGCATCGGAGAGGTCCCAGAGAGTTCATCGCCTGCCGGATCATCCAGATTGAGGAGTACCAACTTCCTAGCAGGTGATGCAACGATGGAATCGAGTTGGTCTTTTACCAATAGATGCGGCATCACGCTGGAGAACCATGATCCTGGACCGAGCGTGATCCAATCTGCGAGGCCAATAGCAGTCACTGCTTCCGGTGTGGGCTTGGGTTGTTGCGGGATGATCCGGATATCGGTGAGATCTCCTCGATAGTTACCCACCTCCACTTGACCACGGATCCTCTTCCCATCAGCGAAATCCGCTTCGATCTCAAGTGGATCGAGTGACATCGGAAGGACGCGCCCCACTACTTTCAAAAGCTCCCCTACTTGATCTAGTCCTTTGACGGGATCGGATTCGCGATCCCAGAGCGCGGTCAGCAATAGGTTCCCGAGCGCATGACCGTTCATCGCGCCATCTGAGGTGAACCGATACTGCATGATCTCGGCCCACCCTCTACCCCAGGCATCATCTGCACATAACGCTGCAAGCGCCATGCGGAGATCCCCTGGTGGTAACGATCCAAACTCTTCTCGTAACCGCCCCGAGGAGCCACCGTTGTCAGCAACGGTGACGACCGCAGTGATGTCCACATCGCATCGTCGGAGTGCACTCAACGTGGCGGCTAGACCATGGCCACCACCAAGCGCTGTAACTTTGAGATTCATCTAGACATACACCCCATACTCATCACGCGCAACCGGTCAAACGGTTCGTCGCACATCCCGGTGCGCGGATTGGATCAGGAGCGAGAAGTCGTCATGCTCCATCGTTTTGAGTCTTTCGCTCAATTCCTCACAAATCGCTACCGAGCGATGTCTTCCCCCCGTGCAACCGATGGCGACGGTAACGAACTTCTTGCCTTCTCGAATGAATCCTGGAATCACGGAATCGATCATCTCGATTGCTCGATCCATGAATCTGGCAACACCTTCGCTGGATAGGACTCGCTCCGAAACTGGCTCATCAAGTCCTGTCAGTGGTCGCAGCTCTGGATCCCAATGTGGATTGGCGATGAAGCGGCAATCGAGGACCAGATCAGCGTCGACTGGGAGACCATATTTGTATCCGAAGGAGATGAGATTCATCTGGAGATCGACGCGTCCTTCATGCTCGAAGAGTTGATCAATGCGTCGTTCAAGTTGATGGATATTCATCTCACTGGTGTCGACAATGATGTCCGCCTTGCTCCGGAGATCCTGCAGTTTCTCGCGCTCCCGATGGATGCCGTCAAGCACCCGATCATTCATCTGTAGCGGGTGTGGTCTCTTTGTGGCCTCGAACCTACGGACGAGCGACTCGTCCGAGGCATCCACGAAGAGGATGCGATTCTCAATCCCCTGTTGAGCAAGGTCGGTGAGAGCGCGAGTTAGATCATCGAAGTGTTCGCCTCCGCGGACATCGATGACCACGGCAATCAGATGGACCGTTTGTTCGGTCATTTCGAAGAGCGACGAGATCAAAGCTGGCGGAAGATTGTCGACGACGTACCAACCGCCATCCTCAAGGGTCTTGGCGACTGAGGACTTACCTGCTCCGCTCATCCCGGAGATGACCAACAACTCTCGCTTCGTCATAACGGTCCTGACTCTACTGCTCGTCGCTCGCTGCCACAGCGGGATCCTGAGTCGATATCAGCTCGCCAGTTGCGGTGTCGAGGACCTCGCTTGAGAGGGTGGCCAAGTGGTCGACGATCAGAGTCGCTATCCGAGGACCGATGCCAGGCACAGTCGCGATCTCATCGACGGTGGCTTTTCGCAGCGCTGCCACCGAACCGAATCTTTCCAGGAGCGCCTGTCTGCGAATCTCGCCAAGGGCAGGGATCTCGTCGAGGAGTGAGTCGAGCATCAACTTCGATCTCTTGCTCCTATGGAAGGTGATCGCGAATCGGTGTGCTTCGTCTCTGATCCTCTGAAGCAGGAAGAGTCCTTCACTATGTCGAGGCAAGATGATCGGATCACTCGTCTCAGGAAGATAGATCTCCTCTAATCTCTTGGCGAGGCCGACCACAGGGATTCCGGAGATGCCGAGTGCGCTCAAGGCCTGCCACGCTGCATTGACTTGTCCTTTACCGCCATCGATGACGACGAGTTGAGGCGGATATGCGAACTTTGGACGCTTGCCACCGGTGATCTCGACTTCGGAAATGTCTATCTCTCGCTCAAGTAAGAATCGTTTGAAGCGGCGAGTGACGACATGAGCCATCGACGAGAAGTCATCCTTGATCTCCGGATCGGTGATCGAGAAGCGACGATATTCACTCTTTCGAGGTTGACCGTCCTCGAAGACCACCATCGACGCGACGATCGTCGTTCCTTGGATGTTGGAGATATCGAAACACTCGATCCGAAGCGGGATCTCAGTGAGATCCAAGGCCTCTGCAATCTCTTCGAGGGCGGTCCCAGTGACCGCGGTGTCGTTCGACCTTTTGGAGAGGAATTGAACCAAAGCGTAATGAGCGCTGCGCTTGGCCATCGCCATCAATTCTGACTTCTCGCCTCGCTGTGGGCTTTTGATCGCGACTGTGCGACCTGCTCGTTCGCTCAGGAGAGCTGCCAGCGAGTCGAGGTCATCGCCGTGATCCGAGAGCAGGATCTCGCTCGGAATCTCATCTGGAAATCTCTCATAATGGCGTTGCAATGCGATCTCCATGATCGAGCTATCTTCCGGAATCGATTTCATCTCGACAACCCAAGATCTGGAGCCAGTGATCCGGCCGGATCGCACTGTGAACCAAGAGATCGCAGAGTGCGTCACATCATCATGACGTGCGAAGAGGTCGAGCGTCAGGCTCTCTGACCATGCAGCATCAGATGACTCCTGTGCCTTAGTGATGGAGGTGATCCGATCACGTAACAGGGCTGCCCGTTCGAATTCCTCCCGCGCGGCGGCCTCCTCCATCTCTTGTGCCAGATGAGCCAACACCTCTTCGTCGCCCTTTTCGAGGAATCCCACCACTCCTTGGACGAGCGCATCATGGTCTTCCTTACTGATCCGACCAATACAAGGAGCAGAGCATTTGCCGATATCGCCTAGGAGGCACTGGCGCTTCGTTCGCTTCGCCTTCTCGAAATTGGAGACGCTACAACTTCGGACCGGGAAGGCTCTCTGGATCACATCAAAGGTACTTCGAAGAGCCCATGCATGTGTGTAAGGACCGAATCTCTTCAGTCCATCCCGCCGTTCGGATCGAGTGATGAAGATGCGCGGGTACTCATCCCCGATACTGAGAGCGAGATAGGGATACGACTTGTCATCGCGAAACTGCACGTTGAACTCTGGACTTTCGGACTTGATCCAACTGAACTCGAGTTGGAGCGCCTCAACCTCACTTGAGACCACAGTCCAGTCCACGCGAGCCGCACTCTCGACCATCCTCCGAGTCTTCTCGGTAAGGTTTTTTTGGAAGTATGAGTTGAGCCGATTGCGAAGCGATCTCGCCTTTCCAACGTAAATGACCTTCTCTTGTTCATCGAAGAATCGATATACGCCTGGAGCATCAGGTACCCCAGTCGGGCGATAACTCGAGGGATCTCGTCTAGCGCTTGCCAAGGACTTCCGCCAAGAACTGTCCGGTATGGCTTCCCTTTACCTTTGCCACTTGCTCCGGGGTTCCCTCCGCGATCACCTCACCACCGGAAGAGCCACCACCAGGACCGAGATCGATCACCCAATCCGCAGACTTGATGACGTCGAGATTGTGCTCGATGACGACGACGGAATTACCCGTCTCAACTAGCCGCGATAACACGAGGAGAAGTTTGCGAACATCTTCGAAATGCAGACCCGTGGTCGGCTCATCGAGGACATAGATCGTCCTACCGGTGGAACGACGCTGTAACTCGGTCGCCAACTTCACTCGTTGCGCCTCGCCGCCCGAAAGCGTCGGCGCAGATTGCCCAAGACGAACATATCCAAGACCCACATCGCAGAGCGTCCGCAAGTAGCGGTGGATCGAAGGAATGTTCTCGAAGAAGTCGGCGGCCTTCTCGATCGGCATATCCAAGACTTCTGAGATCGTCTTGCCTTTGTAGCGAACCTCAAGCGTCTCTCGGTTGTACCGAGCGCCGTGACAGACCTCGCAAGGCACATACACATCCGGAAGGAAGTTCATCTCGATTGTGATCGTGCCATCGCCTGCGCAATTCTCACAGCGACCGCCCTTCACGTTGAAGGAGAAGCGTCCTTGCTGATAGCCACGTACTTTCGCCTCACTCGTCTCAGCGAAGAGCGCACGGATCTTGTCGAAGACACCCGTGTAGGTAGCTGGATTGGATCGTGGCGTACGTCCGATCGGCGATTGATCGACATGTACGACCTTGTCGAGGTGCTCAAGACCCTGGATGGTGCGATGGCGTCCCGGAACTATTCGTGCGCCATTGAGCTTGTTCGCAAGCACTGAATAGAGAATGTCGTTGACCAGGGTCGACTTACCGGATCCACTTACTCCGGTGACGGCGACGAAGAGCCCTAGTGGGACCCGAACGTCGATCCCTTTGAGATTGTTCGCCTTCGCCTCCTTGATGAGGAGTGATCGCTTGGCATCGGAAGGCCGACGCTTCTTCGGTGTGGCGATCTCTTTCCGTCCCGAGATGTAATCACCCGTAATCGACTTCTTCGACGTGATCAGCGCCTGGTAATCACCAGAGACGACGACTTCGCCGCCATGTTCACCAGCACCAGGACCGATATCGACGATCCAATCTGCGGTACGAATCGTCTCTTCATCATGTTCGACCACGATCAGGGTGTTTCCGATATCGCGAAGTCGAGTGAGAGTCTCGATCAACCTTCTATTGTCGCGTTGGTGCAGTCCAATACTCGGTTCATCCAAGACATAGAGGACACCAGTGAGGCCAGAGCCGATCTGTGTCGCCAGGCGGATTCGTTGGGCTTCACCGCCCGAGAGAGTCGCTGCAGCTCGCGCCAGGGTGAGATATTCCAATCCCACATCGATAAGGAACCCTAAGCGCGAGTTGACCTCTTTCATGACACGCTCCGCGATCTTCGCTTCTCGCTCTGTGAACTCGATCGAGGCGAGGAACTTCGCACATTCATCGATCGACAATTCCGCGATCTGAGAGATGTTGAGTCCGCCGATCTTTACCGCAAGGACTTCGGGTTTGAGTCGACTCCCCTGGCACTTCGGGCAAGGAGTCTCGCGCATGTACGCCTCATACTTTTCTCGACTGTAATCACTATCGGTCTCTGAGTGCCTACGTTCAATGAACGGAACGACGCCTTCGAATCCGGTCGAGTAGTTGCGAGTCCTGCCGTAACGATTTCGGTACTTCACATGGATCTCATACTCATAACCATGTAGCACGGCTTCCTTGGCCTTCGCCGAGAGTCTCTTCCACGGAACATCGAGCGAGAACTTCAGATCAGTGGAGAGACCTTCGAGGAGGCGCAGGAAGTACTCGGAGGATTGACCACCAGACCAAGGTGCGATCGCGCCATCAGATATCGAAATGGAGTCATCGGGGATGACAAGTTCCTCATCCACTTCAAGGCGGGATCCGATGCCAGTGCACTCCGGACATGCTCCGAAAGGAGAATTGAAGGAGAAGGAGCGTGGCTCCAGTTCCTCAAAGGAGATCTGGCATTCATGACATGCCAACTTCTCGCTGTATGTCCGTTCCTTCTCGCGTTTCTTCCCTTCGCCAAGTCCATCGACGAAGTCGCAGATGACCAGACCGTCGGCTAGCTTGAGCGCAGTCTCAATTGAGTCATTGATACGAGTACGAGACTCTTCCTTGACGCTGAGGCGATCGATGACGACTTCGATCGAGTGCTTCTCTTGCTTCTTCAACTTCGGTGGGTCATCGAGCATGATCGTCGCGCCATCTACCCGCGCTCTCGAGTAACCATTCGCCTGCAACTCCTTGAATAGTTCGACGAACTCGCCCTTCCTGCTTCGGATGACGGGAGCTAGCACTTGGAACTTCGTTCCGACGGGGAGTTGAAGGATCTGATCGACGATGTTCTGTGCGTTCTGTCGTGCGATCGGCTTATCGCACTTAGGGCAGTGTGGCCTTCCTGCCCGAGCGAAGAGAAGACGGAGATAGTCATAGACCTCAGTGATGGTTCCGACAGTCGAACGTGGGTTGCGATTGGTCGACTTCTGATCGATGGAGACCGCGGGAGATAGTCCCTCGATGAAGTCGACATCAGGTTTATCCATCTGACCCAAGAATTGACGCGCATAGGCTGAGAGGGATTCCACATAGCGCCGTTGGCCTTCGGCGAAGATGGTGTCGAAAGCAAGTGATGACTTACCCGAACCCGACAACCCGGTGAAGACGATCAGCGCGTTTCGCGGCACTTCAAGGTTGACGTTCTTGAGGTTGTGCTCGCGCGCACCGCGCACGATCAGATGATCCATCACTTCACACCCGCTATTCCCATGTCACGGAGTTCACGCTTGAGCTCTGCGATCTCATCGCGCAAACGTGCCGCCAATTCGAAGTGCAATTGGCCAGCGGCCTCTCGCATCTGCTCGGTCAAGGATTCGATGAGACCTAGTAACTCCTCTTGCGGTCTTTGCACCAAGGACTTGGTGTGCAGACCTACCGGGGCGCTCGAGCGTTTCCTACTCGATGCCAGAAGGTCCGAGGTGTCCTCGCTCTCGCGCACCAACATCTCGGTGATGTCTGAGATTCGCTTGCGCAGGGGCTGTGGGTCGATCCCGTGCTCCTTGTTGTAGGCGACTTGCTTCTCCCGTCTTCGATTGGTCTCGTCGATAGCGCGCATCATGGAATCTGTGATGTTGTCGGCATACATATGGACCTCACCGGAGACATTACGGGCCGCACGTCCGATCGTTTGGATCAAGGATGTAGTAGATCGCAAGAAGCCCTCCTTATCCGCATCGAGGATGGCAACGAGCGAAACCTCCGGTAGATCGAGACCCTCACGCAAGAGATTGATACCGATCAGCACGTCATAGAGACCAGCGCGAAGCTCGCTCAATAGCTCGACGCGGCGAAGGGTATCGACATCGGAGTGGAGGTATCTCACCTTGATGCCACTCTCGACGAAGTAGTCGGTGAGATCTTCGGCCATCTTCTTCGTCAGCGTGGTGACGAGAACTCGCTCATCTCGAGCGGTGCGGATCTTGATCTCTCCAAGGAGATCATCGATCTGGCCCTTGATCGGTTTGATCACGACCTTCGGATCGACGAGCCCAGTGGGTCTGATCACCTGCTCGACGAACTCACCCTTGCTCTTCGTCATCTCGTACTTGCCGGGAGTTGCGGAGAGATAGACCTTCTGACCACTTCTTTCCAGGAATTCGTTGAAGGTCAACGGTCGATTGTCGAGAGCGGATGGGAGGCGGAAGCCGTATTCGACCAGCGTTCGCTTTCGCGAGGCGTCACCCTCATACATCGCACCGATCTGGGGCACAGTGATATGCGACTCGTCAATGATGCATAGGAAGTCATCAGGGAAGTAATCGAGAAGGCAATTCGGTGGTGTTCCGGGAGCGCGTCCATCGATATAGCGAGAGTAGTTCTCGATCCCGGAGCAGAAACCGAGCTGCAACATCATCTCGACATCGAAGGTCGTACGCATCCGAAGTCGTTGTGCTTCGAGAAGTTTGTTGGACCGTTCCAACTCAGCGAGCCTCAGATCGAGCTCGCTCTCGATCTCCTTGATCGCTCGCTTCATCGTCTCCGGTCCCGCGCTGTAGTGGGTCGCAGGGAAGATGAAGACCTCATCGACCTCATCGATGATCTCTCCCGTCAGCGGATGCAGATGCGTGATGCGCTCGATCTCATCTCCGAAGAGTTCGATCCGGATCGCCAATTCCTCATAGACCGGGATGATCTCGATCGTGTCACCACGAACTCTGAAATTTCCTCGCTCAAAAGCCATGTCATTTCGCTTGTATTGCACGTCTACAAAGCGACGGAGGAGGAGGTTTCGCTCTATCTCATCCCCCTTGCGAAGGAGGATCATCCGATCGATGTACTCCTGCGGGGTTCCTAAACCGTAGATACACGACACTGTCGCCACCACGATGACATCTCGTCGAGTGAGCAACGAATAGGTCGCTGAGTAGCGCAAACGTTCGACCTCGTTGTTGATCGACGCATCCTTCTCGATGAATGTGTCGGTCTGTGGGACATAAGCCTCAGGTTGGTAGTAGTCGTAGTACGAGACGAAGTACTCCACAGCATTGTTAGGGAGGAGGTCTCGGAATTCGTTGACCAATTGCGCGGCGAGCGTCTTATTGGGAGCGATCACGAGAGTGGGGCGCTGAAGCCGCTCGATCAACCAAGCGGCGGTTGCAGACTTACCGGTACCAGTGGCACCGAGGAGGACTACATCCTCTTCGCCAGCGTTGATCCGCCGAGAGAGTTCCTCAATGGCCTGAGGTTGGTCGCCTGAAGGCTTGATCTCTGCGATGACCTCGAATGGTCTGCCACTGCGAGGAGTACTCACACTTGCTCGGACCATCATGCCTCCACGCGTCGAGGCAGGATCTCCTCTTCCCAGATCCGCTCGACCTTGGAAAGCAACTCCTCTTTCGTCCCATCGTTTTCGATCACGATGTGGGCGATCTTCCTCCGATCAGCCTCTGAGGCTTGGCTCGACAACCTCTTCCTCACCTCATATTCCTTCAATCCTCTGGCCACCGCACGGTCGATTCGAACCTGCTCATCTGATTCGATCGTGATCACGAGGTCGAAACGTGACGCGCCATTGGTCTCAGCAAGGAGTGGAATCTGATTCACGACGATCGCATCGCCACCTGCTCGCGCGATGATCGCTTCATACCGTGCGCGCACCCGCGGGTGGATGATCGCTTCCAACTCTCGGCGAGCGCCTGGGTCATCGAAGACGATGCGGGCGAGCGCGGCGCGATCGATATCACCGTCTTTGAGGATGACATCACCGAATCGAGAGACGACTTCGTCGTAACCCTCACTGCCTCGCTCAACTACATCCCGAGCGAGTTGGTCTGAGTCAACGACGATGGCACCAAGCGCTTGAAGGTACTCACCGACAAGCGATTTCCCTGAACCGATCCCTCCAGTGAGAGCTACGGTCAACACAGGAGGAAAACTACTCGCTTGCTCCCGGAGTTGTCGCTTCAGATGAATCTGCACCTTCAGCAGTGGCAGCGAGGGCATCTGCCGCCTTCGCCTCTGCCTTCTGCTTCTTGTGCGCTACGAAACGTGCCTGAGCTTCAGCGTATTGACGCTCCCACTCTTCGCGCTCCTTCTCGAAGCCTGGCTTCCACTCTTGGGATTCTGCATCGAAGCCCTCTGGGTAGATGAAGTTGCCATTCTCGTCATAGCGAGCTGGCATGCCGTATTGGGTCGGATCGAATGCTTCGATCTCGACATCGTGGCCTTCATTAGCCTGCTTCAACGAGAGTGAGATTCGACGGCGCTCAAGGTCGATGTCGATGATCTTGACGAAGAGCTGGTCGCCCACTTGAACAACCTGCTCAGGGATCTCGACGTGGCGCTCTGCCAACTCAGAGATGTGGACCAAACCTTCGATGCCATCGAAGACGCGGATGAATGCGCCGAATGGGACCAACTTGGTGACCTCACCCGGGACGACCTGACCGATGGTGTGAGTGCGAGCGAACGCCTGCCATGGATCCTCTTGTGTCGCCTTGAGTGAGAGCGATACCCGCTCACGCTCGAAGTCGACTTCAAGGACTTCCACTGTCACTTCGTCACCGACAGCGACGACTTCGCTTGGGTGATCGATGTGCTTCCAGGAGAGCTCGGAGACGTGAACGAGACCATCGACACCACCGAGGTCGACGAATGCGCCGAAATTGACCAAGGAGGAGACGGTTCCGGTACGTACCTGACCTCGTTGAAGTTGATTGAGGAATGAGGTTCGAGATTCTGACTGTGTCTGCTCGAGATATGCACGGCGAGAGAGCACGACGTTGTTGCGATTCTTATCCAACTCGATGATGCGAGCCTCGACCTGCTTGCCGATGTATGGAGTGAGGTCACGAACGCGTCGTAATTCCACGAGCGATGCTGGAAGGAAGCCACGAAGACCGATGTCGACGATCAGACCACCCTTGACTACCTCGATCACAGTTCCAACGACAACCTCATCGCGATTCTTCTTCTCTTCTATCTCTCCCCACGCCTTCTCATATTGAGCGCGCTTCTTGGAGAGGATGAGACGACCTTCTTTGTCCTCTTTTGTCAGGACGAGAGCTTCGACGCGATCTCCGACCTTGACGATCTCTGAAGGATCGAGGTCATTACGGATAGAGAGTTCGCGTGATGGGATCACACCTTCGGTCTTGTAGCCGATGTCGAGGAGAACTTCCTCGCGGTCTACTTGTACGACGATCCCGGATACGAGATCACCGTCGTTGAAATTCTTGATCGTGCCTTCGATGGCTGCGAGAAAATCCTCAGCAGTGCCTACATCGTTGAGTGTGATATTTGTGGACAAGATGCTCCGTTGGACAAGGGACTAGTAGGGACAGGGACGTGCTCTTGGAGAGATTTCCGGAGGATTTATTGTCTAGTGACAGATCCAGCGAATACCGCGCTAAGAAGCGGCTGAAGGGTACTTAGCGACGCTTGCGGGGGTCAAACTGGCCTCAGTGAGCCGCTGCCTCCCAGCTCTCTCCCATTCCAACGTTGACCTCGAGGGCGACATCGAGCGTAAATGCATCCCCCATCGCCTTCCTTACGATCGACTCCGCCCGTTCTTCCTCGCCGGGAGCGACTTCCAATATCAATTCATCATGAACTTGCAAGACCATCCGCGAGGAAAGACCGTTCTCAGTGATCGCCTTTTCCAGCGCCAACATCGCCAGTTTGATGATGTCGGCTGCCGAACCCTGGATCGGTGCATTGAGAGCCATTCGCTCTGCCATCTCACGTCGTTGACGGTTGTCACTGGTCAAGTCTGGGAGAAGTCGACGTCGTCCCAACAGGGTCTCGGTATACCCCTTCGTGCGGGCATCGCGGACCACCTCTTGCAGATAGTCACGGATCCCGCCAAAGCGCGCGAAGTAATCATCCATCAACTTCTGTGCCTCGGAGGGAGAAAGGTCGAGTTGTTGTGCCAATCCATACGCGGAGAGTCCGTAGGCAAGTCCATAAGACATCGCTTTGATCGTCCGTCTCATCTCCGGCGTCACTTGTGAGGAAGCGACCCCAAAGACCCGAGCACCCACGGTGTTATGTAGATCCTCGCCGGATGCGAAAGCCGCAATTAGATCAGCGTCCTTCGAGAGATGAGCCATGATCCTCATCTCGATCTGGCTGTAGTCGGCAGTGAGTAGCACTCGATATGGATCCTTGGCTACAAAGCACTCACGGATCCTGCGCCCCTCTTCGGATCGGATTGGGATGTTCTGAAGGTTGGGATCCATCGAAGAGAGACGACCGGTTGCAGTGATGGTCTGCTGGAAAGTGGTGTGGATGCGACCATCACGAGATGCATTGATCAAGCCATCGATGATGCTGGAGAGCTTTCCCACCTCTCGGATGCGCAGGAGCGCGGTCAAGAATGGGTGATTGGTCTCTTGCAAGAGCCAGAGCAGCGAATCCGCATCGGTGCTGTATCCACTCTTGATCCGTTTCGTCTTGGGCAGTTTGAGTTCATCGAAGAGGATCACTTGGAGTTGCTTCGGTGAGTTGACATTGAACTCATGACCCGCTTGCTTGAAGGCGGCTTCACTATTTTCCCGAACATCCTTTTCGAAGTGATCGCGAAGTGATCTCGCCTTCTTCTCATCGAAACCGATGCCACGATCCTCCATCCGAGCGAGGATCACTGTCAGCGGAAGTTCGATCTTGGTGAGGAGCTCTAGCTGCTCACTCGCTTGAAGCTGGGCCTTGATGCGATCTCGCAAGGGCCAGAGGAACGAGGCGAGTGCGGGATCGAAGGAGCTATCCGAGAAGAGGTCGACCTCCTGCTGAATCTCGCCACCTTCGCCGTACCCGAGTTCATCACGGATGATGGTGGCTAGATCCATCTCTCGCTGACCTGGATTGAGTAAGTATCGCCCTAGCTCGGTGTCGAAAGAGGGATCGAGTGCGACGTCTTCATCAACGCCATGTATCTGACTCTTGAGAGCGTGACCGAAGATCGTGCATGAACCACCCGAGAGGGCGCGATTGAGGAAGGCTGCAGAATTGCGCACCTCGGCCCAGAAGACGATTCCTTCCTCAGGCGAGATCGCGACAGCATCTCCTAGCCCGTTGCGTAGTGAGAGCAGGACTGCGACTTCATCGCGCACCTTCGCAAGCAAAGCCTCCTCGTCAACTTTCGAAATCGAGAGCCCAACTGCTTCATCTCTTGCTTTCGCGTCATCGCCCCGCGCCGGCGAACTCTCCTTTGGTCGCGCACCCTTAGCTGACCCTTTCGCTGGAAGCTTGGTAATTCTCTCTCGAAGAGTCTTGATTTCGAGGTCGTCGAAGATCCGTAGCGCCTTCTCCCGATCCACTCCCGCCCACGAACTCTTTAGGAGCCGAGCTTGCTCCTGGTCTTCGATCGGAACATCATCGACAAGATGAGTCAGCTCGCGATTGAGGAGCACTTGAGAGAGGGATGAACGGAGTGATTCCCCCGCTTTCCCTGGAACTCGATCCGCTTCTGCGACGAGTTGTGCAAGGGAGCCATGTTCCTGGATCCATTTGATCGCAGTCTTCTCGCCGACACCCGGGATGGAAGGCAGGTTGTCGCTCGGATCTCCTCGAAGGGCAGCGAAATCCGGATACTGCTGCGGCGAGATTCCATATCGATCGATTACAGCCTGTGCATCCATCCTGGCGAGGTCGGTGACGCCCTTCTTCGGATAGAGGACCGTCACGCCGTCGCGAATCAATTGGAATGAATCCCGATCGCCTGTCGTGATGAGCACATGGACGTTGGGGTCATCATCGATCGCTGCCTTGGTCAATGTTGCGATCAGGTCATCAGCCTCGTATCCCTCTCGTTCGATGACGGGGATTCCGAATGCTTCGAGAATCTCGGAAATGAAGGAGAGTTGGGACTTGAACTCCTCTGGCGATTTTGCACGATTCGCTTTGTACGCGGGGAACCTCTCGCTACGAAAGGTCTTGCGAGAGACGTCGAATGCGACGATAACTTGGTCCGGTTTCTCCTGCGCAAGGAGATTGATGAGCATCGACGCGAAACCGTAGATCGCATTGGTGTGCTGTCCGCTCGAGGTAGAGAAGTTCTCAACCGGGAGGGCATAGAAGGCGCGATAGGCCAACGAGTGGCCGTCAAGAAGGAGAATCGTGCGCGTCGAGTCCTCGGCTTTGCTCTGTGCCAGCGGGGTACTCACATCGAAGAGTGTGCCATAGCAAGAGATTCCCTTATCATCGCCACATGTCTGATGATGGGTTGATTGCCGATTACATGGACTTCCTCATGAAGCGCGGAAGCGGTGAGCTCGGTGCGAAGATGGGAATTGAGATCCTCGAAGCCTCTCCAGAGCGAGTGGTCGGAAGGATGCCGGTGGAAGGCAATCGACAACCGATTGGCCTGCTCCATGGGGGTGCGAATGCCGTCCTTGCAGAAGGCCTAGGTTCGATCGCATCACAACTCCATGCCGGACTCAATCGGACCTCTGTCGGAATTGAGATCTCCTGCACTCATCACAAGTCTGCGACCTCTGGTTTTGTCACCGGAGTAGCCACCGCAATCTCGCGAGGCAAGACAGTCACTTGCTACGAGATCGTCATCACCACGGACGAGGGCATCAAGACCTGCACCGCCCGGTTGACGTGCCTGATTCTCGATAAGGCGCCGAAGCCTCTGGCATAGCAGCGGGGTTCCCGAAAAATCCCTGCCCGAAAGTGATGATTACCTGATGGGGCTTGGCTAGGATTCTGAGAATCTCTTGACCCACCAAGACGCTGAGGAGTCACTCCCGATCGTGAGATCTGCGAAATCCATGAAGAGCAAGCATGCTCGCTCTCCTCGCACCATAGTGAAGCTTCGTAGAGGAGTCGTGATAGCTGCCCTTGCTTTTCTGACGCCACTCTTCTTCTCTTCCCACGCCACTGCCGAAGAGGTGACGACCTTCGGAGGCACCGTCCTCGACTCCGCGAAACAACCATTGGAGGGTGTCGAACTCACAATTCGCGACACCACGAGTGATCTTGGGACCGTGTCGACAGATGCCGAGGGGCGCTGGAGTTACTCGGTTGCGAAGACTGGCAATTATTGGGTGAAGTTGGACATCAATACTCTTCCTTCAGGTCAAGCGCTGACTGAAGGTGCTGGAGAAGAGAAAAAGGTCATCGTCTTCTCTCTCGGTAAGACTCTCACTGTGCTCTTCCCCATTGGCGAAGGCGCGGAGCGGGTCTCCACATTTGATCGGACCATGCAGCTTGTCGTCGACGGCGCGATCTTGGGGCTTGTCATTGCCTTGGCGGCGCTGGGATTGAATCTCGTCTTTGGAACCACTGGACTGACAAACTTCGCTCACGGAGAGATGCTCACACTCGGCGGATTACTCGCCTACTTCTTCAGTGCGGTCGTGGGGCTACCCGTCATCGCCGCCATACCCGTCGCAATCATCGCAGCGGCATTCATTGGTGGCTTTCTGCAGGATCGATTCCTCTGGAAGCCATTGCGGCGACGAGGCACCGGGTTGATCGCGATGCTCGTCGTGTCGATCGGCTTTGCGATTCTGGTCCGATACTTCTTCCTTTTCATCTTCGGTGGCGACACTAGGCAGTTACCGCAATACGCCGGTCAAGAGGGTCTCACCTTCGGTCCAGTGTCGATCACTCCCAAGTCGATCGTTACGACATCGATCGGCATCATCCTTCTCGTCCTCGCGACGCTCTGGCTTCTGCGTACTCGCATGGGTAAAGCAAGCCGCGCAGTCGCCGACAACCCCGCGCTCGCCTCAGCCTCAGGTGTCGAGGTCGAACGAGTCATCAGAGCGGTCTGGATCCTTAGCGCAATTCTTGCTTCCTATGCCGGAATGATGATCACGGTCAACCAAGGTGTCTCATTCCTCATGGGTCAAGACAATCTCCTGCTTATCTTCGCTGCTGTCACTTTGGGCGGCCTTGGCACTGCAAATGGTGCTGTCGTCGGCTCACTCGTGATCGGACTCTTCATCCAGCTCTCCACTTTGGTGATTCCGACCGAATTGAAGTATGTCGGCGCACTCTTCGTCTTGATCGTGATCCTGCTGGTTAGACCACAAGGCATCTTGGGCAAGAAAGATCGGGTGGGCTAAGTGGATCTCCTCTTCATCATCCAGCAATCACTCAGTAGCGCGATTGGCGTCAACACCATCATCTTTGCGCTCGCGGCTATCGGACTTAACATGCACTTCGGATACACCGGGCTCTTGAACTTTGGTCAGGCCGGCTTCCTCGCAGTCGGTGCCTACACGACCGCTGTGCTCGTCGTCTCCTTTGATTTCTCGCTCTGGTCTGCGCTCGGGATGAGCATCCTGGCCTCAGTTCTCTTCGCGCTCCTTCTGGGTGTACCGACCCTGCGACTTCGAGCCGACTACCTCGCAATCGTGACCATCGCTGCAGCTGAGATCGTCCGTCAGATCGCGCGCTCTGCCACCTTCAATGACACTCTCGGCGGTTCCGATGGGATCACAGGAAAGTTCGGAAAGGCGTTCTTCGACCTCAATCCCTTCACGGAAGGTCTGGAGACACCGATCCTCAGATTCTCACCGAATGACCTCTGGGTTGTGATCACGGGATGGCTCTTGGTGGCTGCGGTACTTGGCTTCATGTGGCTGATTGTCAATTCGCCGTGGGGTCGAGTTCTCAAGGCAATTCGCGAAGATGAAGAGGCAGTCCGTTCGATCGGCAAGAACGTCTACCTCTACAAGATGCAATCGCTGATCCTGGGCGGTGTCATCGGTTCATTCGGTGGGGCGGTCTATGCCCTCTCGCGACAGTCAGTTCAGCCAGATAACTACAGCACCTTCCTCACCTTCTTTGCCTACACGGTCTTGATCCTCGGTGGCGCGGCTCGAGTCTTCTCGCCAGTCATCGGCTCCATCATCTTCTGGTTCCTCTTGGTCTTCGTCGAGCAAGTGCTGCGACAAGCTGTAGAACAAGGCTTCATCCCAGATTGGCTGATCAACGCCAACCAGGTATCTCAAGTCCGCTTCATGTTGGTTGGCCTTGGTCTTATGCTCCTCATGATCTTCAGACCCCAAGGGATTTTCGGCGATAAGAAGGAGTTGGCTCTCGATGCACGCGCCTAACTCGACTTTCGCCGCCGAGGCCAAGAAGGCTCTCGTCTCGCTCGATCCCCGTCCTGGCGTGGATAAACCTGATCCGATCATCGTCGCCGAGGGAATCAAGAGGTCATTCGGCGGACTTACCGCTGTCGATGTCTCGAAGATGCAAGTGCAGCGCCACTCCATCACCGCGCTCATCGGACCTAATGGCGCCGGCAAGACCACGCTCTTCAATCTCCTCACTGGTTTCGACCGCGCGCAGAGCGGTTCTTGGAAATTCAATGGCAATGAGATCTCCAAGACACCACCGCACAAGATCGCGCGACAGGGCATGGTCCGAACCTTCCAGCTCACCAAATCCCTCTATCGCCTCACCGTGATGGATAACATGCGATTGGCTGCCACTGCGCAACGCGGTGAGTCGATCTTCCTCTCCCCGCTCCGATTCATCTGGGGTCCGCAAGAGAAGGAGATCACTGAGCGCGCCGAGAGTCTCCTTGAACGATTCAAGCTGCTCGACAAGAAAGATGACTTTGCTGCTGCCCTCTCTGGCGGTCAACGCAAGCTCTTGGAGATGGCAAGAGCACTTATGGTCAATCCTGAGATCGTGATGCTCGACGAGCCCATGGCAGGCGTCAACCCTGCGCTCAAGCAATCGCTCCTCGGCCATATCCGATCCTTGCGTGATGAAGGGATGACAGTGCTCTTCGTAGAGCACGACATGGATATGGTCAGAGATATCAGCGATTGGGTCGTCGTCATGGCGCAAGGCCAGATCGTCGCCGAGGGTGAACCCCATGAAGTGATGAAGGATCAAGCCGTGATCGATGCCTATCTTGGCGCTCATCACGACATGACCCTGGAAACAGAGGATCGCTGACTATGGCCGCCCTGATCGAAGCGAAAGAAGTCGTCGCGGGGTACCTCCCTGGCGTCAACATCCTCAATGGATGCAATCTCTACGCAAACGAAGGTGACCTCGTGGGGATCATCGGACCCAACGGCGCAGGCAAGTCGACTCTTCTCAAATCTCTCTTCGGTCTCGTCAAGGTCCGCGAAGGACATGTCATCTTCAAAGGCAATGAGATCACCAACAAGCGTGCCGACGAATTGGTGCAGATGGGTATCGGCTTCGTTCCGCAATCGAACAATGTCTTCCCATCGCTGACGATCGAAGAGAACCTTCAGATTGGTGCTTTCCGATCCCCAGAGAAGTATGAGGAACGGTCGGAATATGTGATGGGCCTCTTCCCTACCTTGGCGAAACGAAAGTCTCAGAAGGCGGGTTCACTCTCGGGCGGCGAACGTCAGATGGTGGCGATGGCGAGAGCTCTGATGATGGAACCCTCGGTTCTTCTCCTCGATGAACCAAGCGCAGGTCTCAGTCCCGCACTCCAAGATGAGGTCTTCATCTTGGTCCGAAAGATCAATAAGACGGGCGTGACCGTGATCATCGTGGAGCAGAACGCACGTCGATGCCTTCAGATCGTCGATCGAGGTTATGTATTGGATCAAGGAAAGAACGCTTACGAAGGTACTGGAAAGTCACTGGCGGTCGATCCTAAAGTCATCGAGCTCTACCTCGGCACTCTGGGCCGCGAATAACCTCTAGCAGTACTGCAAACTTCACTCTCTCCAATTCTCTCGGGTCACCTATGTGTGGCGAGAGAACTCCACTTGATCGGGAAAAGAAAGAACCCCCGACCCTCTTTCGAGGATCGGGGGTTCTGACCGTTACTGGTTACTCCTGAGCAGGGACATCACCGGTGATGAACTCATCAGCCTTAGCTGTGAATGCATCGTTGGCGGTGTACTCATAGATACCCATGGTTGCGACTGATGGATCACCGAAGGAATCGAACTCGATCGGGCCAGAGACGCCGTCGTAGTCGATGTCCTCACCGTCAGCGATCAACGCCTTGCACTCTGCGAAGGTGTAGCACTTGGTGCCACCTGCAGATACTGCCTGGAGGTTGTCGCGGATGGTGGTTCCGTCAGTTGCGCCACCTTGCTCTGCAGCAAGGGCGATCAAGACCACTGCGTCATATGACTCAGGAGCATATGAGAAGTCAGTGAGTGCTGGATCGACCTCGAGGAGGCGGGTCTTGAGGTCTTCCGATGCAAGAACGCCAGGAAGGGTCGCCTTGACGCCCTTCATGATGCCTGCTGGAAGATCCTTGTATGCCTGCGAGGAAAGGTTTCCGTCGACGAGGTAGGTCTTAACCCTGTTTGGACCGAGACCTTGCTTGATCAACTCAGCAAGGACCTTGGTGGTCTCGTCGAAACCGATGATTGCGATTGCATCTGGGTTTGCTGCCTTTGCCTTAGCGACATCAGCGGAGAACTCAGCTGCTTGTGGGTTGTAGACGATCTGGGTTGAAGTACCGCTGAATGCAGCGATGGCGTACTTCGCGAGACCGTTTCCGTATGCGTCATCAAGGTTCATGAAGACTGCATTACCTGAACCGCCAGCCTCTTGGCCGCTGATGTCCTGTGCCATCAACTGTCCGAGGACTGCGCCTTGGAAAGTATCTGGTGGAGCTGAACGGAAGTAGAAGCCGTCGTCAGCGTAGGTGGTGAGGTCAGGTGATGTGTTCGCTGGCGAGAAGTGAACGATGCCAGCGCTTGTGATCTTGTCGATCACGGTGAGCGAGACACCAGATGATGCCGCACCGACGATCGCGCTCACACCAGCTGCGATGTGTGCATCGACAGTCTGCTGTGCGATATCGGTAGAGGTATCTCCAGAGTCGCCACGAAGGTGCTCAACTGGGTTTCCAAGCACGCCACCTGCGTCATTGATGTCCTTGACAGCGAGGTCGACGCCTGCGAACTCTGGTGGTCCGAGGAATGCGAGGTTTCCAGTCTCAGGAAGAAGTGAACCGATCTTGAGTGGGCCGGAAGAATCGCCACCATCGCTGGAGCAACCAGCGACGACGAGACCTAGCGACGCAAGCACTGCAAGAAGGGTCACCTTGAGTGATTTCTGCATTTTTTGCCTCTCGATTGTTTAGACCTCTCCCCAACAATCAGAGGGAGAGATTTGGAAGGGCAAGGCTAGCCCGGGGGTTCCTGAATTCTCAAGAATTGAGAGGAAATCTCTTTGCCTTCATCTCACATGGTGGGACAAAAACGCTCAATCCAAGGCCTTCTCTGGATTGATGACCGCTTCCGCCACAGCCTTCATCGAGACTCTCCGATCCATCGCCGTCTTCTGAATCCATGTGAAGGCCTCTGGTTCCGAGAGTTTGAGAGCCCCCATCAAGACCCCCTTAGCCCTATCTATGACCTTCCTTGTCTCAAGCCGCTCGTGGATATCTCGAACCTCTTCCTCCAACGACTTCATCTGACGAAAGCGCGCAATGGCGATCTCGATCGAGGGTTGGAGGTCGAGAAGGGTGAATGGTTTGACCACGTACGCAATCGCCCCAGCTTCGCTCGCGCGATCGATCAACTCCTTCTGGCTGAACGCAGTAAGGATCAATACCGCAGAGATTCCCTGGATCTGCTCTGCGGCGGAGATGCCATCCAGGACCGGCATCTTCACATCAAGGATTGCTAGATCAGGTTGGTGTGACTTCACTAAGTCAACTGCCTCAGCGCCATTGGTTGCTTCGCCTACCACTTGATACCCGGCGCCGACCAACATCTCTACGAGGTCCATGCGGATCAGCGCCTCATCCTCAGCGACAACGATCCGATAACTCACGTGCCCCGAGTCGGATTTGAACCGACACTATGCGGTGTTTGAGACCGCCCTCTCTACCGTT
>CAYORK010000006.1:37443-54752 GCA_964406345.1 uncultured Actinomycetes bacterium | reverse complement strand
CCGATACTCTCACTGTCCGTATCGGCGATGAGCAGTCGGAGGCGAAGTTGAAACGAACCAGCCTCGTTGCGACCTCCTATGCCGGAGGTGCTGCGGTCGGAGTCCTCGGGCCCACGCGCATGGACTATGCGAACTCGATGCGATCAGTCCGAGCTGTGGCGCGATATCTGACTCGATATCTGTCGCAGTATTCGCAAGGGCAGAGGCAGGACTAAAAGCGTGGACCTTTATCAAGTCTTGGGTGTCGCTCGGGATGCAAGTGGCGACGAGATCAAGAAGGCCTATCGCAAGTTGGCGCGCGAAATGCATCCCGATGTCAATCCTGATCCCAAGGTGGCAGAGAAGTTCAAGGAGATCACCGCGGCCTACGAGGTCCTAAGTGATCCCGATAAGCGTCAGAACTACGACATGGGCGGTTCGGGCTTCGGCGAAGGTTTTGCGGGCGGTTTCGGTTTCAGTGACATCATGGATGCATTCTTCGGTGGCGGCGGAACGCGTGGTCCTCGTTCGCGTTCGCGTGCCGGTCAAGACGCATTGATCCGTGTCGCGATCACACTTGAAGAGGCCTGTTTCGGTTGCAAGAGGGATCTCGTGGTCGATACCGCGATCCTCTGTTCAAGCTGTCAGGGCAGTGGCTGTGCCAAGGGAAGTTCGCCCGTCATCTGCGATATCTGCAAGGGTCGCGGAGAAGTTCAACAAGTCACACGCTCCTTCATTGGACAGGTGATGACCACTCGTCCTTGTGCCTCGTGCCAGGGATTCGGCTCCAGGATCACATCGCCGTGCTCGGAGTGTGCTGGGGATGGCCGAGTGCGATCACGGAGCGAGATAGAGATCGAGATCCCCGCCGGAGTCGACAACGGCAATCGAATGCATCTTCCAGGACGTGGAGAAGTGGGGCCTGGTGGTGGCCGACCTGGTGACCTCTATGTCGAGATCGAAGTCGAGGAACATGACTTCTTGGTTCGAGACGGCGATGCCCTCCACTTGGAACTGGCGATTCCAATGACAGCAGCCGCGTTAGGAAGAGAGATGAAGGTAGTCACTCTCGATGGTGAGGAGAAGATCGAAATAAAGCCTGGCACCCAACCTGGCTCCATCCATCTCCTCAAGGGCAAGGGAATGACTCGACTCCGAAGCGGCACTCGTGGCGATCTTCAGATCCATATCGATGTCGAGATACCGATGAAACTCTCCAAGGAACAAGAGGAACTCCTGCTGCGCTTTGCGAAAGCGCGGGGCGATGAGAAGAACGTCGGGCGGCGAGTGACTCAGAATGAGAGTGGTGGATTCTTTTCCAAGTTCAAAGATGCGTTACGGGGCTAAGTGCTATCCCTCTATCTAGTCGATCCGTCCGTAGCTCTTGAGCCGGGAGCACGTCTACGTATCGAAGGCGATGAAGCCCACCACATCACCCGTGTCGCGCGACACAAGATCGATGAACGAATCTGGATTTCCGACGGTGAAGGCACCCGAGCGACAGTGCGCATCGAAGGGATCGACCGCAATCATGTAGATCTCGTGATCGAAGACATCGAAGTGGCTCAGTTACCGCGAGTTGAACTTCGTGTGATTCAAGCCCTGACGAAGTCTGACCGTGCCCACGAGTGTGTCGAACTACTTGTCGCAGCAGGTGTCGATCAGATTCAACCGTGGCGCGCCGAGCGAAGCATCGGCAAGTGGGACCCGAGCAGTTCTCCTCAGAAGTGGGGCGATTGGATCAAGGCGGCAGTGAAACAAACTCGTCGCAATCGAGTTCCGAGACTCCAACGATTTGTCGACGATCTCTCCTCAGTCCTTTCATCGCAAGGCGAGAGTGAGATCTTCTTCGCTCTCCATGAGGATGCGGCAGAGACCTTGGATAGTGGACTCCTTGCGAACTGGGAGCAGCGACTGGAAGGTGCTACCAGCATCACGCTCATCATTGGACCCGAAGGTGGACTCTCCGAGCGAGAGTTGACGGTGCTGGATGAAGCAGGGGTGGGCCAGCTTCGCCTAGGGACTCCGATATTTCGATCGGCACATGCTGGTGCAGTCGCACTGACATCTCTCCAAGCGAGTTTTGCACTCTGGCGTTAGGATCTAGCCACATGGATTGCCTCTTCTGTAAGTTCGCATCGGGCGAGATTCCCGTTGATAAGGTCGCAGAGAATCAGGCCGCATTTGCCATCAACGACATCAACCCAGTAGCCCCGACTCACATCCTCTTCATACCGAAGGAACATCACGAGAACGCAGTTGCCTCCTCAAAGAGTGACCCCACATCCCTCACCGCCCTCTTCTCGCTCGTCGGTGAGGTTGTCAGTAGAGATGGAATCGAGAGTTATCGCACCATTTTCAACACGGGAGCTGGCGCAGGACAAAGCGTCTTTCACACCCACCTCCACCTCATCGCCGGTCGCCTTTTCGGATGGCCTCCGGGTTAGCAGAGATACGATCACCATGTACATGAAGCCGAAGTCGAGATTCAATTCGAAACCGAGAAAAGGGAGAAGGGAATAGATGGATAAGACAGTCATCGCCATCCCTTCAGCCATTGCGATGGTCACTCTCACCGGTCCGGCCGATACATTCTTGGCCGAGTTCGAGCGAGCCTTTCCAGAATTGGGTCTGACGGTACGTGGCAATGAATTCCTAGTCCGTGGTCCGGAAGAGGTCATTGCTGAGTTCCGATCGCTGATCTCAGAGCTTCTCGTCGTGATCAGATCAGGACAGGTGCTCACCACGGACGCTGTCGTCCGCTCGATAGCAATGGTGCGCGGCAACTCGGGTGCACGCCCTGGCGAGGTGCTCTCGCTCAATATCCTCTCCAATAGAGGGAAGACGATCAGACCGAAGACTGCCAATCAGAAGCGTTATGTAGATGCGATCGATCAGAAGACGGTCACTTTCGGAATCGGTCCTGCGGGAACAGGCAAGACTTATCTCGCGGTAGCGAAGGCGGTTCAAGCTCTTCAGGCGAAGACAATCAATCGGATCATCCTCACACGTCCGGCAGTAGAGGCAGGGGAGCGATTGGGATTCCTTCCCGGAACGCTGCACGAGAAGATCGATCCCTATCTGCGACCACTCTTCGACTCGCTCCAAGATATGGTCGATACGGATTCGATCCCGAAGCTGATGGCTAATGGCACGATTGAAGTTGCGCCTCTTGCCTACATGCGCGGTAGGACCCTCAATGATGCCTTCATCATCCTCGATGAGGCGCAAAACACGTCAGCAGAGCAGATGAAAATGTTCCTCACTCGACTCGGATTCAATTCCAAGATGGTCATTACGGGTGACATCACTCAAGTCGATCTCCCATCTGGCACTAAATCGGGGCTCCGTGTGGTGACGGATATCCTTGATGGAATCTCCGATATCTCCTTCATCCATCTGGAGTCGGAGGATGTGGTTCGCCATCGGTTGGTGAGCGAGATCGTCGATGCATATGCGCGCTTCGATGTGACTTCGATGCCGCGTCGCAATCAAGGTCGATGAGACCTTCTTTCACTTCAGGGGCCAGATGTCCATCGAATTGACTAACAAGTGTGGATTCAACTGCGATGAGAGCGCACTGATCTCATTGATGGAGTTCTCCTTCGCGAGAGTTGGTCTTGATCCGGAGTGTGATCTCGCCATCTCTCTCGTGGATCTCGATGAGATTTCCCAACTTCATGAGACATGGATGGACGAACCGGGTCCTACAGATGTGCTCTCGTTCCCGATGGATGAGATCGCCCTTGGTGAGCGAGGTCCTGGAATCCTTGGCGACATAGTGATCTGCCCGAAGTTCGCTGAAGAGGGAGCGACGAAGGCGGGAAGTAGCCTTGATGAAGAGCTCCAGCTGCTTGCAGTCCATGGCCTGCTTCATCTTCTCGGCCTCGACCATCGTGAGAGCGCGGAAGAGAAGGCGATGTTTGCGCTCCAAGGCGAGATTCTGAGAGAGTGGCGTTCTCGATCATGATCATTCTCGCCCTCTTCCTCCTCATCCTTGCTGGTTTCCTCGCAGGGAGTGAGGCAGCACTCAATTCAGTCAGTCGTATCGCAGTGGAGTCGATCGCCGAGCGTTCCGCACGTCGCGCTGCTTTGGTCGGAAAGATCATCAAGGATCCGGCGCGCTATCTAAATGTCGTACTTCTGGTGAGGAAGGCTGCTGAACTCGGCGCAACGGTGATCGTCGCAGAGTCCTTCATCTCCCGGATGGAGAACAACCTCGTGGCGGGTCTCTACGCAATCGGATTGATGGTGGTGGTCTCCTACGTAGTAGTCGGCGTCGGACCACGAACATTGGCCAAACAGAGTCCAATGAAGTGGATCGTGCCTGCTTCCTACATTTCGTGGCTTTTGGCAAAGGTCCTAGGTCCGGTGACTGTCATCTTGATCGCGCTCGGGAATGCGATCACTCCAGGTAAGGGATTTCGAAAGGGACCCTTCGCCAATGAAGCCGAACTTCGCGATCTCGTAGATCAGGCCCATGAGAGTGGTCTGGTCGAAGAGTCAGAACACGAGATGATCCACTCGGTCTTCGAACTCGGAGACACGATCGTTCGTGAACTGATGATTCCCAGGACTGAGATGGTCTGGATTGAGGGGAACAAGAATCTCCGTCAAGCGCTCTCCCTCTTCCTCAGATCTGGATATTCACGTATTCCTGTCGTCGGCGAAGATATCGACTCGATTATCGGGATCGCGTACATAAAGGATGTCGTAAGGCGAGTGCATGATCATCCGAAGTCAGAGGCGACCGAGAACATCTCCGAGCATGCCCGTGAGGCGACTTTCGTGCCGGAATCCAAGAATGCTGCTGAGCTCTTGCGGGAGATGCAGCGAAATCAGATCCACCTCGCCATCGTCATCGATGAGTACGGTGGCACTGCAGGCATCATCACCATCGAGGATATCTTGGAGGAGATCGTCGGTGAGATCGCCGATGAATACGACGATTTCGGTGAAGAGTTCTCCATGATCGACGAGAAGAGCGCTCGGATCTCATCACGTTTGCACATTGAAGATCTTGCGGATCGGCTCCAGATCGAGATCGAAGAGAGTGAAGAAGTCGACACCATCGGTGGCTACATGGCGAAGGAGCTCGGACGGGTTCCGATTCCCGGCAGTCGAGTGGAGATCTCCGGCTGGAGTTTCACTGCAGAGCGTCCTCAAGGGCGCCGGCACCGGATCTCATCGATACTCGCAGAGCGGATCGATGATCAAGCGCAAGCGGTCACCAGCAATAATTCCGGTAGTAATGGAAGTAACGCGTAAGTGAGAATCGTTCGCTTCGCCCTCAGGGAAGGTCAGGATCGAGAGCCGCAATTCGGAATCCTCGAGGATGATTCGACTATTCGCTCGATCGCGAGTGACCCGCTCTATGCGGGCGTCCATCCGCTCGAAGCCCGCTACGGTATTGAGCAAGTTAGGTTGTTGGCACCGGTCATTCCACGAAGCAAGGTCGTCTGTGTCGGCAAGAACTACGCAGATCACGCTGCCGAGATGGGTGGTGAGGTTCCAAAGGTGCCGATCATCTTCATCAAGCCGAACACTTCTGTCATCGGCCCAGAGGATCTCATCGTCTGGCCGGAGATCAGTGAGCGGGTCGATCATGAAGGCGAGCTAGCGATCGTCATCTCGAAGATCTGCAAAGAGGTCCCACGCGAGAAGTTTCGTGAGGTCATCTTCGGTTACACCCTTGCCAATGATGTGACTGCCCGAGATATCCAGAAGATCGATGGCCAGTGGACCAGAGCAAAGGGATTCGACACTTTCTGTCCGATTGGGCCGTGGATCGACACCGAGTTCACTCCTGCAGATCAGTCACTGCTATGTCGCGTCGACGGCGAGATTCGACAGCAAGCATCGCTCTCGCAGATGTTCTTCAAGGTGCCCGAGATCATCGAATTCATCACATCAAGCATGACTCTTCTGCCCGGTGATGTCATCCTTACCGGAACACCCGCAGGTGTAGGACCAGTCACCCGTGGCGGAACCGTGGAAGTTTCCATAGATGGACTTGGCACCCTTCGTAACCGAGTCTCGGCGAAGTGATTAGCCGACCCATCGCTACTATCGCCCTCTCATGGAAAAGACTTCGGCTGGCGTAAGGGTTCGTTTCGCGCCATCACCTACTGGTGATCTCCACGTGGGAAACATCAGGACCGCGCTCTTTGACTGGGCATATGCCAAACACACTGGCGGGACTTTCATCTTTCGGATAGAAGATACTGACCGAGAGCGCGTCACAGACCACTACATCGAAGCTGCGGGAGACACACTCAAGTGGTTGGGACTTGATTGGGATGAGGGTCCTGGCGTCGGAGGTGCCTACGGTCCATATCTGCAATCCCAACGACTCGAGATCTACAAGGAGTGGGCGGATCGCTTCTTGGAGCAGGGCGATGCCTATCACTGCTACTGCAGCAACGAAGAGCTGGAGGCGCGTCGCGAGAAGGCAAAGGAATTGAACCGAGCACCTGGCTATGACGGTGCATGTCGCGACCTCACAGCGGATGAGATCGCTGCATTCAAGGAAGCAAACCGCACTCCTGTTATTCGCATGAGGATGCCTGAAGGAAAGACGACATTCACTGATCTGATCCGAGGAGAAGTGACTTTCGAACATGAGTTCGTCCCTGATTTCGTCCTGATGCGTGCCGATGGTTCACCGCTCTACACCCTCGCAGTGGCAGTAGACGATGTCTTGATGCGGATCACACACATACTGCGCGGCGAGGATCTGCTCTCCTCTACTCCACGTCAGATCCGCGTCTATCAGGCGATGGGCGTGAAGGAGAGTGACTACCCTGTCTTCGCACATCTTCCTTTCGTCATGGGCTCGGATAACGCGAAACTTTCGAAGCGCAACGGCGAGGTCTCCATCGCCTGGTATCGAGAGCGAGGTTTCCTCCCGGAAGCCATCTGCAACTACCTAGCTCTACTTGGTTGGTCACCTGGTGATGATCGCGAGGACGTCTCGCTGCAGGAGATCGCAGAACTCTTCGATGTCTCACGCGTCAATAGTTCTCCTGCACGTTTCGATATGAAGAAGTTGGAAGCGATCAATGGGGAGAAGATCAGGAAACTTGGTCTTGATGATTTCCTTGCCCGTTCGCTCCCATTCCTCGTGGACGCTGGTGTGATCACAGGCTCTGCGAGTGAGATCGAGGTAGTTCGTAAGGCCCTACCTCTCATTCAAGAACGCATCGTCACGCTCGGCGAAGTGGTTGCCATGGTGAGATTCCTCTTCGGAGAGGGCGTGCAGATCGAGGCGGATTCGCTTTCCAAGGTAACGGAGCCACAGGCGAAGGAGGTCTTGCGCTCTGCATTGGACTCGCTCACGCCACTCGAGAAGTGGGATGAACAAAGCATTGAAGGCGCACTCCGCGAATCCTTGATCGAGGGGATGGGATTGAAGCCAAGACTCGCTTTCACTCCGGTGCGTATCGCAGCAACTGGTAGCCATATCTCGCCACCACTCTTCGAATCGCTCGCCTTGCTCGGCAAAGAGCGGACATTGGCTCGGATTTCCGCACTTTTGTGAGAGAAGGTAGAGTTACGCCCTCTAGTGGGGTATGGGGTAATTGGCAGCCCAGCTGATTCTGGTTCAGCTTGTCTAGGTTCGAGTCCTGGTACCCCAGCTACTTCTAGAGATCATGTACTAGGGCCCCGTCGTCTAGCGGCCTAGGACTCTGGCTTCTCAAGCCAGCTACGAGGGTTCGAATCCCTTCGGGGCTGCAAGATCAATTCTTGCGTTGTAGGAGCTCGCTCAAGCGAGCTGCAGTCGCGGCAACGGCGGCTGCATGAAGCCTTCCCGGTTGTCGACCTAATCGTTCTATCGGTCCACTGATACTCACTGCTGCGACGACCTTGTTATTGGGTCCACGCACTGGGGCTGAAACCGATGCCACGCCCGGCTCTCTCTCGCCCACAGATTGCGCCCATCCGCGTCGGCGCACGGCAGAGAGATTGGCGGCAGTGAACCGCGCCCCTTGTAATCCTCGATAGAGGCGATCGCTTTCCTCCCACGCCAAGAGGATCTGTGCCGCAGATCCCGCCTGCATCGTCAAGGTAGCGCCGACAGGAACGGAGTCACGAAGTCCGGAGAGTCGCTCTGCTGCTGCGACACAAACGCGCACCTCACCTTGTCTCTTGTAGAGCTGAGCACTCTCGCCAGTGGCATCTCGAAGTGCGATCAGTGCTGGGTTTGCGGCGGCCAAGAGGCGATCCTCACCGGCTGCGGCAGCGAGTTCGGAGCAACGAGGTCCAAGGATGAATCGTCCGGTGAGGTCGCGCGTGACAAGGCGATGGTGCTCGAGTGCGACTGCGAGACGGTGAGCGGTTGGTCGAACGATCCCAGTGGCTGCCACTAGTTCTGCGAGCGAATGTGGGCCGCTCTCCAGCACGCTCAACACTTGGATCGATTTGTCTAATACGCCGACTCCGCTATTCTTTCGCTTGTCCATAATCTAATACTTGCATCTCACTAGTTGAGACGCAAGTCGTAGCCGTGGATTATTGGTTCTTTACGAGGGAGGAGCAGTCACATGGGTAAGACCATGGCAGAGAAGATCTGGGCCGATCACACCGTGCGAAGCGCAGAAGGTGAACCGGATCTGCTCTATATCGACCTTCATCTGATCCACGAGGTGACGAGCCCCCAAGCCTTTGATGGACTTCGATTGAGTGGTCGAAAGGTGCGACGTCCCGATCTGACAATCGCGACCGAGGATCACAATGTGCCAACTCTCGACATCGATAAGCCGATCCAAGACCCTGTCTCACGCCTGCAGGTAGACACTCTTCGAAACAATTGCAAGGAATTTGGAATTCGCCTCCATTCCCTCGGCGATGTCGAGCAGGGGATCGTCCATGTCGTCGGACCTCAATTGGGATTGACGCAACCTGGATTGACCATCGTCTGCGGCGACTCGCACACCTCTACGCACGGAGCATTCGGAGCTCTTGCATTCGGTATCGGCACGAGCGAGGTCGAACACGTATTGGCAACGCAAACTCTCGCGCTGAAGCGACCAAAGACGATGGCAATCACCGTCGATGGCACTTTGAGACCAGGGGTAACCTCGAAGGACATCATCTTGGCGATCATCGCGAAGATCTCTACCGGTGGTGGCCAGGGCTATGTCATCGAGTATCGCGGTTCTGCGATTCGCGCATTGTCGATGGAAGCGCGAATGACGATTTGCAACATGTCAATCGAAGCTGGAGCGCGCGCAGGACTGATTGCGCCGGATGAGACCACCTTCGCCTATCTCAAAGGCAAGCCACATGCGCCTACTGGTGAGGATTGGGATCGCGCGGTCGAGTACTGGAAGTCGTTACCAACCGATGCGGATGCCACATTCGATACTGAAGTGATCCTCAACGCTGACGAGATCGAACCCTTCGTTACCTGGGGAACGAATCCAGGACAAGGTCTGCCTTTGAACCGGACTGTCCCGGACCCAGCGAGTTTCTCCAATCCGGAAGAACGCAGCGCTGCCGAACGGGCCTTGGTCTATATGGATCTCACCCCAGGCACTCCGATGAAATCGATCAAGATCGATACCGTCTTCTTAGGTTCATGTACAAATGGTCGTATCGAAGACCTCCGCGCCGCAGCGGAGATCATCAAGGGCAAGAAGGTTGCCTCTCAGACTCGAATGATGGTCGTGCCTGGCTCTGCGCGAGTGAGATTGCAGGCCGAGAGTGAAGGCTTGGACAAGGTATTCATTGCTGCTGGCGCGGAGTGGCGTTCGGCTGGATGTTCCATGTGCCTTGGGATGAATCCTGATCAGCTCAAGCCGGGGGAGCGTTCCGCGTCGACCTCCAATCGAAATTTCGAAGGTAGGCAAGGAAAGGGCGGCCGGACCCACTTGGTGAGCCCTCTTGTTGCCGCAGCGACTGCACTCAAAGGCACGCTCTCGTCGCCAGCGGACCTCTAATCAAGATGATCAAGATGACGAAGATATTGAAGATGACGGAAGATCGGAGAATCGAATCCCATGGATAAGTTCGTTACCCACCGCGGGCGGGCAGTGCCGCTTCGCCGCAGTAATGTCGATACTGACCAGATCATCCCAGCGGTCTATTTGAAGAGGATCACGCGCTCAGGTTTTGAGGATGGCCTCTTTGCTGCTTGGCGAAGCGATCCCGACTTCGTCCTCAATCAGAGCAAATACGACGGTGCCACCATCTTGGTTGCGGGGGCGGATTTCGGTACTGGCTCATCTCGGGAGCATGCGGTCTGGGCGTTGCAAAACTATGGCTTCAAGGTGGTCTTCTCTTCTCGCTTCGCAGATATCTTCCGCGGGAACTCTCTCAAGGCGGGCTTGCTTACGGTGATCTTGCCGGAGGACGAGATCGAGGCTCTCTGGCAGGCTATTGAGGTTGATCCCTCGATCGAGATCGAGGTCGATCTCGACTCTCGAACAGTTCGCTATACCCAGAACGTCGGATCAGAGCGCGTAATCGCCTTCGAAATGGACGATTTCACGCGGTGGCGCTTGATGGAGGGGCTCGATGACATCGGCCTGACTCTGCGTCATACCGATCAAGTGACGGAATTTGAAGCGAAAAGAGCCACTTTCAAGCCGAAGACATTGCCAATCGCTCACTAATTGTGAGAACTCTCGACTCGAAGTAGAGGGTTTTTTACGCATAAAAACGATGGATTTGGCTCACTCCAAGATTTTTTTCTTCGCGACACACCGAAGTAAGTGCGCAAAAACTCCTATTTTCCTGCGTAAGTTGTAGGTGATGTCAGGCGCTCGCTTGGCATGCACCGTTCAAGTGCAAAGCCACGAAGGTGGTTTTACAGCGGAATAAAGGGGAATAGATGAACAAGGCCCAATTCATTGCGTCGTTGGCTCCATATTTCAACGGCAGCAAGAAGGAAGCACAGTACGCCGTATCTATCGTCTTTGATTCGATCGTGCGCAACATCCACAAGGGTGAAGACGTCACCATCAACGATTTCGGTAAGTTCAAGAAAGTAGATCGCAAGGCTCGCAAGGGTCGCAATCCTTTCACCGGCGAAGAGATCCAGATCAAGGCAAGCAAGAAGGTCCGCTTCCTTCCTGCGAAGGCTCTCAAGGAAGTTATCGCTGGCGCACGCAAGCTCGAGGCAGCACCAAAGCCTCCAGCACCAAAGCCAGTCAAGCCAGTCAAGGCTGCTAAGCCAGTAGCCAAGAAGGCCGCGAAGAAGCCAGCGAAGAAGGCAAAGCCAGCCAAGAAGGCTGCGAAGAAGCCAGCCAAGAAGGCGAAGCGTCGCTAGTCACTTTCGCAATACGAACTATGGGCCACACAACAGTGTGGCCCATTTTCGTGCCTATCCTTAGGGCGTGACGGGCGAAGAAAGCACCGAGTTCCGCTTCGATCCACCGCGCGGTCGTCCACTCGGAGTGACCCCAGTCTTCAAAGTCGTCGCATTCTTCTTGAGGCCTCTCCTCGATCTGATCGTGAAGAAGGATTGGCGGGGCGGGGAATTGATTCCTGCTTCAGGCGGAGCGATCGTCGTCTGTAACCACATCTCGTATCTTGACCCACTGACTTTCACGCATTTCCTTTACAACCATGGACGTGCGCCGCGTTATCTCGGGAAGAAAGCAGTCTTCGATACCCCGATCGTCGGATGGGTCGTCAAGGCAGCGGGGCAGATTCCCGTAGAACGAGAGTCTCGAGGTGCCTCCCAAGCTTTTCGCGTAGCTGTGGCGGCATTGCGAGCAGGTCACTTGATTGGCATCTATCCAGAAGGCACTCTCACCAGAGATGAGAATCTCTGGCCGATGTCTGCGAAGACGGGTGCCGCACGACTTGCCTTGATGACTGGAGTACCGCTGATCCCATGTGCCTCATGGGGTCCCGAGAAGGTCATCCCGCGATATGGGCGCAGCATCAAACTCTTCCCACGAACGCGGGTCAGCATCATCGTTGGTGAACCCGTAGATCTTTCACCATGGCGCGGCCGAGAGAGTGACCCGCTCGCTCTTGAAGAGGCGACGAACCACATCATGGATCGCATGACTTCGCTCCTTGAGCAGTTGCGGGGCGAGAAAGCGCCGAAAGTGAGATTCGATGCCCGGAGCTCTGATCTTCCGAGAACGGGAAATTTCCTCAAGGGCCAACGGCGAAAGCGATTTCGCTGGAGGAAGGGCTAGATGAAGATTTCGATCATTGGAACAGGCGCGTGGGGGAGCACGCTCGCTCTCGTCGGAAGCGATGCTGGACACGAAGTTCTGATCTGGGGTCGGAACTCGGCCGTGGTGGATGAGATCAATGAACAGCATAGGAATAGCGCGTTTCTCGGAGAGGTAAAGCTTCCATCCCAACTTCGGGCAACGACAGATATCGACCAAGCATTCGCAGGTGCAGATCTGATCGCGCTCGCAATCCCCGCACAGAGTCTTCGCGCCAATCTTGAAGCCTGGTTACCGCGTTATCCGCGATCGATTCCGACGGTGAGCACCTTGAAGGGAATCGAAGTGTCGACTCACCTACGGATGTCAGAAGTCTTACGACAGGTGATCGATATCGATGAGAGTCAGGTGGGTTTCATCACTGGCCCCAATCTCGCCGGCGAGCTAGCGCTCAGACAACCTGCCGGCGCTGTCGCGGCATCGACCGATCGCGAAACAGCGCAGTTGATCGCAACGGCTTTCAAAACTCCCTACTTCCGTGTCTACACTTCAAGTGATCTCTTGGGTTGCGAGTTAGCGGCGGCACTGAAGAATGTGGTCGCCCTTGCCGTCGGCATCGTCGTTGGCATGGGCTTCGGTGAGAACACGCAAGCGATGATCATCACTCGCGGTCTCAACGAAGTGACGCGCTTGGGGGTTGCCCTGGGCGCAGACCCACTGACCTTCGCAGGCCTTGCTGGAATGGGCGATCTAGTCGCCACTTGTCAGTCATCGCTCTCTCGCAATCGATCCTTCGGGGAAGCGATCGGAAAGACCGGGGATCTTCATCTCGTTCGTGAGACTTTGGGGAAGACCGTCGAGGGTGTCGCATCTTCGAGCGCTGTCGTAGAGATGGCCCATATGGTGGGGGTGGAGATCCCGATCATCGAAGCAGTCGCCGAGGTGGTCTCTGGCAGGATGTCACCTGCGGAAGCGCTAGCCAGATTGAGTGAGATCGATACCGGAGACGAGATCGATTTGAAGGGTGTCGAGTAGATGTTCGAAAGGGTGAGTGCGTGAAACCACATATTGCCCTCATCTGCGGTGGCAAGAGCGCCGAGCATGAGATCTCATGTCTTTCCGCGCTCGGAATCTTCGAGGCGATCGATCGTGAGCGTTATCGAGTCTCGCTCTTTGGAATCACCGAGACAGGTGAGGGCTTCGTTGAACTGACGAGTCGAGACCAGTTCGACCGGGATTCCAATGGCATGCCTATCGTCCCCAAGAGCGGGATGAAGGAGGCGCTACCTAAGGACATCGATCTGCTCTTCCCGGTCCTGCATGGCAGCAATGGCGAAGATGGGGTCTTCCAAGGTTTCGCGGAGTTCATGCAGATCAACTATGTGGGATCCGGTGTCCTCGCATCTGCCCTTGCGATGGATAAGTCGCGGGCAAAGCAGATCTTCTCTAGCGCTGGATTGCGAGTGGCAACTGGAAAGAGCATCTCCTCAGTGGTCGAAGCTGATTCGCTCTCACTCAATCTGCCGCTATTCGTGAAGCCTTCGCGCGGGGGATCGAGTCGCGGCACACAGAAGGTGAAAGAGAAAGGGATGCTGCAGGCGGCGATTGCTGAGGCGCTCATGTTCGATTCCACGGTGCTAATCGAGGAAGCAATCAAGGGGCGCGAGTTGGAATGTGCTGTGCTTGAAGTGGGTGGAAAGGTGCTCACATCTGTGGTTGGTGAGATTCGAGTCCTTGGCGGTCGAGAGTTCTATGACTATGAGGCAAAGTATCTCGACTCAGCCACTGAGTATTTGGTCCCTGCCCCCATCTCTGATGAGATCTCGCGAGAGATTCAAGTCCAATCTGTCAAAGCCTTCCAAGCGATTGGTTGCGAAGGTTTAGCGAGGGTCGATTTCTTCCTCACCGAAGATGGTCAGATTGTGATCAATGAGCTCAACACGATGCCCGGATTCACACCGAAGTCGGTCTTTCCGATGCTCTGGCGCGAGAGTGGTCGCGACTATCGCGAAGTGATCACGGCGCTAATCGAGGAGGCGTTGCAAAATCCGAAAGTCTGATCGAGAAATCGATCAGAGCTCACATTGATGTGACTGGGCAGGTCAGGGTGCGAGTGATCCCGGGGACCGCCTGAACCTTAGAGAGGATGATGCGACCGAACTCTTCCATCGATGGAGCTTCAGCGCGCATGATCACGTCGTAGGGACCTGTGACACCTTCGGCGATGGTGACGCCGGATATGGCAGAGATCGCCTGTGCGACGCTGCCAGCCTTGCCCACCTCGGTTTGGATCAAGATATAGGCCTGTATTGCCATGGCGAGACGGTAGCGCAGATTGACCTCTCGGGGAAGTTCTCAGGTGCAGAACTAGTATCGACCTATGGATGAAATCGCGATCATCGAGAGGCTCAAGCAGATCTTCGCGAGCACAGGGAGAGATTCCGATGACCGCCTAAAGGTTGGCATCGGCGATGACGCCGCCTTCTTCGCACCTCGAACAAGTGGCGTTGCCGTTGCGACTGATCTCTTGACGGAAGGGGTTCACTTCAATCTTGCGTGGAGTGACCTCTATGCAATCGGAAGGAAAGCGACGGCGGCAAATCTCGCCGACATCTTCGCGATGGGAGTCCCAGCCACTTATCTGCTCGTTGCAGTGGCTTTTGATCCCGATGATCGGGATGCGATCTTCGATCTCGCAAAAGGGATCGCCGATGAATGCGCTCTTGTCGGCGTACGTGTCATCGGTGGTGACCTTTCGAGGTCAACTTCTCTTACGGTATCCATGACAGCGATCGGTGAAGGCGATGCAGTGGTCACTCGAAGTGGCGCCAAGGTTGGCGACTTCGTTTATCTCACCTCCCTACCTGGTCAATCTCTCCTCGGCCTTGAGCAGCTGAACAGATCAGCCGTGATCGATATTGAGAGCGTCGCCTTCCATCGGTCACCAAAGGTTGACTACCAAAGTTTCCTTGCGGCGGCAGAAGTTGCGACCTCACTCTGCGATATCAGTGACGGAATCCTTATCGATGGCGCAAGTCTTGCTCGATCGAGTGCACTCTCTCTCGATATCGAAACTGAGGGGCTTCGGGCCCATCCCGATTTCTCTGCGATTGCCGACCTTGCGAAGACCCTTGGGATGGATCCGATTCAGACCGTGCTTACGAGTGGTGAGGAGCATGGTCCGCTCTTCACGGCGCCACCCTCATGGAAGAGCACGAATGCCTGGCGCATAGGAAAAGTGAATGTACGAGGGGAATCTTTGCTGACGCTTGATGGCGAAGCAATCGAAGAGCGAGGCTTCTCTCACTTCTGAAAGTCTCACTTCTGAAGCGAATCCGCAGGTTTGGTCCCCGCGGCAAGACGTCTAGCGAGTGACTTTGCCAGCCTTCATGCAGGAGGTGCAGACGTTCTGTCGCTTGCTGTAACCGGCGACCATGGTCTTGATGCGCTGGATGTTCGGATTCCATCGACGGCGAGTACGACGCTTTGAGTGCGAGACGTTGTTGCCAAAGCTCGGACCCTTGCCACAGATATCGCATACAGATGCCACGATGACTCCTTGAATTCTTGCTCTGATACTGAACTCGAAGCTTGACCTCTAGAAGGCCAAGACGCAGGGGTAAGGGTAGCCCGTCGGTACGCTCGAACGGAAATCGAAGGGTAGGGCGTAGGGTGGCGACATATGAGCGATTCCGATCTCTTGGGTCGCCCTCTTGAACGCCTGATCGGACCGAAGACCGCGAAGGCCTTCGAGGAGGCCTTCGGCTATCTCACCGTCGCCGATCTGCTCTCTCACTATCCACGTCGCTACATCCGCCGAGGTGAACTCACGGCGATCGATGAGATTCCGGTGGGCTCAGAGGCGACCATTCTCGCCGAGATCCTTTCTATAAAGGTGAAGAAGATCCCACGAAGAAAAGGTGGGATCTTGGAAGTTGTCGTAACTGATGGTCAAGCGAAGTTACTTCTTACCTTCTTCAATCAAGTCTGGCGCGAGAGGGAGTTGAAGGTCGGCAGAGAGGGTCTCTTCGCTGGGAAGATCACGTTATTCAACGGTAAGCGACAGCTATCCCATCCGGAGTACCACTTGATCCCGGATGGCGACAATGTCGATGGTGCAATCGATGACTTCGCGGGAAGACTTATTCCGATCTATCCCGCCACGTCGAAACTTCCTTCATGGAAGATAGAGCAATCGATTGAGATCTTGCTTGATCAGATCTCCGAGGTCGACGACTTGCTGCCACCGCAAATCCTCGAGAGCGAGAAATTGATCCCGTATGCGCAAGCACTGCGCCAAGTCCATCAACCGGTTGATCTGCAGAGTGCGAGCGATGCCAAGCGAAGACTGACCTTTGATGAGGCTTTCATCCTGCAATTGATCCTGGTCAAGAGGAGAGAGACCATCCGCCGTCTTCACTCTCATCCGATTCTGGTCGGGAAGGGACGTGGCCTCCTCGCGCGCTTCGACGCGGCGCTTCCTTTCTCGCTGACCCCCGGACAGAATCGAGTCTGGCAGGAGATCGCAGCCGACCTCGCAAGCGAAGGTCCGATGTATCGATTGCTACAAGGAGAGGTCGGATCGGGAAAGACGGTTCTTGCTCTTCGAGCGATGGTCGCCGCAGCGGATTCAGCGGGTCAGGCGGCGCTCCTCGCTCCCACCGAAGTCCTCGCGACGCAGCACTATCGCAATCTCCTCGCCATCCTCGGCCCATTGGCAGAGGGAGGGATGCTCGGATCTGAGGCAGATGCGCTGAGAGTCGAGCTTCTCACCGGATCGATCCCTCAGAGCGAGAAGAAGAGGATCCATGACGGTTTACGCGATGGAAGCATCGATCTAGTGATCGGCACTCATGCATTGATCTCCGAAGGTGTCGAATTCTCTCGACTAGATCTCCTCGTGATCGATGAACAACATCGCTTCGGTGTGGAGCAACGTGACGCGTTGCGAGAGCGGAGTGAGAACTCTCCTCACATTCTTGTAATGACGGCGACTCCTATCCCTCGCACGGTGGCTATGACAGTCTTTGGTGATCTTGATGTCTCGATCTTGGATGAGTTACCGCAAGGAAGATCGCCGATCACTACTCATGTGATACCGGTGCTCTCGAAGCCACACTTCCTTGATCGCGCATGGGAGCGCATCAAGGAAGAGGTCGGTAAGGGAAGACAGGCTTATGTGGTTGCTCCAAGGAT
>CAYORK010000006.1:34938-37343 GCA_964406345.1 uncultured Actinomycetes bacterium | reverse complement strand
AAGGTGCCTCACAGGAAGAGGGCGCCAAGGAGTTGAGAGAGCGTGTAGCGCGATTGCTCGCTGAAGAGTTGCCAGACGGGATTGGCGATGGCGGAGATGACGAAGGAATGGCATCCGTGGAGGAGTTCTTCGAGATCTTGAAGAACGGGGCTCTGAAGGGGCTAAGGATCGCAACCTTGCACGGCCGGATGAGTCCTGATGAGAAGGATCGCACGATGAGCGCCTTCAAGTCGGGTGAGATAGATGTGCTTGTCTCCACGACTGTGATCGAAGTTGGTGTCGATGTCGCCAATGCGACGGTGATGGTGATCCTTGATGCAGATCGCTTTGGCGTATCGCAACTACATCAGCTTCGAGGACGAGTTGGACGTGGAAGCGAACCTGGACTCTGTCTCCTTGTAACGAGGAGCGAGGAAGATAGTCCCTCAATGGAACGACTCAAGGCTGTCGCAGCGACGCTCGACGGATTCGAACTCTCTCGAGTCGATCTCGAGCAACGTCGCGAAGGAAATGTCTTAGGTGCCTCACAGTCCGGCACACGCTCGCACTTGCGTCTACTTCGGGTCCTTGAGGATGAGTCGATGATCCTCGCTGCGCGCGAGCGCGCTACCGAGCTTTTGGAGCAGGATTCGCACCTTGATACCGTTCCTGCGTTACGAGATTTCGTCATTCGACGCGAGCGAGAGTCAGATACGGCCTTCGTGGAGAAGGGTTGATCAGGAACCTGGACTAGATATCGATCGGGATTGAAGCAGGGAAGAAGAGACAGGATTTGATCGGATGCGCATCATCGCAGGAAGTGCCAAGGGAAGGCGATTGCTCTCGCCTGAGGGTACGAGTGCAAGACCTACCTCGGATCGAGCACGTGAAGCGCTCTTCTCATCACTCGAGGCTGAGTATGGAGACCTTCGTGGCATCAGATTTCTTGACCTCTTCGCTGGAAGTGGCGCAGTCTCCGCGGAAGCGATCAGCAGGGGTGCACGAGCCTGTGTTGCAGTGGAATCCGATCGCGCCGCTCTTGCTATCGCTCGATCCAATATCGAGATGGCGCAATCGCTATCCGATGCCGAAGAAGTCATAGTGATCGATAGTGATGTCGAGAGTTTCTCATCGCGAACCTCGAATCCATACGACGTCATCTTCATGGATCCTCCTTATTCATATCCCGACGCGGATCTCCAACAGCTCCTCACGATGCTTTTGAGGTCAGGTGCGATCGTCAAGGAGTCGTTGATCGTCATCGAAAGAGCGAGTCGAAACGACTCCTTTCCCTGGCCAGACGAGATGCGCGAAGTGAAGGTGCGCAAGTACGGCAATGCAGCCATCTTCTATGGCGAGTTAGGGAACGGTTAGACTCTGGCTATGGCAATTCGTCGCGCTGTTGCGCCGGGATCATTTGATCCCATCACATTCGGTCATCTTGACGTGATTGAACGAGCATCCAAGGTCTTCGATGAGGTGATCGTCGCAGTGCTCATCAATTCGACGAAGGCTGGGCTCTTCTCTATAGAGGAGCGAATCGATCTCATCACTCGTTCTGTCTCACATCTGAAGAATGTCAAGGTCGACTCCTGGAGTGGTCTTCTCGCTGATTACTGTGAGGACCATGAGATTGCAGCGATCGTGAAGGGCCTGCGTGCGGTGAGCGATTTCGATTATGAATTGCAGATGAGTCAGATGAACTTGAAGTTGAAGGGAATCGAGACCTTCTTCATGGCTACCAAGCCTGATTACTCCTTCCTCTCATCTTCCCTGGTGAAGGAGATTTCCAAGTACGGGGGCGATGTCGGGTCCTGGGTGCCGTCGCACGTTCATCTCGCGCTGCAGTCGCGTTTTGGCAAGTAGTCTTCGCCCTACGGAACAGGGATGTCGGGTCACGTAGCAGAGATGGTTTGCCCGAAGAAGGGGGAGGAGTGAGATGGATTCACTAGAGAAGATCGAAAGCGCCCTCACCATGGTTTCCGAGGCCCGTACAGTCCCTCTTTCGGGTTCTTGCGTCGTGCATCGAGGGGAGCTCCTCGAGTTACTCAATGAAATCAAGACCGTGCTGCCATCTGATCTCTTTGCTGCCCAGGAGTTACTCGCAGCACGTGATCGCATCGTCGACGAGGGGCGGACCTCAGCGGAACAGCTGATTGCCCACGCTCGAGAGGAAGTCGCGAGGATGGTGGAACAGACTGCGATCGTGCAGAGTGCGCGAGAGGAGTCGAGTCGCATCCTTGATGATGCACGAACACAGGCCGATGCAGAGCGTGCTGAGGTCGATGCCTACATTGACTCGCGATTGGCAACTTTGGAAGTGATCCTCAATAAGACCCTAGATGCCATCAATCGAGGTCGTGAGCGACTTGCAGGTGGCAGTGACAAGGATGCGCTCTCGGAACTCGCTGACTAGGGAGCTGCTC
>CAYORK010000006.1:0-34838 GCA_964406345.1 uncultured Actinomycetes bacterium | reverse complement strand
CAGCGTCATCATCGGGATCAGGATCAGGATCGGGACCCAAGTCGGGATCGAAGGACTTCCTGCTCTCTATCCATGAACTTCCGCGTCGATCCGGCGAGTATCGCGACTATCACTTGACTCGCACGCTCGATAGACCTTTCGGCCTAGACATGATCGCCATACCTGCTAACGAGCAGATCGATCTGACTCTCACAGCGACATCTGTCGACGAAGGGATCTTGATTCGTGGCCGAGTGCGATCGAGAGCGGTGGGAGAGTGCGCTAGATGTCTCGCCGCGGTGGAGATGGACATCGATCAAGGATTCGACGAGCTCTATGAGTATGAGAGCAAGGCGGCAGCCCTGAGTGAAGAGGATGTCGAGACAGACGAGATCCTCATGGTCGTCGAGGAGAACGTGGACCTTGCGATCCCGGTACGAGATGCAGTGATTCTTGCCCTGCCGGTGAATCCTCTCTGCGAAGAAGAGTGTCCCGGCCTCTGTTCCATCTGTGGTGCGCCATGGCGGGAACTCGATAGCGACCATGGGCATGAGGAGCGGGACCCACGGTGGAAGGCGCTCGAGAGTCTGAGTGAGAGGCTGAAGGAGCAATAGCAGCCCCGTTTTGTCTTTCCCGAGGCCAGATGGAATACTCCCGCCCGTGCCAGTACCCAAGCGAAAACTCTCCAGGGCTCGAACCCGTGCGCGCCGTTCCCAGTGGAAGGCGACCCCAGCTGCGGTTGCGACCTGTGGCCAGTGTCAGCAACCCAAGCTTCAGCACGCTGCCTGCCCAACCTGTGGCACCTATAACCGTCGTCAGGTACTCGACGTCTAATCTGAACGCATCTCTTCGTGCCTGATCGAGTCATCGAAGGCGTGAAGCGGGGAGGCCATCATCGATGAGGCCGAAGAAATCATGAACAGTTCAGAGAAATCTCAATCTGGTGGTCTGCACCAGGCTCTTGTCGATCTTTCGCTTCCGATCTCTGATGAGTTGATCACGCTCGCACTCACTCATCGTTCCTTCGCCTATGAATCAGGTGGTCTACCGACCAATGAGCGGCTCGAGTTCTTGGGAGACAGCGTCATCGGACTTGTCATCACAGAAGAGCTCTATCAGAGGTTTCCCGATCTCGATGAGAGTCGATTATCGCCGTTGCGCTCTGGAGTCGTAAGCACTCGGGCGCTCGCGGACGTGGCGCGCCGACTTCGTCTCGGTGAGAGTCTTCGACTGGGCAAGGGTGAAGAGGTAACTGGTGGACGAGACAAGAGCTCGATCCTTGCTGACGCTTTGGAGGCCCTCTTTGGCGCGATCTATGTCGAGCATGGCCTGGAAGGCGCTAAACGTGCGATCGTCTCCATGATGTCGAGTGCGATCGACGAGTCTCTCTCTCGTGGAGTGATGTTGGATGGCAAGACTGCGCTGCAGGAGTTGCTCGCCGCTCGAGCCCTCGGAGTCCCTGAGTATGAGATTGCAGAGTCCGGACCAGATCATGCGAAGGAGTTTCAAGCTACTGCGATCGTCTCCGGCACACGAGTCTCCGTCGGACGCGGGCGCAGCAAGCGAGAGGCAGAGCAAGAGGCTGCTCGACTCGCATATGAAGTGTTGGTGGAGAGCAATCAGGAACCAGACGAGCGCTTCGCGAAGTAAGTTCGTGAGCGATTTCTGGATCAAAGCGTTGAGTAAGGACTTGAGCGAGGACTTGAGCGAGGATGCCAGAGCTACCTGAGGTAGAGAGCGTTCGCCGTGGTCTAGAGGAACATCTGCCAGGTGCACGGGTGATGAGCATTCAAAGTCTGCACCCAAGGGCAGTCTCAAAGGATTCAAAGGCTCCATTGGACCTTCTAAGGGGGCTTCGTTGCAGAGACGTGAAACGACGCGGCAAGTACCTCTGGCTAACTTTCGAAGGAGATGAACATGCTCTGATCGCCCACCTTGGCATGAGCGGGCAGTTTCGAGTCTTTCAAGGTCGCAAGGCCATGTCTGAGCAACTTCACCCACATGTTCGCGTCAGCGCGCTCTTCAAAGATGGCCGAAGAGAGTTTCGTCTTGATTTCCTTGACCAACGCACCTTCGGATGGGTGCGGATGGATGTCGTTGATCAAGCGACTTCGATTCCGGAATCGATTAGCCACGTCGCTCGCGATCCCTTCGAAGACGACTTCGATCAACAGCGTGTCATCGAGCGCCTGAAGAGATCAAAGAGCGAGATCAAGCGTGCCATCTTGGATCAGAAGATCGTGAGTGGAGTGGGCAACATTTATGCCGATGAGGCTCTTTGGCGGGCCAAGATCCACCCAGAGCGAAAGGCATCTTCTTTGAGTGACGCTCAGTTACGACTCTTGCTCACATCAATTCGAACGGTGATGAAGCGAGCTCTGGAATCGGGTGGCACCTCCTTCGATCATCTCTACGTCAATGTCAACGGTGAGAGTGGATACTTTTCGACGCGGCTTGCCGTATATGGTCGCGAAGGTGAGAGATGTCGCAGATGTTCGAGTGCGATAAAGCGAATCGATTTCACGAATCGTTCATCGCATCTCTGTCCGCGGTGTCAACGCCTTCGCTAAAGCCTCAACTCTTACTTTACGGTTTCCAAGGTTCGCGCTCTCGCTACCCGGCTTTGCAGGCGCACTCCGGTAGGTTTTACGCGTGTATCTCAAGAGCATGACGCTCAAAGGGTTCAAGTCCTTCGCCAATCCGACGACCCTTCAACTCGAACGCGGCATTACCTGCGTCGTGGGCCCGAACGGTTCGGGCAAGAGCAATGTCGTCGATGCTCTCGCATGGGTCATGGGTGAGCAAGGCGCGAAGTCTCTCCGCGGCGGGAAGATGGAAGATGTCATCTTCGCAGGGACGAGTGGAAAGGCGCCTCTGGGTCGCGCCGAAGTCTCGCTGACGATCGACAATTCCGATGGTGCGCTCGACCTCGAGTTCCGAGAAGTGACCATCTCTCGCATCCTCTTCCGTAATGGTCAGAGTGAATATCAGATCAATGGTGAGACAGCACGTCTACTGGATGTACAAGAACTTCTCAGTGATAGCGGTATCGGCCGAGAGATGCATGTCATCGTCGGACAGGGTCAACTTGATGCCGTCTTGATGGCCAATCCGGAGGAACGCCGTGCATTCATCGAAGAGGCGGCTGGGGTCCTCAAGCATCGGAAACGAAAAGAGAAGGCCCTTCGCAAGCTCGACTCCATGCAAGGGAATATGGCAAGGATCCAGGACCTGACATCGGAGTTGAGACGACAACTGAAACCTCTTGGAAAACAGGCTGAGGTAGCGAAGAAGGCAAGTGCAATCCAAGCGGAATTGCGTGATGCGAAATTGCGCATCCTTGCTGATGATGTGACGACGCTGGTCAAGGCCCTTGAAGCAGAGGCAGCAGATGAAACCTCGCTCCGTGCGAGACGAACGGAAGTCGAGCGGGAATTGTCTCGTCTTCGAGAACGCGAGGTGGAACTTGATTCGCTCGCGGCCACTGAAGGTCCACTACTGAGTGTGGCGCAAGACAACTACTATCGACTCACGGGAGAACGAGAGAAGCTGCGTGCGACGCAGACTCTGGCATCGGAACGAGCAAAGTTACTTGCTGAAGAACTCGAGGAAGCGAAGATCAGCGGGCGTGATCCGGGAGCGCTCGAAGCAGAGGCTGACGCACTGAGTGAGGAAGAGCGAACACTTCGTGCTCAAGTCGCTGCTGCAGATGGTGAATTGGCCGCGATTGCATCATTGGTCAAGGAAGCAGAATCAGCATTCACTGCCGAGGAGCAACGGATTGCGGCAGCGCTGAGGGCTCTTGCCGATGCGCGAGAGGGAAGCGCAAGGAGAGAAGGTCACGTACGGGCGATCGAGTCAAAGATCTCGCAGGCCCAAGAGGAGCGTGGTCGACTTGATGCGACCATGAGTGAGGTCGAGGCGCGAATCGAGAGATCCTCCCTTGATTACGCCTCAAAGGAGAGCGAGCTCAATGGTCTCGGCGCCGGAGAGACAGACCTTGATTCAGAATATGAGAGAGCCAAACGCGACCTCGATGATGCCCTTGCTCGTCAGAGCGCTACCGCCAAGAAATTGGTCGAGTTGGAGCGGGATCTATCTGCAGCGATCTCAAAACGCGATGCGCTGCAGCAAGCAGCGATTCATAGGGACGGAGCAGGTGCGATTCTTGCCAAGCCTGATGGCTTCAAGATAAAGGGAACGCTCGCTTCATTGATCGAAATCGATCGGGGATGGGAGATCGCGGTAGCAAATGTTCTGGGCACTCTCGCTGATGCGATAGTCGTTGAGGATCTGACCGGTGCGATCGATGCCCTTACCTTCCTAGGAAAGGAGGAGAAGGGAAGAGCAGATGTCATCATCCTTGGAGCGAGTAGCGAGTCGGTCAAGCCGCTTCCTTCCTCCCTTACTTCTCTCGTATCGAAGTGCAAGTCCAAGACACTTGAAGGACTCCTACCGAAACTTCTTGATGGAGTAGTCGTGGCGGACTCACTGCCCGCGGCAAAGGACATCATCGGTGAGTATCCCGATTTGATAGCTGTGACTGAGCGGGGAGAGTTGCTATCTCGAAGCCTCGCCCGTGGTGGCACTGGGAATTCCTTGGTGCAGATCAATCGCTTGATCGAGACCACGACAGAGTTAGTGGATCACCTAACTCATGATCGCGATCGCCTTCGTTTCGAATCGAGCACCCAAGATGATGAGGTAGCCAAGGTTCGCGCCCTCCATGAGGCTGCCTTGGCCCGTCTCAACGAGTCAGATTCCAAGATGGCTGCGATCGCTGAAGAGATGGCAGCGATCGGCCAGAGCATTTCCAGCGCGCGCGATGAGAAGAGTCGCCTCGAAGTGCAGTCAGCCTCACTCGAAGCATCGCTGAAGGCTTTGGCTGACGATCTTTCCCGTGCGAAGGCGGAGATCAGCAGCGATGAAGTAGTCACTGAGGAGCCTGATTCATCGGCTTTGGAGGGTCTGCGTTCCGAACTTGCCCGAGTCCGCGGTCTTGAGGTCGATGCACGACTTGCTCTACGAACTGCGGAAGAGCGTGCTACTGCACTAGTGCAACGAATCACTGAACTTCGTGAAAGCGCCCAGCGCGAACGCGAGAGTGCATCGCGCCAGATTGCTCGTCGTGAGGCACGCGGTCGAGGCGCACTCGTCGCCCAAGAGATCGCAGAGACGGCCTATGAAGCCCTGATTCAGATCGAGGTATCTATCTCACGCGCTGCGACAGAGCGAGAACGGCTTGAGATCGCTCGATCCGACCGCGAAGGTGAGACATTGGCACTTCGCGCCCGGATTCGGGAACTGGGGAGCGATCTCGAAGAGTTGACCTCCAGCGTCCATCAAGATGAGATGGCAAGAGCTGAGCAGCGGCTTCGCATCGAACAATTGGAGGCGAAGGCGCTCGAAGAGTTCGGAATCGACAGTGATGTCTTGCTCGCTGAATACGGACCAGAGAATCTCGTCTCATCATTCTCAGAGAATGAATTGGGTGAAGTCATCGCCGGAGAACCAATGCCATTCAAGCGAGATGCTCAGGAGCGTCGCCTTGCTCAAGCAGAGAGATCATTGTCGCTCTTGGGACGTATCAATCCGCTCGCACTCGAAGAGTATTCCGCTCTCGAAGAGAGATTGAAGTATCTCGCAGATCAGATGGAAGACTTGAAGAAGTCCCGTAAAGACCTCATGGACATCATCAAGGATGTCGATGACAAGGTCTTGGAGATCTTCACAACGGCGTATCACGACACCGCGCGTGAGTTCGAAGGGATCTTTGCCCGACTCTTCCCAGGTGGCGAAGGCCGATTGATCCTCACAAACCCTGAAGACATGTTGACTACCGGAATCGATGTCGAGGCGAGACCTCCGGGGAAGCGAATCAAGCGTCTCTCGCTCCTCTCCGGTGGTGAGCGATCACTGACCGCGGTTGCGCTCTTGGTTGCGATCTTCAAGGCGCGGCCGAGCCCGTTCTACGTGATGGATGAGGTGGAAGCAGCGCTCGATGACACCAACCTTGGCCGATTACTCGGTATCATGGAAGAGTTGCGATCGAGTTCGCAATTGATTGTCATCACGCACCAGAAGCGAACGATGGAGATCGCAGATGCACTCTATGGAGTGACGATGCGTGGCGACGGTGTCTCTGAGGTGATCTCACAACGGCTGCGCGAGGCCGTCTCCTCCTGATGGGACTTCTCTCTCGGCTTGTCTCGAAGTTCTCCGCATTGACGCAGGGTTCATCACCGGAAGCGTTGGCCGACTTCGAAAGCGAACTCCTGACTGCCGATCTCGGCCCAACTTTGACTCGAGAAGTGATGGAGGCAGCGCGCAAGGGGCGTGGTGAGTTGCGGGAGCGAATAGCAAGCGTTCTCCTCGCCGGGTTGAGTCCGCTCTCGCGAGAGATCGCTGCGAGCGATGGCCTAACGACGATTCTTGTCGTTGGCGTCAATGGAACGGGCAAGACGACTTCAGTTGCGAAGATTGCGTCCCTCTTCCACGAAGAGGGAAAGAGAGTCCTTCTCACAGCAGCCGATACATTTCGAGCGGCTGCCGTCGATCAACTCGAGACCTGGGCTCAGCGAATCGATGTGGGATTCCATAAGGGTTCTGAGCGCGCCGACCCAGCGGCCGTTGCCTTCGATGGCGCGAAGCGAGCGGTCGACCAAGGATTTGATCTGCACATCATCGACACCGCGGGAAGATTGCATACCGAGAGTAATCTGATGTCAGAGCTCGCAAAGGTGCGACGCGTAGTTGAGAAAATCGCACCTGTTCAAGAAACACTCCTGGTCCTCGATGCGACCACGGGTCAGAACGCGATCATCCAAGCCAAGGAGTTCTTGGCAGCGACTCCCATCACCGGCATAGTCCTCACCAAGATGGACGGCAGCGCCAAAGGTGGTGCGATTCTTGCCGTCGAACGCGAGTTGAAGGTACCGATCAAGTTCATCGGCGTCGGGGAAGGGTTGGCAGACTTGCAGCCTTTTGACCCGGAGGCCTTCGTTTCTGGGCTCTTCTAACGTAACACGCTGGTCTGACGTAACACGCTGGAAACAGAAGATCTTGAATCTTCACACGATCGAAATCCTCGAAGCAGGTTGTCGTAACGCACGGAGAGAAATCTCTACCTCTATAAGGGGGAGCATTTCAGGGCCGGAGGCTCTGGGGGCAACGTGGCCGACGCTCTCACAAACTAGCGATCGATCACTGCCATCGATCCGGTGAGTAGAGAAGAGGGAAAGTATGGATACCGGCGATACCGCGTGGATGCTGATCAGCACCGCGCTCGTACTCCTGATGACTCCGGGCCTCGCCATGTTTTATGGCGGCATGGTGAGAGCAAAGGGAGTTCTCAACATGATGATGATGTCTTTCGTCTCCATGGGCCTTGTTGCAGTGGTCTGGACTTTGTACGGATACTCAATGACCTTTGGCAAAGATCTCGGTGGAGGTCTTGTGGGGGATCCGACGGAGTCATTCGGACTGACGAATGTGATCTCTCCTGACTCACTCTTCGGGACGATCCCAACAGCCGTCTTTGCCGTATTCCAGATGATGTTCGCGATCATCACAGTGGCCCTTATTTCAGGTGCGATCGCAGATCGAGCGAAGTTCGGCTCTTGGATCCTCTTCGTCATCATTTGGGTGACCCTGGTCTACTTCCCAGTCGCTCACTGGGTATTCGATTTCGACGGTAAGGATGAAGCAGGAAATGTGGTTGACCCTGGCGGTTGGATCGCGAACGATCTTGCTGCGATCGATTTCGCAGGAGGAACCGCAGTTCACATCAATGCCGGCATAGCAGCTTTAGCGCTCGCCTTGGTCCTTGGAAAGCGAGTCGGTTTCGGTCGCGAACCTTTCAAGCCACATAACCTCACTTTGGTCATGTTAGGTGCGGCGTTGCTCTGGTTCGGTTGGTTCGGATTCAATGCGGGTTCTGCGGTCGCCGCGAATGCAACCGCAGGCGTTGTCTTCCTCAACACGGTCGTTGCTACTGGAGCAGCGATGCTCTCGTGGCTCTTCGTGGAGAGAGTGCGGAACGGACACGCCACGAGCCTTGGCGCTGCCTCGGGAATCATCGCTGGCCTCGTTGCGATCACTCCTGCCTGCTCTGCGGTCGACCCTCTTGGTGCAATGGCGATCGGCGCCATCGCTTCGGCTGCCTGCGCCATCGCGGTAAGCCTCAAGTACAAGATCGGATACGACGATTCGCTCGATGTGGTCGGTCTCCACTTAGTGGCAGGTCTCATCGGTTCCATCTTCATCGGCCTCTTCGCCACTTCCGCCGCACCTGCAGCAGTGGATGGACTTCTCTATGGCGGCGGAACTGATCTCTTGGTCAAACAGATTGTCGCAAGTGGTGCGGTACTCGCCTATAGCTTCATCGCCACCTATCTCATCGCTCTTGCGATCGATAAGACAATCGGATTCAGGATCGCTGAGGATGCAGAGGTCATCGGTATCGACCTCGTCGTTCATGCGGAATCGAGTTATGAGATCGGATCACAAGGTGCGACACGAGGAGGTTATGCATCATGAAGTTGATCACTGCAATCATCAAGCCAGCCAAGTTGGAGGAGGTCAAGCACGCTCTCACCCAACATGGAGTGGCGGGAATGACGGTCTCGGATGTCAGCGGATTCGGTCGACAGCGAGGGCACACCGAGGTCTATCGAGGAACCTCCTACACCGTCGACCTGCTGGCGAAGATAAGGATCGAAATCCTCGTCGATGATAAGGATGTCGCCTCAACGGTAGAGACCATCGCCAAGGCGGCCTCTTCTGGAAGCGTGGGGGACGGCAAAGTCTGGGTCACACCAGTCGAGAGCGTGGTTCGAGTTCGTACCGGTGAGACTGGGGCGTCAGCGATCTGATCTCTTGTTGATGAGCGCTTCGATAGGGTGCAGCCGTGTTCGAAGCGCTCACCGAGAGATTCACTACTGCTCTCAAATCCCTTCGTAGCAAGGGCCGTCTCACCTCCGCAGATATCGACGAGATCGCGAGCGAGATCGAAGATGCACTCATATCTGCCGATGTGGCCGTAGAGGTTGCGCGCGAGTTCTCAATTCGAGTCAAGGAGAGTGCTAACGATCTCCTTGATGAAGTGGCTACGAGTACCAATCCGGCGCAACGTGTTCAAGAGGTCATCAATCAGGAATTGATCGCAACGCTCTCGGGCGATGGAAGTAGGTTCACCTTCGCAAAGAGAGGGCCGACCGTCGTCCTACTTGCTGGGTTACAGGGCGCCGGAAAGACAAGTTTCGCGGGCAAGTTGGCGCGCCATTTCAAATCTTCTGGGAATACGCCCCTCCTCGTGGCCTGCGATCTTCAGCGCCCCAATGCCGTCAATCAGCTGCAGATCATCGGTGATCAGGCGGGAGTACCGGTATTCGCGCCAGAACCAGGCAATGGCGTAGGGGATCCAGTTGCAGTGGCGAAGAGAGCTATCGACTTTGCCAATGAGAAAGTCCACAACATGGTGATCATCGATACTGCGGGTCGACTTGGTGTCGACGCGGAGATGATGGCGCAGGCAGCTGCGATCAGAGATGCCACCTCACCGAATGAGATCCTCTTCGTGATAGATGCGATGACTGGTCAAGATGCGGCACGGACAGCGCGCGCCTTCCAAGAGGGCGTCGGGATGACAGCGGTAGCCCTTACCAAACTTGATGGCGATGCACGAGGCGGCGCAGCGCTCTCAGTAGCCAAGATAACGGGCAAGCCGATTCGTTACGCATCGACTGGTGAGAAGGTCACCGACTTCGATCTATTCCATCCTGATCGAATGGCATCTCGCATCCTCGGATCTGGTGATATCGCCACTCTTGCAGAGTCGGCAAAGCGTGCTTTCGACAGCGACACAGCCAAGCGACTTGAAGATAAGTTCTCATCGGGAGATGACTTCACACTGGCTGATTTCTTGGAACAGTTGAAGGCGATGCGAAAGATGGGTTCGATGAGCAAACTCCTTGGCATGCTTCCAGGTGCACAGACCGGCGCCATGAAGAAGCAGTTGGAGAGCCTCGATGACAATGAGCTAGTCCGGACGCAATCAATCATCGATTCGATGACGCCGAAGGAGAGGGAGGATGTGAAGATCCTCAACGGTTCCAGGCGAGCCCGTATCGCTCGAGGAAGCGGACGAAGCGTCAAGGAAGTCAATGATCTGGTCGATCGGTTCACCGCGGCTCAAAAGGTCATGAAGCAGATGCGATCGGGATCGACACCACAGGTTCCAGGTCTTCCCGTCATCCCTGGGTCGACGCGCCCAAAGGCCCAACCGCCGAAGAAGAAGAGCCGTTCCGGCAATCCAGCCAAACGGGCGCTCGAGGATCAGGGATAGCCGCTCGATTTGGGGTGGTCCTGCTCGATTGGCATAATACGGAGCCTGTTCGGGAGCCCCTCTACCTCTCGGCCGGATACGACCTCATCGTCATGATCAGTGAATTCGAGTAGCGGTCCCACGCGCTCAAATCGAGTCCTTGTCGACGATGGTTGATTCCTACACGAAGGAGATATAAGAGTGTCAGTAAAGATTCGTTTGATGCGTTTGGGAAAGATCCGCACTCCTCACTACCGCATCGTTGTCTCAAATTCCCGTTCTGCTCGCGATAGTAAGGCGATCGAAGAGATCGGTCGTTACAGTCCAGCGGTCGAACCATCATTGATCCAGGTCAACTCCGAGAGAGCGCAGTACTGGTTGGGTGTCGGTGCACAACCTTCCGAAGCTGTCACCGCACTTTTCAAGGTAACAGGGGATTGGCAGAAGTTCCATGGCCTTCCAGGTAGCGAAGGAACTCTCAAGGTCGCTCCTGCTCGCGCCGATAAGCGTGTGGCATACGAGGCAGCAGTCAAGGCCGCTGCCAATGAACCAGCCGATGGTGCGACGACGATGAAGAAGCGAGCTCAAGAGAAGTTGGCGGCTAAGAGCGCGCCAGCCGAAGCTCCAGCCGAAGCTGCTGTCGAGACCGTAGTCGAGGCCGCTGCTGAAGTGGCTACCGAAGCCGTCGCTGAGACACCAGCTGAAGTTCCAGCCGATGTCGCTGCTGAAGCTTCCGAACCTCAAGCGGAGTAACTAAAGATGCTCATTGATGAGACGTTGGAGCACTTAGTAAAGGGCATCGTCGACAACCCTGACGATGTCAATGTCAGTGAGCGCAATGGAAGACGCGGCAGCACCTTCGAAGTCCGAGTCAATCCAGAAGATCTCGGTAAGGTGATTGGTCGAAACGGGCGAACTGCTCGTGCTCTTCGCACAGTAGTCAGCGCCCTCGCGGGTCGATCCGTTCGCGTCGATTTGATCGACACTGACGAAGAGCGCTGAGAGCCTTAGCGCCTCTTTCGTAAGCCTTTCCAAGATCTCGCAGAGGTGATCGATGAGACTCGCTGTCGCAAGGATCGGTCGCCCGCATGGAATCAAGGGTGAAGTCACCATTGAGAACCTGACGGATCGACCTGAGGAGCGTTTCGTTGAGGGCTCCACATTGGAATGTGATTCCCCGCTCCACCAAATGCTCGAGATCTCGCGAGTCCGCGTGCATCAGGGAACATGGATGTTGACCTTCACGCAAGTCGCTGACCGAAACGAAGCAGAGCGATTGCGAAACTCTCGTCTCTATGCTGATGTTGATCTCGATCAGACCTTGGAAGAGGATGAGAGTTACCACATCGAGCAACTAAGAGGTTTGAAAGTTCAGGGGATCGATGGGCGCGAGATCGGCGTCGTGATTGACGTGGAGAATTTGCCAGGGCAAGATCTCTTGAAGGTAGAGACCGTAAGGGGTGAGCGTTTGATCCCGATGGTTCAGCAGTTCATCGAAGAGATTGATCTCATTCAAGGTCATATCGTGGTCCGGTTGCCGGATGGATTGGTCGATTAGATGAGACTGACAGCCATCACCATCTTTCCTGATTACTTCTCGCCGCTATCCCTCTCTCTCATCGGCAAAGCGGAGGAGGAAGGCATCATCTCTACCGAGATCGTAAATCTGCGTGACTTCGCGACAGGTGTGCATCGAAGCGTCGACGACACTCCCTATGGTGGCGGTGCCGGAATGGTGATGCGTGCTGATGTCTGGGGAGATGCAATAGATAGCGTCGCATCCTCATCCAAGGCAGAGGTGATCGATCTCGTCATCCTCACTCCATCTGGGAGACGTTTTACTCAACGTGATGCGCTCTCGCTCTCGAGAGCTGAGCAGATCCTCTTCGCCTGCGGACGATATGAAGGCATTGATGCGCGCGTCGGTGAGTTCTACGGCGCACAAGATAGATTTCGAGTGCATCATCTTTCGATCGGAGACTATGTCCTCAACGGCGGGGAAGTTGCAGCGCTCGTGGTGATGGAAGCGGTGATCCGTCTTCTCCCTGGAGTGCTTGGCAATCCCGACTCCCTCACCGAGGAGAGCCACAACGATGAGGGATTTCTGGAGTATCCGGTCTATACGAAGCCGCCTACGTGGCGCGGAGTAGGTGTCCCTGATGTCCTGCTCTCCGGAAATCATGGCGAGATTGCCCGCTGGCGACGCGATAACTCCCAGATAGTGAGTTCAGAAGGTTCCTGAGCGTCCCATGGAGAGTCGTCGGTCGGGAATAGGAGCGACACGCCCACGGTTGGGCGAGACATACCGGGTGCTTTTTGGGAGTATCCGCCCCGTTACCGACCCTAGGAGGTTGATCCGCTGTGGCCACCGATTACGACTCACCTCGTAAGACGGACGAAGAGCTCCACGAAGAGTCGCTCGAAGAACTCAAAGCACGTCGCGCTGATGCGAAGTCCGGTCAGGTTGACGTCGATGAGGAGGAAGAAGCTCAGAACATCGAGCTTCCCGGGGCAGATCTCTCTGGAGAAGAGTTAGCGGTTCGCGTCGTGCCGAAGCAAGAGAATGAATTCACTTGCTCCAAGTGCTTCCTGATCCATCATTCGTCCCAACTCGCACGCGGTCAAGGTTCTAGCGCTGTCTGCAGGGATTGCGCCTAGACCTCTTTGCTCTTCGCACTCTTTTCTCCGCTGGACGTGGACGTAATCGCTTGAGCTAGCGCCTTGGATAGCCGTTCGCCATCTCTGCTACCGATGAGCCAACCAGTGTGTGGGTCTCTTGGATCGGTCAAGGTCACTTCTACGCCACTTCGCATCCAAAATCGGTGTGCATGGAAGAGTGCAGGATCAAACTCGGCTCCGAGTCTGCGTCGCCATCTCTCACCTTCAAGGATCACAGGATCTACGAGATGCTCAACCCCGATGCGCGCATGATTGACCTGAAGCGAGCGTCCATCGAATTCGATTCTGTGAATCGCACCGACCCACCATGTGGCTGCGACTAGGCTCGCTACAAAAGCGAAGGCAATCGCGATGATCGTCTCAAGAGCTGCCCAGATCGCGAACGAAGTAGAAAGGACGAGTGCAAGGAGCGCGAAGGTAACGCCGATCGACGGGTAGATGCGTTCGCGAAACTCCATGCCGGTACTGTAGGTGAGCGCCGTGTAACCTTGAACGGTGGTATCCACCCAACTTCCGGCTTCAGCCGTGATGCCTTCTCGACACGCAAAGGCTCCCCACCCCGGCGAGAAGATCCCGTCCCACTTCGGACATTGTTTCGGCTGTGGGGACCTCCATCCTTCAGGACTTCACTTCGTCAGTTACGCGGGAACAGGAATGGATCTCACGGGACAATTTGTGGTCACTGAGAAACACCAAGGTGCCCCAGGGCTTGCCCACGGAGGTCTTCTCGCCTTAGCTCTCGATGAGGCGCTCGGGAAGTTGATGTGGCTCCTGCGCGCACCCGGCGTCACCGCTCGCCTAGAGACCGATTTCCTCAAGCCGGTGCCGATGGGGACGACCCTCTTCATCACTGCAGAAATCCTCGGCCAAGATGGTCGAAAGGTCTACGGGAGGGCTGAGGGGCGACTTGATTCACCCGACGGACCACTCGCACTTGCCGGAACTTCGCTCTACGTAATCGTCACTATGGATCACTTCATCAAGAATGCACCAGAGGGCTACTTCGAGCACTTGCAGCAACACAAGGATTTGATCGCCTTCGTTGACCCGGATTTCGGCATCAACCCATGAAAGTGAAGATTCAACTCCTTGATCCAGAGATGCCACTTCCCACTTATACGAATCCCGGCGATGCTGGATTCGACCTTCGAGCAAGGATCGACTGTGAGATCGCGCCAGGCGAGAGAAAAGTGGTTCCGACTGGACTCGGCATAGCTATCCCAGAAGGCTTCGTCGGTTTGGTCCATCCTCGATCGGGCCTTGCAGTTAAGCATGGGATTTCGATGGTGAATACACCAGGGACTATCGATGCTGGATACCGCGGTGAGATCCAAGTCATCTTGATCAACCATGACCTCAAGGAGAGTTTCAAGATCTCGCGCCTCGATCGAATCGCGCAATTGGTCGTACAGCGAGTCGAACAAGTCGAGTTCGACGTCGTGTCGGAACTGCCAGAGAGCGTTCGAGGCAGCGGTGGATTCGGTTCGAGTGGCGTGCGATGAACCACGAGGATCGCGATCGCATCATCAACGCCCTCGGCGGGAAGAAAGGACTCTTCGATTCCGGAATTCCCGCGCTGGTATTCCTCGTCGTCTTCAATCTCCGTGATGATGTCGTCGATGCTGCTCTCGTCGCGGTCGGCCTCTCTGTCGTCATCACCATCCTCCGGTTGATCAAGAAAGAGAAGCTGCAGAGCGCAATCTCTGGGATTGTCGGTGTGCTGATCTGCTATCTCTTGGTGCGATCGACTGGAAAGGCCGAGGACTTTTATCTGCCAGGCCTCTTCATCAATGCCGGCTATGGCGCGCTCTATTTGCTCACCAATATCGCCGGCTGGCCGATCATTGGTGTCGTCTTAGGCCCACTTCTCGGTGAGGACTTCCACTGGCGGAAGGTCCCCGAACGCAAACGCGTCTACATCCTCGCTGGATGGCTTTGGGTTGGACTCTTCTTTTCGAGACTTGCGGTGCAGTTGCCGCTCTATCTCGCTGAGAACGTGAATGCTCTCGGTGTCGCACGACTCATCATGGGATATCCACTCTTCATAGCCTGTGCTTGGGCGACATGGCTGGTGATCAAGAAGGTTCCGGTCGCAAAAAAGCCTGTATGAGTCTCTCTAGTAACGGAGTCAGGAAGATACGAAGCAAGCCTTGAGTAGGCGTTCAGAACTCTCACTCGCGATGAAGATCAACTCATCTCCTGCAGAGAAGACATCATGCTCGAGAGGTTTGATCACATGACCGTCTCGAAGGATCGCTACCAGCGCGACATCTTCCGGAAGGGTCACTTCGTTGATGGTCTTTCCGCAACATGGTGAGGAATCAGGGAGAGTCAATTCGACCAAATTGGCAGAACCGGCCTGGAGTGAGAAGAGTCTGACCACATCTCCGACACTGACTGCTTCTTCCACTAGCGCAGTGATGATCCTTGGTGTCGAGACCGCAACATCGACGCCCCACGAGCCATCGAACATCCATTCATTCTTTGGGTGATTGACCCGTGCCACCACGCGTGGGACGCCATACTCCGTCTTTGCCAGCAGTGATGTCACAAGATTCACCTTGTCATCGCCTGTAGCGGCAACGAGGACTTGACATGTATCGAGTCGAGCGGTGTCGAGTGATGAGATCTCACAGGAGTCGGCCAGGAGCCACTCGGCCGTAGGAACACTCTCCATCTTCATCGCCTTCGGATCCTTGTCGATCAAGAGGATCTGATGACCGTTACTAAGCAACTCTCGCGCGATGGCGCGACCGACATTCCCGGCACCTGCGATGGCTACTCTCATGCGTGATCCTCTGGCGGATTGGCGAGTGATGCTGTCACAGCAGCGATCTCCTTTTCAGGCACGAAGAGGTGGATGACGTCACCCTCCTGCAAGATCGTTCGTTCGAGAGGGATGATCCCTTCGCCGAGGCGAGTAATGAAGGCAACTCGTGCGGAGGTGTTGGCTTGGATGAGGGAGATTGGCTCGCCATACCAATCCCGATGAAGCGGGATCTGACATAGCTGGAGATTTCCTGATGGCTCGGTCCATTCGGAAGATGCACCTTCAGGAAGCATGTGACGGACGATTTGATCTGTGGTCCAAAGAACTGTTGCGACCGTGGGGATCCCGAGGCGCTGATAGATCTCAGCACGGGCGGGGTCATAGATGCGTGCGACGACATTCGCGATTCCGAAGACCTCACGTGCCAATCGCGCTGCGATGATGTTTGAGTTATCGCCTGATGAGACGGCGGCGAAAGCATTCGCCCTCTCAATACCGGCTTCCAAGAGTGTGTCGCGATCGAAACCCATGCCAGTCACGGTTTGGCCATTGAAGTCTGCGCCGAGACGGCGAAAGGCTTCACGATTCTGGTCGATGACCGCTATCGAATGCCCCATACCTTGAAGTTGGATTGCGAGAGTCGATCCAACGCGACCACATCCCATGATCACGACATGCATAATCAGCAAATCTACACCCCTATACACCTCTGTACACCTCTGTACACCTCAAGCCATCAAGTTTGGTTCTTGTCATCGCCTTGTCTTGTGTTGCCTTGCCTTGTGTTGCCTAGCCTCACCGTGAACGGAGCAGAAAGCCAGCAGGGATGACCTATCCTCGCCACTGTGTCTATGGAACCAACCAACGATGATGTGGGCCGATCTGTAGCGGTTGGAGACCACCTCACTCTTGAAGTCGAGCGAGTCGCGCACGGGGGACATTTCATCGCGCATGCTCAGGGTTTGACCGTATTCGTACGCGGTGCGATCACGGGGGAACGCGTCGTTGCGGAAGTGACCCAGGTAAAGAAAGGAATCGCGTGGGCGGAGACGATGGAAGTTATCTCTGCTTCGCCTCATAGGCGAGAGGCGCCGTGTCACTATTTCCGAGAACGAGCCTGTGGTGGTTGCGACTTCCAGCACATCGATCTCGCTTTCCAGCGAAAACTTAAATCAGAGGTAGTGGCAGACTCTTTCCGTCGGATAGCCCGGATGGATATCAGTGTCGAGTGTCTTCCCGCCGACGGTGATGTCACTGGACTGCATTGGCGCACTCGCATGGATTTCACTCTCACTCCGTCAAAGCGTCTTGCTCTCCATCCTCATCGCAGCGACTCATTGACTGAGATCACTTCGTGCCTCATCTCCCATGAGGCAATGGATCTCGACTCGATCAATCTTGGTTTGGAGAGATCAAAAGTCCGTCCATGGGAGCGCTTTCGTGTCGCGGTGGATCGTGAAGGGAAGGTGAGGCTCACTGGCAGGGATCGAAAAGTGGAGATGGAGGTAGGAAAGAAGTCCTTCCCCATCTCAATCGAGAGTTTCTGGCAACCTCACCACTCGGCGGCGTCAACTTTGGTCGATCAAGTGAAGGAATTGTTGAATGTGCGTGAAGGTGATCATCTGCTCGACCTCTATGGTGGAGTCGGTCTCTTCACTGCATTCCTTCGCGATGCTGTTGGGGACAAGGGCAAAGTGACCCTCATCGAATCCGATTCGGACGCGATATCTGATGCCAACAAGATCTTCGCTGCAGATCGGCGAGTGAAGGTCGTCGCAGGTAGAGTCGAACAGAAGATCAAGGAGATCGAGAGCTGCGATCTCATCCTTCTCGATCCGCCACGATCAGGCGTCACCGTCGGTCCCAATGGCGTGATTTCAGAATTCCAGCGCCTTAGGCCACGCGAGATCCTCTATATCTCGTGCGACCCAGCAACATTGGCGAGAGATGCAAAGGCCCTCGTCGAGGCCGGTTACGAGATGGCAATGATTCGCGCCTTCGACCTCTTTCCAATGACAGAACACATCGAATCTGTGGCCAAATTCATCCGCAAAGGGCAGTGACCTGCCGGGCGTTCGAGATACTAGACGAGGGGAATCTGCGTTCCTCACCTTAGAATCGGGGGATGAGCGCAGCGAGCAAAGACTCTTTCGGTGCCAAGACCGCCCTTGAGGTGTCAGGCAAGAGCTATCAGATCTTCGACATCACGAAGCTTCAAGGTCAGGAGAGCCTTCCTTTCTCATTGAAGATCCTCCTTGAGAATCTGCTTCGAACTGAGGATGGCGCGAACATCACCGCTGATCAGATCCGTGCATTGGCGCAGTGGGATCCGACAGCCTCAACAGAGACTGAGATTCAGTTCACTCCGGCCCGAGTGATCATGCAAGATTTCACGGGCGTTCCTTGTGTAGTCGATCTCGCAACGATGAGGGAAGCGATCACCGACCTCGGAGGGGATCCGACACGGGTGAACCCATTGGCCCCTGCGGAATTGGTGATCGATCACTCGGTGATCGCCGATGTTTTCGGTTCTAAGGATGCTTTCGAGAAGAACACGGATATCGAGTACCAGCGCAATCAGGAGCGTTACCGTTTCTTGCGTTGGGGACAAGGCGCGTTCGACGAGTTCAAGGTCGTTCCTCCAGGGACAGGCATCGTCCACCAGGTCAATATCGAGTACCTCGCCCGCGTCGTGATGGTCCGCGAGGTCGCCGGCGAGCTTCGCGCTTATCCTGACACTGTCGTTGGCACTGACTCGCATACGACGATGGTCAATGGACTGGGAGTCCTTGGCTGGGGTGTCGGCGGCATCGAAGCAGAGGCAGCGCTTCTTGGTCAGCCGGTCTCCATGCTCATCCCCAAGGTGGTCGGATTCAAACTTCGTGGCCAGCTCCCGCTCGGAACGACCGCAACAGATCTGGTCTTGGTCATCACCGAGATGCTTCGCAAGCATGGCGTCGTCGGTAAGTTCGTAGAGTTCTACGGTCCCGGCGTGAGTGAGTTGCCGATGGCAAATCGAGCGACGATCGGGAACATGTCGCCAGAATACGGATCTACCTGCGCGATATTCCCCATTGACGAGGAAACCATTCGATATCTGGAGCTCACCGGTCGGAGCCAGGAGCAGCGAGAGCTCGTTACCTCTTATGCGAAACGCCTTGGTCTCTGGCATGACCCCAGCGCAACGCCGCGATATTCAGAACATATCGAACTGGATCTTGCCACCGTGGTCCCTTCGATCTCTGGCCCGAAGCGCCCGCAGGACCGCATCTCTTTGAGTGAATCGAAGAGTGCATTCCAGAAAGTGCTTCCCGGTTATCTCTCCGAGAAGAGCGCGAAGGATGTCGTCTCAGTCGGCGGCGACTACACGATCAGGCATGGAGATGTCGTGATCGCATCCATCACATCTTGCACCAACACTTCGAATCCGAGCGTAATGATCGGAGCTGGCCTTCTTGCGAAGCGAGCCGTGGAGCGCGGACTCAGCCGCAAGCCTTGGGTCAAGACCACGCTTGCTCCTGGCTCCAAAGTAGTGATGGATTACTACGAGAAGGCGGGACTTATCCCTTACCTAGAGCAACTCGGATTCAACCTTGTCGGCTATGGCTGTGTCACCTGCATCGGAAACTCCGGACCACTACCGCAAGAGATCAGCGCTGCAGTCAACGAGAATGACCTCGCGGTATCTGCTGTCTTGAGTGGGAATCGCAACTTCGAAGGCCGCATCAATCCGGACGTGAAGATGAACTACCTGGCATCCCCACCTCTTGTCGTCGCCTATGCCCTCGCAGGAACTATGGATCATGACTTCGAAAGCGATGCTCTCGGTCACGACAAGGATGGAAAGCCGGTCTATCTCAAGGATATCTGGCCCTCTGCGACCGAGATTGAAGCGGTGATTGCATCATCGATCTCGTCTGAGATGTTCACCAAGGACTATGCGGGCGTCTTCGAGGGTGATCATCGATGGAAGTCGCTGCCCACTCCGACAGGCAAGACCTTCGATTGGGACCCAAAGTCAACCTACGTTCGCAAGCCCCCTTACTTCGATGGAATGCCACGGCAACCACGACCTGTCACCGATATAGATGGCGCACGAGTGTTGGCTCGACTCGGAGATTCAGTGACCACCGATCACATCTCACCGGCTGGAAGCATCAAGCCGGATTCACCTGCTGGTAAGTATCTGCAGGAGAACGGCGTCGCTCGAGGAGATTTCAATTCCTATGGCTCACGTCGCGGCAATCATGAAGTGATGATCCGTGGAACCTTTGCGAACATCCGGTTGAAGAATCTGCTTCTTGATGGCGTCGAAGGTGGATTCACTAAGAACTTCATGGATGGTGGAACACAAACGACGATCTATGAAGCGTCGATGGCATACCAAGAGGCTGGCGTTCCACTCATCATCCTCGCTGGCAAGGAGTATGGGTCAGGCTCTTCACGCGATTGGGCTGCGAAAGGAACCGCTCTCCTTGGGGTTCGCGCCGTCATCGCTGAATCATTCGAGCGAATCCATCGATCGAATCTGATCGGAATGGGTGTCCTGCCGTTGCAATTCCTTGATGGAGATAACGCTGCTTCACTGGGTCTCGCCGGCGATGAAGTCTTTTCAATCGCGGGCATCACCGAGCTCAATTCAGGGGCAGTACCCAAGAGCGTGAAGGTCACGGCGACTAGCCCACAAGGCGAGGTGAAGGAATTCGAAGCTAAGGTCCGCATAGATACTCCTGGAGAAGCGGACTACTATCGCCACGGCGGCATCATGCAATACGTCCTACGTTCACTCCTCGGTTGAAGAACTCCGGAGAGCAGCGCATGAGAGTTAGCAAGAAGGTGGGTGACGATGTCAATCCTTGATCGAATCTCATCTCCTGCTGACCTCAAAGACCTTGACCACGGTCAACTCGCTCAATTATCCGATGAGATCCGCAAGTTCCTGATCGAGAAGGTCTCCCGCAGCGGCGGTCATCTTGGTCCGAACCTCGGCGTCGTAGAACTCACGCTCGCTGTCCATCGCGTCTTCGATAGCCCGAAGGATCCGATCATCTTCGATACTGGTCATCAGGCATATGTCCACAAGATCGTCACTGGCCGACGAGATGGCTTCGATCGGTTGAGACAGCGCAACGGCCTTGCAGGGTATCCATCGCGTGTCGAGAGCGTTCATGATGTTGTAGAGAACTCGCACGCGTCGACTGCGCTCTCATGGGCAGATGGCATCGCGCGAGGCTTCAAGTTGCGAGGGGAGCATGACCGAACTGTCGTCGCGATCGTCGGGGATGGATCACTGACCGGCGGTATGGCGTGGGAGGCTCTCAATAACATCGCAACCTCCGAAGACCTGCGTCTTGTGATCGTGGTCAATGACAATGAGCGTTCCTATTCACCGACAATCGGCGGAATGGCCAAGCACCTATCGACTCTTCGGGCCACGAAGGGTTATGAGAAGTTCCTCGACTGGGGCAAGGATGTTCTTGAGCGCACTCCAGTGGTGGGCCATGGGATCTATGAAGCCCTTCATGGCATGAAGAAGGGACTGAAGGATTTCGTCGCCCCTCAGGGACTCTTCGAAGATCTTGGAATCAAGTACCTCGGTCCGATTGATGGTCACGACTTCGAATCTCTCGAGCACGAGCTGGAGAATGCGAAGAGATTCCAAGGTCCAGTCATCGTTCATGCCATCACCGAAAAGGGGCGTGGTCATCTCCCAGCGCTCAATGACGAAGCGGAGAAGTTTCACGCCGTAGGTGTAGTCGACCCAGAGACCGGCGAGCCATTGGCGCCCTCAGGTACCTCATGGACTCGAGTCTTCTCAGAAGAATTGATCTCGCTCGGCGAGAAGAAGGAAGAGATCGTTGCGATCACAGCTGCGATGCTAGGTCCCACTGGTCTCGATGCATTCGCGAAGAGATTCCCAGAGCGGACCTTCGATGTCGGTATCGCAGAACAACATGCCACGACTTCTGCTGCTGGTCTGGCCTTCACCGGCCTGCACCCGGTCGTCGCGGTCTACTCCACATTCCTCAACCGTGCATTCGATCAACTGCTGCTCGATGTCGGACTTCATCGCGCAGGTGTCACATTCGTGCTCGATCGATCAGGTGTCACCGGTGACGATGGACCTTCACATCATGGCATCTGGGACCTTGCCCTCACATCGATCGTCCCTGGGATCAAAGTTGCTGCGCCTCGAGATGGCCAGAGATTGCGGGAACTTCTCGCCGAAGCAGTCGAGATCAACGATGGTCCATCGGTCATCAGGTTCCCGAAGGGACAGGTCGCCTCGGAGTTGAGAGCATTCGAGAGACGAGACGGAATCGATGTCCTCTATCGTGGCGAGAGTGCAGATGTACTACTGATCGCAGTCGGTGCGATGGCGCATCTTGCAGTGGAAGCCGCAGCGATCGCCTATCAAGAGGGTGTCGGAGTCACAGTCGTCGATCCGCGGTGGGTGGATCCATTGCCAGCGCATCTCGTGACGATGGCTGGGAGATTTTCTGAGGTAGTAGTCCTGGAGGATGGCATCGAAGGTCGGGGAGTGGCCAACACCTTCGAGATCTTGATGCGCGAATCTGGTTTCGCTAGATCGGTCCACTCGATAGGCGTGCCTCGCCGCTTTATTGAACATAGCAAACGGGGAGAGATCCTCGCCGATATCGGACTGACGAGTGGTTCTGTCGCTCAGAGGCTCGTCGCACTCAGATCGACAAGTCTCAACTCCTTCGGAGGCTTCGTCACGCAGGAAGAGAAGCAACGCCCGGAGCGTGGAAACGCGAACCAGTGACTTCCTCACTGATCCCTTCACGATCTAGATAAGGCAATATCCCGCCGAGGTGCATCGGCCAACCTGCGCCAAGGAGCATGCAGAGGTCGATTTCAGCCGGGGAAGAGACAACTCCTTCATCGAGCATCATCCTTGCCTCGACGGCGAGTGCACGGAGTGCGCGCAACCTCACTTCTTCAGCTGTGGAGGGTGCATTGCCCGCGACGATCAAGGAGAGCGCCTTGGGGTCTGCTACCAATTCGCCCTTCTCATCCTTGACGTAGAAGGTGCGTATCCCGGATTCGACGAATTTGGTCATCGTCGGCGAGATCTTGTATCGATCACCAAGATTGTTGTGGAGCGTGGTGGCGACATGAAGGGCCACACCTGGTCCGACCAATCCGAGGAGCTCTAAGGAGGTCATCGGGAAGCCGAGCGGTCGCATCGCGGCATCAGCAACATCGTAAGGCGTTCCTTCATCGATCGCATCGGTCACTTCGCCCATGAATCGAGTCAAGAGTCGGTTGACCACGAATGCCGGTGCGTCCTTGCAGATGATCATCGTCTTCTTCAATTCCTTACCGACATTGATCGCGGTTGCGGTCGTCGGATCATCCGTGGTCGTCGTCCTCGCTACCTCAAGTAGCGGCATGACTGCGACTGGATTGAAGAAGTGGAAACCAATGACGCGCTCTGGATGTGCAAGACCCTCGGTCATCCGTTCCACCGAGAGCGAGGAGGTGTTCGTGGCCAGGACGCATTCCGGCGAGATGACAGCCTCGAGCTCCTTGAAGAGGCGTTGCTTTATCTCAAGTTCCTCGAAGACTGCCTCGATGATGAAGTCACAGTTGGCATAGGCCTTCTTGTCGACCGATCCAATGACCAGTCCGGAGAGGCGACGTGCTCCCTCTTGAGATAGGCGACCTTTCGCTACCAACTTCTCCAACTCGGCGTTGATGTAGCCGACGCCTTTTGCCACTCGTTCCTCATCGAGATCGGTGATGACGACAGGAACTTTGAGGTTTCTAATGACGAGGAGCGCCAGTTGTGACGCCATGAGACCTGCGCCGACGATTCCGAAGCGGGTGACCTTTCGTGCCAAGGCTGCCTTGGGAGCCCCTTCAATCTTCTTTCGCTTCTTTTGGATCAGGTTGAAGGCATAGAGCGATGCTCGAACGGCATCACTCATCACCAAGTCACTCAAGACTTGATCCTCTTTGTCGAAACCTTCGCCCAGCGTTGCGGTGCGAGCATAGGCAATCAATTCCAGCGCGCGCATCGGCGCAGCCACTTCAGCGCCACCATATTTCTTGAGCATGAGTTGTCTACCCGTTGACAAGGCTTTCTCCCACGCGGCGTCATCACCACTGTGGTCAGCGCGATTGATGACCGTCTTTCCGGCGAGGACCTCTGCGGCGAAGTAGAGCGAGCGCTCCAGGAAGTCGACCGGTTCGAAGACTCGATCGACGACGCCGAGTTCCAGCGCTTGCGATGCCTTCATCATCGTGTTGTTTGCAAGTGCGTTGCCGACGATGACTTGAACCGACTTCTCAGGTCCTATCAACTTCGGTAGGAGAGTCGCGCCACCCCAGCCGGGAATGATGCCTAGGAAGACCTCTGGAAGAGCGGTGAAGGCTGTCGACGCAAGAGTGCGATAGTGACAGTGGAGACCGACTTCGAGGCCGCCACCTAGCGCGAGTCCGTTGATGAAGGCGAAGGTTGGCTTCTTCGACTCACCGAGTCGACGGAAGATGTCATGCCCCAGTTTTGCGATGCCAAAGGCCTGCTGGCGATCGCTCACGAAGGAAAGACCCGAGAGATCTGCCCCAGCGGCGAAGATGAAGGGCTTACCGGTGATTGCGATCGCATCGACGGACATCTCCGTCGCGGCTGTGATCGCAGCATCCAGTTCCTTCAACGACTGGGGACCGAAAGTGTTCGGTCGGTTGTAATCAAGGCCGTTATCGATAGTGATCAGAGCGATCTTCTTGCTCGCACCGAATGCGGTGAGGTCAACCTCACGTACCAACGCCTTGGTGACTACCTCTTCTGGTGCACCTGCAGGCAGAGTCGACTCGCTCATCACTTTGCTCCCTTGTAGTTGGGGTTCTCCCAGATCACGGTGCCACCCATACCTAGACCGATACACATCGTGGTGATTCCGTAGCGGACGTCAGGGCGCGATGCGAAGCCCTCGGCGAGATTGAGCATGAGACGGATTCCCGAAGATGCAAGTGGATGCCCTACTGCGATAGCGCCACCATAGACGTTGACTCGTGGATCATCATCGGCGATTCCGAAGTGATCGAGGAAAGCCAGAACCTGTACGGCGAATGCCTCATTGATCTCAAAGAGACCGATCTGATCGATGGTAAGTCCCGCCTTCTTGAGCGCCTTTTCGGTTGAAGGTACAGGTCCATATCCCATGACCTCTGGCTCTACGCCCGCGAACGCGAAGGAGACCAGGGTTGCCTTCGGTGTAAGACCCAGTTCCTTTGCCTTCTTGTCGCTCGCCAGAAGAGCAGCAGTGGCGCCGTCATTGAGTCCAGCGGCATTTCCTGCAGTCACTCTTCCATTGGGACGAAAAGGCGTCTTGAGTGCTGCGAGTGCTTCAAGAGTGGTACCTGGTCGAGGCGGTTCATCGACGGTTGCTACGCCCCATCCTGTCTCGGCACTTCGTACGGCCATCGGGATGAGGTTCTTCTGGATCACACCTGCTTGGTAAGCCGACTGCGTCTTAGTCTGTGAGGCGAGTGCGTACTTGTCAGCTCGCTCCTTCGTCAATTGCGGGAATCGATCGTGAAGGCGCTCTGCTGTACTTCCCATATTGAGTGCATCGGTATCGACGAGTTTCTCTGCGAGATATCGGGGATTTGGATCCATGCCATCGCCCATCGGATGGTTGCCCATATGTTCGACACCGCCAGCGAGGACGAGGTCATTGGCGCCGATAGCGATTGAGCCTGCGAGAGTAGTGACTGCAGTCATCGCTCCCGCGCACCAACGATCGACGGAATAGCCAGGAACTGAGATCGGAAGACCTGCGAGGATCGATGCGCTACGTCCGATATTCATCCCTTGATCACCGCTTTGTGTCGCCGCCGCGATCGCAACGTCGTCGATTTCGGCGACTGGAATGGAAGGGTTTCTCTCCAAGAGTCCGCGGATGGCGCGAACCATGATGTCGTCGGCTCGCGTTCCGGCATAGAGACTTCCTGCTTTACCGAAAGGAGTCCTGACGGCGTCGATCAGATGTACTTTTTCCATGGAAGAGCCTTCCTCGCCCCGCGCCGTAGATGAAGGCGCGCTTCCACTATGTTACTTGCCAGTATCAGGCTAGGGAAGTCGAATCCTCTTCCTCCGGGTTGCTATCTGGCACTACCCGCGGCTCCTTCTCGCTCAGTGATCGGAAGATGGCATCACGGCTTCGCTCTATCTGCCATGGGCGGGCCCCAAGTTTGGCGAGAGTTGTCCGCAGGGTTTCCATGGTGAATCGCTCTTTCTGACTCATCCAAGAGATCCGACGGACGATCTCTGGAGAGATGAGATTCTCGAGCGGCATGAGCAACTCGGAAGCGACCTCTTGGAGATTGAACCTGGCATGGGTCAATCGCGCGTAGGCAAGAGGTGCTCTTTCCTTCCAGATCTTCACCGGCGGGAGCGCATCACTCGTCGCTCGCATGGGTGGCAGCTCCTCTTCGGGGAGATTCAGTGCCCTGATGATGGCCTCGCTCCATGCGTCGAAGAACTCTCGCTTGTATTTTCGATAGTGACGCTGAAAGTTTTGAGAGCCGTGGAAGATCTCCTTCGCGCCACCACGGAACTCCTCCTCGGAGAGGTTGCGAGATGCGATAGCAAGATCCGAGATCGCGAAGTCAGGAAAGAGTCGACCCGCTGCAATATCTCGTTCGCGAGCCAATAGGTCGCGCTCTTGCCAAAGCTCCCTGACGATGGCAAGCCCCCGCCTTCCCTTCACATGATGAATGCCAGAGGTGCGTCGCCATGGATCCTTCTTTGGCTCCGACTCCTTGGCGACAAGAATGGATTGAAACTCTTCATGCGCAAGATCCAACTTCCCCTGACTCTCCAAGATGGAGATCAGAGCGTCTCGAAGGTCGGGAAGGACATCTACATCGAGTGCGGCGTAGTTCTTCCACTCCGGATGGAGAGGACGAATCGACCAATCGACGGCACTATGTTCTTTAGCGAGGGAGAGCGAAAGTAGCTGCTCAGTCAGCGGGCCTAGACCTACTCGCGGTAGGCCAGCGAGTCGCGCTCCCAGTTCGGTGTCGAAGAGTCGTTGCGGCGTGAAGCCAAATTCTCGAATACAAGGTAGGTCTTGAGTGCTGGCATGGATGATCCACTCTTCGCCGCCGAGGCGTTCATTGAACTCTTGGATCAGTTTCTCTTCATCACGGAGCGTGACGGGATCCACGAGGAATATCCGACTTCCGCGGCGGTAGAACTGGAAGAGATAGGCATGTGCGAAATAGCGATAACCAGATGCTCTTTCGGCATCGACTGCCAGCGCTCCACTTCCCAGGCATAGCTCGTCAATCGCTGCCTCGAACTGCGCGGCGGTCGTGACGAGAGGAGCCAACTCAAAGCGCGGTCTATGAAGTGGGAACGGTTGAATCGGCTCTTCTACTTCTTGACTCAAGATTGCCTCATGGATTCCCGATGATCGCGTGCATCTTGCCGTCGCGTCTACCGACGACGGTTCAGGGATGCGACGCCCTCAGGCAGTGGAACCGTGCCCGCCACCATCTCAAGAAGGGTGATCCAAGCTCGCGCGTGGTTGATGAGTAGAGCCCCTTCCGTAGGGGTCCATGATCCGCGGATCTCGATCTCGGATTGATCAGGCTGGGGTGCCAATTGGCCGAACGACTTACTCGCCACTCGGGTCACTGTGCCACTGAGCGCTATCGCGCTGGCATCCTCGTTGCGTAACGCATCCTCAAGCCAACTCCAACCGACATCGTTGAGCATCGGATCAAATGCCATCTCATCGTCGATGGGCGCGCGAACGAATGTCACGGCACGAAACTCGCCTTGCCATGCTTCCTTGTACTCCGGATCTGCAAGCAGGACGAATCTTCCCGTCGCGTAATCTCCATCATCGCTCTCTGGATCCCCGTCTTCACTTAGCGGGATGTCTGCCGTGATGGCATAAGCAAGGGGTGCAAGTTTCGTAGGTGGCGGAACCTCCTCGAGCAGGATCTCGTTGCGCAGTTCCAAGGTAGCCATCTCATCCTTGAATTGAGCGAATAGCTTCGCGATCTCACCCATAGGAGAAGGGTAGAAGCCCTTCATGATGATTCGGGGGAGGCGCGTGTAGGCTCGCGAGTCATGGCTGCACTTCTCGCACTTCTATCGAGCCTGCTCTGGGGAACATCTGATTTTCTCGGTGGGAATCTTTCCAAGCGCTATAGAGCTCTTGCAGTCACAGGTTTCTCGCAAGTCTTTGGATTGATCTTCGCGTTGCTTGCAGTGCTGTTGACTGGATCCTTCGTCTCACCCACTTTGGAATTCGATGGCTATTTCGTCTCTGGCGTGATTGCCGGTCTCACCGGTTTCATCGGCTTGGTCTCGCTCTACACCGGACTGGCCACCGGACGTATGGGAGTCGTCGCTCCGATCGCGTCGCTCTCGGCACTCATGCCTTTGATGATCGCTTTCATTGGCGGTGAGCGCGCCTCTTCGCTTCAAATCCTCGGCATGGCGATTGCGCTTTCGGGGGCATTCATGGCAAGTGGTCCCGAGCTAAAGGGCGCGACATTCCGTCCCGTCCTACTTGGAGTTTCTGCTGCGATCTTCTTCGGTCTCTCGTTGACGTTCCTATGGCGAGGATCTGAGACCGCTCCACTCCTCACAATGACGTCGATGCGTGTGGCCTCAGTGACGATAGTGATCCTTCTTGCGCTCTACTTCCGAACCACCGGCGGATTTGCACGTCGCGACTATCCAGCTTTGATCTTTGTCGGTATCGCAGACTTCCTTGCTAACTTGACTCTGGGTATAGCGACGACGAAAGGTCTCGTCTCGATCGCGATCGTTCTTGGCTCACTTTTTCCGATAGTCACTGCGATGCTTGCTTTCGGTATCCTCAAAGAGCGACTTCATCGAATCCAATATGCCGGTGTCATCACTGCCGTGGCGGGCGTTGCCACAATCGCACTCGGCTGAGTCGCCTAGTCGCGCAATAGTGACTTCCGCTGATAGACCTCGAAGAGATCCTCAGCGCCTCGATTACTGTCGATCAGGTCCATTCTGCCTTCGCGGTCGAGGAGTGCAAGGTCGAAGCGAGGACTGCTCTCATCCTTGCTTTCTCGTGACGTCTTGGTGAGATAGAGACGGTCTATCAGATCCTCATGGAGGAGTTGCTCTAGGAGATCGGGACCTGCTTCGATCACTATTCGCGGACCGTGTTCCTTTTGGAGACGATCAAGTTCGATCGCCCAGCGAGTTATCGGGCTGGTGGCCCTTGAATAGACGATGACCGGGACTTTGGTCTTGGCATAGGACTCTGATTCCCAGGTTTTCCTACCGATCACGATGCAATCTGCCGAAGCACGGAGGGCGAGGAAGCGCTGGCGATCGTCTTCGGAGCTCAATGGCCGGGAGCTGACCCCATCCCGAACTCGGCCCACAGGATCGATGAGGAGGGAGGAAATGACCTTGATGTGGTCAGGGAGTTGATCCAGGTTCAGTTTCATGTCAGTGGTCAAACCTAGTCTTTCACCATGATCATCGACTGTGAGTCCTGCGCCCTCTTCGACCCAAACCTCATCGAGAATGAAGCATGTAGTGATTGTGTCGTCTCGGTCATCATCTCCATCGACTCTCTAGCAAAGTCGGCGGAGAGGCTGAAATCAAATGAGGCGACCAATGAGGCGACGGATCCCGCCACGGATCAAGCTCTCGCTCTGCTCTCTTCGCGCGGATTGGTCCCTCCGATGCGCTTCCTTCCTGTGAATTTCGGCTGATTCACGCCTAGCGCCCGCGTCTCAGATTGAGAGGCGAAGACCCCTGCCGTTACCCTCCCCACATGCTGCGCTCACGAGGAACGCTCCTTATTGCCCTGGCGCTTGCCGCTTCATTGGCTTCCCCCGCACAGGCAAAGCCCACTATCGAAGAGGTACGCGCTCAGGTCATCATGCTCCAAGAGGATGCCGCTGAGGCGGCCGAGGGCGCACAGGCTGCCAAGGTCCAATTAGCCAACCTCAAGAAGCAACTCTCTTCGGTACAGGCAGAGGAGGCGGATCAGAAGGCATCACTCGAACGACTTCGACAATCTCTAGGTGCCATCGCCAATTCGCAGTACATGAACGGTGGGCTTTCGGATTCGCTTGAACTTCTCTTTTCTCAAGACCCCACCCTCTATCTCTCTGCCGCTGGTTCTCTCGAAGCGGTGACGCGCCGTAAGGCTTCGCAGTTGCGCAAGTACGCAGTTGCAAAGCAACGCCTTGAGGCTACTTCCATCACAGTCGAACAGAAGGTCAAGATCGTCGCTGCCACTGAAGCCCGCTATCGCAAACAAGCATCGCTGGCTCAATCCAAGTTGAAGGAGGCGCAAGCTCTCCTCAACAAGCTCCGCAAGGAGGATCGCGCTCGCTTGGCAGCGCTCAACAAGAAGGAACAGGACGAGGCCCAGAGACGTTCCTTGGCAGCGGCGAAGGGACTCAATTCAGTCTCCGGCAGAGCGGGTATCGCGCTTCGCTATGCCATGAATCAGATCGGTGACAATTACGTCTTCGGTGCAGCTGGCCCAACGAGATGGGATTGCAGCGGACTGACGATGCGAGCCTTCCAATCTGCTGGAGTCTCACTCCCGCACTCGTCTCGAGCCCAGTTCAACCGTGGCAAGAGCGTCGCGCGAAGCGCTCTCAAGCCCGGCGATCTCATCTTCTTCGGCCGACCCATATCCCATGTCGGTATCTACCTCGGCGGAAACAAGATGGTTCATGCTCCGCGCCCAGGGGCGCGAGTTCAGGTCGCGACATTTGGTGCATGGTTCGGACGAAAGCCATATGTCGGTGCAAGGCGTCTCTAAACCAAGAATCCTCCTCATCACTAACGATTTCGGCCCGCGTGCAGGCGGTATCGAGACCTTTGTGATGGGACTTCTGGAGCGAATGGAGCCTGGCTCGACGCTTGTCTACACATCTCATCAAGATGGTGCAGAAGATCATGATGCGAAGTGGCAAGAGGTGCATGACTTTCGCATCGTTCGAGACCGCAGTCGTATCCTTCTTCCGACTCCACGGGTAATCAGGGCCATCTCACGGATCATCGATGAGGAGCAGGTGACGCACCTCTGGTTCGGTGCTGCGGCCCCGCTTGCGATCATGACTCCCTTTCTCAAGCGTCGCAACAGCGCGCTTCGATCGATAGCGCTGACTCATGGCCATGAAGTGTGGTGGGCAAAGGTGCCGCCATTCTCAATCTTGATTCGCGTCATCGCATCCTCCCTCGACGTGATCGGCTACCTCACCCGCTACACCAAAGAGGAGATCAGTAAGGGTGTTCGTAAACGTGATTACGAGAAGTTGATTCAAATAGCACCTGGCATCGATCTCGAACACTTCGCTCAAGTCAATACAAAGCCGCAGAAGAGCCAGTTGCGCTCTCAACTTGGTCTTGACGGGAAACAGGTAATCATCTCCGTTGGGCGCCTTGTTCATCGCAAGGGGCAGGATCGACTGATCGAAGCGATCGCTCTCCTCAGGACAGAGTTCCCCGAAGCGCATCTACTCCTTGTGGGTGAGGGACCTCATCGTGACCACCTTGAAGCGATCGCTAGACGCAAGGATGTGCTCAATGCCGTGACTTTCGTGGGGCGTGTTCAACTCGAGCAGCTGCCGCTCTATCTCTCGATCGCTGAGATCTTCGCTATGCCATCGAGGGATCGTCTCGCTGGCTTGGAAGTAGAGGGACTTGGGATCGTCTATCTTGAAGCAAGCGGTTGCGGTCTGCCCGTCATAGTTGGTCGCTCGGGAGGTGCACCTGATGCAGTTATCGATGGCGAGACAGGGATCCTCGTAGATGGCAAAGATGTGGATTCGATTGTGAACGCCTGTGCCCAGCTACTCCGAGACCCCGCTCGTGCGCGCGCGATGGGAATGAAGGGGCGGGAGTGGGTCACTTCCCAGTGGAGTTGGGATCGATGGGCGGAAGAATTCCAAGCCGCCTTGCTTCGTTGATCGCCTCGAGCCGATTTCGTGCGGTGAGCTTTCGATAGATCGACTGCAGGTGGGTCTTGAGAGTGCTCTCACTGATGAAGAGGGTTTCGGCCAACTCAAGATAGGTCATTCCGGTCGGCAGCAATTGGAGTATCTCCACCTCGCGCGATGTAAGGGTGGTCTTCGATCGGCGGTAGGTGAGAGCGCGCTGCAGGTCCTTGCATTGGAAGGTCAATGGAGTACGGACCACCATCTCGATCATCGTGAGCAATTCGGATATGGGTGCACTCTTGTCTAGAAATCCTGAAGCGCCGTTATCCATCGCTGCCAAGATGTATTCAGGATGGTTATTCATCGAGAAGACGATGACCCCCATGGTCAACGAGTTCTCTCGGATCCATAGGACCAGTTCTAAGCCTGAGTTATCTGCAAGATGTATATCGACGATGGCTACATCGAACTTTTCCGCAGCCAAGCGTGATTGTGCTTCCGCAAGAGTCGTAGCGTGAACGACGATCGAATCGCTCCTGTTGGCGGTCAAGGCTCGCGCGACCCCTTCGCGGACAACCGCATGGTCATCTACGATGAGAAGTCTCAGAGGAGCCTCTACTGACATTGGATGATGAAACCTGCCTCTGATTCATCTAGTTCTGCGCCGACTCGAATCAATCTCTCCCGAAGTCCCACTCGGCCGAAAGTGGGGGAGTTCGAGAACTTTCTCGCACCGACTGCTTTGGCATCGGAGAAGGCGACGGTCAAACCCTTCTCCCACTCCTCCACCTGTATCGAAGTGACACCTTGGTGTGAGATTGCGTTTTGGAGGAGTTCCAGGAGGACGTACTGAATCTCTTCCCGTTCTCGCTGCGTGACATTGAGGTCATTACGACGCTGCCAATCGATCTCGAGTTCAAGGCGCTCTTGCAACCATGCCTCGATGGAACTCGCCGGATCGCTTCTTAGCGCAAGGATTTCGTCCCGAAGTTCCTCGATGACCTGACTCAATCCGAATCGGATTTCGCGCAGCATTCGCTTGCGATCACTAGGGATCGCTTCGTCAGCGATCGTTGCGTCGAGAGAGTAGCCGAGCCCGGCTAGACGTTGTGCGACCGTGTCATGCAGGTCACGAGCGATTCGTAATCGCTCGTGACGCGTCTCTTCGTCCTGTGGGACGAGATCAGGCAAACAGCGCTTCGATCTCCGCAGCGAATTCCTTCGCCACGACATGTCGCTTCACGGAGAGTTTTGCCGTGAGATGTCCGCCGGCGATAGTGAAATCGACGGGAAGGATGGTGAACTTTCTGATCGACTCTGCGCGGCTGACTGCCTTGTTCGCTTCATCGACAGCAGTCTGGATGACGGCGATGAGATCAGGATCATTGACCAATTCGGCGAGGGTCGCGCCATCCTTCTTGTTCGCAGTGATCCATGTCTTGATGGCTTCGGGATCAATGGTGACGAGTGCTGCGATGTATGGCTGATTGTCACCAACGACCATGCATTGGCTGACCAATGGATGGGCACGAAGTCGATCCTCTAGTACTGCAGGCGCGACGTTCTTGCCGCCTGATGTGACGATCAACTCCTTCTTGCGACCGACGATATAGAGGTAACCCTCATCATCTAGCTTGCCGAGGTCACCGGATCGGAAGTAACCATCCGATGTGAATACCTCGCTGTTCGCCGCGTCGTTCTGCCAATAGCCGCGCATCACGATGCCACCTTTGATCAAGACTTCACCGTCTTCGGCGATCTTGATCGTGGTGCCTGGGATCGGTCGTCCGACGGATCCGACACGATGTGCCGTCGTGAGGTTGAGCGTTGCTCCAGCAGTCGTCTCTGTGAGTCCATAACCTTCTAGGACTCGAACTCCTGCACCGCGGAAGAAGTGACCAAGACGAACTCCAAGTGGTGCACCACCAGAAATCGCAGCTTCGACTCGACCACCGAGCGAGTTGCGGATCTTCGAGAAGACCAACTTGTCGAAGAGGGCGTGCTTGAACTTCAATGTCGCTGACATTTTTCCGGTGTCTATAGCTTCGCTGTAGGCGATAGCGACATCTGCTGCTTTGCGGAAGATCGCACCCTTGCCTGCCGCGTCTGCCTTCGCCTCAGCTCCGTTGTATACCTTTTCGAAGATTCGTGGGACCGCGAGGACGAAGGTTGGCTTGAAGGAAGCCAGATCTGGAAGAAGGCGAGTGAGTGGATCGCTGCAGTGGGCGAGATGAAGCCCTGCGGAGACTGCGCCGATTTGGACCATTCTTCCGAAGACGTGCGCTACGGGAAGGAAGAGGAGTGTCGATCCACCAGGCTTGAGGAAGAGATCGCTGGCACCTGCGACGACATTGCCGCACTCGGAAAGGAAGTTTCCGTGAGTGAGCTGCACGCCTTTCGGCTTACCAGTGGTACCAGAGGTGTAGATCAAAGTCGCTAGCGAATCCGGAGTGAGGGCATTCCTTCTCTCATCGACGAGGGAATCAGGAACATCCTTGCCGGCCCAAGCAAGTTGTGAGAGAACGTTCTCGGTCATCGTCCATACGTTCTTTACACTCGCACCAAGAACTGGAGTTACGAGTTCCTTGTGTGCCGGAGTCTCGACAATGATGGCAACAGACGATGAGTCGCTCATGATCCAGTCGACCTGCTCGGCAGATGAAGTTTCGTAAATCGGCACAGTGGTGCCGCCCGCGAACCAGATCGCGAAGTCGAGGATCGTCCACTCGTAGCGAGTCCGCGCCATGATCGCGACTCGATCACCCAACTGGATTCCTGAAGCAATGAGACCCTTGGCAGTAGTGCGAACTTCGGCCTCGAACTCCTTAGCAGTGACCTTCTGCCAACCATCGCCGAGTGGACGAGAGAGCATCACTCGCTCTGGCTCAAACCATGCGCGTTCAGCGACAAGATTGGTCAGATTGCCAGTCGTTGCAGGCGGGACGATGGCCATCGTCGTGAATTCGGACTTTGATGAGGGTGCAGATTCGGTCATTGTCATGGGCAAAAGGTAGCCGGAGAGCATTGAAAAGGGGAGAGCAGACGCAGTTACGGGGGCGGGTCCTGACCCAGACTTGGCTGAGAATGCAGGGCCGGAAATGCAGGGCCGGAAATGCAGGGCCGGAAATGCAGGGCCGGAAATGCAGG
>CAYORK010000005.1:51205-56479 GCA_964406345.1 uncultured Actinomycetes bacterium | reverse complement strand
AACCAGGGCAACAACCCGAACCAGGGCAACAACCCGAACCAGGGCAACAACCCGAACCAGGGCAACAACCCGAGTAGGCCCGTGCCCGTAACACCAGTAATCCTGGTCGACACGAAGACCGTCTCTTCGGTGGAAGTCACCGAGAAGGGTCGAGGAGTGACAGGTGCGGAGGTAAAGAATGGCAAGGTTGAAATCGAAGTAGCACCGACCTTCAGCGGCAGGACCACAGTTGAGGTGACATATGTCCAGAACAATGACACCAAGGTTGTCGTGCTGCCTCTGGTCATTCCACCAACTCCACCTGCTCTCGCTGCCTCGACACCACAGTCGATGGAGAGTTCGACTATTCGATGGGAAGCTTCACCGAACGCACTTTCCTACAACGTCTTCGTTCGAGAGAGACTTGAGTGTCAAGTCAATGTCAATTTCTGCAACGTACCCTTCATCGTTGGACCAGCAACCCCCATCCGTGTCGTTGCAGTCGGCGGTGATTCCACGGTTAGTGAGACAGCACCCGTTTTCAGACAGGAACGAGTCATCCCGGCACTCACGGTCAATTTCGCGACCGCTTCCTTCCGTTTGAGCACGGCCTTCAAGAGAGAATTACGTGATTTGGCAACGGTGGTAGCGAGAGAAGGATTTACTTCCCTCGTCGTCTACGGTCATACCGACAGTCGGTCCTTTGACAACAGGACACTCTCGCGAAATCGAGCCCTGGCGACTCGCGACTTCTTGGCAAGGTTGCTCCCTGATGTCGAATTCACGGTGGCAGGGTTCGCTGCAACCCAAAGGGTCGCCGCTGAGAATTCAAGGGCTGGGCTCGCGGAGAACCGTCGAGCTGAAGTCAGAATTGCAGGCTAATTCGGGCCAGTCCCCGGATTAGACCTTGCCTGAGCACCTAAGTAGACTCCAGCCCAGCACATCTTCGGATGTGACTTCGCGTGCCCGCTCTACAGATCAGTCATTGATCCCAAAGAGAACCACCTCGGTCCGATCGAAAGATCGGTCGGTGTCGGGCGCCAGGGAACTAGCAACCGTTAGTTCGTCAACCGAGTGCACTGCCTTGTGCCGTGCAAATGAAGGAGTGTGCCGCCATGGCGGTCGTAACAATGCGTGAACTCCTCGACAGCGGTGTCCACTTCGGACATCAGACCCGTCGATGGAACCCAAAGATGAAGCGCTTCATTTTCACAGAGCGCAATGGCATCTACATCATCGATATCCAACAGTCGCTCTCACTCATCCAGGGTGCCTATGACTTCGTCAAGGACACTGTGGCCAAAGGTGGAACGATCCTCTTTGTCGGCACCAAGAAGCAGGCGCAAGAGCCGATCAAGCAGCAGGCGACTCGAGTCGGAATGCCATACGTGAATGAGCGTTGGCTTGGAGGAATGCTCACCAACTTCCCAACTGTCTACAAGCGCATTCAGCGCCTGAAGGAGCTCGAGGCTCTTGAGGCGAAGAACGATGCGATGTTCACGAAGAAGGAGTACCTCTTGCTCCGTCGCGAGCGCGAGAAGTTGAACAAGAACCTCGACGGTATCCGCAACATGACCAAGGCGCCAGCTGCGATCTGGGTCGTCGATACTCAGAAGGAGCACCTTGCTGTCGCTGAGGCGAAGAAGCTCGGTATCCCTGTCGTTGCGATCCTCGATTCGAATTGCGACCCAGATGTGGTCGATTACAAGATCCCAGGTAATGACGATGCGATCCGTTCGGTTGCACTCCTTACCCGTGTCATCGCTGATGCTGTCGCTGCAGGCCTTCAGGCTCGCTCCGCGCAGGTAGCGAAGGAAGATGCTGCAGCCGCTAAGGCAGGCGAAGAGAGCGTCGCAGCCGGTGAGCCATTGGCTGACTGGGAGAAGGAATTGCTCGCAAGCAACGCTGAGGCAGCTGCCGCAGCAGAGAAGGCAGGTGAGTAGTTCGTGGCTTCCTACACTGCAGAAGATGTGAAGCGACTCCGCGAGCTGACCGCTGCTGGAATGGTCGATTGCAAGAAGGCGCTCGATGAATCGGGCGGCGACTTCGACAAGGCAGTCGAGATCATCCGCGTCAAAGGCTTGAAGGGTGTCACCAAGCGCGAAGGTCGGACCACCTCCAACGGTCTCGTCACTGCGAAGAGCGAGGGTGACGTCACCGTCATGCTCGAGCTCAACTGTGAGACTGACTTCGTCGCTAAGGGCGATCGTTTCCAAGAGGTTGCGAAGGAACTCCTTGACCACCTTCACGCTACGAAGAGTGGCGACCTTGCGGCATTCGTCGCAGGCAAGCTAGCTAGCGGAAAGAGTGTCCAAGAGTTCATCGATGAGGCGAACGCGACTTTGGGCGAGAAGATCGAACTTCGTCGCATTGCTTTGGTCTCCGGACCAAGCGCGATCTACCTCCATCAGACCAGCGCTGACTTGCCACCACAGGTGGGCGTCGTCGTCGGTTTCGATAAGGCACCTGGTGAGACGGGCCGTGACATCGCACAACACATCGCAGCCTTCGCACCGCAGTACCTCACACGCGATCAGGTCCCAGCCGACATCGTCGAGAACGAGCGACGAGTCGCAGAGGAGACTGCCCGTAATGAAGGTAAGCCAGATGCAGCCTTGCCGAAGATCGTCGAAGGTCGAGTCACCGGTTACATGAAGGAAGTCGTCCTTCTCGAGCAAGCATTTGCTAAGGATCAGAAGAAGTCCGTCGAAGCGGTACTGAAAGAGGCCGGCCTTGCTGTGTCGTCCTTCTATCGGTTTCGAGTGGGGCAGTAACCTAACGACGGGACTTTCGAACTAAGCGCTACAGAACTATCGAGAAGTCATCGAAGATAAGGAGCACCTGTGATGGGGGATAAGAAGAACGGCTATCACAGAGTGCTCCTTAAGCTTTCTGGCGAAGTCTTTGGTGGCGAGAAGGGGATCGGAGTCGATCCCGACGTCGTCGCAGATGTGGCCGAACAGATCGCCGATGTGGTCAAGAGCGGCGTCGAGATCGCAATCGTCGTAGGCGGCGGCAATTACTTCCGCGGCGCAGAGTTACAGCAGCGCGGTATGGAACGCGCTCGCGCGGATTACATGGGAATGCTCGGCACTGTGATGAATTGTCTAGCCTTGCAAGACTTCCTCGAGAAGAAGGGGATCGATACCCGCGTGCAGACTGCGATCACCATGGGTCAAGTCGCAGAGCCGTACATCCCGCGTCGCTCTATCCGCCACCTTGAGAAGGGTCGCGTGGTCATCTTCGGTGCTGGTGCAGGAATGCCCTTCTTCACAACAGATACTGTCGCTGCGCAACGAGCCCTCGAGATCGGCGCTGACGGGCTGCTCCTTGCAAAGAGCGGAGTCGATGGCGTCTATTCGGCCGATCCTCGCAAGGACAAGGATGCGAAGAAGTACGAGACCATCACCTATGACGAAGTGCTCTCCAAGTCGTTGGCAGTCGCAGATGCCGCAGCATTCAGTCTTTGCCGCGAGAACAAGCTGCCGATCATCGTCTTCGATCTGATGCAGAAGGGCAATATCGCCAAGGCGGTTCGGGGCGAGAAGATCGGAACGCTCGTCAACTAGAGAAGATTTGAGTTCAACCCATAAGGGCCATAAGGGATCGAGAACTTCAGAGAAGAGGAAGAGATGTCAGAGTTACAGTCAGTCCTTTCGGATATGACGACCAAGATGGGCAAGGCCGTTGAGGTTGCGAAGGAAGACTTCGCAGCGATCCGCACCGGACGAGCACATCCTGCGATGTTCGCAAAGATCATGGTCGACTACTACGGCACTCTCACACCGCTTTCACAACTCGCTACGGTGCAAGTACCTGAGGCGAGAACCGCTCTCGTGAGCCCCTTCGATAAGGGTGCGATGGCCAATATCGAGAAGGCGATCCGAGACTCGGATCTCGGCGTCAACCCCGGCAATGATGGTGGCGTCATCCGCGTCAACTTCCCACAATTGACCGAGGAGCGACGTAAGGAGTACATCAAGGTCGCTCGCGGGAAGGCAGAGGATTCCAAGGTCTCACTTCGCAACATTCGCCGTAACGCGAAAGAGGCGATGGAGAAGATGGAGAAGGACGGGCTGATTGGTAAAGATGACCTCGCTCGAGCCGAGAAGGATATGGAGAAGGCGACCTCTGATCATGTCGCCAAGATCGACGAGATCTTGAAGCATAAAGAAGCGGAACTTCTCGAAGTCTAAAGACGACTCGAGAAGCCAACCCATGTCCGACTTGCACGCGATCAACGAGGCGATCAACAAGCGTGCCGGTAGGAAGTTGGTCTCCTCGATCCTGATCGCGCTCATCTTGCTTGCGATCATCTTCTCGACACTTGCCTTTGCTCCCTTCCTCTTCTCGCTTGTCGTGATCGTCGCTTTCGCGATTGCGACCCACGAGTTGATCTCGGCTTATTCACGCACTGGAGTTGCGTTACATCACTGGTCGATCGTGGCCTCCAATGCCGCCATCATGCTCACAGCGTGGTTCGAGGGCACTCACGGCGTGGTGATCGCTTCGACGCTCGCTCTCATCTTCAATCTCATCTTGGTTCTGAGCCAAGGACCAGAGGGCTTTGCCAAGCGCGCGGCCGAGACCGCATTCACACTTCTTTATCTCGGTGCTTTGCCTTCCTTCATCATCCTCCTCGCAGCCGACAGCGATGGTTTCGCTCTGGTCTCCATGTTGGTGATCATCGTGGCCTTCAACGACACCTTCGCCTATCTCACCGGCGTCTTGATCGGTAAGCATCGAATGGCGCCGAAACTCTCACCGAAGAAGTCGTGGGAAGGTTTTGCGGGTGGCCTCATTGCGACTCTTGGCGTGAGTGCATATGCATTCGAAGAGCTCTTGGAGAAACCTTGGTGGCTCGGAATTGCTGCAGGGCTTGTCGGTGTCTTTTCTGCCACTTTCGGTGACCTGATTGAGAGCGCCTTGAAACGGGATTTCGGTATCAAGGATATGAGTTCCTTCCTGCCGGGACATGGCGGGATGTTCGACCGTATCGATTCGGCGACCCTTGCCGCTCCCGCCCTGTGGATATTCCTCGAACTGACGAAGACCATCTCGTGAGCGAGATCAAACTCGTCTTCGACGCACCGAAGCCGAAGGCAAAGACTTCGCGTCACCTTGCGGATATGACGATCGAAGAGCGCAAGGAGCGAGCGAAAGAACTCGGTATTCCAACCTTTCGCGTCAATCAGATCTCCACTCACTACTTCACGCACTACAACGATGACCCTTCTACCTGGAGTGACTTCCCCAAGGATCTGCGTGAGACCGTCCGCCAGGAATTCCTTCCTA
>CAYORK010000005.1:34290-51105 GCA_964406345.1 uncultured Actinomycetes bacterium | reverse complement strand
TGGAGTGACTTCCCCAAGGATCTGCGTGAGACCGTCCGCCAGGAATTCCTTCCTACTCTGATCACGCTCGTTCGTTCCATCACTTGTGATGATGGTCTGACGCGGAAGGACTTGTGGCGACTTCATGACGGAGTCTTGGTTGAGAGCGTCTTGATGCGATATCCCGAGCGAACTACGGTCTGCATCTCTTCACAAGCAGGATGCGGGATGAACTGTCCATTCTGCGCCACCGGTCAGGCAGGTCTTACTCGAAATCTCACCGCTGGCGAGATCACCGCGCAGTTGGTCGCTGCCGCGCGGGCATGTGCAGAGGGAGAGTTGCCAGGAGGGCCGACGCGTCTTTCTAATGTCGTCTTCATGGGAATGGGAGAGCCGCTTGCAAACTACAACGCGGTGATGAGGTCGGTGAGGAACTTGGTTACACCACAACCGGATGGCCTCGGTATAGGTGCGCGTTCGATCACCATCTCAACAGTCGGCTTGGTCAACGGAATCGAGAAGTTGCGTGAGGAAGGTCTTCAGGTCCGTCTTGCGGTATCTCTTCACACCCCTGACGATGAGTTGCGAGACACTTTGGTTCCGATCAATTCCCGCTGGAAGGTAGGCGAAGTGCTTGCAGCGGCAGATAGATATGCAGAGACCACGGGGCGTAGGTATTCGATCGAATATGCCCTGATTCGCGATATCAATGATCAAGCGTGGCGTGCAGATCTTCTCGGAAAACTCCTCAAGAATCGACATGCCCACGTCAATCTGATTCCTCTCAATCCGACACCAGGATCGAAGTGGACGGCATCGAGGCCCGAAGATGAGCGTGCATTCGTCAAGACGTTGGAGAACTACGGCGTTCCAGTCACTGTAAGGGACACGCGTGGGCGAGAGATCGATGGCGCATGTGGTCAATTAGCAGCGAGTGAACTGTCGGCGGAGGAGAAGTCGGAGATCTAACTCCAGCGGTCTAGATAGCCCGGAAGTGGAATCGATGGATCAAGGTTCGATGCCGGGATCGGTTCTCCGAGTACTTGTGTCACTGGAATGACGCCAGCCCAGACTCGCTCTTTGAGGTCACTATCAGGATCCTCGGGCTCCTTATCGGAGATCTTCATCGCGTAGTCATCGAGAGGAAAGGCGATGATCGTGGTTGCCTTCAATTCCTTCTCTGTCGATGCGCGCAACTCCTTGCTTCTTTCGGGGAAGAGATGCTCAGTCAAAGCAAGTAGAGCCTCTTCCTTCTCGTCTCCCGCCAAGGCGCGCCCAACCCCAAAGGCGAGGAGCGACTTGTAGTTCATCGATGATTCGAAGGCACTCCTTGCAAGGACGAGTCCCTCCAGGATGGTGAGTGAGATACATGCCGATGCACCTTCGGAGAGCCTTCGAAAGAGTCGGGATGCGGCAGACCCATGGAGAAGCACCTCGCTGTGATCGCGCCACGGCGCGACTGCGACGGGAAGGATGATCGGGCCCCCGTCATCGATTGCAACATGGGCGACACGGGTTCGGTCGAGGATCTCGACGAGATCGTCGCGGTTATGGCTCTCCTTATGGGGAAGTCGCTTCACCGGGGTAGCGCGCTTCTCCTCGGGGTTGCCTGCCATAGGGAAGAGAGTAATCTCGCCGCATGAAAACTCTCAATAACTTCATCGGCGGCAAGTCCGTCGCATCGTCCTCATCCGAGACATATGACCTGATCAATCCCTCAACCGGAGAGGTCTTCGCAACCGCACCTCAATCGAACGCTGCTGATGTCGATGCAGCAATGAAGGCTGCTGCTAGTGCATTCGAAGGATGGAGAGACTCGACTCCAGGTGAGCGACAGAAGGCGATCAACAAGATCGCAGATGCCATCGAGGAGCGAAGTGAAGAGTTGATCGCGATCGAGTCGGAGAACACCGGCAAGCCGATCGCCGTGACCCGAGCCGAAGAGATGGGTCCGATGCTCGATCAGATCCGATTCTTCGCCGGCGCAGCGCGCCATCTTGAGGGTCGATCCGCAGCCGAGTACTTCAAGGGCCACACCTCATTCATTCGCCGAGAGCCGATCGGTGTCTGCGCCCAGGTAACACCGTGGAATTACCCGATGATGATGGCCGTTTGGAAGTGGGCCCCTGCGATCGCAGCAGGAAACACAGTCGTCCTCAAGCCAAGCGATACCACTCCGGTCTCCACAGTTTGGATGGCAGAGTTGATGCAGGAGTTCCTTCCTGAAGGCGTCATGAATGTCGTGGTCGGAGGTCGCGAGACCGGTCGACTCCTCGTCGATCATGAGACACCACAATTCGTCTCGATCACCGGATCCGTTCGAGCGGGCATGGAGGTCGCGAACCAAGCATCGAAAGATCTCAAGCGAGTCCACCTCGAACTCGGTGGCAAGGCACCTGTTGTCATCTTCGATGATGCAGATATCGAAGCTGCTTGTGAGTGGATCGCCGTTGCTGGCTACTTCAACGCAGGTCAGGACTGCACCGCCGCGACACGTGTCATCGTCGAGGCAAGTGCCTATGAGGATGTGGTCACACTCCTTACCGAGCAGGCCAAGAACAACATCAAGGTAGGTATGCCGACTGAGGATGTACTCGTAGGTCCGGTCAATAACGCCAACCAGCTCGCAAGGGTCCAAGGATTCCTCGATCGAACCCCAGCACATGCCCGTGTCACTGCCGGTGGCAAGAAGGTGGATCGCCCGGGCTACTTCTGGACGCCGACTGTCGTCGCCGACCTCAAGCAGAGTGACGAGATGATCCAGACTGAGATCTTTGCTCCCGTCATCACTATCCAGAAGTTCCAGGATGAGGCAGAGGCAGTGCGGATGGCCAATGGTGTCGAGTACGGTCTCGCCTCGAGCGTCTGGACCAAGGACCACGGTCGTGCGATGAGGATGTCGAAGGCCTTCGACTTCGGTGTGGTCTGGATCAATACCCACATCCCGATGGTCGCTGAGATGCCACATGGCGGTTTCAAGCACTCCGGTTATGGCAAGGATCTCTCTGGCTATGGCTTCGAGGAGTACACCCGCATCAAGCACGTGATGACCAACCTCAACGCCTAGATTGCAAGATTCACAGCGGGTGAAACCTTAATTCTCTAGGTCTCACCCGCTAAAGTGTCCGCGTCTGCCTAACCCACTTGGTCCCTCAGGACCCCGAAGAGAGAGTCATCGACACATGACTGAGAATGTAAATCGCTCCCTTCCATCTGACCCGACAACGCGTTCACTCATTCGTGCGCAGATGTCACGTCGCGGTTTCCTTGCTGCAACCGGTGGTGTTGCAGGTGTCGCACTTCTCGCTTCATGCGGTTCAGATAGTGAAGAAGGCGCATCGACGACTTTCCCTGAGGATGTAGGTGGCACTGTCCGTTGGGCTAACTGGACGGCGTATCTCGATCAGAAGAAGGTCGACGGTAAGCGCACCTACCCATCACTAGATAAGTTCATTGCTGCTACCGGCATCGAGGTCGACTATCTCGTCGACTACAACGATAACGATGAGTTCTACGGCAAGGTGCAGGAGAATCTCAAGGCAGGTAACGACATCGGTTACGACATCGTCACACCGACAGACTGGATGGCCGCTCGCTGGATCCGTCTTGGATACGCGCGTGAACTCGATGCCGCGAACATCCCGAACAAGGGCAACATCCTCGACACCCTTGCCAATGTCTCATTCGATCCAGGTCGCAATTACTCGCTCACGTGGCAGTCAGGCTTCGCGGGTTTCTGCTGGAATAAGAATGTGATCAAGCAGGATGTGACCACAATCGAACAACTCTTCAGCCCAGCAAACAAGGGTCGAATCGTCGTCCTCTCTGAGATGCGCGACACAATGGGCATCATCCTTCAGTACCAAGGTGTCGATATCTCGCAGCCATTCACTGAGGACCAGTTCATGAATGCGATCGATTACTTCAAGAAGATGATCGCCGACGGCTTCATCCGTCAGGTCAAGGGCAACGATTACCTCGAAGATATGGCTAATGGTGATGCTGTCGCCGCTATCGGCTGGAGTGGAGATATGTTCTCCGAGAATCTCTCCGGCCAGAACTACGGGTTCGCCATCCCAGAGTCGGGTGGCACTCTCTGGAGCGACAACATGTTGATCGCATCCACGTCGGCAAATAAGGCCAACTCCGAGGCTCTGATGAATCACTATTACGATCCAGCGATCGCCGCTGAGGTCGCAGCTTGGGTGAACTACATCTGCCCAGTCAAGGGAGCACAGGCGGAGATGGAGAAGATCGATCCTTCACTCGCCGAGAGCCCATTCATCTTCCCTGACGCGACGACTCTTTCGAAGGTCCAGGTCTTCCGCGGCCTTGAGGCGGAAGAGGAGTTCAACTTCTCGGCCGCTTTCCAAGAGGCCATCGGCGCCTAAGTTCCGCGTCGATATCGGAGAGTGATAATTCGCAGTGAGTGAGATCAAGAAGGTACATGGCGACCTTGTACTTTCTCATGTGACCAAGTCATTCGGTGATTTCGTCGCAGTGGATGATCTCTCATTGACTATCCCGAAGGGATCCTTCTTCGCACTCCTTGGGCCTTCCGGTTGTGGCAAGACCACCACACTTCGGATGATCGCGGGGCTCGAGGAGCCGACCTCCGGAAAGATCTCAGTAGGTGATCTCGACATCACCTACACCAAACCTTACGAGCGTCCCGTCAATACCGTCTTCCAGAATTACGCGCTCTTTCCTCATCTGACCATCTTCGAGAACGTCGCCTTCGGTCTTCGTCGGCGCGGAATCAAGGATGTGGATGAGGCGGTGATGAAGGTCCTCGACCTCGTCGAACTCAGTCACCTCAAAGGTAGAAAACCAGGTCAACTCTCAGGCGGCCAACAACAGCGCATCGCACTTGCCCGTGCTGTCGTCAATCGCCCTGCGCTCCTTCTGCTTGATGAGCCTCTTGGTGCGCTCGATCTCAAATTGCGACGCCAGATGCAGATCGAATTGAAGTGGATCCAGACCGAAGTCGGGATCACGTTCGTCCATGTCACCCACGACCAAGAAGAAGCAATGACGATGGCTGACACCGTGGCGGTGATGAACAGAGGACGGATCGAACAGATGGGCTCTCCCGCCGATCTCTACGAGAATCCCAAGACCGTCTTCGTAGCCAACTTCCTCGGACAGTCGAACTTCATCGATGGTGAGGTGGAGTCGAGCGATGGCGCCAATGTGGTGGCCAATATCCATGGCACCAGGATCACTTTCCCGAAGTCGCGCAACAATTCAACGGGTAAGTCGCTCAAGGTGGGAATTCGTCCGGAGAAGTTCAACCTCCATGATCCCGGCGACAACGTCTCCGGCAACGTCTTGACCGGCGGGAAGATCACCGACATCTCCTTCACCGGAGTGAGTACGCAATACCTCGTCGAGATGCCATGGAAACAGGAATTGGTCGTCTTCGAACAGAATGATGGTGGCGCCCCAGATCTCGTCAAAGGTGATCCCGTGACACTGACATGGGAGCCGAAGTTCACCTTCGCTCTCGATGCCGCCGACGGCTCCTCCAAGTAGGTAGAGGCATGGCGATCGCGCATGTAGGTTCCACAGAACAGTCGCATGCACCCAAGAAGCGCGGCAAGAAGACTGCCTATCTTCTCTTGGCACCAGGACTTCTTTGGTTGATCATCTTCTTCGTCTATCCACTGATCAATCTCGCTGAGACATCGACGAAGACCCCGGCTCCGACATTCGAGACAGGTGAGTTCGTACAGACCTTCCGATTCATGAATTTCATCGATGCTTTCGTCGACAATCAAGAACAGTTCTATCGCTCCTTCATCTACGCCCTCCTCGCGACTCTCTTTGCGCTGGCAATCGCCTATCCACTTGCCTATGCGATGGCTTTTCGCGCAGGAGCATGGCGAAACCTCATGCTCCTCATGGTCGTGGCTCCCTTCTTCACCTCATTCCTCTTGAGGACGCTCGCATGGAAACAGATCCTTGGCGCTGAAGGTCCGGTTGTATCCACACTTCAATTCCTCGGCATCCTGCCGCCTGATGCGACCATCACTGCGACAGCTTTCTCGGTGATCATGGGGCTTACCTACAACTTCCTACCCTTCATGACATTGCCGATCTATGCCTCGCTCGATCGGATCGATTACCGCCTCCTGGAGGCATCAGGCGATCTCTATGCCAATGGTGCGACGACATTCCGGAAAGTGACCCTCCCACTCTCGATGCCAGGGGTAGTGGCAGGGACGTTGCTGACCTTCATCCCTGCTTCCGGTGATTACATCAACGCGCAGCTCTTGGGAAGCCCCGACAATTACATGATCGGCAACGTCATCAACTCACGCTTCTTCCGAGTGGTTGACTATCCAACCGCTGCCTCACTCTCCTTCATATTGATGGCCACGATCTTGGTCTTGGTGGTCATCTACATCCGAAGAGCCGGAACGGATGAGCTGGTATGAGTCGCTGGCTATCGAAGAATCTCATCCGCATCTACGCGGTGATCGCCATCCTCTACATCCTCCTTCCGATCTTCTACACCATTGCCTTCTCCTTCAACGATGCAGACAAGCGCAACATCGTCTGGCGCGGATTCACCTTCGAAGCCTGGCTCAATCCATGCGAGCCGATCGGAATCTGTGAGTCACTCGGTAATTCATTCAAGGTCGGAATCACTTCAACCATCATTGCCACTCTCCTTGGCACGATGATCGCCTTCGCCCTAGGGCGGTATAGCTTCAAAGGTCGGAGCACGACCAACCTCCTCATCTTCCTTCCGATGGCGACTCCTGAAGTGGTCCTTGGTGCATCGTTGCTATCGATGTTCATTAACATCAATGTCGGTGCAGGTCTTGTGGCGGTCACGATCGCACACATCATGTTCTGCATCTCGTTCGTCGTGGTCACCGTGAAAGCGCGCGTTGCCAGCCTTGATCCAAAACTCGAGGAGGCAGCGAGAGACCTCTATGCCAACGAGTGGGAGACATTCCGAAGAGTGACTCTTCCACTTGTTGCTCCCGGTATTGGTGCAGCGGCTCTTCTCGCATTCGCCCTATCGTTCGATGACTTCATCATTACCAACTTCAACTCCGGAACGGTCAACACCTTCCCGGAGTATGTGTGGACTGCCTCCCTCCGTGGTGTGCCACCGCAGGCGAATGTCATCGGAACCTTGATGTTCGTCATCGCTCTCGCCCTGGTCTTCGCCGGACAAGTGTTCGGAAAGCGTAAGCTCGCTAAGAAGTCTTGACTCGTCCTTGAGGTATCAGGATCCCCTCCTGAAAATTGACCCAGAACTTCATTCATTTTCACTGAGCCTGCCCCTATTGTTTCCTCTCATGAACAGGTCAGGAGCGCGTAAGTGGCGCTAATTCAGATCCGCGATCTTCGCAAGACCTTCGGCTCCGTTACCGCAGTCGCAGGTATCTCCTTGGAGATCGAATCTGGAGAGTTCATGACCCTCCTTGGTCCATCCGGCTCGGGTAAGACCACAGTCCTTCGCATGATCGCAGGATTCGAGAATCCTGATGAAGGCGTCATAACGCTCGGCGATGAAGATATAACTCATCTGCCACCTTTCGATCGTGATGTGAATACCGTCTTCCAGGACTATGCGCTCTTTCCGCATATGACGATTCAAGAGAATGTCGAGTATGGACTTCGTACTAGAAAGGTCGCAAAGGTAGAGCGAGCGAGACAAGCGCTTGAAGCGATCACCTCGGTGAAGTTGGCCCATGTCGCAGATCGACTCCCTCATCAACTCTCTGGCGGACAGCGACAACGCATCGCTCTCGCTAGAGCATTGGTCTTGAGGCCAAAGGTCCTCCTCCTTGATGAGCCACTCGGTGCATTGGATCGCCAATTGCGCGAGGAGATGCAGATCGAACTCAAGCGCATTCAACGAGAAGCCGGTATCACCTTCATCTTCGTCACCCACGATCAAGAGGAGGCAATGCGGATGAGCGATCGCATCGTCGTCTTCAACGAGGGGCGAATCGAGCAAGTCGGTACACCGCGTGAGGTCTATGAACAACCAGCCACGAGATTCGTCGCAGGCTTCCTCGGTGTCTCCAATATCTTGGAGGGTGAGGCATCGCGCGCCGTCGGTGGCACGGGGTCTGCGATCAGCATCCGGCCTGAGCGCATACGAATCGAGTCCTCTTCCTATACGCCCTCCGGCGAGGAGCACGCCCTCGCAGGTCGACTCACGGAAATCGCCTACTTAGGCGCGAACACCATCTTCATCATCGAAGCCGATGCTGGTGCGCGACTTAGCGTCACCATGCTCAATCAAGAATTACCGTCGCAGAACGTTCGTTTTGCGACAGGTGATCGGGTACTCGCGGTGTGGCGTAAGAACCACGCTTCTGAGATATCCGTCTAGGTCTGACTTCGGTCAGGGAATAGGAAGATAATGAAGGGGAAGAAGTTAGCGATTCTCAGCTTGCTCTCCGTTTCCGTGTTGATCATCGGGGGATGTTCATCTGGCGGAGATGAGAGCGGCGGTGTGAGCATCGAAGTGCCCGATATCCCAATGCACGAAGCAATGGGTGAGTTCGAGGGCGAGCTCAACATCGTCAACTGGTCCGGTTTCGTCGAGCCCGCTTGGACTGATGAATTCACAGCCCAAACAGGTTGCAAGGTCAATCCACGTGTCGCAGGTACAAGCGACGAGATGGTGACCTTGATGCGCACCGGTCAATACGACATCGTCTCGGCCTCTGGTGATGCGGCACTTCGCCTCATCGTCGGTGGCGATGTCCAGCCACTCAATATCGACTTGATCCCGAACTTCGGCGGCGAGATCGCAGCTGGAATGAAGGGCAACGTCTATGACACCGTCAATGGCAAGCCATACGGTGTGCCAATCGGTCGTGGCGCGAACCTGCTGCAGTACAACGCTGATGTCACCGGTGGCGCCCCTGAGAGTTGGGACGTCGTCTGGGAGAGTGACAGCCCATATGCGGGCAAGGTCACTGCCTACGATGCACCGATCTACATCGCAGATGCTGCTGTCTATCTGATGTATCACAAGCCTGAATTGGGCATCAAGAACCCATACGCGCTCGATAAGGATCAGCTCGCCGCAGCGATCGATCTGCTCAAGCAGCAGAACAAGATCATCGGTGAGTACTGGTCAGATCCAGTCGCACAGATCACTTCGTTCGTCGGTGGAAACACTGTCGTCGGAACCTCATGGGAAGTCTTGAGGAAGTTCGCTGCCAAGGAGAATCTCAAGACCACACTGCCAGTCGAAGGATCGACAGGTTGGTATGACTCCTGGCTCGTGAGCTCCACTACCAAGAACATCAACTGCGCCTATGCCTGGATGGATTACACCAGCCGAGCAGATGTCAACGGTGCTATCGCGATGAACTTCGGTATGGCTCCAGCGAACATCGCCTTCTGCGCATCGAGCGCAAAGGCACAAGCTCACTGCGATGAGTTCGCAGCAGAGGACGAGGAGTTCTTCAAGCGCATTTGGCCTTGGACTACTCCGATTGAGACCTGCCTCGATGGTCGCACCGATGTGAAGTGCACAAGCTTCCAAGAGTGGACCAATGCTTGGTTGACGGTCAAAGGTTGATAGAGATCCTGTGGGGGCCGAGCGATCGGCCCCCACAGATCCAACATAAGTACCTCACCAAAGGATGACGATGGCGACGAGCACGAAGAGCAGACCGGTCTCATCCTTCTTGCTCCGCAATCCTCGGATCCGATTGATCGGTCTCCTTGCATTTCCGATGACGTGGATCGTCGGCGTCTACATCGTCTCGCTCTTCTTACTTTTGATAACCGCGTTCTGGTACGTCGATCCCTTCTCATCACTGGTAAGGCCAGGATTCACGCTCGATAACTTCATCGATGTCTTCACCGTCCCCGCCTACATATCGACTTCGATACGCACGCTCTTCATCGCATTGACAGTGACATTCCTTTGTATCCTTTTCGCAGTCCCGCTCGGCATCTACATGGCGAAGATTGCACGTCCTTGGGTCCGGAATCTCCTCGCGGTCGCGATCACCCTGCCGCTGTGGGCGGGTTATCTCGTCAAGATCATCGCGATGCGCCTGGTCTTCACGGAGCAAGGTTTCTTCAATTGGGCGATGGCGCCTTTCGGGATCAAGGGGCCAGGTTTCTCGGTTCCGATCGTGATCCTGACGCTCACTTATCTCTGGTTCCCGTACATGGCGCTTCCAGTTTTCACCGCCATCCGCCAGATCCCGCACAATCTCTTCGACGCATCGAGCGATCTTGGTGCACGTGGTTTCATGACCATCTATCGAGTCGTGATCCCCTTGATCATCCCAGCGATCATCGCTGGTTCAGTCTTCACCTTCTCCTTGAGCCTTGGTGACTATCTCGCAGCGCGCTTCACAGGTGGCGCTACGCAGATGATCGGAAGCCTCATCGCGGCGAACATCAACCTCAATCCACCGGTAGCAGCAGCTTTCTCGATGATTCCGATCGCATTCGTCGTCATCTATCTGATGGTCGCTCGTCGAACCGGTTCGCTGGAGAGGATGTAGCGATGCTGAGGCTCTCTCGTGCGACCAAGGCATTCCTGATACTGATCGTCGCCATCGTTCTCTCCTTCATGTACATCCCACTATTCGTTCTGATCTTGAACTCCTTCAACGAGTCCCAGATCTCTGGATGGCCGATTGAGAACTTCTCCACCAAGTGGTGGATCTTCGCAAGCGATTACGCTCCGATTCGAGCAGCGCTCTGGAACTCGGTATTGGTCGCGACGGGGGCGATGGTGATCGCATCGATACTCGGGACCTTGGTGGCATTTGCGATGAAAGGTTTCGAGTTCTTCGGTCGAAGCACCGTCAATCTCCTCGTCGTTCTACCGATCGCGCTCCCTGGCATCGTCACCGGTGTGGCATTTAGCAATACCTATAGCAACTTCCTCTCGCCGGCAGGCTTCAACATCGGTTACTTCGGGATGATCGTCGCTCATGCAACGTTCTGTATCGTGATGGTCTTCAACAACGTCTTCGCTCGACTCAAGCGGATGAACCCCAGTCTCCAGGAGGCCTCTGCAGACTTGGGTGCAGGTTTATGGCAAACCTTCCGACTCGTCACATTCCCACAATTTCGAACCTCATTCGTGGCCGGCGCCCTCCTTGCCTTCGCACTTAGTTTCGATGAGGTGGTGGTGACGATCTTCACCGCTCCACCCGGTGTCGACACCTTGCCACTATGGATACTGAAGGAGATGGCGAGACCGAATCAAGCGAGCGTCGTCAACGTCGTCGCTACCGTCGTCATCCTGCTCTCATTGATCCCGGTCTACATCTCGCAACGATTGACAAGGGCTCAAGAAGAAGAGCGATGAAGTAAAGTCGCCGCATGGCGAATATCGGCAATATGTATGGCCCCAACTTCTCCTTCCTTGGTGTGCCGCAATGCGATCTCGATGATCCCAACAGTTTCGCCGGTGCTGATGTCATCATCATCGGAGCGCCGATCGACTCGGGCACCTCACATCGATCTGGAGCGAAGTTCGGCCCACAAGCGATTCGTATGGGGGATTACCTGCCACATGATGCGGAGCGACCTCATCTAGCACTTCGCGTCGATGGGCTGAAAGATCTCAAGGTATTCGATGCTGGCGATCTCTTGATGCCACCGGGCGATCTTGTCGCTGCTCTCGAAGTTCTCAAGCAAGCGACCGAGAAGATCTCTCGAGCCGGTGCGATTGCGATAGTTCTTGGCGGTGATCACTCCATCGCCTCTGCTGATGTCGCTGGAATCGCAGCGCATCGCGGTATGGGTAAGGTCTCGATGATCCACTTCGATGCTCATGCCGATACCGGTGATCTGCAGTTCGGAGCTCTCGTCGGGCATGGCACACCGATGCGTCGCTTGATCGACTCCGGTGCTGTGCGTGGGGATCGATTCTTGCAATTGGGACTGCGTGGTTATTGGCCGGGAGATGAGACATTGAATTGGATGCGCGATCAAGGGATGCGCTCCTATGAGATGACCGAGATCCATCATCGGGGTATGAAGGCGGTGCTCGATGAGTCTTTCGCGACACTGACAGATGGTTGCGACGGTGTCTTCCTCTCCGTCGATATCGATGTCGTAGATCCCGGTATGGCGCCCGGAACTGGAACGCCAGAGCCTGGCGGGATGACGAGTCGCGAGCTCCTCGAAGCGGTGCGTCGTATCTGTCTTGAATTGCCGATCGTAGGTATCGACGTCGTCGAAGTTGCGCCACCTTTCGACAGCGCTGACATCACTGCGATACTTGCCAATCGAGTCGTCTTGGAAGCCCTCAGTGCTATCGCAGCGAAGAGAAAAGGGATCGCTTACTCACCGACTCGCAACCTCTTAGATCGCTAGTTTGCGAGTTCGAGCGCCTCATCAAGGATCTCAAGCGCTTCCTTGAGTAAGTGCTCAGGCATGACGAGCGGCGGTAGAAGTCGGATCACGTTGCCGAAGGTTCCAGCACTCAAGATCAGGACACCTTTGCTCTGACAGTGCTTGATCACAGAGGTGAGCGCCTCTGGATTCGGGACCTTGCTGCCAGGCTTCACCAATTCGATCGCCTGCATAGCGCCACGACCTCTGACATCTCCGATGATCGCGTACTTCTCCTGCATCGCAAGTAGCGCTGATCGCATCGTCTCACCAAGCTTCTTGGCGCGTTCGACCAGCCCTTCTTCTTCGATCGTCGCAATCGCACCAAGCGCTGCGGCGCAGGCGACAGGGGAGCCGCCGTAAGTTCCACCGAGGCCACTCATATGGATCGAATCCATGATCTCGGCGCGGCCGGTGACGGCAGCGAGTGGAAGTCCACCAGCGATTCCCTTCGCAGTTGTGATGAGGTCCGGTTCGATCCCTTCATTCTCGGAAGCGAACATCTGGCCTGTTCGAGCGAAGCCGGTCTGGACTTCGTCTGCAATGAAGACGATCCCATTCTTCTTACAGAATTCGGCCAACCCGGGGAGGAAGCCTTCACATGGGACGATGAAGCCGCCTTCACCAAGGATCGGTTCGATCACGACACAGGCGACATTCTTCGCACCGATCTCCTTCTCGATCTTCTGCATGACAGTGTCAAGGATCTTCTGCTCGCACGGTAAGGCGCACGCGTCACATCGATAGGGATAAGCGAGCGGCATCCGGTAGACCTCAGGCGTGAACGGTCCGAAACCATCCTTGTAAGGCATGTTCTTCGCTGTCATCGCCATGGTGAGATTGGTGCGACCGTGATAGCCGTGTTCGAAGACGACGACCGCTTGGCGCTTCGTGTAATTGCGGGCGATCTTCACCGCATTCTCCACCGCTTCCGCACCAGAATTGAAGAGTGCAGACTTCTTCGGATAGTTACCCGGCGTGAGCCTGTTGAGCGCTTCGCAGACCTCGATATATCCCATGTATGGGGCGACCATGAAACAGGTATGGGTGAAGGCCTCTACCTGCGCTTTCACATTCGCGACGACGCGATCAGCGCTGTTTCCGACGTTGACGACAGCGATACCTGCACCCATGTCGATGATCGAGTTCCCATCGACATCGACGATGACACCGCCACCTGCGCGTTCGACCATCACCGGGATGGACATGCCTAGGGCTGCCGAGACCGCATCACTTCTTCGCTTCAACAACTCCTGAGACTTAGGTCCTGGGATTGCTGTGACAACGCGACGCTCTTGCGGGATATGTGGCCCTGATGAAGTCATGGGGCAAGTCTGAACGATGCGGTGGGCAGTGTCTATTCCCCAGGTGAGAGAATGCGCGGGATGAAGAGGAGATGTGGGTAAAGATGAAGGAAATCGTGATCCTAGGATCCACGGGTTCGATTGGCGTACAAGCCTTGGAGATCGTTGCCTCACATCCCGAGAGTTTTCGGGTTGTCGCCCTTGCTGCCGGTTCTGGAAACCTCGAACTCCTTGCGCGGCAAGCCGATAAGTTCAAAGTCCCCATCATTGCGACGACGGGCGACAAAGCGAGATTGCAGTCATTGACTTCAGCCGAAGTGATCGATGGCCCGCACTCAGCCTCGCAGATCGCAGCGATTCCAGCAGATGTAGTGCTCAACGCCATCACTGGTTCGATCGGATTGGGTCCCACACTCTCCGCGCTCTCCAGTGGTAACAAAGTCGCCCTCGCCAACAAGGAGTCCCTCGTTGCCGGTGGTGAATTGGTGATGAGCTACGGACGGGAGCGAATCCTCCCCGTGGACTCTGAACACTCTGCACTCGCACAAGCGATGCGTGCAGGAAAGAGAAGTGAGATTACGAAGTTGATCTTGACGGCAAGTGGAGGTCCGTTCCGCGACCGCAAGGATTTGAGCGACATCACTGTCGGTGAAGCGCTCGCTCATCCGACCTGGAAGATGGGACCGGTGGTGACCATCAATTCAGCGACTTTGGTCAATAAGGGGCTTGAAGTGATCGAAGCGCATCATCTCTTCGGAATCGACTACGACAAGATCGAGGCGGTGATCCATCCGCAGTCGGTCGTCCATTCCATGGTCGAGTTTCGTGACGGATCGACGATCGCTCAGGCAAGTCCTCCCGATATGAAGGGTCCCATCGCATATGCGATCTCCTCAGAAGAGAGATATGCGAATGTGATGCGAGCTGTCGATTGGAGCAAGTCCCACGTTTGGGAGTTCTCACCAATCGATAACGATCGTTTCCCAGCAGTGGAGTTGGCAAAGCGATGTGGTGAGTTGGGGACGGCTGTGACTGCCATGTTCAACGCAGCGAACGAGGAAGCAGTGGGTGCGTTCGTCGAGGGACGGATCGCCTTCACAAAGATCGTCGATGTGATCGAAGCTGTCGTCATGGAGCAGGGCGGCGGGGCGCTCTCACCGCTTCGAGATATCGATGATGTCACCGCTATCGAGCATGATGCGCGCGTCCTTGCAAACGAATTGATTAGGAGTTGATGCTCGCCATGAATATTGATATTTGGAACGTGGTGGGAATCGTCGCTTTCGTGGTCGCACTCCTCACCTCAGTGATGATCCATGAGGCTGGCCACTACCTGACCGCCAAGCGATTCGGGATGAAGGTGACGGAGTTCTTCCTTGGCTTCGGTTCTCGGATCTGGTCCTTTCGTCGTGGCGAGACCGAGTTCGGTATCAAGGCGATTCCAGCCGGTGGGTATTGCAAGATCGTAGGTATGGCACCTCGAGAGGTCGTCGCACCCGAGGATCAAGATCGCCGATTCTTGAGTGGGACAGTGCCACAACGTCTAATCGTCTTGGGTGCGGGTTCCTTCCTTCACTTCGTCCTAGGTTTCCTTCTCGTCCTCATGCTCTTCTCGGGTATCGGCACCGTGCGAGCGCTCAATACAGTCGAAGAAGTCGTTCCATGCATCCTCACCCAGAACGAAAGTGAATGTTCACCATCTGCTCCGAGATCGCCTGCCTTTGCTGCCGGACTCCTTGCAGGTGATGAGATCCTCTCGGTTCGACCCGTCGGAGAGACGGAAAGTAACAGTGAAGACGAGATCAAGAAGATGAAATGGGGAGAGATCGTCACTCTCATCCGTCAATCCGCCAATGAGGAATTGATTTTCACACTTGAACGCTCCGGTCAGATTCTTGAGCTCACCATCCCAGTGGCTTCGCGGACGATTGATGGTGAGAGTTTTGGTGTCATCGGTGTCGTCAATGGTTTCGGGAAGGTCCGGTTAGGGCCTATCGATGGCATCGTCGAGAGTGCGACCTTCGTCAAGGATGTCACTCGTGGCAGTTTTGAGGCCCTTCTCAAACTTCCTTCGCTGATACCGGCTCTCGTCGAACAGACATTTGGCGGCGAGAAGAGGGATCCTGAAGGACTTGTGGGGATCGTAGGAGTCGCGCGCACAACCGGTGAGGCGGCGGGAAGTGAAAGACTCGATACCTCTGACAAGGTCACCTTCTTCATCATCATGGTGGCTGGCCTCAACATCTTCGTCGGCATCTTCAATCTCCTGCCCATACTTCCGCTTGATGGCGGACATATGGCAGTTGCGATCGCCGATGGCATCAAGCGCACAATTGCGCGTCTTCGAAAACGTCCGATGCCAGAGCCGATCGACGTGGAGCGATTGACCCCATTGACCTTGGTTGTGGTGGTACTCCTACTCTCACTCACCGTATTGCTCGTGATCGCAGATGTAGTCAATCCGGTACGTCTCGGTTTCTAGCGAAAATTCCCGACTTCCCGCCCGTTGATTTGTCTAGCGTGACTAATTCGAGAGAATACGCCCATGGTGAATCTCGGGATGCCTCAAACTCCACCTCCGACCCTCGCCCCGCGCAGGAAGACCAAGCAACTCAAGGTCGGTAGCGTCCTAGTGGGTGGCGACGCACCGGTCTCGGTGCAGTCGATGACCACCACTCTTACTGCCGATGTGAATGCCACCTTGCAACAGATCGCAGAGCTGACCGCATCAGGTTGCCAGATCGTTCGTGTCGCTGTTCCAAGCCAAGATGATGCCGACGCATTGGCGCAGATCGCAAAGAAATCTCAGATCCCAGTTGTCGCTGATATCCACTTCCAGCCGAAGTACATATTCGCCGCCATCGATGCCGGGTGTGCTGCGGTTCGCGTCAATCCAGGGAACATCAAGCAATTCGATGACAAAGTCAAAGAGGTCGCTAAGGCGGCTGGCGATGCAGGGATCCCGATCCGCATCGGCGTCAATGCAGGCTCGCTCGATCCACGCCTCCTTGCTAAGTATGGGAAGGCAACACCAGAGGCGCTCGTAGAGTCCGCGCTTTGGGAGATCTCACTCTTCGAAGAGCATGGCTTCACCGACATCAAGCTCTCGGTCAAGCATCATGATCCTGTCACCATGGTCAAGGCCTATCGCCTCCTCGCACAGCAGTGTGAATACCCA
>CAYORK010000005.1:29437-34190 GCA_964406345.1 uncultured Actinomycetes bacterium | reverse complement strand
TCCTGTCACCATGGTCAAGGCCTATCGCCTCCTCGCACAGCAGTGTGAATACCCACTGCACCTCGGAGTCACTGAGGCAGGTCCACTCTTCCAAGGGACTATCAAGTCCGCGACAGCTTTCGGCATCCTCCTCTCCGAGGGAATCGGTGACACGATCCGTGTCTCACTCTCTGCTCCTCCAGTAGAAGAGGTGAAGGTAGGTATTGCGATCCTCGAGTCGCTCAATCTGAGGCAACGAAAGCTCGAGATCGTCTCGTGTCCTTCATGTGGCCGCGCACAAGTCGATGTCTACACATTGGCGGAGAAGGTGCAGGCAGGTCTACAAGGTATGACCGTTCCACTGCGCGTGGCGGTTATGGGCTGTGTCGTCAACGGACCGGGTGAGGCGCGAGAGGCAGACCTTGGTGTGGCATCAGGCAATGGAAAGGGTCAGATCTTCGTAAAGGGAGAAGTGATCAAGACCGTCCCAGAAGCGCAGATCGTGGAGACGTTGATCGAGGAAGCGATGCGACTTGCAGAAGAGATGGAGGCTCAAGGAATCGCCTCGGGCGAACCATCGGTCTCGGTGAAGTAGGCCCGCGATGTTACGGATGTCGACACTCTTCCTTCGCACCCTTCGAGATGATCCAAGCGATGCAGAGGTAGCAAGCCACAAACTCCTCGTGCGTGCCGGCTATGTCCGTCGTATCGCCGCAGGCATCTATTCCTGGCTTCCGCTCGGTTACATCACGTTGCGCAACATAGAACGCGTGATTCGCGAAGAGATGGACCGCGCAGGTTTCCAAGAGGTGCACTTTCCATCGCTCCTACCAAGGGAGCCATACGAAGCGACCAATCGTTGGAGCGAGTACGGCCCTGATCTCTTTCGTCTCAAGGATCGCAAGGATGGCGACTATCTCCTAGGGCCGACCCATGAAGAGATGTTCACATTGATGGTGAAAGGGGAGTACTCCTCCTATAAGGACCTTCCTCTCGTGATCTACCAGATCCAGACCAAGTTCCGCGATGAGACTCGTCCACGTAGCGGCATCATCCGCGGTCGCGAGTTCGTCATGAAGGACTCTTATTCCTTCGATCTCGATGATGAAGGCCTTGCGAAGTCCTATGAACGACATCGCGACGCCTACATAAAGACCTTCAATCGTCTTGGCTTGAGATTCAACATCGTCTCGGCGATGTCAGGCGCCATGGGAGGTTCTCGATCCGAGGAGTTCTTGGCTCCTTGCCCAACCGGTGAGGACACGTACGTACTCTGCGAGAAGTGTGGTTATGCGGCCAACGTTGAAGCGATGAAGACCAAGGTCCCTCCTTACAGCGGCGAGACACCAGCTGCGATCGAAGAACTCGATACTCCGAATACTCCGACGATCGAATCTCTCGTCGATGTTATGAACGAGAAGTTCGGCGGTGGCTACAAGGCATCGGACACTCTCAAGAACGTGCTCTTGATGGCTGACGGTGAAGCGATCTCCGTCCTCGTCCCAGGCGATCGCGAAGTTGATCTCAAGCGAGTGGCGGCGAACCTTCCAGGAGTAGTGGATCTTCGTCTCTTCGATGATGAGGATTTCGCCAAGCGCAAAGAGTTAGTGAAAGGTTATGTCGGACCGCAAGATGCGAAACGATTCGGCTTGAGACTCTATGCCGACCCTCGCATCGTGGTCGGATCGCATTGGATTACGGGAGCGAACAAGCTCAATCGACATGCTCGATATGTGACACATGGTCGCGACTTCCAGGTCGATGGTTTTATCGAAGCGGCGGAGGTGCGTGCAGGTGATGGTTGTCCCGAGTGCTCCAATCCAGTAATCATCGATCGCGCCATCGAGATCGGACACATCTTCCAATTGGGCCGAAAGTACGCTCAAGCGCTCGACCTCACCGTCCTCGATCATGAAGGCAAGTCTCAAGTGGTGACGATGGGTTCTTATGGAATCGGCGTCTCGCGTGCCGTCGCTGCGGTGGCGGAGCAGACGCATGATGAATTGGGATTGAGTTGGCCGATTGAGATCGCGCCCGCGAAGGTCCATATAGTCGCCACCGGCAAGGAGGAGACCCCATTCATCGAGGCAGAGAAGGTCGCGCTCGCACTGGAGTCGGCCGGCATCACCGTTCTCTTCGATGATCGTCGCGATGCATCGCCTGGCGTGAAGTTCAAGGATGCCGAGTTGATCGGAAATCCCATCATCCTGATCTTCGGCAAGGCACTGACAGATGGCAAGGTCGAACTTCGTATCCGTAAGGACAATGAGAAGCGCGAGGTTGCCCTTCAATCCGTGATCGTTGAGGTCACATCGCTCCTCGCTTGAGCGAATTCTTCTCGATGGATCTCTCCTTCGAAATCATCCTCTTCCTGCTCTTCGCTTCCGGGTTTGCCGGTTTCGTCGATGCCATCTCCGGTGGTGGAGGACTGATCCAACTCCCAGCGATGATGGTAGGACTTGGCAACTCAACCGCTCCCGCTACGGTCCTAGGAACGAACAAACTGCCATCATTCATTGGAACATCGAGCGCAGTGATCAACTACTTGAGTCGGATTCGGATCGACCTGCGATTCACCTTCGCCATGGCGATTCCTGCCTTCATCGGATCCTTCACGGGTGCGCAATTTGCCAATCTCATCCCACGGGAACTCTTTCGTCCGATCATCGTGGTGATGCTCATCGCGGTTGCGATCTATACCTTCACCAAGAAAGAACTAGGACTTGTGAAATCCCATCGTCACAGCGATGGGAGGCGCTACGCGATTGGCGCGAGCGCGGGTCTCGTGATCGGTTTCTATGATGGGATCTTCGGACCAGGAACCGGATCATTCATCGCTTTGATCCTGGTTGCAGTGATTGGATTCGCATTCCTGGAGGCGACTGCGATCACCAAAGTGGTCAATTGGGGCACCAATCTCGCTGCGCTGATCTCCTTTCAACTCTCGTCGAACGTGATCTGGGCAATCGGCTTGATGATGGGTGTTGCAAACCTCATTGGAGCTCTCTTCGGGGTGCGAGTCGCGGTCAAAGGTGGATCCGAACTGATTCGAAAGGCATTCATCGCGGTCACGGTGCTTCTCATTGTGCGTCTTGGCATCGACATTTTCACCGAGTAGACTCTGCACTCTTAGTTCGGGTCCACCGAATCAAGACAACTGAATAAGGAACGAATACGGAGCATCATGAGTATCGCCGCAGAGTTACTAGAAACACTTACCCCTCTGGTCGAGCGCGCTGATGCCCTGATCGAAGATCTCTCTGTCACTGCCGCGGGTAGGCGCCGCGTTGTCACCGTCCTTGTCGATCACGAGGATCGATCGTTGACCCTAGATGAAGTGACTGCCCTTTCGCGTCTGATTTCAGAACGCCTTGATTCCCTCTCTCTCCTCGGTGATTCACCCTTCACTCTTGAAGTCTCCTCACCTGGCGTGGATCGACCCTTGACCAAGGATCGTCACTGGCGCAAGAACATCGGTCGCCTCGTCAAAGCAGTGCTCAATGATGGAAGTGTCGTCAGTGGCAGGATCATAAGTTTCGACGGAGCTCCGCTCATCGATGAGAAGAGAGTCTCACTTGCAGACATCAAGCGAGCCACGATCGAGATCGAATTCAAGCGAAAGGGGGAGTGACGATGCATGTCGATATGAAACTCCTCGAGGCCCTCACCACTGAGCGAGGGATATCTCTGGAGCAGTTGATCTCTGCGATCGAGATCGGCGTCAAGACCGCATACGGAAACCTTCCCACTGCGAAAGCCCATGCCTTCGCGCGATTGGATCGAGCAACAGGAGAGATCTCGATCGTCGTTCCTACCTTTGGTCCCGATGGGGAACACCTTGGCGAAGAGATCGACTCTCCAGAGGGATTCAGTCGCATTGCGACTTCTACCGCGAGGCAAGTGATCAAATTGAAGCTTCGCGAGAAGAAGGACATGGATGTGATCGGTGAGTTCACCGGGACCGTTGGTGACATCGTCTCTGGAGTGATTCAACAAGGTCGAGATTCTCGGATGGTCTATGTCGATCTTGGAAAAGTCGAAGGAAAGATCCCACCGCATGAACAAGTACCAGGTGAGGTCTATCGTCACGGTGAGCGCATCAAAGCCTTCGTCGTTGAGGTCAAGCAGGGATTGAAGGGTCCAGAGATCACCCTCTCGCGAACACATCCTGCACTCGTCAAACAACTCTTCGCCTTGGAAGTTCCAGAGATCCGCGATCGGATCGTCGAGATCATGGCGATTGCTCGAGAAGCAGGGCATCGAAGCAAGATTGCAGTGAGAAGTCACCGCTCCGGAGTGAGTCCTAAAGGTTCTCTCATCGGTCCGATGGGATCGCGAGCGCGCAACGTCATGAACGAACTTCACGGAGAGAAGATCGATATCGTCGACTGGTCAGAGGATCCGGCGGCCTTCGTGGCGAGTTCGCTCGCACCAGCTCGAGTCTCGTCTGTGGAGATCGTCGATATCCACGCACGCTCGGCCAAAGTGACCGTCCCCGATTTCCAACTCTCGTTGGCGATAGGCAAAGATGGGCAGAACGCCCGGTTAGCCGCACGCCTCACAGGTTGGCGAATCGACATCCACTCCGACGCTGCCTCGGGGTCAGCCTCGAATTCGATGCCCACCAATGGTGAGAGCGACGGACCCGTCGAGGTAGGCTAAGCCCCGTACATCCCGAGAGTTGCAACGTGCAGCCACACGGGAAGACGCCAAGAAATGACAAGAAATGAGAAGTCCGGGTATGGCACTCTAATGAGCACCACACGATCATGAG
>CAYORK010000005.1:8229-29337 GCA_964406345.1 uncultured Actinomycetes bacterium | reverse complement strand
ACAAGAAATGAGAAGTCCGGGTATGGCACTCTAATGAGCACCACACGATCATGAGGTCTACCCTGATTTAGGCTGCGTTCGTCTCTTCCGAGATGCGCGGAGTCGGGAGAGAAGAAGAGGAAGCAGTGGCGAAAGTCCGCGTTTATGAGTTAGCAAAAGAACTTGGCATGGAGAGCAAGGACGTCCTTGCGAAGCTCCAAGAACTCGGTGAGTTCGTCCGTTCTGCATCCTCCACTGTAGAGCCCCCCGTCGTTCGCAAGATGCGCGATCTCTATCCCGCGGCAGCAGCGAAAGCGACCGAGGAGAAGCCGAAGGTAAAGAAGGCTCCGGCAAAGAAAGCGGTGAAGAAGGCCCCTGAGATCCCTGCTGAATTGGAAGCGGTCATCAAGGAGGCGCAAGCAGCTCGAGAAGCAGAGCGTGCAACCGAAGTTGTCGATCAACGCCCTACCTTCATACCGCCACAACCTTCACAGACCCCGAGGCCGACACCGTCACAACTTCCGCAGATGCCACGACCGCCGCGCACCGGCAACAATCCATTTGGCACAACTGCGATTCCGCGACCAGGGCAGCGTCCTGGTGGTCCCGGACAAGGTGGAGGACAAACCCTTCGACCAGGACAACGACCACCGATGGCAGGACCTCGCCCTGGTGCAGTACGACCTGGATTTGCTGCACGCCCACAACAAGGTGGACCTGGTGCACGACCTGGCGGACCTGGTCGTGGTGGACCTGGTGCACGACCTGGCGGACCTGGTGGATCGTCTCCATATAGAAGTCAAGGCGCTCGACCTGGTGGACCTGGTGCTGGTGGTGGATTTGCAGGAAGACCAAGTGGACCTGGTGCCGGTGGTGCTCGACCTGGTGGTCCCGGCGGTAGAGGAACCACAGCTGGCGCATTCGGAAAAGGAAAGAAGAAGTCGAAGATCGCGAAGTCGAAGAAGGCTAAGCGCGAAGAGATCGACAATATGCAGGCACCCGTATTGGGTGGCATGCGTATCGCTCGCGGCGATGGTTCGAAGATCAGACTTCGACGCGGCGCGACTCTCTCGGATCTTGCAGAGAAGATAGGTGCAGAGCCAAGTCAGTTGGTGGCAGCGCTCTTCCAATTAGGCGAGATGGTCACCGCTACACAATCTGTCGACGAAGATACTTTCAAGATCCTAGGCGGCGAGATCGGATACGAGCTCGAGATCGTCAGTCCTGAGGATGAGGATCGAGAGATCCTTCAGGGTTTCGATATCGATCTTGAAGATGAGATCAACGTCTATGACCAGGATCGTCTCATCGCGCGACCTCCAATCGTTACCGTGATGGGCCATGTCGACCACGGTAAGACCAGACTTCTCGATGCAATCCGTCAGACCGAGGTTGTCAAAGGTGAAGCAGGCGGTATCACGCAGCACATCGGTGCGTACCAGATCCATCACACCCATGACGGCATCGAACGAGCGATCACTTTCATCGATACTCCAGGTCACGAGGCCTTCACCGCGATGCGTGCACGTGGAGCGAAGGTCACCGATATCGCAGTTCTCGTAGTAGCAGCAGACGATGGCGTCATGCCACAGACGATCGAAGCGCTCAACCATGCCCAGGCCGCGAATGTCCCGGTCGTTGTGGCAGTCAACAAGGTCGACAAGGAAGGTGCGAATCCAGGCAAGATCCGCCAACAGTTGACCGAGTACAACTTGATCGCAGAGGAATATGGTGGCGACACCATCTTCGTAGATGTCTCAGCTCTCAAGGGCAAAGGGATCGACTCGCTGATTGAGGCCATCTTGCTTACTGCTGACGCTGCGATCGACCTTCGTGCCATCCCTGAAGGTGATGCTCGAGGCGTTGCGATCGAAGCACATCTTGATAAGGGACGTGGTCCGGTTGCCACTGTCTTGGTCCAACGCGGCGAATTGCATGTTGGTGATGCTGTGGTCGCAGGAGGCGCATACGGCCGCGTTCGTGCGATGCTCGATGAGTTCGGCAACACCGTCGAGGTGGCTGGTCCATCGCGTCCAGTACAGGTCCTTGGTTTCACTGCTGTCCCAAGTGCAGGCGATGGCTTCATCGTCGCACCGGAGGATCGCACTGCTCGTCAGATCGCTGAGAAGCGCCAGGCAGCAGAGCGCACTGCGGCTCTGATGAAGGCGCGCAAGAAGGTCTCACTCGAAGACTTCATGGAACAGTCGAAGGTCGAGACCCTCAACCTCATCCTCAAGGGCGATGTCAGCGGTTCGGTCGAAGCACTCGAAGATGCACTCGTACAACTGGATGTGGGCAACGAAGTCGAATTGCGCGTGATCCATCGCGGTGTCGGTGCAATCACGAAGAGCGATGTGACTCTCGCATCCGCATCCTCTGCCGTCGTCATCGGCTTCAACGTCAAGCCAGAGACCCATACTGCGATCTTCGCCGAGCAAGAAGGTGTCGAGATCCGCTTCTACTCAGTGATCTACAAGGCGATCGAGGAGATCGAGGCAGCGCTCAAGGGTCTGCTCAAGCCTGAGTATGAAGAAGCGGTCATCGGAAACGCTGAGATTCGCGAGATCTTCCGCTCATCCAAGTTCGGAAACATCGCCGGTTCGATCGTCTCGGATGGTTTGATCCGTCGAAATGCGAAGGCGCGTGTCCTCCGTTCGGGCGTAGTGGTCGGAGACAACCTCACCATCGAATCCCTGAAGCGCTTCAAAGATGACGCCACCGAGGTCAAAGAAGGCTACGAGTGCGGTATCGGCGTGGGTTCATTCAAGGATATCCAGGTCGGTGATCAGATCCAGGTCTTCGAGATCCGCGAGAAGAAGCGGGCATAGGAGATGGGAAACTCACATCGCACCCGTCGCGTCGCTGATCGAATCAAGGAAGTCGTCGCCTCAGCTCTCGAAAGCAAGGTGAAGGATCCACGTCTTGGATTCGTGACCATTACCGATGTTCGCGTCACTGGTGACCTTCAGACCGCCTCGATCTTCTACACCGTCCTCGGTAGCGACGAAGAGCGGAATGCCACTGCCGCTGCACTCAAGAGCGCGACTGGCTTGCTCCGTTCAGAAGTCGGACATGCTCTCGGTACGCGACTTACTCCAACGATCACCTTCTTTGAGGATGCTCTCGGCGAGAGCGCATCGAACTTCGAGACCTTGCTCGATGAAGTGAAGCGTCACGATGCAGAGGTTGCGAAGATTCGGGAGGGCGCGAAGCCTGCCGGTGAAGCTGATCCCTACAAGCACCATCGATAAGCATTCGGTAGAGAGCGACTGATGGCGCATTCTGGCTTTCTCATCCTTGATAAACCTGAAGGAATCACCAGTCACGATCTCATCGCGCGTGCTCGGAAGGTCCTTGGTACTCGCAAGATCGGACATGCCGGAACCCTTGATCCGATGGCTACCGGCCTGATGGTCTTGGGAGTGGAATCGGCGACTCGTCTCCTTGATTATGTGATGGCAGGACGAAAGCGATATCTCGCCACGATCAAGATGGGTGTACTCACCGTCACAGATGATCGGATGGGTGATGTGATTGAGAAGCGCCCCATCGATGACGAGATGATGGCAAATGCAGAGCGAAATCTTCGCAGCATGGTCGGAGTCATCGAGCAAGTTCCATCTCGCGTCTCTGCAATCAAAGTCGATGGTAAGCGCTCCTATGACCGCGTTCGCGAGGGTGAAGAGGTAGAACTCAAGGCTAGAACGGTAGAGATCTTCCAACTCGAGATCGTGGAGCGACGGGAAGATGAGATCGATATCGATGTGACCTGTTCGCCTGGGACGTATATCCGGGCCATCGCTCGAGACGTGGGCGGACACTTGATCGCCTTACGCCGCATCGAGTCCCAGCCTTTCGCCATAGAAGAGAGCAGTGAGTTGGATGGAGTGAATCTTCTCCCTGCAGCCGACGCACTCTCTCGTTTGATGGCTAGCTACAGCGTCGATGCGAACGAGCAGCGCGAGATCTCACTCGGAAGAAGCATTGATCTCGACTCAACGCGACTGCATCGCGAAGGCTCCCTCCGCGAAGATGTCATCGCAGCAATCGGCCCATCGGGAGACGTGATCGCGCTCCTCAAGAGCATCGATCAGAGATTGCAACCAGTTGTCGTCCTACCCGAGTCACGCATCGAAGCCAACAAGTGAAGCCAATAATTGAAGTGAGCGTAAAGTGAGCAGTGTGAATATCCAGTGGCGCGATGAGAGGATCGAAGGATCCGCCGTTGCTATCGGGATCTTCGATGGTGTCCACCAAGGTCATCAACTTCTGATCGAGCGTGCTCGGCAACATAACCCTCATGTCACCGCGCTTACTTTCTTTCCCCATCCCACTGCCCTCCTTGCACCTGATAAGGAGCCGAGCTATCTGCTGACACTCGCTGATCGCGTCCTCCAATTGCGACTCTCCGGCGCCGATTCGGTTGCGATCGCTCCGTTCACGGAGGAGTTCTCCCAACTATCGCCAGAGGAATTCATAGATCAGGTGCTGATCAAGGAGTTGCGGGCTTCACAGATCATCGTCGGAGAGAACTTCCGTTTTGGTGCCAAAGCACGTGGTGATGTCGCCATGTTGCGATCGAGAAGTGAGTTTGAGACTGAAGAGGTTCCACTTGTTGAAGCCGACGGAGGCGTGATCTCTTCGACTCGAATCCGACAACTTGTCCGAGAAGGCCATGTGGTGCAAGCATCAGAGTTCCTGACCCGTCCTCATCAATTGGTGGGGGAGGTCGTTCATGGCGAGAAGCGGGGACGCGAAATCGGCTATCCGACAGCGAATCTTGGATATGACGCCAAGGCGACCGTGCCACGAGATGGCATTTACGCGGGATGGCTCACTGTCGACACTTACAGATGGCAGGCTGCGATCTCCGTCGGACGTAACCCACACTTTCCGAAGGAAGGTGGTGAGCGAGGCGTTCAGGTCGAGGCATACGCGATCGATCAAGAAGGACTCGATCTCTATGGCGAGATGGCCCGGATCGAGTTCGGTTTTCGCCTACGAGACACCGTTGCCTTCGCCTCACTCGATCAACTCCTCACCCAGATGCGTATCGATGTCGATGAGGCACGGCGCCTGACCGAGTAGCCCTTCGCAGCGCTTCAAGCGTGTGAATGAGTGGATTTCTCTCCTGTGCCACCCCGCTGGTAACCTTTGGCGTCCTCACGAGGGGCTCGCAATCTGTTGAAAGCGAAATCCTTCGAGGACAAAGCGAGAAATTCCGGTGACCCCGTGATGCAGACCGAGGTCCCTCGCCCCCCGATGTAAGAAGGAGTCAGTCATGGCCTTGACCGCAACAGAGAAGCAAGAACTCATCTCGAAGTACGGTGCTTCAGCATCGGATACCGGAAGCCCGGAGGCGCAGATCGCGCTCCTCTCTAAGAGGATCGATCAGATCACCGAGCACTTGAAGACGAACAAGAATGACCACCACAATCGTCGTGGTCTCCTCCTACTCGTCGGACGTCGCCGCCGCATCCTCCAGTACCTAGCGAAGGTCGATATCGATCGCTACCGAGCGATCATCGACAAGTTGGGTATCCGTCGCTAAGGCGCGACACACAACTCAATATCAACTGAATATCAAGTAACTACCAAAGACCTGATTGGTCGGTGGCGTCTTGAGCACGAAGGCCAGGAACATTGGTCCTCGGTAGTGGTCCACGGAAAAGATTCCGTGTGCTTCGATCGAAGATCCATCTTCCAATGCGCACTTCATGCGCGATTCGCCCTGACAAGGTACGCGAGCGACCCGATGTCGCCTGCGTCAAAGAGGGTTGTAAGAGAAAACATCAATTAAGGAGACCCATCAGTGGGTAACGAAGTTCATTCATCAGTAGCAGTAATCGATAACGGAAAGTTCGGAAAGCGCGAGATCAGGTTCGAGACCGGACGTCTCGCAGCACAAGCATCAGGAAGCACCGTCGTCTACCTCGATGAGGACACCATGCTCCTCTCGGCGACGACAGCATCGAAGTCTCCACGCGAGTCATTCGACTTCTTCCCACTCACAGTGGATGTCGAAGAGCGCATGTATGCCGCGGGAAGAATCCCCGGCTCCTTCTTCCGTCGTGAGGGACGGCCAAGCGAGGATGCGATCCTCACCTGCCGCCTCATCGACCGTCCGCTTCGCCCTTCATTCGTCAAGGGATTGCGCAACGAAGTCCAGGTAGTCGTCACCGTGATGGCGCTCAATCCGGAGCACATGTATGACGTTGTCGCTATCAACGCGGCATCGATGTCGACACAACTCGCAGGTTTGCCATTCTCCGGCCCAGTCGGTGGCGTTCGCGTCGCTTTGATCGAGGGTCAATGGGTGGCATTCCCTGATCACAACCAGGTCAAGGAAGCCGTCTTCGACATGGTGGTCGCAGGACGCATCGCAGGCGATGATGTCGCGATCATGATGGTCGAGGCCGAAGCGACCGATAACACCATCGAATTGATCAAGGGCGGACAATCCGCTCCGACCGAAGAGGTCGTTGCTGAAGGCCTTGATGCAGCGAAGAAGTTCGTCCGCATCATGTGCGAGGCGCAGATTGCGCTGGCAAAGGTGGCGGCGAAGCCAACGGCAGAGTTCCCAGTCTTCTTGGATTACCAAGATGATGTCTATGCAGCAGTCGAAGGCGCAGCGAAGGAGAAGCTTGCAAAGGCTCTCACCATCGCAGGCAAGCAGGAGCGCGAAGAACAGCTCAACGCGATCAATGCTTCTGTCGCCGAAGAGATTGCACCAAGTTTCGAAGGTCGCGAGAAGGAGATCTCAGCGGCGATCCGTTCCGTCACCAAGAAGTTGGTGCGTCAGCGCGTATTGCGTGACAAGGTCCGTATCGACGGTCGTGGACTCAAGGACATCCGTCCACTCTCGGCAGAGGTGGAAGTTGTCCCGCGTGTACACGGATCGGCCCTCTTCGAGCGAGGTGAGACCCAGATCCTTGGTGTCACCACCCTCAACATGCTCAAGATGGAGCAGCAGCTTGACACGCTCTCTCCGGAGACAACGAAGCGCTACATGCACAACTACAACTTCCCGCCTTACTCAACAGGTGAGACCGGACGTGTCGGTTCGCCGAAGCGTCGTGAGATCGGACATGGTGCGCTCGCAGAGCGTGCTCTCGTTCCAGTCCTTCCTAAGCGCGAGGATTTCCCATATGCGATCCGTCAGGTATCCGAGGCACTCGGTTCCAACGGCTCGACTTCGATGGGTTCTGTCTGTGCATCGACTCTCTCGCTCCTCAATGCAGGTGTGCCACTCAAGGCTCCTGTCGCAGGTATCGCGATGGGTCTGATCTCAGATGTGGTCGATGGCAAGACTGAATATGTCGCGCTCACTGACATCCTCGGTGCCGAAGATGCTTACGGTGATATGGACTTCAAGGTTGCCGGAACAAGTGAATTCGTCACTGCACTTCAGCTCGACACAAAGCTCGATGGCATCCCAGCGAGCGTCCTTGCTGGTGCACTCACACAGGCTCGAGAGGCTCGACTTCGCATCCTCGATGTGATGGCAGAGGCAATCGATCGCCCAGATGAGATGAACCCGCTCGCGCCAAGAATCATCTCGGTCAAGGTCCCTGAAGACATGATCGGAGCGATCATCGGTCCGAAGGGCAAGATGATCAACCAGATCCAGGATGAGACCGGAGCGGAGATCACCATCGAAGATGATGGAACGGTCTATATCGGGGCGACCAATGGAACAGCGGCAGATGCAGCGAAGAAGATGATCGATGCCATCGCCAATCCAGTCGTGCCAAAGGTCGGGGAGAAGTACAACGGTAGCGTGGTCAAGCTCGCAGCCTTTGGTGCCTTCATCAACCTCGTCCCAGGTAAGGATGGCCTCCTCCACGTCTCGCAGATTCGCAAGATGCATGGGGGAAAACGCATCGAGAACATCGAAGAAGTGATGAAGGTCGGCGACAAGGTCGAGGTCGAGATCGCAGAGATCGACCCAAAGGGCAAGCTCTCGCTCGTCCCAGCTAATCTCCCTGAGAAATCAGCTGAGTAGACCTTCGTAACGCATCACTGATGTCACTTCGAAGGAGCGTCCTTCCGAGCGGACTTCGGATCGTCACTGAGACGGTCCCCGGTGTACGTAGCGCATCTTTCGGTATCTGGGTCAATGTTGGATCCAGAGACGAAGATGCGCGAAGTGCCGGTGCATCGCATTTCCTCGAGCACTTGCTCTTCAAGGGAACTAAGCGACGTTCGGCTCTTGAGATCTCCTCAGAGATCGAAGCTGTCGGCGGTGAGATGAATGCCTTCACCACAAAGGAATACACCTGCTTCTACGCGCGGGTCATCGACTCCGATCTACCTCTTGCTGTCGATGTCATCTCAGAATTGATCACCTCTTCACTCTGTAGGGCTGAGGATGTCGATGCTGAACGTAAGGTCGTCTTGGAAGAGATCTCCATGCGCGATGATGATCCAAGCGACTTGGTCCATGAGGTCTTCGCAGAGGACTTCTACCGAAAGCACCCACTCTCGCGTTCGATCCTCGGTAACGAGAAGACCATCAAGTCCATCAAGCGCGATGCGATATTCGACTATTACAAGACTCGATACCGCCCAGACCAGATCGTGGTCTCAGTGGCTGGCAATTTCAGCCATCGCAAAGTCGTCTCGCTCATCGAGCAGGCGCTCTCTCGTGACGGTTTCCTCGACGTTTCGAGCGCACCTGAGATACGAAAGAGTGAGAGCTTTAGGCCAACTGGCGGTCGCGTAGGACTACTTACGCGAAAGACCGAACAAGCCCATCTCTTCATGGGACTACCCGCAGTCGATAGGGATGATCCGCGACGATTCGCTGTCGGTGTGCTCTCTGCTGCCCTCGGGGGTGGAATGTCATCTCGACTCTTCCAAGAGGTTCGCGAGAAACGTGGTCTTGCCTATTCGGTCTATTCCTACGCACAACAATTCTCGGGAACCGGACACTTAGGTTTCTATGCCGGTACCGCGCCGCAGAGCGCCAAGGAAGTGATCACCGTGATTCGCGGGATCATCGCTGATGTCGCATCAAACGGTCTGACCGATGAGGAGTTAGTCCGCGCAAAGGGAGCTGTGCGAGGCTCACTCGTACTTTCGCAAGAGGACACGGGTTCTCGGATGAGCAGGATAGGAAAGAGCGAGCTGGTCTACGGACATGTGATGAGCTTCGATGAGATCCTTGCTGAGATCGCACGGGTCGATAGCGCTGCGATCCAGGATGTCGCTAGCGAGTTGCTAGCCGCAAGCCCTACCCTTGCCATCGTTGGTCCATTCAAGTCAGCGACCGCGTTCGAACGCATCATCTAAGCGTTGAATCGGTAGCGGACTTAGAAGTTGGGCAGGGAGGGCGAGAGATGATCCGTGTCGGTGTCCTTGGTGCTAAAGGTCGCATGGGTAGTGAGGTCTGCAAGGCTGTTCGTGCTTCTTCGGACATGGAATTGGTCGCTGAACTCGATCTTGGGGATTCACTCACCACGCTTGCTGAGAAGAGGGTCGATGTGGTCGTCGACTTCACAGTTCCTGATTCCGTCATGGCGAACCTGGAATTCCTTATCGCTCAAGGGATCCATGCCGTCGTAGGAACGACAGGATTCGATGAGCAGAAGTTGGATCGGATCGTGAACCTTCTCTCGGGCAAGAAGAGTTCAGTCCTCATCGCACCGAATTTCGGTGTCGGTGCGGTCTTGATGATGCATTTCGCTGAGATGGCTGCTCCTTATTTCGACTCGACTGAGATAGTTGAATTGCATCATCCGCGAAAGGTCGATGCACCAAGTGGTACTGCGAGACGCACCGCCGAGCTGATCGGTAAGGCTCGCAAGGATGCCGCCATGGCTGCGATGCCAGATGCGACCGAGAGTTCCATTCCTGGTGCGCGAGGCGCGATCGTCGATGGGGTGCCGATTCACTCGATCCGCGCTCAGGGCTTGCTAGCCCACCAAGAAGTGATCTTCGGTACGACCGGAGAGACGCTCACCATCCGACATGATTCGCTCGATCGTGCGAGTTTCATGCCGGGGGTTCTTCTTGGAATTCGAAAGGTGAGAGAGCACGAAGGTCTCATCTATGGTCTGGAGAAGATCCTCTTCTAGTTCAACCCTTTCACATCAAGTGATAGAAGAGTGATCCCGTCGCTCCAGCAAGGATCATCACAGTCAAGAAACTACGTTTGAAGTAGAGAGCTACCGCTCCGGCAATGAGGCCGGCAAATCGATGATCGATCACCAGTGCGCCATCGCTCGTCATCGTCTGGACCGCAATCAAGGCAGCCAAGAGCACTATCGGAATCAGGGCGGTAATCCGAAGAACGCCTTCCTTGTTTACGAGATGGGCAGGGAGGAGATAGCCGAAGATGCGCATGGCCAACATCACGATCACTGCCACGAAGATGGTCAACCAGATCGCCTGATCGCTCATCTTCGCCACCCCGCGATGAGTGCGATGAGGACGACTGAGATGATCGGAAGCCCGGGAGTGAGTACTGGTGAGAGCGCTAACGCCATCGCCATAGCAAGGAGAGCGATGACTCGAAGGCGCCTATCTGTGAGCTGAGGCCAGAGAAGAGCAAGGAATGCGGCGGGGACTGCGCTATCGAGACCCCACTTCGCAGGATCCTCCAATGTCGAGGCGCTGAGAGCACCGACGATCGTGAAGAGATTCCAGAATACGAAGACGCCTATGCCGGTAAACCAGAAACCTCTTCGTACTGAGTCGCGATCACTTTGATCTTGGGCGAGTGCTACAGCGGTCGCCTCATCGATTGTGACATGCGCTGCGATCAATCGTCGGAAGCCGGACACATCAAGGAGCGGAGCCATCCGAAGCGCATAGAAACCATTTCGGATGCCAAGTAGTGCGCTTGCAAGGATGGCAGCAATCGCTCCGCCACCGCTACCGATCACTCCGACGATGGCAAACTGCGATGCGCCAGAGAAGAGGATCGCGGAGAGGGCGATGGTCTGAAGGAGATCAAGACCTGCGCTGATTGAGGCGGCGCCGAAAGCCGCACCATAGAGGCCCACTGGAATTGCGACCGCCATCGAAGCGCGAAAGACCTTGGAGGACACGCGGAGATTCTGCCCTATCGCTGAGAGCGGAGACTCTCTTGGGTATCTTCACGCCGTGAGCGAGACAAAAGAAGAGCACACCATCGTCTTTCGCGACGATGTCACGGTGGAGTTGGTCAAGGCGAGCGCCAATGATGCAGATGTGATCTGGGCTGCTCGAGTCTCGACTGCGGGGGAGAAATCACTCGCTGAGATCGATAGTGATCCTGCTCGCTCTGCTGGATTGATCAACTATCTTGCGCGCGAACGCCACGGCTCGCCCTTCGAACACACTTCAATGACTTTCTTCATCTCGGCGCCGATCTTCGTCTTCCGTGAATTCATGCGTCATCGCATCGCTTCATATAATGAAGAGAGCGGGCGATATCGTGAACTACGTCCTGTCTTCTACATCCCCAACAAAGAGCGAAAGCTCGTGCAGATCGGAAAGACTGGTGCATACGAGTTCATCGACGGGACGAGCGAACAGTACGAAGTCCTCGTCGCGGCGATGAAGGAGAGCTACATCAAGTCATACGAGGGTTATCAGAAGATGCTCGAGGCTGGCATCGCTCGCGAGGTCGCTCGCGCGGTGCTTCCGGTGGGTCTCTACTCATCTATGTACGTCACCATGAATGCGAGAGCACTGATGAATTTCCTTTCGCTCCGGACCGCGCGGGAGGGGTCACACTTCCCGAGCTATCCGCAGCGTGAGATAGAGATGGTGGCGGAGAAGATGGAGGAACACTTCGCCACGCTCATGCCACTTACCTATCAAGCCTTCGAGAAATCCGGTCGAGTAGCACCGTAGTAGCCTTCGCTTGTGAGTACGCCATACGAGATCGATCCTCCATTCGGGCGGCTATTGACCGCGATGGTCACTCCTTTCAAGGATGACCTGAGCATCGATTGGGCTGGAGTCGAGCGATTGGCCGCACATCTTGAGAGCTCTGGTCATGATGGCATCGTCGTCAACGGGACAACTGGTGAAGCTCCCACCACGAGCGATGAAGAGAAGATCGAGATCATCAAGCGAGTGAAGAGTGCGACCGGAGGTCGTCTCAAGATCGTCGCGGGTGCTGGGAACAATGAGACTTCACATTCGGTCGAACAGGCACAGATGGCCGCGAAGGCGGGAGCCGACGGTCTTCTCGTTGTCACTCCTTATTACAACAAGCCACCTCAGGCTGGGATCTTCGCTCATTTCTCTGCGATGGCATCCGCGACTGATCTGCCCGTGATGCTCTATGACATTCCAGGACGTACAGGCGTTGCCATCGAGAGTGAAACTATCGTTCGCTTGGCTGAGAATCCCAAGATCGTCGCGCTCAAGGACGCGAAGGGCGATCTCGCTTCCACCTCGTGGGTGATCAAGCGAAGTGGCATTCCGGTCTACTCTGGCGATGACATCCTCAATCTCATGTTCTTGGCCATTGGTGGTGTCGGATTCGTTTCAGTCTGCGGTCACACCGTCGGAGATTCGCTACGGAAGATGATCGATCATTGGTTCGCAGGTGAGATCGCCTCCGCACAGGAGATCCATCACCAGCTCCTTCCGATCTTCACCGGGACTTTCCGCACCCAAGGTGCGATTCTCACTAAGGCAGCGCTGACGCTCCTTGGACTTCCTGGTGGCAGAGTTCGCCTGCCGCTCGTTGATGCCACTGCAGAGCAGATCGCCACTCTCCGTGACGATCTTCGTGCAGGTGGGATCGCGATCTAGATTTCATGAATCATCCTCATCCGAATCTCGGCGCACCTCCGAAACTGGTCGACGGAGGTTTGCGCTTCATCGCCTTTGGTGGTCTTGGCGAAGTCGGTCGCAACATGGCCGCACTCGAACATCGTGGCGAAATCCTCATCATCGACTGTGGAGTTCTCTTTCCCGAGGAGAACCAACCCGGGATCGATTTGATCCTGCCGGATTGGTCGACGATTCGTCATCGCCTCGGCGACATCCGAGCGATCTTCCTTACTCATGGACATGAGGATCACATCGGTGCACTGCCTTACTTCCTCAAGGAACGAAGTGACATACCGGTGATCGGATCGAAGCTGACCATCGCCTTTGTGGAGTCCAAGCTCAAGGAGCGAAGGATCAAGGCGAACACAAGAGTCGTGAAGGAAGGTATGCGCGAGAAGGTGGGCGTCTTCGACCTGGAATACGTCGCCGTGAACCATTCAATTCCCGATGCTTTAGCCGTTGCGGTGAGAACGAGTGCAGGTCTTGTACTCCATACCGGTGATTTCAAGATGGATCAGTTACCTCTCGATGGCAGGACAACTGACCTTCAGGCTTTCGCGCGACTCGGTCAGGAGGGTGTTGACATCTTCTTCACTGATTCGACCAATGCTGACATCCCGGGGTTCACGACCTCGGAGCGAGAGATCATGCCGGTCTTGGACCGAGTCATAGGAGGTACGACGAAGCGAGTGATCGTCGCTTCGTTCGCCTCTCATGTCCACCGCATCCAGCAGGTCATCGACATCGCGGCGACACATGGCAGGAAAGTCGTCTTCATAGGGCGATCGATGGTCAAGAACATGGGGATAGCCGATGAACTCGGCTTCCTACACATACCGCCGAACACGATGATTGATGAACGTGAACTCGAGGATCATGGCGAGAATGTCGTCTTGATCTGTACTGGATCGCAGGGTGAACCACTCGCTGCGCTCTCGCGGATGGCCAATGGTGATCATCAGATTCGCGTGGGAGAGGGTGACACCGTCATCTTTGCATCATCGTTGATTCCTGGTAACGAGAACTCCGTCTATCGCGTCATCAACGAATTGACTCGCTTCGGGGCCAAAGTCATCCACAAAGGAAACGCGCTCGTGCATGTCTCAGGTCACTCTGCAGCAGGTGAATTGATGTACTGCTACAACATCGTCAAGCCACGACATGTGGTTCCCGTTCATGGCGAGTGGCGACATATGCGCTCCAATGCAGACCTAGCCATCAAGTGTGGGCTCGAGTACAAGAAGGCTATGGTGATCGAGAACGGTGTCGTCGTCGACCTCGTCGATGGGAAGGCAAAAGTGACTGGGGCGCTCCCATGCGGTTATGTCTACGTCGATGGCCAGACGATCGGTGAGATCACCGAAGCTTCACTCAAGGATCGTAGGATCCTTGGTGAAGAGGGATTCATCTCCGTGATCGTCGTCATCGATTCACAGAATGGCAGGATCGTCGCTGGACCAGATATCCATGCACGTGGATTCACTGAGGACCAGGCGCTCTTCAACGAAGTGACAGGCAGGATCGAAGCGGCATTGGGCAGAGCTGTGAACGAAGGCATCAATGGAACTCATCAACTCTCACAAGTAGTTCGCAAGACAGTTGGAAATTGGGTGGGCGCAGAACATCGACGTCGTCCGATGATCGTCCCAGTCGTCATCGAGGTATGACGGCGCGCCTTGCTCGCGCTATTCGCACTCTGATTTAGGGTATCGCCGCGATGGCAAAGAAGAAAAAAAGTGGAGCATTTGCAGCAGTCACCGGGGGCATCACTGCTGCGATGGGTGCTACCTGGAGAGCGATCGCAAAGACCCTAGGAAGTGCGGTCCGTGTCATCTCCCGATCTGCGAAGGATATGGATGTAGCCCATCAACGTGACGGCTTCGCGCTCTTACTCTTCATCGTCACGCTACTTGCCGTAGCGACTACCTGGTGGCAACTTGATAATGCCTTCGGTCGCTTAGTCCATGACATCTTCTACGGCGTCTTCGGGAAGGTCGCCGTCATCACTCCGATCGTCTTCGCCTATTTCTCGATCGCCCTCTTCAAGACTGCTGCCACGGAGAAGATCAAGCCGAGAGTCATTTTTGGCTCCTTCTTGTTGATCGTCTCAGCGACAGGCTTGATGCACTTGGTCAATGGATCGATCGGTACCGGAAAGAGCGCCATTCAAGATGGTGGGGGATGGATAGGACATATTGTGGCGACTCCGCTGGTCGCACTCGTCACTCCTGTCCTGGCATATCCCATCTTGATCCTCATTCTGCTCTTCTCATTTTTAATCGTCACCGGGACACCTGTCTCGCGTGTATTCGGCTGGATGCGCGACTTCGTGATGGGTACGAAAGAAAAGGTGCAAGAAGCTCGCGCGAACCGTGAAGAGTTCGAGATCACCGATACCCCTCCCTTCGAATCACCACTCGTTCAGCGATTCGACAATGAAGAGGAAGATTTTGAAGAGGAGGAACTTGGCGAGGAGAGTTTCGATGAGGAGTTCTCTCAAGAGGCCGAAGTTCCAGCGAGCTTCACTCCAGAACCCAGTCCGGCTTCGAAGTCTCGTCCAGTCCAACTTGTTCTGACTCCCGAGGATGACTACACCTTGCCTAGTCTCGAGTTGCTACGACAAGGACCACCGAGCAAGGGCAAGAGCAAGGCGAACGAAGATGTGGTCGAATCCTTGAGAGAGGTCTTCTCGCAATTCGACATCGACTGCGAAGTCACGGGATTCATGCGCGGTCCGACCGTCACTCGTTATGAGATCGAACTGGGACAAGGCGTCAAGGTGGAAGCGATCACAGCACTTGCAAAGAACATCGCCTATGCCGTCGCTAGCCCGGATGTCCGCATCCTCTCGCCGATCCCGGGTAAATCGGCGGTTGGAATCGAGATCCCTAATTCTGACCGCGAGATAGTCGCACTAGGAGATGTCCTTCGTTCATCGGTCGCCGGCAACGACCATCACCCGATGCTGGTAGCGCTTGGTAAGGATGTAGAGGGCAACTACATCTGCGCCAACCTCGCCAAGATGCCTCACCTTCTCGTTGCAGGAGCGACGGGAGCAGGTAAATCGTCGATGATCAACTCTCTCGTCACTTCCATTTTGATGCGAGCCACCCCCAATGATGTTCGAATGATCTTGATCGACCCGAAGCGGGTCGAGCTCAATGCATACGAGGGAATTCCACATCTGATCACACCGATCATCACCAATCCGAAGAAGGCTGCCGACTCACTCTCATGGGTAGTCCGCGAGATGGATGTTCGTTACGACGACCTATCGAATTACGGCTTCAGGCATATCGATGACTTCAATAAGGCCGTCCGCTCTGGGAAGCTGGTCGCGAAAGAAGGAGGGGATCGACCTCTCGAGCCCTATCCCTATCTTCTTGTGATCGTCGACGAGTTAGCCGACTTGATGATGGTCTCTGCCAAGGATGTCGAAGATTCGATCGTTCGTATCACCCAATTGGCGCGAGCGGCAGGCATACACCTTGTGATTGCCACTCAGCGACCTAGCGTCGATATCGTCACCGGTTTGATCAAGGCGAATGTTCCTTCACGTCTCTCATTCGCGACATCAAGCCTTGCTGATTCGCGCGTCATCCTTGATTCACCTGGAGCAGAAAAACTTGTTGGGCAAGGTGACGGTCTCTTCCTGCCGATGGGTGCGAGCAAGCCACTACGTATCCAAGGTGCATATGTATCTGAACGAGAAATCGAAGCAGTCGTCTCACATGTCAAAGGTGAGTTGGCTCCTTCATATAGGGATGACGTCTGGGCCGCCGCGCAATCGAAGAAGGTCGTTGATGAGGAGATAGGTGACGATCTTGAGGATCTTCTTGCCGCAGTGGAACTCGTGGTCAGTACACAATTCGGCTCTACTTCTATGCTGCAGAGAAAGCTACGGATTGGTTTTGCTAAAGCAGGACGCTTGATGGATCTGATGGAGAGCCGTGGCATCGTCGGTCCATCGGAGGGTTCGAAGGCTCGGGTGGTGCTGGTCAAGCCTGAGGAACTTCCGGGTGTCCTTGAGGTGTTGCGAGGCTAGAGACTCGATCTCCTCCGTCCCTGGCAGAAATCACCCCTCTTCTCACTCTCAATTCACAGAAGTTCGCCTCCCTCATCTTGCCTTTGTTTCGAAGACTGCCTTACCGTTCTCCCTTGATGTTTTCTATTCCCCAAAGAAAGTGCACTCCATGAAGATCGGCGATCAACTCAAGGCCGCACGTGATGAGCGAGGACTTTCCCTTGCCGACGTTGCGAAGCGCACCAGGGTGCGCGAGCGAGTGATCGCGGAGATTGAATCCGATGTTTACAAGTCCGCTGGTGGACTTACCTATGCGCGTGGCCACATCCGAACCTTGGCTCAGATCTACGGTATGGATGCCCAGGCACTCTTGAAGGAATTCGATGAGCTGCACGCCGGCGAAGAAGGCTCGATGAGTGAGAAGCTCGAAGAGAACAATGTGACGACGAGCGTCGAGAAGAGCAAGCCGTCGTGGAAGATCTTGGGAATGGTTGCAGGCTTCATGGTGTTCGCGATCGCCGCCTTCCAGGTCGCACCTGCCATCATGGATTCGAATCGATCACAGCGGATAGTCACCGCGGCCGAAGAGTTGATCTCTAGCGCGGACGAGCCGCCAGCGGTCGCTTCGGCCGTCAAGGGAGTCAACGTCACACTTCGCGCAATCGGCACTGTCTCTTGGGTGAGAGTGAGTGGCGCGGATGGGATCACCAAGTTCGAAGGAAAACTGAGAGTTGGAGAGAGTCAGAGTTTCTTTGATGATCAGTTGATCCAACTCGTGATCGGCAATGCCGGCGCCATCTCCATCAACTACAACGGTGAGGAATTGGGTACATCCGGGCGTGTCGGTGAAGTAACTCGCCTGCAATTCACGCCAGATCCCAACTCGGCTGGGTAGATAACTGGTTAAATGGGACGGTGTCTGCCGTTCCCCGCATCGATTCTTCAACCGGAGTAGAGGCACTCTCCACCCCAGACGTTGAATCTCCTGGCAAGAAGCGGACTGTCGCACTCGTCACTCTTGGTTGCGCCCGCAATGATGTCGATTCCGAGGAATTGGCAGGCCGGCTCGCAGCCGATGGTTGGATCCTCACGGACGACAGCGCTGGAGCAGATATCGCCCTAGTCAATACCTGCGGCTTCATCGAGAGCGCGAAGAAAGACTCGATAGATACCCTCCTTCAGGCGCATCAACTCAAGGCTGATGGCCAAGTTCGCGCCGTGGTCGCAGTCGGTTGTATGGCGGAGCGATATGGCGATGAGCTCGCAAAAGCATTGCCAGAGGCTGATGCCATCCTCGGGTTTGATTCGTACTCCTCTATCTCTGAGCGACTCAATCGAGTCCTCGCAGGAGGCTCGATCGAGACCCATAAGCCACAGGACCGTCGCGCTCTCTTGCCGATCTCACCTCTCGAACGTGGACTGGATCGCCAAGCCCGTAATGGCCAAGGCGCACGTCTCTATCGAAAGCGTCTCGATGATGCACCGATGGCTCCGTTGAAGATCGCTTCCGGATGCGATCGACGCTGTTCCTTCTGTGCCATCCCAAGTTTCCGTGGCTCTTTCCTCTCACGGACGCCCGACGAGATCGTGGCAGAGGCGCGATGGCTGGCGGCCGAGGGTGTGAGTGAACTCTTCCTTGTCAGTGAGAACACGACTTCCTACGGTAAGGATCTCGGTGATCTTCGGATCTTGGAGCGACTGTTACCAGACCTTGCGGCTATCGATGGTGTGAAGAGAATCCGACTCTCTTATCTCCAACCCGCAGAGATCAGACCTTCACTCCTACAAGCGATGATCGCCACTGAGAAAGTCGTCCCGTATTTCGACATCTCATTCCAACATGCCAGTGGCAGCCTCCTTCGCAGGATGCGACGTTTCGGCGATAGCGAGAAGTTCCTTCACCTTCTTACGCAAGTGAGAGCGCTCGCCCCCGAGGCCGGAATCCGATCCAATTTCATCGTCGGATTTCCCGGCGAAAGTGAGGCGGAGTTCGATGAACTCCTTCAATTCATCTCGGCCTCGAAACTCGATGCCATCGGTGTCTTTCCCTATAGCGATGAGGACGGGACCGAGGCGGCATCATTGAGCGAGAAAGTCGATGCCGCATTGATCGCAGATCGTTATCGCCAAGCAAGTTCACTGGCGGAAGAGGTGGTCAACCAAAGGGCAGAGAGCAGGATTGGTGAGGAGATCTCACTTCTCATCGAGAGTATCGAGAATGACCTCGTGGAGGGACGGGCGGCGCATCAAGGTCCCGAGGTCGATGGAGTCACATATCTCGAGGCTTCAGAGAGCCATTCCAACTCCGAACTTCACGTCGGGCAGTATCTTGATGCGGTGGTCATAGGGAGCGATGGCGCTGATCTCATAGCGCGACCGCTTGCGCAATCGAGAGGAGAGACCGAGTGATGGTCGATCCCGTAGAACGTGATGAGGTCGCACGGCGCGTCATCTTCAACCTCCCCAACATGTTGACGATGATCAGGATCCTCGCACTTCCATTCTGTGCTTGGGCACTGATCGCCGAAGAGGGCAAGAATGATGAGCTGCGTATCCTCTCGTGGTTCCTCTTCTTCGTGGTCGCGATGACAGATGTGATTGATGGTCGCCTGGCAAGAGCCAGCAATCAGATCACCGATTTCGGCGAGTTCTGGGATCCTGTGGCAGATAAAGCCCTGATCGCAACCGCACTCATCTCACTCAACTACCTGGGTCTCCTTCCGATCTGGGTCACTATTGTGATCTTGGGTCGTGAAGTGGCTGTGACGATTCTTCGCATAGCGGTGATCAAGGGTGGGGTGATACCTGCGAGCAAGATCGGAAAGCTCAAGACCCTGACCCAGAACCTCTCGGTCGGTCTCTACATCCTTCCTCTTCCTGAGATCCTTCATCTGCCGCGAGATCTCTTCCTCTGGGTAGCGATCGCCCTCACTCTCTACTCTGGCTATCAATACTTCCGCATCGCTTTCGCACGTCGATCATGATTGCCAGCAATCTCATCACCACTCTTGCGGAGCGCAATGAGACTCTCGCAGTCGCTGAGTCACTGACCGGGGGACTGGTTGCAGCATCCCTGACTGATGTTCCGGGTTCTTCACATGTCTTTCTTGGTGGCGTCGTCACATACGCGACTGAGTCGAAGGTCTCCATCCTTGGAATCGATGCTTCCTTGATCGATCGCCATGGCGTCGTCTCTCGCGAAGTAGCGGAGGCGATGGCACTCGCGGTGAGAGTGCGATTCGATTCAACCTGGGCGGTTGCCACCACGGGGGTCGCTGGACCTGGACCACATGACGGAATTGGGGCAGGCGAGGTCTGGATCGCCGTCTCGGGGCCAGAGAGCGCCTCTGAGCATCTCTCTTTGGGTGACCTGGGAAGGTCCCAGGTTCGTGGCGGCGCGGTAACCGGCGCGCTTGCCCTCCTCAGTCGTATCCTTAGGACACGTTGATTCCGAGCCCCTAGGCGCGGAATTGTCGGATGTAGTTAGAAACGAAAAAGGAGTTTGTCCATGGAGTTGCTTCGAACCCACATCGGGTCAGTACTCCGTGACGCCCGCATTTCGCAAGGGCGAACCCTTCGAGATGTCGCAGCGAGCGCCAACATCTCACTGGGTTATCTCTCCGAAGTCGAACGAGGCCAGAAGGAAGCATCCTCTGAGTTGCTCAACGCCATCTGCTTGGCTCTCGACCTCACGTTGCTCAATGTGATCGCAACTGTCCAATCATCCATCGAACGAGTGGAAGCCCCAACCCTCTCTGTCATCGACGCAAACGCAGCGTAGATCCCTCTCGAATATGGAATCGAATTCCGCGAGCACCTATCAATATCAGCACTCGCTCCATCGCAAGACTCGCAATGCTCTCGTCACGACTGCACTCGCGTTGATTGGAGAGAAGGGTCTCTCGCAGACGAACATGATCGAGATCGCAGATCGTGCCAGAGTCTCGCGCGCCTCTCTCTACAACCATTTCCGCGATAAGAACGAAGTCTTTCTGGCGGTAGTTGAGATGGAGGTAGAGCGGATCGTCCAACTCGCGCTCCGAGAGCGCGATGTCTCTGCTCGTCTTGCCATCGTCTCTAAGGAGATCTCAGGGCATAAAGCGCTCTCAATGTCCGTTGCCAAGGATCCGGCGACGATTGCCTCTCTGCTCGCCAGACACGAAGGTGATCTCTGGGCCAAGGTCTATCAAGGGCTCGCTTCGGTTGTCGCTTCTGACTCCGCTGGAACTGCGCTCGCATTCCGCTGGCTCATCGGTCAGATATTCATTCCGTTGACTCCAGAGCATTCAGAAGCCCAGAGCAAACGGATCGCTGAGGCCATTCGCTAG
>CAYORK010000005.1:0-8129 GCA_964406345.1 uncultured Actinomycetes bacterium | reverse complement strand
TGGTCCTCATCATCCCCATGGGAGTCATGTGACTCCTTCGCCTCGTCATCATGACCCGTCTTGTCATGGTCATGATCCTTTTCTGAACCATGCTCTTCGGAGTGGCTCGCTGAGTCACCATGGTCATGGGCGTGGATGTCAGAGCTATGTATCTGACTCACGAGCGCCCACATGATCAGCACGCCTGCGACAGTCGTCGCCAAAGTCCAACGTGAAGAGTGACGTGAATGCGCTTCCGGCAAGATGTGAGAAGTCGCGAGATAAATGAGGATTCCTGCAAAGAGCGCCAGATAGATGGCGATGTAGTCATCATTGAGTGCGATAGAGGAGCCGATCGCGGCTCCACCGATTCGAGCAGCCGCATCAACTCCAAGAAGAAGAATCGCCCGCTTGGTCCAATTGCCGCTCTTGATTAGAAGGGAAACCGTATTGAGGCCATCACTGAATGCATGCACGAGTACGGCCACGAAGACAGCGATACCGAGCTCATTCGACACCTGGAAAGCGACACCAATTGCGATGCCATCGATCAATACGTGTCCCGCCATCGCAATCGCACCGAGTGTTCCGGCGACGTTTCCAGCATGACGATGTTCGGTGCCGTACTCGGATTCCGCGGGCTCATGCCCACCGGAGAACTTCTCAAAGAGGTGGAGCGCCATGAAGCCACCGATCAATGCGATGGCAGTGATCGGGACGTTGAGAAACTCACCGGCATCATGGGCGAAGGACTCCGGAAGGAGTTCGAAGGCGACGAGACCGAGGAGAAGACCTGCGGAGAGTCCTAGAACGAGATGGAGCCGATCCTTTGATTTGAGGGCGAGGAGGCCACCCAATGCGGTGGCGATGGCGGTCAGGGCTGCGAGTCCGAGTGCGATATTCATGGCGGAAGGCTAACACATAATGAGAATCATTTTCATTATGTATCGACCTCTAGGCTTTCGGCGTGTTCGCCATAGCAAGGTTCCAGGTCGCGATTGAAGACCAGCCCACCTTCCTTAGCGACCTTGAACGAGCTCACCAGGCACTGGCTGCTTGCGAGGGGTACCTCTCTGGGCATGTCGGCCGAAACACCGATGAGCCGAACCTGGTCGCTCTCGTCACCCAATGGCGCAACATCGGTTCTTATCGGAGAGCGCTCTCCAATTACCAAGTGAAGATCACTGCCGTTCCAATCCTTGCTCGCGCAATCGATGAGCCCGGCGGTTACGTCGAATCTGACGAGTGATCGGTGATTGCGGAAGTAAAATTTCGCTCTTGCACTTGTGGGGCCAACGTGGCCCTTCCGACAGCCAGCCGGACGGAGTAATCACATGGCCGATCGTCTAGAGACCATCGTCTCACTTTCCAAGCGAAGGGGTTTCGTATTCCCTTCATCTGAGATCTACGGCGGATTGCGCGCCTCATGGGATTACGGTCCTCTTGGAGTCGAACTCAAGAACAATGTGAAACGCCAATGGTGGCGCTCGATGGTCACAGGGCGTGAGGATGTGATCGGTATCGATTCTTGTGTCATTCTCGCACGCGAAGTGTGGGAGGCATCCGGTCACGTCGAGACCTTCACCGATCCCCTCACTGAGTGCACCGCGTGCCATAAGAGATTCCGCGCTGATCACCTTGAGGACGCCTTCGAGTCGAAACATGGAAGACGTCCAACCGGTCCCGAGGAACTTGGTTGTCCTCACTGTGGCACGAAGGGAAAGTTCACGCCGCCGCGACAATTCTCGGGTCTTCTCAAGACTTATCTCGGGCCAGTCGAGGATGAGAGCGGACTCGCATATATGCGCCCCGAGACCGCACAGGGCATATTCATCAACTTCGAGAATGCAATGACGACATCTCGCAAGAAGCCCCCTTTTGGTATCGGTCAGATCGGTAAGTCATTCCGAAATGAGATCACACCGGGCAACTTCATCTTCCGCACCCGCGAGTTCGAGCAGATGGAGATGGAATTCTTCGTAGTCCCCGGCACCGACGAGGAGTGGCATCAGTATTGGATCGACACCCGCCTTGCTTGGTACACAGACCTTGGGATCGACAAGCAGAGGCTTCGTCTCTTCGAACACCCCAAGGAGAAGCTCTCGCATTACTCCAAGCGAACCGTCGATATCGAATACAAGTTCGAGTTCCAAGGAACTGAGTGGGGTGAGCTGGAAGGCATAGCCAATCGCACCGACTTCGACCTCAAGGCACATAGCGCCAAGAGCGGCAAGGACCTCTCCTATTTCGATCAAGAGAAGAGTGAGCGGTGGACCCCATTTGTGATCGAACCTGCGGCTGGTGTTGACCGCTGCACGCTCACATTCATGATGGATGCTTTCAGCGAGGATGAGGCGCCGAATGCCAAAGGCGAGATGGAGAAGCGTGCAGTGATGCGACTCGATCCGCGCCTTGCTCCGGTGAAGGTCGCCGTGCTTCCACTCTCTCGTAACGCCGATCTCTCGCCAAAGGCCCGCGATCTCGCAGCAGCACTTCGAAAGAATTGGAATGTGGAGTTCGACGATGCAGGTGCGATTGGACGTCGCTATCGCAGACAAGACGAGATCGGAACTCCTTTCTGTGTGACGATCGACTTCGAAACTCTTGACGACCACGCCGTTACTATTCGAGAGCGCGACAGCATGAGCCAAGAGAGAATCGGCATCGATCAGGTTGAATCATGGTTAGCGCCGAAACTTCTCGGGTGCTAGTTCCACCGCTCACGCTTCGGATCGAGAACGGGCGCTTCCCTGATGGGAAGGTGACGATCGATCCTCCGGTCGTGCTCGCCCCTATGGCTGGAATCACCAACTCCGCCTTCCGCACCTTATGTCGAGAGCAGGGCGCTGGACTCTTCGTCTCCGAGATGGTGACCGCGCGCGCACTCGTCGAGCGCAATGAAGAGACGATGCGGATGATCATTCCTGGTAAAGATGAGTCTCCCCGTTCCATTCAGCTCTATGCCACTGAAGGGGCATCTTTGGCCAAGGCGATTGAGATGTTAGGGCGAGAGGATCGTGCCGATCACATCGATCTCAACTTCGGCTGCCCAGTCCCGAAGGTGACGCGCAAGGGCGGCGGCGCGGCATTGCCCTACAAGCGACTTCTCTTCGAGGAGATCGTTACATCTGCGGTCAAGAGCGCGCGACCATTCGGCATCCCGGTCACGGTCAAGATGCGCACTGGTATCGATGACGATCATCTGACATTCCTTCATGCCGCCCGAATCGCTGCAGATGCTGGAGTTGCATGGGTGGCGCTTCATGCCCGAACTGCTGCGCAGTATTACGACGGCGAGGCTGATTGGTCGAAGATCGCAGAGTTGGTGGAGTTCCTCAAACCGTGGGGGATCCCAGTCTTGGGCAATGGCGACATCTGGTCGGGAGAAGATGGTCTTCGCATGGTCCGAGAGACTGGATGTCATGGCGTGGTCGTCGGTCGGGGATGTCTCGGCCGTCCGTGGCTCTTTGCAGATTTGGTCCGCGCCTTCACTGGTGGTCAAGCGCGACCTCTTCCAACTCTCGCTGAAGTGAGTGATGTGATCTGGCGTCATGCCCACTTGCTTCGCGACTATTTCGAAGATGAGTTTCGAGCGTGTCGTGATCTTCGTAAACATATGGCTTGGTATCTCAAAGGTTTCCGTGTCGAAGGAGGGCTACGTCCGCAATTTGGAATGGTGGCGTCACTTGGTGAACTTCGTTCATTGCTCGATCAACTCGTCGATCAGCCCTATCCAGAGGAGATCGGTGATGCGCCGAGAGGACGCCGCTCACATGCTCGTGCAGTGACCCTGCCGCAGGGTTGGCTTGATGATGCGATGGAGTCTCGCGAGGATCTCGTCGGAGCGATGAGCAGCACCGGTGACGATGGCGGATCCGGCGGATGAGATGTTCCTAATCAAGATGCTCATCCGACTCATCACCTTCCTTCTTCTCGTTGCGCTCATAGTCCCGCTCTATTTCTTCGGCAAGACGTGGTGGAGCGCAAGAGAGTATGCGAAGGAATATGACCTGACCCAGGTGGCTTTCGATGTGGCATCACATAGTGCAGAGGTCATCGTTGTCCTTGGCGCTGCACAATTCGATGGTCGACCAGGGCCGGTGCTCAAAGCGAGGTTGAAGACGGCTCGTGACGGATATGTAAAGAATCTCGCTCCCGCCGTGATGACAGTCGGTGATGGCGCACCAGGAGATCGCACGACGGAAGCGCAGAGTGGTAAGCGTTGGCTTGTCTCCAAGGGAGTCCCCAAGTCCAGGATCATCGCAATCACTCAGGGTCGGGATACTTACTCCAGCACCCTGGCTTACACCGCAGCGATGAAGAGCCTTGATTTGGAGTCGGCGCTGCTCGTCACTGATCCCTATCACTGCCTTCGTTCTACAACTATGGCGAGGGATCAAGGGATCAAGGCGCAATGTCTTCCGACCGCTTACGGCCTTGCCAACATCGATAACTCCACACTTCGCTACCTCACGCGTGAGGCAGGTGCCTACCTTGCCTATCTCACTCTCGGTCGGCGCGGCATCATGATCAGCGAGGACACCATCGACGGACTCATCCCTTCGTGGTGAGAGATACAGTTGGGTAACCATGCAGCCGGGCTATAGCGAAGTCGATCTCGCACGCTTTATCCCTGAGCCATCGAAGCGGCCAGAGCGAGGGGAGTTCGCGCGGGATCGCGCCCGCATCATTCACTCTTTCGCTCTACGCAGGTTGGCTGCCAAGACTCAAGTGGCAATTCCTTGGGCAGATGACTTCCCGCGGACCCGCCTCTCACACTCTCTTGAGTGTGCTCAAGTAGGTCGAGAGATCGGGAGCGCTCTTGGCGCCGACCCTGACCTGATGGATACAGCATGCCTTGCCCATGACTTAGGCCATCCTCCTTTTGGCCACAATGGCGAGCACGCACTCCATGAGATCGCGGAGAGTTGCGGTGGCTTCGAAGGAAATGCCCAAAGCTTTCGAATCCTCACCAGACTTGAGAGCAAGAGTCGAGATGGAAATGGACTTTCCATCGGACTCAATCTGACTCGCGCATCCCTCGATGCAGCGACGAAGTATCCGTGGCGACGAGAGCGTGGTAATCCGAAGTTTGGCGTCTACGACGATGACATCGCGATCTTTGAGTGGACGAGAGCGGGCGCACCCTCACGCGAGGTCGCGCTAGAGGCGCAGATCATGGATTGGTCGGATGACATCGCCTATTCCGTCCATGATCTCGAGGATGGGATCGTCACGGGCAAGATCGAGGTGGCATCAATCCTTAGGGAGGCCGATGCGATCTCGACAAACCTTCGTGAGCACTTCATCACTGACGCTACTGATGGTGAGATTGAGGGTGCGATTCGAGCCCTCACAGACCTTCCACTCTGGCCCAAGAATTTCGACCTCTCTCATGGTGATTTATCGCGACTGAAGAACCTGACTTCGGAGTTGATCGGTCGATTCGCTAAAGCATCGGAAGTGGCGACCCGTGATCAATACGGCAGTGGCCCACTCACTCGCTATGGCGCCTCACTCGTCGTCCCGCGTTCTGCACGGATAGAGGTCGCATTCTTGAAGTCGATCTCAGGTCACTTCATCATCAACGCAGAGAGCTCTCAGGATCACTATGCCAAGCAACGCGGTCTGCTCAAAGAATTGGTGACACGCATCCTCGAAAAGGCACCAGCAACGCTGGAGACCTTCTTCTTGGAGGAGTGGAATGAGGCAAGGGACGATGCAGCACGCCTTCGTGTGGTGGTCGATCAGGTTGCTTCCTTCACCGACCTTGGCGCCCAACGGATGGCTCAGCGACTAGGAATTCCCTCGATCAAGGCAGAGGATTAGAGGATGGCCGGCCGGATTCGAGAGAGCGATGTCGCACATGTCCGTGAACAGACGCGGATCGAGGACGTCATTGGCGACTACGTCCAGCTCAAGAGCGCGGGTGGCGGGCAACGAAAAGGTCTCTGTCCTTTCCACGACGAGAAATCACCATCATTTCATGTGACTCCGGCGCGAGGTTTCTATCACTGCTTCGGCTGCCAAGAGAGTGGCGATGTCATCACCTTCTTGATGAAGATGGAACATCTCAGTTTCACCGAGACCATCGAACGACTTGCAGATCGTCTCGGCTATCACCTCACCTACGAAGAAGGTCGATCGGGCGGAGCACCCGCGGGGGAGCGTTCACGTCTTATCGCTGCGAATGCGGCAGCGGCTGCTTTCTATGCCGAGGCATTGAATGGACCAGAGGCTGCCCATGCACGTGAATTCTTACAGTCGCGGGGATTCGATCGAGATGCCGCGATCAAGTTCGGCGTCGGATTCGCGCCCGATGAGTGGGATGGATTGCGTAAGGCTCTCATCAAAGAAGGATTTACCGATCAGGAACTAGCTCTTGCTGGACTTACAAAGGAAGGACAGCGCGGTGCCATCGACCGATTCCGCAATCGCTTGATCTGGCCGATCAAGGATTTAGGTGGCGATGTCGTCGGCTTCGGGGCACGCAAACTTGCCTCCGATGAGGAGGATCAAGGTCCCAAATATCTCAATACTCCAGAGACCCCGATCTACAAGAAGAGTCAACTGCTCTATGGGATCGATCTCGCCAAGAAGGAGATCGCAAAGACTCGACGAGCTGTGATCGTCGAGGGATATACCGATGTCATGGCGGCTCATCTCGCAGGCGTCCAGAGCGCGGTCGCTACTTGTGGCACGGCTTTTGGCGACGACCACATTCGAATCCTTCGTCGGCTATTGATGGATGATGATGCCTTCCGTGGTGAGGTGATCTTCACCTTCGATGGCGATGCCGCAGGACAGAAAGCGGCACTGAAGGCCTTCGATAGTGATCAGAAGTTCGTCGCACAGACTTTCGTGGCGGTCGAACCGCGAGGTATGGATCCATGTGAGTTAAGACAGAGCGAGGGAGATGCTGCCGTTCGAGATCTCATCGCGAGGCGAATCCCGCTCTTCGAATTTGCCATCCGATCGAAACTCAAGGAATTCGACCTCAATCTTCCCGAAGGTCGCGTCGCTGCCTTATCCCAAGTCGTCCCGATGATCGCGAGGATTCGTGATACATCACTACGTCCGGAGTATGTCCGCTCCGTCGCACGATGGATCGGTGTGGAGATCGAACAGGTCACCAACGCGTTGGCGAGCGCCGCTAGAGGATCCGCTAAAGGATCCGCAAGAGAATCAGCGACTCGAAACGATGAAGTTGTAGCGAATGAGGCAAGTGAGCGACGCAATAGTTGGCGCCCTGACCCCGAGGATCCGCGCCTTGCCTTGGAACGAGAGGTATTGAAGATTCGATTGCAGCTACCGACTTACACTCGCGATTGGCGGAAGATCGAGAGCAATGCATTCACTCATGTCGCCTATCAGCGACTTCGAACCTTCATCGATGGACAGGTCGACTTGCAACCCGTAACACTAAGCAGCGATGACGCTCCCGAGCTGCATTCTTTTGTCGCGGAGCTTTCGAGCGAACCAATCAGGACTTCGAAAGAAGGAACGGAGAGGTATGTCGAGAGCGTCTTTGCGAGATTGCGTGAGGTAGCGCTTGGTCGCACGATCGCCGAGATCAAGTCAAGGTTGCAGCGGATCAATCCGGTAGAGGAGGAGAGCGTTTACAACGAGATCTTCCAGGAGTTGATGACCCTAGAGAAGGAACGTCGCACCTTGCGAGATTTGGCGGTCGGCGAGATTTAGCCTAGAGTTCGCGCGAAGCAGTCCCCGATAGCTCAATCGGCAGAGCAGCCGGCTGTTAACCGGCAGGTTATTGGTTCGAGTCCAATTCGGGGAGCTCTCTCCCTATGATTCGCACATGGCTCTCTACCGATTTCGTGTGGCGCTCCCAGATCGTCCTGGCTCACTAGGTGCCGTCACATCCGCGATCGGTTTCGCAGGCGGGGATATCCGTGGCCTTGTAGTCCTCAGTAGCGAAGAGGGACGAGGCATTGATGACATCACGATCGCAGTCCCAGGCAATGACCCGAAAGATATGGTTGAAGTCTTGAGCGCGATCCAAGGCGTCGAAGTCATGTCGATTACGCCAGTCGTCTAGCCTTCCTCGACTTTCGCACCTTCTTCAGGTGTTGCGATGAAGAATCGTGGTGCAGCGAAACCATGTTGACTGAATGCTGATCTGATCGCCTCTT
>CAYORK010000004.1:28731-64886 GCA_964406345.1 uncultured Actinomycetes bacterium | reverse complement strand
AGGCTCCTTGTGACTCAGCGCGTGGCTCGCGCTGGTGGGCATATAGTGCCGTAACTACCCGAGGAATCCCCGATTTTCCGGTGAAGTTCCAATAAAGTCGCGAATGATGAAGCTTGATGATCTCGACGGCCGGGCCCTTCTGGATTGGTTCCTGGGAGCCCCGCTTCGGATCCTGGCCATACTCATCATCGCCATCGTGCTTCGCTCGCTCGCAGTAAGGGCAATTTCTCGGGCGATGAATCGGATCGCCAACGCAGACTTGGTCCCAGGAAAGAATCGATCGCTCTCCCGTCAACGTGAACGAGCCCACACCGCGGGAACAGTCCTCAAGAGCGTCACGAACACCTTGATCGCCCTCGTCGCGGTGAGCACCATCCTTGGTGAAGCAGGGATGGATCTCGCTCCCCTAATCGCCTCTGCCGGTGTCCTCGGTGTCGCAGTCGGACTTGGTGCACAGACCCTAATCCGAGATTTCATCGCAGGTCTCTTCATGCTCCTCGAGGATCAATATGGCGTGGGTGATGAAGTGGATATCCTCGATGTGCAAGGCATCGTCGAATCGGTAGGACTTCGGATCACCACTGTCCGGGCCAAGGACGGGACGTTATGGTTCTTGCGAAATGGCGAGATCTTGAAGTTGGGAAATCGCTCTAAGAAGTGATCACTCGTCAGGTGTATTGACGAGGCTATGCGCTGCCATCTCCAGATAATTCCAGAGTTCTGTGCGATCGCTCTCATCAATAGTCAGTTCATCGACCGCTGACTTCATGCATCGCAACCAAGCATCGCGGGCGTGCGAATCGATAGTAAATTGTGCATGTCGCATTCGAAGCCTTGGATGTCCTCGCATCTCACTATAAGTGTGCGGCCCACCCCAGTACTGCATGAGAAAGAGCATCAATCTCTCTGCGGCAGCATGGAAGTCGTCATCGGGATACATGGGACGAAGGATTGGATCTTGCGAGACGAGCGCGTAGAAGTGTGAGACCAATTGTTCGAAGGTCTCCTCGCCGCCGATACGCTCAAAGAGGCTCTTCTCATCCATGCAGACTCACCTTCGCACTCACCTTCGCACTCACCTTCACACTTGGATCTCTAGGGTGCGCGATCTCAGTAAGAGATACAGCACAGGGATGGCAGCAAAGAAGCAGAGCCAGGCATAGCTCAAGGTGCCGATGATGACGCCAGCGAGTGCACCACCTGCCGCACCGCTGAGATTCATCACGAGATCGCTCGCTCCTTGTGTCGCCGGCTTCATCTCAGGTGAGACTGATTCGCTCAGGAGTGCAGAACCTGCGATCAGCGTGAATGACCAGCCAAGTCCAAGAAGGAAGAGTCCGATACCAAGTGTGATCTCATCGTCGGCGGCAGCTAGGCCGGAGACGAGCATGGAGAGAAGAAGGATTACGACACCGACTTGTATCGCTCGTACCCGACCGATTCGGTCACTGATCTGTCCTACGATCGGTGAGAATGCATACATACCAATCACATGAATGCTTATTACCAATCCGATCACTGTCAAGGTCACATCGACATGAGCCATGTGCACCGGTGTCATCACCATCACCGAGACCATCGCGACATGTCCGATCGCGATCGAGATGATGGCAAAGAGCGCTCGAGGATTGGTTCGTAGATAAGCAAGGCTCTCTCGAGTACTGCCACGTGAGAGCGATGGGCGATTCGAATTCCTCTCAGCCATTAGGTAAGGGTCGGGACGAAGGAAGAGTTGGATCACAAGAGTTGCGAGAGTCAGTGTCACCGCGGCAAGCATGTAGGGCCCAACGAGTCGAGGCCAACCAAAGACCTCGGCGATCGCGCCGGCCGGCTCCATCAGATTCGGTCCCGCAACCGCACCGATCGTCGCTCCCCAGACGACGAAAGAGAGTTGTCTGGCGCGATGTTGATCCGTTGCGAGATCAATCGCAGCAAAACGTGCCTGATAACCAGCCGCCGAAGCCGAACCGACGAGGAATGTTCCAAGGAGCATGAGATAGATGTTTCGCTCCACTCCACCAAGGATCGCGAAGAGCGCTCCCATCAACCCGGCGAGGTACCCGACCGATAGCGCCAAACGCCTTCCGCCTTGAGATGTGAGTCGAGCAAGCGGGAGTGCAAGCGCAGCAGCACCAAGTACGGAGGACGTCTGGGCAAGTCCTGCCAAAGTCTCAGAGCCGGTGATGGAAGAGACCAATAGCGAACCTGCCGCAACAGTTCCTGCGACTCCAAGTCCATTGAGAACCTGCGTCAATGCGAGGACTTTGACGGTGCGTTCTTGGACGAGTTCGCTCATCTAGGAAGTTCGGATCCAGACTGCGGTATCACGAGGGAGAAGACCGTTATCGAGCGGCGCGCTCGAAAGGAGTACTTCACCTGCAGGCAATCCGACTTCATCACCGAAATTGATCGCGCAGAGGAAGCCTCCAGGGCGAGTGAAGGCAAGTAAGTCCTTACCGAGATCGATCCATGTCATCGGCCCATCGCCTAGACCCTCTTCACGAGCACGAATCGCAAGTGCGTTTCGGTAGAGATGGAGAGTCGAGTCATTGTTCTTCTCTTGTGACTCGACAGCGAAGGAACCCCACCAATTGGATTGCGGTAGCCACGCTTCATGTGGAGGTAATGTGGAATTGGTCGAAAAACCGAATGCACCGTCCGCATCGCTCTTCCAAGGAATCGGGACACGACAACCATCGCGACCCCGGTCCGTGAAATTCGACATCCGCCAGCGTGGATCAGTGAGGCGATTTTCCGGGATGTCTCGCACCTCTGGTAGCGCTAATTCCTCACCTTGGTAGATGTATGCACCACCCGGAAGAGCCAACATCAAGAGAGCTCCGGCCCGTGCGCGCTTGATCCCAAGATTGAGATCAAGTTTCGCTGGATCTCCTTGGCGATCAAGTGTGGTCTCCCCCGTGCCTGGTGTCAGACCCAAAGCGAAGCGATCGACCGACCGGACTACATCATGATTGTTGAACACCCACGATGCCGGGGCTCCAACCTCCTTGATCGCAGCGAGCGAGGAATCGATCCGCTCTCGAAGCGCTGTGACATCCCATGGTGAGGTGAGGAAGTCGAAGTTGAAGGAATTCGCCAACTCATCGGGACGGAGGTAACGAGCGATACGCGATGCGGGACTCACCCACGCCTCAGCGACTGCCATCCGATCACCCGAATACGAGTCGAGGATCTTGCGCCAAGACCTGTAGATCTCATGGACACCGTCCTGATCCCAGAATGGCATCGATACTGCCGCGAGCATCTCTGGTGAGTCCTTCTCCGGAGTGTCAGGTAATCCCTTCGCCTTGATCATCCCGTGCGCGACATCGATCCGGAATCCGTCGACACCGATATCTAGCCAGAACTTGAGTACTCGCTCGAAGTACTCACGTACTTCAGGGTTCTCCCAATTGAAGTCCGGTTGCTCGATCGCAAAGAGATGCAAGTACCACTGGCCAGGCTTTCCATCCTTTTCGGTGACACGATGCCAGGCAGGTCCACCGAAGACAGCAGTCCAATTGTTCGGTGGTAGATCACCATTGGGGCCCTTGCCATCACGGAAGATGTAGCGCTCTCGTGCTGCAGATCCTGGTTCGGAGGCGAGCGCCTCTTGGAACCAAGGATGTTGATCGGAAGAGTGATTGGGGACGATGTCCACGATGACTCGAATTCCTAGATCGTGCGCCTCTTTGATCAGACGTTTCGCGTCATCAAGAGTGCCGTAATCCGGTTCGATATCCATGTAGTCAGCGACGTCATAACCGTGGTCATTCTGCGGGGATGGGTACCAAGGAGTGATCCAGATGGCGTCGATGCCGAGCGCCTTGAGATAAGGAAGTCGGCTGCGGATTCCTTCGACATCGCCCTTTCCGTCACCATTGGCGTCGGCGAAGGATCGGATGTAGATCTGATATGTCACCGCATCACGCCACCAGGCGCGGGCACTTCGAGGTGCAAGGTTCATCGACTACTCCTGCTCGCTTTCGTCCTGATACTCCAACAAGAAGGCTCGTTCATCCTCATTCAATGGGCGCGACTTCTGAGTGTTCTGATCGACCGCAACCTGCACCGTCTCAGCTCGCGCGAAGACGACTCCTTGCGCGGCGATCTCATACTTCAAGGTGAAGGAGGAATTGCCGATTCGCCCCACCCAGATAGATACATCAAGATCAGTGTGGCCCTCGTAGATCGGAAGCAAGAAGTCGACCTCTGCACGTGCGACGACCATGTAAAGCAGGATCGGATCCTCGTTCTTCATCTTTCGCGCATACCAAGTGAAGTCCGATCGTGCCTCTTGCACGTAGGTCAGATAAGCAGCATTGTTGACATGACCGAAGGCATCAAGATCGTCCCATCGCGTCTTGATGATGCAGTGATGGCGCTTCATCGAGTGAGCTTTCTATAGGTAACGCGGTGTGGGCGTGATGCCTCCACTCCAAGCCGCTCAACCTTGTTCTTCTCATAGGACTCGAAGTTTCCTTCGAACCAGAACCACTGTGAATCCCCCTCGTGCGCGAGGATGTGCGTCGCGACGCGATCTAGGAACCAGCGATCGTGCGAGATCACTACCGCGCAACCGGGAAACTCGAGGAGCGCATTCTCTAGCGATCCCAAAGTTTCGACATCAAGGTCGTTCGTTGGCTCATCGAGAAGGAGGAGATTTCCACCCATCTTCAAAGTAAGTGCGAGGTTGAGGCGGTTTCGTTCACCACCTGAGAGCACGCCAGCGGGCTTTTGTTGATCAGGACCCTTGAAACCGAAAGCGGATACATAGGCGCGACTTGGCATCTCTACTGCACCTACTTTGATGTAATCCAAGCCATCAGAGACGACTTCCCAGAGGGACTTCTTTGGATCGATACCGGCACGTGACTGATCGACATAGGAAACCTTGACCGTCTCCCCCACTTTGATCGAGCCAGAATCCGGCGTCTCTTGTCCGAGAATCATCTTGAAGAGAGTGGTCTTTCCGGCGCCGTTCGGGCCGATGACACCGACGATGCCGTTCCTGGGCAAGGTGAAAGAGAGGTCATCGATCAGTAGTCGATCTGAGAATCCTTTACTCAAGTTCTCGACCTCGACCACGACATTTCCGAGACGTGGACCTGGTGGTATCTGGATCTCTTCGAAGTCGAGTTTTCGCATCTTCTCCGCTTCGGCAGCCATCTCCTCATATCGGGCAAGACGTGCCTTCGACTTCGCCTGGCGTCCCTTCGCGTTCTGGCGGACCCATTCGAGTTCTTCCTTCAATCGCTTCGCACGCTTCGCGTCCTTCTGGCCTTCCACTTTCAGGCGTGCCGACTTCGTCTCAAGATAGGTCGAGTAATTACCTTCGTACGGATAGGCACGACCGCGGTCGAGTTCCAAGATCCACTGTGCGACATTGTCGAGGAAGTATCGATCGTGGGTGATGGCTACAACTGTTCCCTCGTATTTGCTCAAATGTTGTTCTAGCCAGAGAACCGACTCGGCATCGAGATGGTTCGTTGGCTCATCAAGGAGAAGAAGGTCAGGCTTTTGCAACAACAATTTACAGAGCGCGACGCGTCGCTTCTCGCCACCGGAGAGGACTTTGACATCCGCATCTGGTGGTGGACATCGGAGCGCGTCCATTGCTTGCTCGAGTTGTGAATCAAGATCCCAAGCGTTGAGATGATCTAGTTTCTCTTGTAGCTCACCCATCTCAGCGAGGAGTTTGTCGTAATCAGCATCGGGATTCGCCATCTCCTCGGAGATCTGATTGAAACGATTGACGAGCGCCACAGTCTCGGCGACACCTTCTTGGACATTCTCCAAGACGTTCTTACTCTCATCGAGAGGTGGCTCTTGCAACAAAATGCCCACTGTGTAACCAGGAGAGAGATATGCCTCGCCATTTGATGGCTGCTGGATTCCGGCCATGATCTGAAGGACGGTCGACTTACCTGCACCGTTAGGACCGACTACGCCGATCTTCGCTCCGGGATAGAACATCAAGGTGACGTCATCAAGGATGACCTTGTCGCCATGCGCTTTACGCGCCTTCTTCATCGTGTAAATGAACTCAGCCACGATGGGAAACCCTATAGGTTCTCAACGAGAGATCGTTGGAGCGAGATCTGAGACCCTAGAATTGGCGAGGATTTGCCATTCATATGCGCCTGTAGCTCAGTCGGATAGAGCACCCGCCTTCTAAGCGGGTTGTCGCAGGTTCGATTCCTGCCAGGCGCGCACCTGACTACTCGTGCTTGCTCAAGACTTTCAGAAAATGTCGGTTGAGGTACTTCAAAGTGTGCCCTGTGCCCAAAAAAAATCTGGGCCGACTCCCTCAAGTCGGCCCAGACGTTTCTGACTGTGTAGCGGTTAGAGCTTGATGCGGTTGATGAACTCTTCAACCGTGGTTCGCACCTTGCCCGTGAGGTAGATGAAGCCGGTCTCCTTGGCATCACCATTGACGCAATCCTCGGTAAGCAGGTACTCAGCCCACTCCTTGACTGCCTTACCCCGGGCCTTGTCCCTTGGGTTGGTGTCAAAGAGCATGTAGGAGACGATGCTGAGCGGATATGCACCGGGCTCCTTTGTTTGATAGTCGAATGTCACTGCACCGGTAGCGTCATCGATCCTTGATCCACCGATGAAGGCTGAGGTCGATGTCGACGTAGGAAGGATGAAGTTTCCGGATGCATTTCCAAGTGCCGCTACCTTGAGTCCATTTGTTGCGGCGAAGGAAACCTCTGCGTATGTGATCGAGTACTTCGTTTGGCCAGCGTTGAGGGCAACACCTTGCGACTGAGAAGCACCGACGATACGGCCACGGTTTCCTGCCGCGTTGAGATCGCCTGGGAACGCGGTAGTGAAGGCGTTGTTCGCAGGCTTAGTGAAGATTGATGGCGCCACCGCATTGAGATAGCGGGTGAAGTTGTTCGTCGTACCTGAACCATCGGAACGATAGAAGACCTTGATGTCCCTGTTGGGCAATGTGTAGCGAATGTTCTTCTTCTGGGTTCGAAGAATTACGTTCTTTCCATCCTTGTCCTTGAGGACGTTGCCATCCTTACCCTTGCGATAAATCACTTCAGTGATTTGACGGTTGTTGTCGGCGACGATCTTCGGATCGTTCCACTTCGTGATCTCTCCGGCGAAGATCCCAGCAACAGTCTCCGGGCTCAAATAGAGCTGAGTACGTGCTGGAAGGTTATGAAGGACAGCGATTGGAGCTGCGACGAGAGGAATATTGATGACGGAGCTGCGACGTGTCGAAGCAAGGTGTGCTGCATCTGAGAACCAGAAGTCACCGATGTTTCCATCTGCATTTCGAACGCCAGTGCTTGAACCTGCTGGATTGTAGGCGATGCTGTTGCCAGTCTTTTTGTTGTAACCGCTCTTACATGCATCTACGACGTTGCCGACGAAGCTCGCACCAGAACCTTGGAGGTTGATGTTGGCATGGGCCGGTATCGCGGTGATGGACATGACGGTCGCTAGCGAGATCACGAAGACTCTCGCACGCTTTGAGATTCTCATCTTCTTCCTTTCAAGACGGGAGTTATTGGACAAGGACACGCGACGAAGATAACCACGAAGGGTTTCTAGAAGGTGGACTGGCCTTGATATTGAGTGACGAGAAAGTGAACTCTTGGCTAACCGAATCGACCGGTGACGTAGTTCTCGGTCCGCTTATCTCGAGGATTGGAGAAGATCTCACTGGTCTTGCCGTACTCCACCATCTCACCCGGGCCGCCATCTGCAAGGAAAAAGGCGGTGTAGTCAGAAACACGGGCTGCCTGTTGCATGTTGTGCGTGACGATGATGATCGTCATCGTTTCCGAGAGTTCAGCGATCGTGTCTTCGATCTTGAGCGTCGACCCTGGATCGAGCGCCGAGCAGGGTTCGTCCATCAGGAGGACATGGGGACTTACGGCGAGGGATCTCGCGATGCAGAGACGTTGTTGTTGTCCGCCTGAGAGTGCACCGCCGTATTCACCCAAGCGATCCTTCACTTCATTCCATAGACCTGCTCGCTGCAGACACTCTTCGATCAAGTCATCCTTGTTTGAAGTCTTCAACTGTGCCAGACGAAGACCCGACATGACATTCTCGCCGATCGTCATGGAAGGGAACGGATTGGGCTTCTGGAAGACCATGCCGATCTTGAGGCGAATCTTTGTGACATCCGTTCCAGGGGCATAGATGTCCTTGCCGTCGAGAAGGACTTCACCTGCCATCGCTGCAGTTGGAATGAATTCATGCATTCGGTTGAGCGTTCTGATGAAGGTCGACTTTCCACATCCTGAAGGACCGATCAAGGCCGTGATCGAACCCGATGCAAAGTCGATGGAGATATCAGAGAGGACATGATTCGAACCAAACCAGGCATGTACGCCCTTGGCTTCAAGGCCGGTGCCCAGTCGTCGAGCGCTTGGTGCCTTGGCAGTTCGCGCCGCGGCGACAGAGGCGAGAGATGATGGAGAGGCTCCAGAAGTCTCGTTGTTGCTCGTCATGTCAGTTGGCCTTTCTTGCATCTGCTTGGGTGCTGATAGATCAGGAGAACTCAACGTCGGACCTTCCTTGCACTGAGGGTGCGGGCGAGGAAGAAGAGGAGGATCACGAAGGAGAGCAGGACAAGGAGTCCAGCCCATCCTCGAGTAGTGGCTTCTTCGGTACCGAAGAAGAAGGACTTCCAAACATAGAAAGGTAACGATCCCATCGGGCCAGTGAAGGGGTTGTAATTCACAGCATCGCCGCCACCCGAGACGAGAAGTATTGGCGCGGTCTCACCGATGACTCGTGCGATTCCGAGGATCATGGCGGTGACAAGTCCACTTCGTGCAGCTGGCAAGACCACCATGGCAACGGTGCGCCATTGGGTTCCGCCCAGTGCAACACCCGCCTCCCGAAGGTCGTTCGGGATCAGGAGGAGGACTTCTTCCGCCGTCCGAGCGATTGTCGGAATCATCAGGATGGAAAGCGCAAGCGCTCCCATGAGTCCGGAGAAAGTCTTGGTGATCGGGTAGACGATCGCTGACATGATGAAGAGGCCGGCAACGATCGATGGAACACCACTCATTGCCTGGACGAGGAACTTCACCGGACGAGCAAAGCGTCCCTTGATCTCGGTGAGATATACGGCAGTCAAAATTCCTAGAGGCAGCGCGATCACTAGTGCGATCGAGACCATGATGAGAGTGCCGACGAGTGCGTGATAGAGACCGCCTTCAGCGATCGGATCCGTCGAAGTGTTGAGACTCATGTCATCGACCCAAAGACCCCAGTGAAGGCCCTTGTATCCGCGCGAGATTGTGGTGTGAAGGATGGAAGCGATCGGAATCAAGGCAAGAGCCATACCCAATCCCAATAGCACTCCGACGGCATTGTTCTTTGCCGTCGTGCTTCCTCGACCGATGAGACCCTTTAGATAGCCGATGAAGATCGCGAAGATGCCAGAGAGGATCAAGAAGGGGAGAAGGCCTTTCATCGGAGTCAATGCAACGACAGCAATACTTGCAAGAGCTGCCAAGACTCCAACTGCGATGCTCTGGCTTCGCTCAGCGACCGAAGGCTTCCAAGGCTTCTGCGGCGTCGGGATTTTTTTCTCTGAGGTATCGATCGACATTATCGTCCCTTACTTCCGGTCTTGCGTACGATGATGTCAGCGATGAAATTGACGAGCAACGTAAGCACAAAAAGCGCAAAACCTGCTGCCATCAAGCCTTTGATCTCGAGGGGCTTTGCTTCGCCGAACTTGAGCAGGATCAGAGATGCCACGTTTCCACCTGCACCGAAAAGGATCTGCCAGTTGATCTGATAGACGATATTCAAGACGGTATAGACCGCCACTGTCTCACCCATCGCACGACCGAGACCTAGCATGGCTCCACCGACGACGCCACCGCGACCATAGGGAATCGCGACATTTCGAATCATCGCCCACTTCGTTGCACCAAGCGCATATGCGGCCTGAATACGATCGAGAGGGGTTTGATCGAAGACCTCACGAGCGATTGCCGTCGTGATCGGGATGATCATTGTGGCTAGGACGAGGCCGGCCAAGAACGGTGAGCGAGTAAAGATGCGATCATCGACAGCGAAAAGCGGTATCCAGCCAAGGTACTTATTGAGGAGCATTGCCCAGTACTCAGCCTTGGGCATCAGGATGAAGAATCCCCAGAATCCAAAGAGGATCGATGGGAACGCAGCCATGAGATCAATGACGGCGACGAGGAATGCCTTGAGCCGTCCCTGCGCATAGAAGGTGATGAAGAGTGCAGAGGCAACAGCAATAGGTACTGCGACGACGACAGCGATCAATGCACAAAGGAGTGTTCCGACAACCATTGCTGCGATACCGAAACTGTAGCTCTGAACTTCGCCATACTCATCCGTGATCACTTCCCAGGTCGATGAAGTGATGAAGCCGAATCTTTCTTCGGCAAGAACTTCGTAGCCTTGATAAAGAAGAAAGATCGCAATGAGACCCAAAATGACGAGTGAAGATAGGCCGCCTGCAGTGACTATGCCTCGAAAGATCTTGTCGGAGAGTCTTGGCTCGGTTGTGATGCTCCTCGGGGCAGGGACGGGACCTCGTTCGCGATGGACTTCAGTGGTGGCCACGGCTGAATCTTGGTCATAAGCCTGTAATCAGGTATAGAGAGTAGGTGAACGGAAAGTGAACGAGAAGTGAAGAAAGTCGTCTGCGGGCAATAGAGTGCGCGAGTGATCTCATCCGAGAAGAGCCAGAACATCATCTGGATCGACTGCGAGATGACCGGCCTCTCAATTGTTGATGATGCCTTGGTCGAGATCGGGGTACTTGTCACCGATTCAGAACTCAACATTCTTGGCGACGGAGTGGACGTCGTGATCAAGGCGAGTGATGAGCAACTTGCCACGATGAGTGACTTCGTACGAAAGATGCATACCGAGTCAGGACTGCTTGCCGAGATTCCTTCTGGCAAGAGCCTCGCCGAGGCACAGGAGATAGTCCTTGATTATCTGAAGGTCCATTGCGAGGCAGGCAAGTCACCTCTTGCCGGCAACACCATCGGTATGGATCGCAACTTCATCTCGCGTGATATGAAGACTTTGGAGTCCTTCTTCCACTATCGCACCATCGATGTCTCCTCCATCAAGGAGTTGGCAAAGCGTTGGTATCCCAAGGCCTATGGCTCAGCGCCAGAGAAGACCGGAAATCACCGAGCACTCGCAGACATTCGTGATTCCATCGCGGAATTGGCGCACTATCGAAGGAGTATCTTCGAAAACATCGCTGAGTAGCCGGGCGGTATGATTCGCCCAGGTCATGGAGACTTGGTGGGCGTAGCTCAGCTGGTAGAGCACCCGGTTGTGGTCCGGGTTGTCGCGGGTTCGATCCCCGTCGCTCACCCCACATACTTTCAATAGCGTGTCCCTGCAGCGGAGTACTGATTGCTAGTTGATTGGAATTCGCTCTCGTGGGCATTTCGTTAGGACGCGCTCCATCGCACTCTTTTCAGACGGAGTCAGCCAGAGTTGATAACTCCGCTTGATGGCGATCTGACGGGCGACATAAGCGCATCGAAATGACTTCTTCGGCGGAAGCCATGTGGCTGCATCACCATCTCCCTTCTGAGAGTTGAGCGAACCCTTCACTGCGAGGAGATTGAGTGGATCATTGGCGAAGCGTCTTCTCTTATCTTCACTCCAACGGAAGGCACCCGTCTGCCAGGCATTAGAGAGGGAGACCACATGGTCTATCTGGACTGCAAGGGACGTTACGCGGCCTCGGATGAAATCGATTCGCTCCCCCGAATAAGGATCGATCAAAACTCCTTCGATGATGACGCAACGATCTCGAGAGCTCTGGAAAGTCCATGAAGTGAGGTCGCGAAGGAGAACATCGTTTCGGGTGTCACAACCGTTTCGATCGACATCAGACCACGGAGATCCAAAGAGGTCTCGCTCATATCCGGTCTTCGGAGCTCGTCCCTTCACTTCAAGTTCGACGAGGGCGTCCGCGGCGCGAAGTTGATCGGCTATCGCTATCTCGAGAGCAGAAGTCGTGGGCAGGAGCGAGAGAGCAAGGATCGCAATCAGTCTTGGCCTGCGTCGCGTCACTCTCATGCACGGATGGTCTCGGTTTTGGCGCTCTGAGGGCAACCGATATAGTCCGACCTTGCCTCGGGGATCCCCAACCCGAAGGACAGACCGGGTTGTTAGCTCAGTTGGTAGAGCAGGTGACTCTTAATCACCGGGTCGGGGGTTCGAATCCCTCACAACCCACTTACTTCTTCGTTCTTCGGCATCTCTCGGAGCAATACTTCACCTGATCCCAGTCGCGCTCCCACTTCTTGCGCCACTCGAATTCTTTCCCGCAGAAGATGCAGACTTTCGGCGCGTGACCATTTTTTATCTTTGCAATCCGGGTCTTTGCCTTCATCGGGCTACGGCTCTTCGAATCAGGTGGCGTCGAAGTCACCACCGCGACCCGTGAGCTTCTCTTCACTCCCGCCACGTTCAAAACGCGTGACAACGAGAAGGACGAGAAGTGCAAAGGCCGCGATGATGATCAGTCCGAGATCCATGATCTAACCCAGGACGCTCCACACGACCAGAGCGAAGATCGCAAGACCGAGTCCTACCAGCGCAATCGACATCAAGGATAGGAAGTCTCTTGATCGCGAGATCGTCCTTCCGACCATGGAGAGATCCTTCATGGCGGAGAGGTCGCCAACGATCGTGATTGCCTCACGAATGGCGGCATATTGCGAAACGATGGCGAGAAACCCAGTTACTGCGGCTACACCGATTGCAAGGTACTGAGCGGATTCCGGTGCATCCACGAACTCTCCTCGGACCGCCAAGACAGTGATGGCAATCAAGACAAGCGATGGTGCTATCTGAGCAAGGATGATCTGTGATCGCTTCTCATGCCAGAGCTTGATCAAATCTTTTTCGTTCATGACATACTCCTATGGGTCCTGGGCTAAGACAAACCAAAGGTAGGGCTCCCCCAGATAACGCGAGCATAGAGGGTGGTTCATGCGAAAGCGGGTTCTTGACTTTCGACTTGCAGAGAGCTTTCAAGGCCCGGTGCAAATGCTCTCGATTCACACACAATTAGGGACGCAAGATGATTCGGATCGGATTGCCAATCTTCTTCTCTAATCTCTCCAATGCGATGACTGCATCTTCGAGTGGCAGGACTTCGGAGATGGAGTGGGAGAGATCGAGTTTGCCATCAGCTGCGAAATCGACGAGTTCCTTTGTGTGATGAGGTTCCGAGCCATAGTGACCGAGAATCTGCGTTCGCATGTAGGTGAAGGCCATATCGCTTGGAATCACGATCGGCTCATTCGCTATACCTACGATTACAAGTCGTCCTCTCTCTCCAAGAAGTGAGAGCGCCTGCTTGCGAACTGCTCCAACACCGGCGAAGTCGAATGCGACATCGACTCCGCGATGTTTTTTCAACCCTTCATCCCTTGGATCGAAGGCAAAGTCAGCGCCGATTCCTAAGGCTCTGTCCCGAGCATCGAGTCTGGGATCCACGGCGATGATCTTGCGACAACCGATCATCTTTAGAAGCTGGACAGCGTGAAAGCCCAGTCCGCCGATTCCAAAGACCATGACGGATTCTTCTGCCACAACTCGCGCTGTCGAAGAGATCGCAGCCCATGGCGTCGACACCGCATCAGGGATGATCGCCGCCTCCTCGAATGGGAGGGTCGCAGGGATCTTCACGAGAAGACTCTCCTTTGCAATGAGATATTCAGCGAAGCCGCCGTCGTAGTCGAATCCAAGTGTCGTTATCTGTCCGCGATCATTCCTTTCACCTCCGATGACCAGGACTCGATCGCCTACGGAAACCTCATTGACTTCGGCCCCTACTTGATCGACGATGCCTGCGACTTCATGGCCCAACGTGACTTCATCGCCATGCAGGTATCCAGGCTTCAGGGTGCCATCCAAGAAGTGGACATCGGAGAGACAAACTCCCGCCGCTTGGACCTTGATTCGCACCTCCCTAGCACCCGCCTCAGGTGTTGAAATCTCCTTGACCTCAAAGTGACGTGTCGAAACGGTGATGCGTCCTGCCTTCATCTGATCAATCTCTCTGCTCGGTTGAGAAGGATGTTGACTGCCATGCCGAAACCTTCGAATGCTGGGTTGGAAGTCTGCCCTGCGCGATAGCGCGCCCAGATCTGTTGGATGATGACGGTGAGGCGAAAGAGTCCGAAGACCTCGTAGAAGGTGAAGTCCGCGCACTCCCTTCCACTCAAGGTCATATAACGCGAGATGAACTCTGCTCGCGTAGGCATCCCTGGTAAGTGGCTCGGTTGCCGACGGAGAGCTGCGAACTCTGGGTCATCATCGCGATCGACCCAATATGCAAGCGCAGAACCAAGATCCATCAGTGGATCACCCACCGTCGCAAGCTCCCAATCGAGCACTCCGACGATTCTTCGCTCCTCAAGGTCGAAGACCACGTTGTCGATCCGCCAATCGCCATGGATGATGCAGGTGGCGAGATCATCAGGTCTCATCTCATCGAGCCACTTCATCACACGCTCGCCATCAAGGACATCGTCTGTTCGTGCGTCGCGGAATCTCTTCGACCACCCCTGAACCTGACGAGAGACGTAGCCTGGACCCTTATTGAACTCAGCAAGAGTCGAAGGGTCGACTGTGTGCAATCGAACCAATCCCGAGATGAGGCTCTCTGCCATCACGGAGATATCAGCCGGAGAGAGACTTGCCGGAACGTCTCGCCTGAAGATCTCTCCTCGGATCCGCTCCATGACATAGAAATCGTGGCCCAGTATCGATGGGTCTTCGCAGAGCGCGATGACTTCGGGTACTAGTCCATAGACAGGCTTGAGTCGTGATTGGATCATGAACTCGCGCTTCATGTCATGCGCGGAGACGGCCTTCTTGCCATTGGGCGGTCGACGAAGCACATACTCCTTCGACGGGTAGCGAAGCAGGTAGGTGAGATTCGATGCACCGCTTCGAAACTGCATCAATTCTGGAAATTGAGACTCACCGATCCGTGGGGCGAGCCACTCATGGACACGAGCGATATCAATGGAATCCTCTTCGCGAACGGGTGTGAGATCACTCATGAGAGATATTGCTTGAGCTCGAGCCTTGCCAAGTCTCGAAGATGCACCTCGTCTGGACCGTCGACGATTCGAAGCACACGGATACCCGCGTACATCGAAGCGAGTGGTGAATCCTGGCTCACACCAGCGCCACCAAAGACTTGAATCGCGCGGTCGATGACCTCCTGTGCCATGCGTGGGACAGCCACTTTGATGGCAGCGATCTCCCTGCGAGCAGACTTCGCGCCATCATTATCGATCATCCAGGCCGTCTTGAGGACCAAGAGTCGTGCCTGTTCGATATTGACCCGAGCCTCAGCGATCCATTGTTGGATCACTCCTTGTCGAGCAAGTTCTTTCCCGAATGTGGAGCGCTCCATACTTCTCTTAATCATGAGATGAAGTGCACGCTCTGCCATGCCAATGGCGCGCATGCAGTGATGGATGCGTCCGGGACCGAGGCGAGCCTGAGCAAGCGCGAAGCCCTCCCCTTCCTGGCCGATGAGATTCGAGAGCGGAACCTTCACATCCTTGAATCGGATCTCGGCATGTCCATGTTGATCCACATAACCGAAGACTTCGAGATTGCGTACCACTTCCACTCCTGGTGTGTCGATAGGTACCAAGACCATCGATTGCTGTCGGTGATCCTCAGCATCAGGATTGGTCTTTCCCATCACGATCAGGATCTTGCATCGCTCATCCATCGCACCTGTCGTCCACCACTTCGTACCATTGATCACATAGTGATCTCCATCGCGTCGGATCGAAGTCCTGATGTTTCGAGCATCGCTCGATGCGACATCAGGCTCAGTCATCGCAAATCCCGAACGGATCTCACCCGCAAGGAGAGGTTCGAGCCATTGCTCGCGTTGTTGCTCTGTCGCAAACATCTCGAGAAGTTCCATATTTCCGGTATCGGGAGCGGCACAGTTGAGCGCTTCGGGAGCGATCTCAGGTGACCACCCGGTGATCTCGGCAAGGGTTGCATAGTCAGTGACGGTCAAGCCATGATCTAGGTGAGGGAGGAAGAGATTCCAAAGCCCCTCGGCCTTCGCTTTCTTCTTCAGCGCCTCGATGACTGGTGGAAGCTTGTGCGGCGTACCGGCTTTCGCGAGGGCAAGTCGTTCTTGGTGATAGGTCGACTCCGCCGGAAAGACCTCGCGATCCATGAAGGCCTGTAACTTCGTGGCGTACTCGGCTGCCTTAGGGCTGAGGGTGAAATCCATGCCACTACCGTACGCACAGAGTTCGAGATTAGGGAGAGGTCCGATGGGTGTTCTTGATCGATTCCGACTAGATGGAAAGGTCGCCGTCGTTACCGGTGCCTCGTCGGGACTTGGCGTGGCTTTTGCAAAAGCTCTGGCAGAGGCAGGCGCTGATCTCGTCCTCGGCGCACGGCGAGTGGAGAGACTTGCTGATACTGGAAAACTCGTTGAATCAGCCGGACGCCGTTTCGTCTCGATGCAGACCGATGTGACAGAGCCAGTCCAATGTGAAGCACTGATCGCCAAGGGGGTCGAGAGTTTCGGCCGAGTCGACATCTTGGTCAATAACGCCGGCGTTGGTACCGCTGTGCCTGCCACAAGAGAGACACCAGAAGAGTTCCGCCAAGTACTTGATGTGAATCTCATGGGGGCTTATTGGATGGCGCAGGCATTCGCACGCGCGAATAAGGATGGTGGAGTCATCGTCAACATCTCGAGCGTCTTGGGGATCAAACCGCAAGGACTGCCGCAGGCTGCCTATGCAGCGAGCAAAGCAGGATTGATTGGATTGACGCGCGATCTTGCTGCGCAGTGGACGGGAAGAAAGCGAATTCGAGTCAATGCATTGGCGCCGGGCTTCTTCCCATCAGAGATGAGTGATGAACTCCCCAAAGAGATGGTCGAGATGCTCAAAGGCGTGACTCCTGCCGGTCGACTCGGTGATCCAGAAGAGCTTGCAGCGACATTGATCTGGTTAGCCAGTGATGCTTCTACCTATGTCACCGGAATAACGGTGCCGGTTGATGGCGGATTGGTGATGCCTTGAAATTTCTCGCAAGACCTCTTTGGGTTCCTCACATGAGGAGTACGCTCTGAACCTGATGAAGAGATTGCTAGGACTCACCAGATACGCCGTTGTCGTACCCGCGATTGCATCGATTGTCGGAGCGCTGCTCTTGATGGGTCAAGGCTCCGTGGAGATGGTGAAAGTAGTCATCGATGCGATCTCTGATGGTGCCGCCCTCAAAGATACGATCGTCGATGTCCTCACCGCGGTCGATGCGATCCTTCTAGGGACAGTCCTCCTTGTTATCGGCTACGGGCTCTATGAGCTCTTCATCGATGCGGATATAGAAGTCCCGCTTTGGCTGAGGGTACGAGATCTCGATGATTTGAAGTCCAAATTGATTGGAGTCGTCGTCGCTATCGTCGCTGTTGTATTCGTCGGCGTCTTCGTGGACTCCAATCGTGCTGACGAAGTCATCTCTTACGGCGTAGGTGCCGGGGCGCTCGTGGTCGGTCTTGCGATATTCGCCTATGCATCACGTAAAGAGGATCGGAAGTAAGTCAGCTTTCGAAGTAGCCAGTCGCACCCTCTAGGAGAGAACGTCTTTCGTGGTGAACTTGCTGTAGGCGAAGGACCCGAAGATCAAGATGTAACCAAGTTGCAAGAGAAGATTGCTCATGAAGGAAGTGAAGTCGAGAGGACTTCGGAGGAAGTCGGCGAAACCAAGCCAGTAATAGGTCGGCAGGTACGGGTGGATCACCTCGATCTGCGGAAGTGATCCGAGGATCTGTGAGACCGTCGAAAGGATCACAGTCGCTGCCATCGCTCCTACCGGAACGACAGTAAGAGTCGAAATGAAGAGGCCGATTGCTGCGACTCCCAACAAGGAGATCGAGACGTAGATCGCAACCAGGGCTATGCGGAGCAAGGCATCAGGAATTGGGATCACTTCACCCGAGAGCAAGGTAACTGGACCAACGGGAAAGAGGATGACGCCAATGATGATGCCGGTGAGCATCAAGGTAAATGTCGCTGCGAGTGCAAATGCACCCGCTCCAATGAATTTCACCACGAGTAACTTGGCACGGCCCAAGGGCGCGATAAGAAGATAACGAAGAGTCCCGGTATTCGCTTCTCCTGCGATCGTGTCACCGGCGACGACGGCCATCGTCAATGGCAAGAAGAATGGGATGGCGAGGACCATTGCGGTGAATCCGACGAAGAGACCATTCTGACTGACACGGTCGAGAAATGGAGGTCCTTCACCGGGCGGAACGGTGGATCCCGAAAGCGAGACTGCGATCGCCAGAAAGATCGGGATAAGTGAGATGGTAAAGAGCATCGCCCATGTCCGACGTCGGGTGAAGAGAAGCGCTAGCTCCGACTTCATGAACTCGAAGTGAGCGAATCCCACAGAGGATCGCAAATCCCTATCGAGCGACATCGAATCCCTCCCCCGTGAGAGATACGAATCTCTCCTCTAGTGTCGGAGCAAGAAGAGAGAAGGACTTCACTCCGACCTTGGCTTTGGTCAATCTCCTTACGATCTCCTCTGGTTCTATCAGGCTACGAGGGACTGTCGCCACGATCTCCCCATTCGAGATCTTTCCTTTGATTTGCAACTCTCTCAGCACTTTGAGCGCCTCTTGTCGCTGCTCGGTGCGCAACGTCAAGAGGAGCGTCTCGCTCTTCGATAACTCCTCGAGACTTCCTTGCTCGACGAGGCGTCCTTGGCTCATCACTGCCAGGTGGGTGCATATCTGTTCGATCTCGACGAGAAGGTGACTTGAGATGAAGAAGGTGATGCCTTCGGAAGCCAAGGTCCGTACTAGGTTGCGGATCTCGCGAGTGCCTTGTGGGTCGAGACCATTGGTCGGCTCGTCGAGTACCAAGAGTTCTCGAGGTTGAAGAAGAGCATTAGCGATTGCAAGCCGCTGTTTCATTCCAAGCGAATATGCATGGACTTTCTTTTCTGCTGCCGCAGTTAGTCCCACGCGAGCGAGTGCTTGATCAACACGTTGATCACGAGTCTTCGGATTTGCGAGTTTGTTGGCGGAATCGAATCGGATGAGGTTTCGCCTACCCGAAAGAAAAGGGTAGAAAGCTGGACCCTCTACCAAGGCACCTACATGAGGTAAAGCAAGGTCGAGATGATTGGGCATTCGATGACCTAGGAGATAGACCTCGCCGGATGAGATGTTGGAAAGCCCCAGCAGCATACGAATCGTCGTTGTCTTCCCGGAACCATTCGGCCCGAGGAAGCCAAACACTGATCCACGTGGCACCCGAAGATCGATGGAATCAACCGCATGATGGGAACCGAAGGACTTGCTCAGCCCCCGAGTTTCGATCGCGTACTCGGCTTCTTTGAGAGAAGCCACTACTTGGATGCTGCCTCGAGAAGTCGCTCGATCGTCACTGCACCAGCGTAGAGCGAGCCATCATCGGCGAAGAAGATATTGAAGAGAGTTGTCGAGAAGACTCGACCACCCTTCACGCTCTTCGTCAGCTCTGTGTACAGACGATTAGCACGCAAGGAATCCGTGAATTCACTAGGAACTCGTTCGGCAGGAATCTCCACAACAGCAGCCCAGCCTTCGGCACGGAGGCGCCCAGCTTCTGCTTCCAGCTCAGATCGATCACTTGGGGAGAGTTGAGATCCCTTCTCGTTCATGGATAGGGATTGCAGATCGTCGAGGTCGACTTTCTCAACAGTTGCGCCTGCCGGCGGAGTGAAGTCGAAGAGAGACGCCTGAGGTCGATCGAATGAGATCGAGGTGAAAGCAATCTCAAAAGCTGGATCATCCTTGCCGACCGCCTTGACGGTGACTGAGAGCGGAAGACCGGTCTCGGCATCAATCGCCATCGCAACTTCGTCAAAGAGAGATAGACCAGCCTTTGGGCTCATGATCAGTTGATAGGCGTCGCGTCCAGCAACGGATGCATCCTCATCGACTCTGAAATCAGTGCTCTCATCGGCCTGACCGATCAGGTACTGCGCCACTGAGGCTGGTGAAGTAACATCAAATGGGAACTGTGATGAATTCTCTGTGATCGAGAGTTCGATTTCACTCCGTGCTTCACTTTCTGCTGCTGGATCGATCTCTGTGTGAACGACCTTCGACTTCGCGGCATCGTAGAACCAGAGGTCTTTTCCGTTGCGGATGAAGTTTCGCTCAGAGAGCAGATCTAGGACTTGGACCCGCGCTCGTGATGGTCCATCTACATAGATATTGGCGTTATGCGTTCCTGCCAAGAACTCGAGGAGCAGAGCGATCTCGCCTTCGATGCTGGCCTGAGGGATGAATTCCGCCATCTCTTCAGGAAGTCGTTCCTTCATCGAATCCACCATTGATTGAGAGATATCGGGCACGAGATTCATAGGTGGTAGACCGAGATCAGCCTTCTTCACTACCCGACCAGAGAAAGAGATCTCTTCATCGGTATTGATCATCGCGAGGATCTCAGCGGCACTCTTCTCGGGAAGATCAACCGCACGAGCCTGGCCTGAGGTGAAGACGATTGATGAGGCAACAAGGGCGGGAGCAAGTAGTGCAGGAATCCACCGTGGTGAGACCTTCTTCATGATTTCTCTCTCCTCCCGACTCAGCATCGCTATTCCATCAAGAAAGTTTGTATGGCGATGAGGATAGGTCAGCGGATGGAAGGCTTCCACTCGAAAGGCTCGCACTCCGTGTGAGATGTAGCGCAGAGAAGTCTGAGAGAAGTTGCCTAACATTGCTACATGCGCAGAAAACTCGACCACAAAGACAACAAGTATTCGCGTGGAGTCGTAGCGGTGGCAGCGGGGAGTAAGGAGTATCCCGGTTCAGCGATCTTGGCCGTCGGCGGAGCGAGGCGAGGTAACGCCGGGTATGTGAAGTTCCTCTCAAGGGATCCACGGATCGTCGATCTTGTGATCGGCAGATTTCCTGATGTGGTTCCGATCGACTCACTCTCAGCAACTCGAGTCGACTCGCTCGTCATGGGACCGGGGTCGCGTGAACTCGTCACTCCCACTTATGGAATGCCACTCGTGCTCGATGGCGAGAGCATCTCCCTTGCTCTAGAGCGAGGATTCATCGGAAGACATCCGATCACGGTGATCACTCCCCATGAAGGCGAGTTGCGTCATTGCGGAATCGAAGTAGAGACTTCCCTGAGCCCTGATGAGCGAAAGCGAATCGCACATCAAACTGCGCATGACCTCGAAGTCATAGTGGTTCTCAAGGGTCATCAAACAGTAGTTGCTAGCCCCGAAGGTGAGGTGTTCATCGACGATGTGGGCGGACCGGAATTAGCTACCGCAGGAAGTGGTGACATCTTGGCAGGACTACTCGGCTCATTCTTTGTCGATGCGAAAGACATGAGTAGTGCAATGGATCTTGCGTGCCGGGCAGTGACGTTGCATTCTCATGCCGGCAGATTTGCATCGGAAAGATTCACTTCGGTCACAGCGTTGGAGATTCTGGACTCGCTAGCCCACCTCTGATTCAACGGGCATCTCGAGTAGAAGTTGCTCAAGGTAGACTCCCGCGAGTGCGCCCCTATCAGGCCCTAAGAGAGAGCATCGGCCTTCTCACCTCGCGTGAGCGACGTTATCTCGTCGTCGTCATCATCATTCAAATCTTCATCGGTCTTGTCGACCTAGCTGCGCTTGCGATGATCGCAGCATTCGGCTCCCTCGGTGCTACATACGTCTCAGGCTTCGCCTTACCGCGACAGATCCAGACTCTGATAGACCGCGTGGGCCTAGGTTCTTATGAGACGCGAGATCTCTTGGTCTTCTTCGCGCTATCGACGGCTTTCCTCTTTGTCTTCCGCTCAGTCTCGAGCCTCATACTGACACGACGGATCTACCTCTTTCTCGCCAATCGCCAGACTCGCATCTCCGTCGACCTCGCGAAGCGACTTTCAGCAGCATCCTTCTCGTGGATCAAACGTAAGGACACCAATGAGCTGATCTACGCTCTCACTGATGGCGTAGGTGCCTTGATGCTTGGGATCATCTCTAGCTTCATGATCATCATCGGGGAAGTCTTCTTCCTTCTTCTCATACTCATTGGCCTTGTTGCAGTCGATCCTGTCACAGCACTCTTCACACTACTCTTCTTCTCTCTTTTCGCTATCGCAACCTATAAGTCGATCAGCTCCTACTCCGCTCGACTTGGACGCGAGAATGCCAAGTACTCAATCCATGGGCGTAACCAGATCTCATCAATGGTCCTGGCCTACAAAGAGATATTTGCATTCCAACGACAGAAATTCTTCCTTGATAGCTTCGTAAGCACTCGCCAGAAGGCAACACAAGCCAATGCCAAATACACATGGTTGGGACAGATCCCTAAGGCAAATGCTGAGATCGGCCTGGTCATCGGCGGTGGTGGATTGATCGGACTTCAAGCTTGGCAGAGCGATGCGGCGACCGGACTAAGCACCCTCTTGGTCTTCCTTGCTGCAGCCAGTCGTCTGACACCGTCGATTCTCCGAATTCAGGCTTCTTTCCTCGCCTTTCGAAACTCAGCTGGAGTCGCTGAAGTGACACTGAAGGTGATCAAGGCCCTCGATGCGATGGATGTTCCTGTCATCGAGAGCGTCTTGGAGAGAAATCGCAAGGAGTTCATTCCGGTTGAAGTGAAGGTCTCCAACCTCGACTTCAGATATCCAGACGGTGAAGGCAATGTCCTCTCTGACATATCCCTTGAGATAAAGCCGGGTTCATTCGTCGCTCTCGCGGGTTCCTCTGGTTCTGGAAAGACCACTCTCGCTGACATCATCATCGGTATCTACTCTGGTAACTCCGGATCCGTGACATTCAATGGTGTCCCCAACAGAGAGTGGGTGAAGGCGAATCCAGGTGGAGTCGGTTATGTCCCCCAGGCTCCCTACATCCTTGGCGGAGATTTCATCACCAACATCGCGCTTGGAGTCCCAGAAGACGAAGTTGATATCAAGCGTGTCGAAGAAGTAATCGCCCAAGCCCAATTGGCAGATTTGGTGCGCGCACTACCCGATGGGCTTCAGACCGACTTGAGCAACTTTGGATCTCGCCTCTCGGGAGGCGAGAAACAGAGACTCGCACTCGCGCGCGCCCTCTACAACAACCCCAGCCTCCTAATCATCGACGAAGGGACGAGCGCACTCGACGGTAGGACCGAGTTTGAAGTAACTCAAGCGATTCTGGGGCTTCGCTCTTCTTTGACCATCATCGTCATCGCTCATCGACTAGCTTCGATCAAGGAAGCTGACCAGATATTCCTCATGGATAAAGGCCGCATCCTTGCCAAGGGTGACTTCGACCAATTACGTCAGAGCTCTAAGGAGTTCCAGGAGCAAGTCTCCTACATGAACTTGGAATAGCAGGGAGAACCGATCTGACTATGGACTCTCTAACCGATTCCTAGTTGATGTATCCGTGCCGCTGCATGTGAGCGATTCTTCACACGGAGCCGTTCGTAGAGTTTGATCGTCTCATAACGGATAGTCGCCTCGCTGAAACCAAGTTCCTTCGCAATCGTTCGGTTAGTCATACCTTGTGCGATCATCTTCGCAATCACCAGTTGGCGATCGCTTAGCCCAAGGCTCACGGAAGCATCGACTGTGGAGCTGGAATCGGTTCCATGAGAACCTCGGTGACCGATCAGATGTGCAAGTTGAGCGATGACATAGATGGCCTCTTGCAACTCCAGACTCTCAGACCACGCGATTGCATGATCTCGCCGAAAGACCATGGCAAAGACTCCATCGACGAGCGGGCCGACTCGAAGCGGGACGAAGATCGAAGGACCGTTACCCCAATGGACGCTCGGATAACGACTCTGGTACTCGGAGTGAGAAGGAATGGCGAGCGAATCTTCGGTGCGAGCGCAATCTGTGACGGGATGGAGCTCATCCTTGGCAAGGCTCAATCCATGATGACTCTCGTGCGGAACGCCAAAGGTCATCTTCGGCGTGAGGTGGCCCTCTCGATCGAAGGCAAAGATCTGAGTGAAGGCGATCGGGTGGATAGCGCCGATCTCTTCATGGCTCCTGCGAAGCAGTTGCTCGACAGAGACACCGCTTGCGACGAGATCAAGGTAGCCCTTGACCCAGGAGAGATCGAGTCCCAATGTCCCTCGGCCGCTTCGGGCAGTTTCACTCACACCTACTACACCGCAAAGTCTTTGCCGATTTATGCACTGGGGTGAGAGGTTTTTCCGTTCTTTTTGCGCTCTCCGCTGACCAAAACGCCAAGGTAGGTGAGGGCGATTCCTGTGACCAGCGCCCACCCGACCTGCCCTGAACGCTCGGGGTTGGCGAGGTCGAGGAGGAGTGAGCCGATCAACTGACCGCCGACGCTCAAGACCGTGAATGTCAAGACTCCAAGGTGCTGGACGATCAAGGCGGTGAATGCGATGTAGATGACACCAATCACTCCGCCGGTGTAGATCCACCATGGCCCTGAAGGCAGAGGAGCAATGCTCACATCAGAGAAAAGCAACGCCAAGGAGAAGAAGACCACCAGGAATGCAGTGCCCATGATGAAGTTGAGCAAAGAGGTCGCATAACTCTCGCCTGAGTGTTCATTGATCTGACCATTGAGCGCACGTTGTACGCCGACGAAGGCTCCGGCAAGGACGGCAAGGAACACTGGGAAGAACGAGAAAGTCGAATCATCGAGTCGATCGATGACTGAGACTGCGACTGCACTCACTGTGATCAAAGCAGCAGCAATGCGGCGGGCACTAACGGCCTTTGGTCCTCCTGCTGTGAAGCCGAGTCGATCGACAAGAAGAGAGGTGATCGCCTGTCCCGCAATGGAAGCGACAGAATAGATCGCCACTCCGATGATTGGCACGATGTTGGTTTGGATCGCAACGAAGGAGCCACCAAGCATCCCCGCGAAGAGTCGCCATCTTGGAATCGCGCCATCTCGGACAGCGACTCGAAGAGTTCGCATCCCCGCTTTGATTCTCCGAGAGAAGATCGCAATGATGCTGATGATCAGAAGTCCCGATGAGAAGGAGATGAGCGCTGCTTGAAGGCTGTTTCCCATCTGCGCCGAGAGTTCACCATTGGCTCTCGCCTGCACAGCGATCATCGCACCGGAGATGATCGCCAATGCATCGAGACGAGGTTGGAATCGCGCCTGATTCCTGCGCCCGTTGGAACGCTTGCTGCTCACTTTCAGATGGTAGGTCGCTTTCGTTAGACTCACCGCCATGACGAGCGCAGCGCAAGGCGAGCGACGCGACCTGAAAAAGGTCATCCTCTTCTACGCCTTCACGCCGATCCCGGACCCGGAGGCGATGCGACTCTGGCAGCGCGACCTCTGCGAATCACTCGGCCTCAAGGGTCGAATCCTGATCTCGAGCCATGGGATCAATGGCACCCTCGGTGGCGCAATGTCTGCGATGAAGCGATATGTTCGCAAGACCCGCGAATTCGAGGGCTTCAAAGGAATAGATTTCAAGTGGTCTGATGGCACGGGGTCCGAATTCCCAAGACTGAGTGTGAAAGTTCGACCCGAGCTCGTCACATTCGGCCGACCTACCGATATCAAGGTTGATGAAGGCGGAGTCGTTGGTGGTGGCAAACACCTCAAGCCAGAAGAAGTGAATCGATTGGTTGAAGAGCGAGGCGATGTCGTCTTCTTCGATGGACGAAATGCCTTCGAAGCGAAGATCGGCAAGTTCAAGGATGCTGTCGTGCCGGATACCTCGACGACGAGAGACTTCATCGCAGAACTCGAGAGTGGCAAGTACGACCATCTCAAATCGAAACCAATTGTCACTTACTGCACTGGAGGTATCCGTTGCGAAGTGCTCTCTGCATTGATGAAGGAGCGAGGTTTTGCCGAGGTCTACCAGATCGAAGGTGGCATCGTCAGATACGGTGAGAAGTTTGGTAGCAAGGGTCTCTGGGAAGGTTCGCTCTACACCTTTGACTCTCGGATGCGCATCGAATTCGATGAAGAGACCGAAGTGATCGGAAGATGCGACACCTGTGGTGAAGCGACACGGGACTTCGTCAACTGCATCGATCCGTCCTGCCACGAGCAACTCTTGCTCTGCAACGTGTGTGTCGTCGATCCGATCAAAGGAAGCTGCCCTACCCTTCACCGTCCGGGCGCAGAGAGCACAAGTGAGACTCGAGAGTTGATTGGTCAGGAAGGAAGACGCGGATGAGCCTTCATATCGGAGCCAAAGATGGCGAGATATCCGATCGAATACTTCTTCCCGGAGATCCCCTGCGGGCCAAGTGGGTTGCAGAGAACTTCCTTGAGAATCCGGTGCAATACAACTCAGTACGTAACATGTTCGGATTCACCGGCACCTACAAAGGAGAGCGAGTATCGGTCCAGGGGACGGGAATGGGTGTCCCATCGATCTCGATCTACGTCCACGAACTCTTTGCTGAGTACCAAGTACAAAGGGCGATTCGGATCGGCACATGTGGCGCCATCCAAGATCAGACCAAGGTTGGCGACTTGATCCTCGCAATGAGCGCTTCGACTGATTCAGCGGTCAATAGACGAGCAACCAATGGCCTCGACTATGCACCGCATGCTGACTTTCACCTGCTAACTGCTGCATACCAAGCTGCGAAGCGACTCAACTCCGCTGTCGGACTGCACGTTGGTGGAGTCTCATCCATGGATCAGTTCTATGACACGACTGATGCGCTTGAGAAGTTGCGCACCTATAACGTCCTTGCATTGGAGATGGAGGCGAGCGCGCTCTACACACTCGCAGCTCGCTTCAAGCGTCAGGCTCTTGCTGTCCTTACCGTCTCGGACCATGTCATCACACACGAGGCGATGGATGCCGCCGCTCGCGAGCGAACCCTCAAAGAGATGGTCGAAGTAGGACTAGAGGCCTTGATCTCCTAGCCGTTCCACTTTCGCAGTTCGTTCTCGAAGGGGTCAAGTCCCATAGGTCCGAGCGCCAGCGCGTAGCGATGGAATTCCTTGAGACTGAACTTTGCACCGAGACGTTTCTTCGCATCCTCGCGTGCACGCATCCATACTCGCTCCCCCACTTTGTACGAGATCGCTTGACCGGGAAGTCCTAGATAACGATCGACCTCACTTCGTGCCGAGACTTCGTCAAGGAGCGCGCGATCACGCAAGAGCTCGAATGCTGACTCGGCATTCCAAGGTTTGCCATCAGGGCCAGGAAGCGAGAGATGCATACCGATATCAACGACTATGCGTGCTGCACGGAGAGCTTGCGAAGAGAGATAGCCCATCTCATATCCGGGATCAGAGAATGCGTCGAGTTCATCCATCAAGCGCTCGGCATAGAGCGCCCAACCTTCGCCATGCCCTGAGGTCCAAGCATCGTTGCGCTGATAACGATTGAGGCGATCGGTCTCGACCATCGATGTGGCGACTTGAAGATGATGACCTGGCACAGCTTCGTGGTACCACGTCGATGCGATGTGCCAGAAACTGAACTTTTCCTTACCCATCGTAGGGAACCATGTAGTGCCTGGACGAGAGAAGTCCTCCGAAGGAGGCATGTAGTAGGCAGCAGATGCGCTTCCCTCTGGCGCCAACTTCGCATCGCAGAACCGGATCCGCGGATCGATGTCAAATTCCTTGCCGTCGAGACGTTCGACTGCCTCGTCGACGAACTCACGCAATCTCTTCAAGAGCGCATCGCCACCATGGATCACATAGCGAGGATCATCTTCGAGGCGATCAGCCACTTCGCGAAGTGTCTTCGCATCGGGATAGAGCTTCGCTGCCGCCCCCCACATCCGTTCATTGATCCGATCAAGATCCTCTTTGCCCCATTGGTAGGTCGCTTCCAAGTCAAGCTTTGCTCCGGTGAAGTGGCGTGACCAGATCTGATATCGCTCGAGTCCCGCAGGATCCTCGGGGTTTGAGAGAGGGAGATATGTCTCCCGAAGCCACAACGCAAGACGTGCAGATGCCTCATCAGCGCTCTTGGCTGCTGCGAGCAACTCTGAATTCTTGCCCTCGGAGTCGAAACGTCTTGCGATCTCAGTGAATGCACCCTTGGCGAAGGTCTCCAACTGCTCTGCGACACCGAGTACTTGCCGCTTTGCTGTCACTTTTCCTTCCTTTGCGACTTCGAGAATCGCCCCACTCCAGGTATCGAATGAGTGAGACACCGCTCTCATGCGGGCGGTGATGTCCTTAACATGATCAGGTGATGCGGGATCCATCATCTCGAAGACTTGTCGGATGCTCGACACGGGCGACCAGAGGACTCCCCAGAGAATGAACGCTTCGCGTGAATCGTGAAGATCGAGCGTTGATTGCATTCGCTCCAAGGCGACATCCTTAGCGATTCGATCGAAGTCGTTGAGTGGTGTCGCTGCTGAGATCTTTGCAATTGAGTCTCGAAGGAGTTGCGCCCCCTTCTCGGCATGAGCGAGTGAAAAGTCATCAAGTTGATCATCAAGACCAGGTAGCCCGAGGTTGGTCGATGCGATCGGGCTGAGTTTGGCCGATTCGGTCACATATTCCTCGGATACCTTCGCAATCGTGGAATCCGCTTGCCAATTTTCGGTCATCTCACTCCCTTGATGAATCGTCTTGCTTTTGCTTTGAACCTTCGCCGCAACTCACTGACGAGGACCGGCACGGGAAAGGTTTTCACCATAGAAAACCTATACGAGGCGAGGAATTCTGCTACCAACCGGATAGTGATTTGCTCAGGCGCCTTGTAAGCACCAGTCAAAACGGGGGCATCGACGAATCCATCAAGATCACCTCGGACCTCTGTCTTCAACTCCCTCAGTTTTTGGAACTGTCGGTGGTTGATCTGCCTTGCCTCCCCCACCGCCCACTCCGGTGTGCGGAGTCGCTCAGCGTCCGGTTCTGCCTTGGTGTGATCTGCGAGATAACGAACGTAACCATCTCGGATGAGCGACCGATATTGGTCCCATCCTCCGCTCCGGTCATAGATGGTGTTGATCTGGTAGAGAAGCTCCGTCTCTTCCAAAGTCATCGATCTATTCCCGCCGATCTCCGGAATCGGAAGCGAACCGTGAGGAATGGCAAGGATTCTCTCAAATTCTCGGAAAATGAATTCCGGCTTGGATTCATCCGCCAATATCACGATGACATTCTCGGGACCAAAGTACTTACCCCATCGCTCAACGATCTCATCGAGTTGGACTCGATTCCAAAATGTAGGAGTGATCGTGGATTCTTCCCTCTTGGTGAAGACATGTTCAAGCCACTCTTCATATCTGACCTTGACGCCGAACTTTAGGAACTGTTGATAGGAAGAGGCAAGGATCTTCGCAAAAGGGCGAAGGGTGAAGACGACAGTGACCGGTAAAGAACCTAGATCTTGCCGCGCCTTAGCAACATGATGGTCTTTGGCTTCGGTGAAAAATTCGCTACTGATCAGAACAGTGCCTGAACTCTTCTTCACCTGGCGAGTTAGAGCTTCCCAAGCTTTGGCTGGAATGAGTTTGCCGCCGTGACCCTTCCAACCCCAGACTCGTTCGATCAATCCCCAAGCGGCGCGATGATGGGCTTGGCGCTGACTCGGTGGATATGTGATTCCCAGTTTGCGAAGCGTGTGCTTATTGGCGTCGAAGGCATGTTGTAGGGCAGTCGTCCCTGACTTATGGAAGCCTGCATGGAGGACTACGCGATCAGCCACGGTACAACCCTAGATGAGGTCCGACTAAATCACGCCAAGGAGTCGAAGCCCGTTGAGCACGATGATCGTGATCGCAACGATCGTTCCCAGGATTCGACGCGGTAGCCATCCAACGAGCCGTGCAGCGATCGGTGCCATGATGACGCCGCCTATGAGAAGGCCGAGCACAGCCTCCCAATTCATATCAAGTCGCCAGAGAGAAGCGAGGAATCCGAGGCTTGCACAGACTGCGACAATGAACTCCGCTGCAGAGACGGTGCCGATTACCTTGCGAGGTTCGTGCTGGGTCGTGGCGAGGAGGGTGGGCGTTACCACCGGTCCCCAACCTCCACCTCCCGATGCGTCGACGAAGCCGCCCGTGAGTCCAATGAACTTCAGATACTTGGGATCACTTACGGTGGTGAGGTTTACCTGCACCTCGTTGCGGAAGATATTCCGATAGAGAAGTACTACACCGAGGAGGAAGAGGATCGTCGAGATGAAATAGGTACCGCCGGTGAGGTCGATCGATGAAAGGAATGTCGCGCCAATGAATGCGCCTACGCCTCCAGGGATGGCGATCTTGAAGAGTATCGAAGTGTCGACATTGTCTCGACGCCAGTGGGCGATCCCTGATGCGAGGCCAGTCCCGATTTTTGCAATATGAACTGCTGCAGAGGTTGCTGCTGCAGAGGTTCCAAGAGCCAAAAGAATTGTTGCACTAGTGACACCGAATCCCATTCCAAGGGAACCATCGATGAGTTGAGCGACAGAGCCAGCGAGGATGAAGTAATAGATCGTCACATAATCACCTTGATGAGTGCATCGACGCTCTCATCTAAGGGGGCGGTGCCATCAAGGATCAATTCGGCGCGCTCAGGTGATTCATACTCTTGACCGATGCCGGTCAGATTGGGGATCTCTCCTTTCGCAGCTTTCTTGTAGAGACCTTTGGGATCACGTTCGGCACAGACTTCTGCTGGGGTCTTGACCCAGACCTCGAAGAACTCACCTTCTTCGAAGAGTGTTCGTGCTTGATCTCTATCTGCCTTGAAGGGGCTGACAAGGGCGACGATGACGACGAGCCCTGCATCCACCATCGCATGCGCTACTTCAGAGACTCGTCGCACATTCTCAGCACGGTCCTCTTTGGTGAAGCCAAGATCCTTATTCAATCCGAGTCGCAAGTTATCGCCATCGAGGATGTATGAGTGGATTCCGAGGGTGAAGAGTTTCTTCTCCACCGCATTGGCGATTGTCGACTTCCCAGAACCAGAGAGACCGGTCAGCCAGACCACCTTTGCCCGTTGACCTTTCTGTTGTGCCCGCATCTCGCGAGTGATCTCGTAGTGGTGTTCGGTGACATTCTGCGAGCGACGAAGTGGATGGAGGATCATCCCTGCGCCGACGGTATTCATGGTGAGGCGATCGACTATGACGAAGTTGCCAGTCTCGCGACTCGAGTCATAGTTGGAGAGAGCCAGTGGGGTATCAAGAGCGATCTCGACGGTGCCGATCTCGTTCATCGCAAGTGTCCGTGTCGAGACATGCTCACCGGTGTTGATGTTGAGTTTGTGTCGTATGGAAGTGACCATTCCGGTCACTTGTGATGAGCCAGAGATGAAGAAGTAGGAGCGACTATGGATCAGCTCCGACTCGCCTAGCCAGACCAAGTTCGCGGTGAAACGATTCTCGGACTTCGTCTCGCGATCCTTCAATTCAATGACGTCACCACGAGTGGCGTCGACATCGGGCTCCAAGACCATCGTGACCGCGCGTGAGTTCTCGGCTTCCTTCAAGTCTCCGTCGAATGTGACAAGTCGAGAGATCTTGGCACTGCGCTTTGCGGGAAGGACGATCACTTCGTCACCGACCTTGAAGCTGCCATTGACGACAGTTCCGGAGAGTCCTCGGAAGTTCTCCGCGCGAGAGATCATCTGGATACCAAGATGCGGCGAGACGCTCCTATCGAGGCTGGCGCCATCCCACTCCTGGATGTATTCGAGGAGGGTCGGGCCTGAGTACCAGACCGCGGCATCGCTCTTGTAGACGACATTGTCACCATGGAGTGCGCTCACTGGAATGAAGGTGAAATCCTTGATTCCAAGTCGCTCGATCGTGGGCATCAATTCATCCTTGAGCGATTCGAAGACGGCACGGTCATAGCCAACGGCATCGAGTTTGTTGATGACGACGATGATCCGTTCCACCCCCATCAGCGAGCAGATGGTGAGATGACGGAGAGTCTGTGGCCTTATCCCGCGTGAAGCGTCGACAAGTACGAGCGCGATATGGGCGCGCGATGCAGCGACCGCCATATTCCTCGTGTACTGCTCATGACCGGGAGCATCAGCGATGATCAGACGTTTGCCGTTGAGGAGCGACATCGATCGGTATGCGACATCGATAGTGATCCCTTGCTCTCGCTCTGCCTCGAGACCATCGGTAAGGAGTGAGAAGTCGATCTCCCCTGCCGGAATCGTCGAGCCCGTCCGGCGGACCGACTTCGCAGCCTTGATCGTGTCATGTGGGACGCTGTCAGTCTCCACCAAGAGGCGACCGATGAGCGTGCTCTTTCCATCATCGACGCTGCCACATGTAAGAAGTCTGATGATCGATCTACTCATCGGAAGGACCCTCGATGAGATTGAGATTGCTCCTCTCTATCTGACCTTGCTTCAGATAGATCTCCAACTTCGCCCTGGTGTCTGCGATATCGAGGTTTCTCATGGTCAATTGCCCGATTCGATCAGCGGGGCCGAAGGCTGCTCCCTCGGTGCGCTCCATGGAGAGTCGCTCTGGGTGATAACTCATGTTCTCGCTGGTGGTGTCGAGGATCGAGTAATCGTCACCGCGACGAAGTCGAAGGACGACATCACCTGTGACTTGTGATGCGACCCATCGCTGCAGCGATTCACGGAGCATCAGAGCCTGTGGGTCGAACCATCGCCCTTCATAGAGCAACCTTCCAAGCCTTCTTCCCTCGGCGTGATAGTTGGCGATGGTGTCCTCATTATGGATTGCTGTGAGCAGTCGCTCGTAAGCGATGAAGAGGAGTGCCATTCCAGGCGCTTCGTAGATGCCACGTGACTTCGCCTCGATGATTCGATTCTCGATCTGGTCGGACATTCCAAGTCCGTGACGGCCTGCAATCTCATTGGCGGCGCGCATCAACTCGACCGCATCGTCGTACGTCTTGCCATTGATGCCGACGGCTCTACCCTGTCTGAATGTGATCCTTACATCCTCGCTCTTGATCGCGACTTTCTCATCCCAATGCTTCACGCCCATGATCGGCGTCACGATCTCCAACGATGAGGTCAATTGCTCGAGGAGTTTCGCCTCATGCGTCGCACCCAAGATGTTCGCGTCAGTCGAGTAAGCCTTCTCCGCACTATCGCGATACGGAAGTCCGCGCGAGGTCAGGAACGAACTCATCTCCGAGCGCCCACCTAGTTCCGTGACGAAATCTTGATCGAGCCACGGTTTGTAGATTCGTAACGCAGGATTTGCAAGCAGTCCGTAGCGATAGAAACGCTCGATGTCATTGCCTTTATAGGTGGAGCCATCTCCCCAGATGGAAACGTCATCCTCACGCATAGCTCGCACAAGAAGAGTGCCAGTGACAGCGCGCCCTAGTGGAGTGGTGTTGAAGTAAGTCTTTCCGGCTGTCCGAATATGAAAGGCGCCAGAGGCGATGGCAGCGAAACCCTCTTCGACTAACGCAGACTTGCAGTCGACGAGTCGTGCAAGCTCGGCCCCATAAACAATCGCACGATCTGGGATGGATCCGATATCGCTCTCGTCATACTGGCCAAGATCGGCGGTGTAGGCACAGGGGATGGCGCCTTTTGATCTCATCCAGGCTACGGCGACAGAGGTATCTAGACCTCCAGAGAAGGCGATACCGACTCTCTCGCCTACCGGTAGTTTTGCTAGAACTTTTGACTCGACTGCCGACACGGAGGAAGCCTACCTGCTCATGAAAGAATAACGTCATGAGATTGCGACGTGCCTCTACCTGGTTCATCGTCGTTGCGTTGATCCTGGGTTTCTCAGGTATCGGTTGGAATCTCGTCGATCTTCGAGAGAGTGGTAGCGAGTCGAAGAAGGACGGGAAGGTCGCGGTGCGCACTTGTGACGACCTTCGGGAGTTCATCCTCGCTGAAGAAGACATCTCCTTCCCACTTTGGAAGAAGTACCACCGTGAAGTTATGTCCTATGCCAAAGGGCTGCCAAAGCGTGAACGGCCCGCGAAGGTAAGTGAGATCGCAGCGAGTGTCACCGTAGTCCTCAAATCCGATCTCAAGATCTATCGTCAGATGAAGAAATTACCGGAGTGCCTTGACGCTCAGTTCCGCAAGGAAGTCGAAGAGTGGATCACAACTACCGAGGAGATGATCGGATATCTCGAAGGCGAGTCTGAACTCGAGGGCAATCTCTTCGATCCATCAGAGGGCTTCTGGGATACCACCTTCTACGACGCTTTCTATTCAGCGGCAGAGAACTTGGTCAGCGGACTTCAAGACATCTAGGGAGTCTTTTGCTTTGGCGGTGCTCCAAAGTCCTACGAAGGTGGATCAGGCGCTGATAGCGAGATAGATCAGAGTCAGCACAAGGGCTAGAAGAGCTGCTTGCCCTAGGATCGAAAAGGCCGTCTTGCGATCAGCTGCCCGGTCTGCGGGATCCTGAACCTGTGAGAGTTCTCCGAGTCGACCTAGATTGAAGGCTCCAGCGAATCCATATGCCATACAGAACTTGCGGCGTGACTGGACGAACCCAATTGCGAAGACAAAGAGTGGGAGGAAGATAGTCACTCTTGCGAAAGTGGAACCTTGCCAAAGTCCGACGGAAGAGAAGGCGGAGAGGGCTAGTCCTAGGAATGCGACGAATTGTCGTCGTCGAACCTCGGCTTTACCGAGATTACATGTGCCAGGGATATAGGTATCTGACACGGCTACTGGACTTCTTCCAGTTCTTCCTCGTCGATCCAGATGCTGGCATCGAGATCATCTTGCTTCTCGACCCAAGAAAGGAATGAAAAGACACCCTTTACAGTCACTGCGAGGAGTGCAAAGAGCGCGAGAACTCGCTTGAGAGCCTTGAACATGGGTGAAGCCTACCTTTCCTACTCCCTCTCTTCCACTCAAACTTCCACTCAAACTTCCACTCGACGGAATCAGACGCGTCAGTTGAATCAGATGAGATTGAGTCGCTCCAAGATCGCCATCGCTGCATTATGTCCGCCAATTCCGGAGACGCCGCCACCACGTCGTGATCCGGCTCCGGCCAAGAAGACGTTCTCGGATTCAGTCTCACTTCCCCAACGGATGTCTTCGTGATCTTCGCGCCAAGGAAATGTGAGGTCTGCGTGGAAGATATTCCCTAGTGGCAGAGCGATCTCCTCTTCCAAATCGACCGGCGACTTGATCTCGATTGCGAGATTGCCGTGAGCATCCCTTGCCAAGCACTCCTCGATGGGTTCGACGAGATAGGAGTTGATCTGTCGGAGTAGCCGCCGGCGAACCTCATCCTTGACCTTGTCATTCTCTTCGACGAAGAGTCGATACGGGGTATGCAAGGCAAAGAGAGTGAGGGTGTGATAACCCGCTGCAACAAGTTCCGGAGCGAGAATGGAAGGGTCGGTCAAGGTGTGACAGTAGATCTCTGCCGGAATTGAATCTGGAAGCGACCCAGCACTCGCTGTGATGAATGCCTGTTGCAGTTGATCAAAGCTCTCGTCGATATGGAAAGTCCCTGCGAAGGCATCCTTTGGGTCGATACCGCTTCGAAGTCTTGGGAGGCGCTTGAGGACCATGTTGATCTTCACTTGCGAACCCTCTGTGAGAGGCAGAATCGAATCTATTCCTTGCAATCGCGCCAACTCGGATGGAGAACAGGCTGCGACGATGAAACGTGCCTCCACGCTCTCATCTTTGAGGTGGACGCTCTGTCCCTCGATCGACTCAACGGATCGATCCGTCTCGATCTTGACGCCATGAGAGAGAGCGACGCGCTTCAATTCCGCGACCAGAGCGCCCATGCCGCCGCGAGGAACCTTCCACTGACCATCGCCATTCCCCACCAAGTGATAGAGAAAGCAGCGATTCACAAGGAGTTGGGAGTCGAATGCATTCGTGAAGGTGCCGATGAGGCCATCCGTAAGGACGATCCCACGGACTCGGTCATCATCGAATCGATCGAGAAGCGTCTGACCAAGTGGCACGGTGAAGAGGAGATCGAACGTCTCGGCTCCGATCATCCTCCTCACTTCATCTCGTGTTGGAAGTGGCGAAAGGAATGTTTCTGCAATCGCCGGAGCAATCGATGCGATCTCGTCATAGAAGGCTCGCCAGGAACGAGCATCTTGATGGAGGCCCAGGGAGGCGAATGCTGACTCTGCCTCCAGCCAGTCGTTACTGATCAATAGACCTAGATCGTCTCCATCTTCGGTCTTGAAGGGCGTGAACGAAGAGATCCGTCGGTTGAT
>CAYORK010000004.1:2846-28631 GCA_964406345.1 uncultured Actinomycetes bacterium | reverse complement strand
GATCGTCTCCATCTTCGGTCTTGAAGGGCGTGAACGAAGAGATCCGTCGGTTGATGGTCTCGAAGTTGAGTCCGAGTTCGCGGACGATCTGATCAGGAAGGAGCGAGACAAGATAGGAGTACCGAGAGAGCTTGGCATCGATACCTTCGAAGACTCGCTCGCTCGCAGTTGCACCACCAAGGTCCTCACCGGATTCGAAGAGTCGAACCTTTAGACCCGCTTTAGCAAGGTAACAGGCAGCGACAAGTCCATTGTGACCACCGCCGATGATCGCGACATCGAGCATCAGTCCCTGCTCTCGATCAGCACCTGTCTCATTCGAAGAATCGCTTCTTCGATGATCTCATCACTCGTTCCGAAATTGAATCTGACGAACCCACGTCCACCAGGACCATATGTATGTCCAGGATTGAGCGCCACCTTCCCTCGCGTCAACAATTCACGAGCGGGCTCGTCGCCGAGTCCATATGCGCGAAGGTCAACCCAGCCGAGATAGCCGAAGTGAGTACGGAAGAGGAAGGCGTTCGGCAAGTGGTCTCTTATCAAGTCACTCAAGAGGTCACGTTTACGCTCCAGATCGCTTCGTATCTCGTCAAGCCAAGCACCGCTCTCCTTGAAAGCGGCAACTGCAGCGATCGCACCGAAAAGTGAGGCACGAAAGTGCACAGCCTCAGGTAGTGCCTTGAGCCGCTCATTGAGACGATCATCAAGCGCGATGAATTGAGCACACTTCAGGCCCGCGAGATTCCAAGCCTTGCTGGCAGAAATGACCGCGATGCCAACCTCTCTCGCATCATCTGAGACCGAGAGGAAAGGAAGATAGCTCTCGTGGTGATAGACGAGTGGTGAGTGGATCTCATCCGAGATGACGATGACGCCGTATCTCTTTGCCAGCTCCGCTATCCGAGCGAGTTGGTCTGCGCCGAAGATGACACCTACGGGATTGTGAGGATGGCACAGGAAGTGGACCTTCACTCCCGACGCATACCCTCGCTCGATCGCATCGAAGTCCAAGAGATAGCTCTTCTCCCGTACGGATCCGACCTCTATCTCACCCTCGATCAACGGAGCGTCGACACATTCGGCGTGTAACTCCTTTATCCAGTTATAGAAGTTCTGATACACGGGTGAATTGACCATGATCTTCTCGCCATGTTGGACGAAGAGACGTGAGACCTCAACGATCGCCGCTCCAACATCCACAGCTACTCGCACTCGCTTTGGGTCGAAAGGAAAATCAAAACGTTGCTTCGAGAAGTGAGCGAGCGCCTCACCTAACTCTGGTATCGGACCAAGGTAACCCGTGTCCGATCGGGTGACCATATCGATGAGGTGCTTTTGAATCTCCGGAGCGATCTCATAATCCATCTCCGCAACCGGCAATGGCAACACATCGGCAGGGAATCTTCGCCACTTTTCACTGGAGCGCAGTCGCAACTCTGCCAGTGACGGAATATGGATGGGAGTCATTTCGATGAGGGTAATCCGAAGGGCAGAGCTCTTCAAGGATTCAAGCGAGTCGAGCGGTCGAATTCCTCACCACCAGCGTCGTCGGCAAGGTCAGCGAGTGGAATTCACTCCCTGGGTTCTTCAACTTCTCCATGATCGACCAGGCTGCCATCTCTCCCATCCGAGTCACCGGCTGCTCGACAGTAGTGAGATCAAAGAACTCCGCCATTTCGTGACCATCGAATCCAACTATCGATATATCTTCGGGCACACGAAGTCCGTGACGCCTAATTGAGCGCATCGCTCCGATGGCCATCTCATCAGATTGAGCGAAGATCGCCGTTGGGCGATTGGGCCTTGCAAGTAGCTCATCGATGGCACGTTCTGCTCCCTGCATCGTGAATTCCCCAAAGACTTCGCGTGATGGATCCCATGCCAATGAACTCTCCGCCAAGACATCGATAAAACCTTTCCTTCGATCCTGAGGCACACTGAAGTTGAAAGGATCCTTCGGGCTTCCAGAGATGATCGCCAATTCCTTATGTCCCTGATTGACGAGATGGCGCGTTGCGGTCCTAGCCGCGGCCACATCGTCGATGGCCACTGAAGAGCAATTGTCATGGTGCATTCCGACCAGAGCGATCGGTATGCCAAGGCTAAGCATTGACTCGAATTCCTCTTCAGTAGGAGGAAGGCTTATGACGATCAATGCGTCGACTCTCCCCTTGAGGAGTTGGTGCTGGAATAACCGCTCTCTGCCCTTCATCTGACTGAAGTTATAGAGAAGGAGATCGAGACCGGACTCCCGGAGCGCACCCTCGACCCCATTGATCACCTGCGCGAAGTACCACCGAGAGACATATGGTGCGACGACGCCGACGCTATTCGTTCTTCCGTAGATCTTCTTGTTCGGAGAGAGCGGAATCGGATAGTCGAGACGCTCTGCCGCATCAATGATCCGTCGTCGAGTGGGAGCGGAAACATGTTGCATTCCACGAAGAGCTCGCGAGACAGTTGCGATCGAGACTCCGGCAAGGTCAGCGACATCCTTGATCCCAGCCCTCACCTTTTCTCTGCTCGGTTCTCTGCCCGGTTCTCTTCCTCGCTCCACCGCGTCTGCCATCTCTCAACTGCCCTCACTATTGATGATTTTTCTGAAAACTGAAGGAAGTGGGAGAAAGGTAGGACGACTTTCAGAAAATGACCAGCCTTTCTCATTTGGTCTGCAAGAGACCTAGGCTCAGCGGATGGCAAGCGCCGCGAAGATCGCTCGAACCATCGTCGAACTGGAACCTCGCTTCGCTCCCGTGATCGAGAGCTCCGGGCTCTGCCCCATAGGGAAGACCAAGAGGCGTGAGAGCAACTTTCGTTCCCTTGCGACCTCGATCATCTCGCAACAACTCTCGACCAAGGCAGCATCCACGATCATCGCCCGCGTCGATGCCCTCACCGGTGGGATCACTCCGCAACGCATCAGCGCAGTGAGTACCACCAAGCTTCGAAGCGCTGGTCTCTCGAACTCCAAGGCGCGAGCAATCTCTGAGTTGGCTGAGGCAGAGAGTGAGATCAAGTTCTCGCGGTTGCATCTCATCGAGGATGATGAGGAGATCTTTGAAAGACTTCTCCCACTCTTTGGAATCGGACGTTGGACTGTCGAGATGTTCTTGATGTTCCAACTCGGACGAGTCGACATCTGGCCGACAGGGGACCTCGGAGTACGTCGCGGCTGGGAGAAAGTCCATCGATTGCGCGCAGAGATTTCACCAAAGGAGTTGGAGAGAAAGGGCGAGAGATTCCGGCCCTATCGCAGTCATCTTGCCTGGTACTGCTGGAGGGCGCTGGAGTAGCTAATCAGCTCTTTGGTTGCTAATCAGCCCTTTGGTTGGAGAACGAGGGAGACGGAATTGATGCACCATCTCTGATCAGTCGGGACGTCATAACCTTCGCCTTCGAAGACATGTCCCAAGTGGGAACCACAAGACGCGCATCGAACTTCAGTCCGCACGCGCGGAAAGAGCGAGCGATCCTCGAGGAGGACGACTGCATCACTTGCCTTCGGCGCGTAGAAGGATGGCCAACCACAGCCAGAGTGGAATTTCTCATCGCTCCTGAAAAGCTCTGCATCGCATGCTCGACAGCGATAGACGCCCTCGGTCTCGGTATCGGTGTATTCGCCGGTGAAGGCACGCTCGGTGCCACCATGGCGCAACACTTCAAAGGCTAATGGGTCGAGTTGATTCCTCAAGATCGCATCATCAAGTTGGATCTTGAACGGCTTGCCATCTGGTCCGACTGTCGGAAGTGGGGACTCGCTGAAGCTCATGCGTTAGCCCGCTTCACATCCGTCATCGGATAGGCGACGCCTGTAGACGAGTGGCAGTCATAACCGTTCGGATTCTTCATAAGGTACTTCTGATGATATTCCTCTGCGAGCCAATACGGATGACCACTCGCATCACTGATCTCAGTGACGATCGCCCCGATGCCTTCTCGCTGCAGGGCATCCTGATAGTGATCGCGTGAACGTTTGGCCATCTCACCTTGAGCGGAACTCGTCGTAAATATGGCGCTTCGATACTGGGTGCCGATGTCATTTCCTTGGCGATTGAGAGAGGTCGGATCATGCATCATCCAGAACTCCGCCAAAAGCCTCTCGTAACTGACAATGTCAGGATCGAACTTCACCATGACGACTTCCGCATGACCTGTGACGCCGGTGCAAACTTGCTCGTAGCTCGGATTCTCTCGACGACCACCCATGTAGCCCACTGATGTCTCAATGACACCGGGCATCTGCCAGAAGCGTCGCTCTGCGCCCCAGAAGCACCCTGTTGCGAAGTAGGCAGTCTCGACTTTCGCTGGTTCATTCTGCGCTGGTTCAGTAATCGCAGGCTCTCTTCTCTCAGACATGATGCGCATCTTGGCAGAGTGTGGCTCGCCTCTCATCCTGGTTTGATCATCCTGGTTTGACTGTTCGAATAGCGACAAACCTCGCAACTGACCCACATCACACTCAATAATGCGTTTCGACCCTTGTTATTCATGGGTTGGTCGGGGAGAATCTGAGCCTGATGCCACAGCCAGAGGGCTGTGGTCTTTTCATGCGAAACGAGGATCTCCACCCCATGGACTGGCGGCACCGGGCAGCATGTCGTGACGAGGACCCAGAGCTCTTCTTCCCGATCGGAAACACTGGGCCTGCCTTGGCTCAGATCGAGGAGGCAAAGAAGGTCTGCACTCGGTGTGAGGTCAAGGATCCCTGCCTTCAATGGGCGCTCGAGAGTGGCCAAGAGGCCGGTGTCTGGGGCGGGATGAGCGAAGATGAACGGCGCGCACTCAAGAGACGTGTCGCTCGTAATCGTGCTCGCATGGCGGAGCTCAATCGCATGGCGGATGAGGCGCGCGAAACAGTCTGACCTGCAGCCCTAGGGAGACGGAACTCTGATTTCCACGCGCATGCCCGGTTGATTGTCCTTGAACTCCAACACACCCTGTAGCTCGTTCTGAGTAAGTGTCCTTACGATTTGCAGTCCTAGATTCCCGTTCTCGGAGATCGAAGTCATATCCTCAACTCCACTGCCATCATCGGCGACGACGACGATCAACTCTCGCTTCTCGTCACTACATGCACCAGAAGAATCGTGGTTCGTGGCAGAGATCGTAAGTGTCGATCCGCAATCGCGAAGTCCGTGCTCGATTGCGTTGTGGATCAGCTCAGTCAAGATCAGCGCCAGCGGAGTTGCAACCTCTGCTGGCAACTCACCGAATGACCCTTCACGTCGATAATCGATCGGTGGTAGTCCGACGCCACGAAGACTCAAGTCCACTTCGCTACGAAGGATCCGTTCCACCACACCATCGAAGTCGACACGCTCAGCAGTGTTACTGGCCAAAGTCTCATGGACGATCGCAATAGAGGCGACTCTTCTGACCGCTTCCTCAAGTGCCTCTGCGGCTCGCGGGTCATCGATCCTTCGTGCCTGGAGGCGAAGGAGTGCGGAGACAGTCTGGAGATTGTTCTTCACACGATGATGGATCTCGCGAATGGTCGCATCCTTAGTCAGAAGCGCTCTCTCCTTGCGCCGCAACTCCGTCACATCGTGGACCAAGATCAAAGCACCGATTCGATCCTTACCTTCCAGGAGAGGAATCGCGAGGAAATCCACGATGGCGTCATCATTCTCGAATTCGCTCCTTCGAAGATGTCGACCTGAAAGCGTGACTGGCCAACCCTCCTCGCTCGCCTCAATTCGCGCCGAGCGATTCAAAGCATCGACAGTCTCACCGAGATTGAGGTGCAGTAAATCCGATTTCCAACCGAGACGGTTGAAGGCGGAGGCCGCGTTCGGACTTGCATAGGTGATGGATCCGTTGGGATCGAGGCGGATCATTCCATCACCTACCCGGGGTGCTGACTCAGTCAGGTGTAGGTCACCGATGATGGGAAAACTTCCTTGCGAGATCATCCGGTGGATCTGGTTCGCCATCTCTCGATAGTTCAACTCGAGTTTGGATGGCATGCGCATCGTCTCTACATTGCGCATTCGTGAGATCACGGCGATGACATGTTCCTTGAAGTGAACCGGTATCGCTTCCTCCCTGACCAGGTGATCCCCGACCTTTTCCTCTTGATTGTCGCGGATGATCTCGCTTGAGGAGAGAGCCTGGTCGATACGCGTCCGCAAACCCCAGGTGATCTCACTGCCAATCGGATCATCGCTATAGACCGTCGCTGCCGTCGTCGGTCTGATATGAGCTATCGCGAGATGACCTGTCGGCCAACTCCGTGCATCACTTCGGAGTGGAACCCAAAGAGTGAGATCGGCGAAGGAGAGGTCCGCGAGGAGTTGCCATTGCGCCACCAGTTCGCCGAGATGTGCGAGCTCCTCGGGAAGGAGCGCGGTCCGCGAGATCGCGAGGTTGCCTCGAATCGCCATGAAGTGAGCCTAGCCATTCTCTGATCTCGGAGAACTTCGCTTCTCCTCGCTTCCGAGGGGATGGCCAGATGCGAAGAAAGTCGTCACGTTCATCTTCGAGGAAGAAGATAGGGAAAGGCTCAAGGAGCGATGCCGCCTCCATGCGACGCGCCTTTCGTCCACCGACGAGTATGAAGGCGAGCGCCAAGTGGGGATGGATCCTTCGTTGGTACTCGATCATGGAGTGAGCAAGGGCCAACTCCTTGCGATCTAGCCCGGCAAGATAGAGCGCGGAACGTGCATGGGCGTATCTGGCATGGCGTACTTGCTCATCAAATCTCCTCGTAGGCACGAGGGCAGAACGCAGATCGCGCTCTTCGAATGTTGCAAGATGAGCGATAGGTAAGTCGTGCGACGAATGAGCGTTGACATCACCGACCAATTCCCCAGCAAGTGCGCTCTGATCCCCTTCTGCGATCACGAGTACAGAAGGCCACGATGTCGTGGTTGGAATCGGTGGATGGATCTGATCTCTGATGAATGACTGGAGAGAGTGGTCATCCCACTCGCGCGCCTGCCAAGGAATGGAAATGACCGGGAACTCCGCGGATTGCGACTCACCGTCAGTAATCAAGATCTCTTCCGAAGATAGATCGCGCCCACCGACGATCTTCCGCTCGCCGATCCGAAATCCCCGATGGGCGAGGATGCGTACAACGCGCTCCTCCAGTTCGAAGTCACGGAAAGTAGTCACGATGACTGGTACGAGATCAGGATCGAAGATTTCAGATGACATGATCAACGACGAGAATTGGTCCCCTGGCATACGCGTCAAGAAGTGCCCTCACCTCAGGCAATCGCACCCGGAGGATCAATTGAGTCCTATCGCTGAGTGACCCACCTGGTATCACTTCATCGACGACGAGGGATGTGAGAACGAGTTCGGTGAAGTCATCACCGAGACTTCCCATCCCTGACCGTGAACGATCGGCGAGACGATAGAGGTCCACGATGCTTCCTTGAGCAACTGATATCGGGATATCTGAGCGGGCGATGTCGAGAGAGACCAAGCGCCAGAGGATGTTGTCGCTGCGATCGGTCACGTCACTGCGAGCGATCGCTTCTCCAATAGAGAGTGATCCAGTAGCGATCAGACCGTGGATCTCCTCGCGCGAATGGAGATAGATCCGTTCCCTACCGGGAAGATAGAGGCGGGCAAGCGCGACGTCATCGGGCGCGATTCGATCCCCCACCGAGATCCTCTTCGTCGCGACCCAGTAGAGCTCGGTCTGGTCTGAAGCTCGAATCAGAGCCGCTGCTGCGAAGATCGAGATGATGATGAGTGCGATCCCGAACGCACCTCTGCGTGAGATTTCCATGGCGGGATGCTGATGGACCGACTGACATCCAAGATCGCTCTATCCACAGTCATACTTTCGGGCCAGAGACTTTCCCACAACCCCCTGATGGCTCAAGGCTTTAGGCATGCAACCTTCGCTCCATGAGCAGAGAACTGACGGAACGGGAGATCGGTTGGCAGACGCCGATGCTTCCTCTCTTCGAAGAACGTACCCGAATCACAGAGGCTGGCATCAAACGCCGCCTCTACTTGATCCCCACTCAATTCGATGAGCAGTTCGATCCGAACTTCTCTCCACTTCCTACTCCCCAGGATCAACTTCCAGAGATCACGCTCTGGGTTCGCGACTTCACAAGGCGACTCTTGGAAGTGATGTCATCTCGAAGGGCGCCACATCAGCTCGCCAGGTGGTGCCATCGCCAACCATTCTCCACATTGTTGGGCATGACTAGAAGCTTCACTGATCTACCAAGAGTCCGGCGAGTGCACATCAGGCAACCACTTGAATCATTGGCAGAGGTGACCGTTCTCATCGAGTATCGAAGTCGCACGCATGCTCTGGTGCTTCGCTTCGAAGGGGTGGATCGTCGCTGGCTATGTACTGTGATCGAACGCGTATAGATTGATTGCGTTCAGATCAAGAGCCAAGCCCGTGGCATCGCTTGTATTTCTTGCCCGAGCCACAAGGGCATGGCGCGTTACGTGAGGCACCGCCACCAGCTCCAGAACCATTCGATGAAGAGCGCACCTGCTGACCACCACTCTCATCACTGCTCGAGTATCGAAGTTGCTGAGTAACGGGTGCTGCTGCCGCACCTTTCGCCTCAACTGAGGTCGGATCACCAGCCTCCGCTTTGACCTCGACATTGAAGAGATAGCCGACAGTCTCTTCTTTCACCGCATCCATCATCGCAACGAAGAGGTCATAACCCTCTTTCTGATACTCCACCAGAGGATCTCGTTGCGCCATTGCGCGAAGACCGATTCCCTCCTGCAGATAGTCCATCTCATAGAGGTGCTCACGCCACTTGCGATCGAGGACCGAGAGCAAGACTTTCCGCTCGAGTTCACGCATCACAGGGGCGGTCAACTTCTCTTCTCGCTCGGCGTAGGCACGCTCGATGTCATCAAGGAAGGTACGAATCATGAAGTCGCGATCGAGTCCACCTCGACCGCCGACCTCTTCGATCATCTGCTCTTGTGTCACGGTGACCGGATAGAGCGCCTTGAATGCGGTCCAAAGAGTGTCGAGATCCCAATCCTCTGGGAAGCCCTCGGAGGTCGCGACATCGATATATCCGATCACGGTATCTTCGATGAAACCTCTCATCTCTTGGGAAATGTCCAGACCTTCGAGGATCTCACGACGTTCGCCGTAGATGACCTCGCGCTGCCGACTCATCACATCGTCATACTTCAAGACATTCTTACGCATCTCGAAGTTCTGCGCCTCGACTTGAGTTTGAGCGGACTTGATCGCGTTAGAGACCATCTTCGACTCGATCGGCATGTCATCAGGGATGCCTGCTGCACCGAGGAAGCGTTCGACGAGCACAGAGTTGAAGCGACGCATCAAATCGTCTTCGAGTGAGAGGTAGAAGCGTGACTCGCCAGGATCGCCCTGACGACCAGAGCGTCCCCGCAACTGATTGTCGATGCGACGAGACTCGTGACGTTCAGTTCCAAGGACATAGAGCCCGCCGAGCTCGACCACCTTCTCATGTTCGGTTGCGACGAGCGCCTTCTGTTTCGCCAATTCCTCAGGCCAAGCGCGCTCATACTCCTCAGCATTATCGACCGGAGAGATGCCACGCTCCTGCAATTGGAAGTCGGCCATGAATTCTGGATTTCCACCGAGCATGATGTCGGTACCACGACCCGCCATATTCGTCGCGACGGTTACTGCACCAAGCTTTCCGGCACGGGCGATGATCGCCGCTTCACGCGCATGTTGTTTCGCATTGAGCACTTCATGCGGAATCCCTTGACGCTTCAAGGTATCGGAGAGCAACTCCGACTTCTCCACGCTCACAGTTCCGACCAGTACGGGCTGACCCTTCTTATGCCGTGTTGCGATGTCCTCAGCCACCGCCATGAACTTCGAGCGCTCGTTCTTGTAGATCAGATCCGCCTGGTCGACGCGTTGCATCGGTTTGTTGGTAGGGATCGGGACCACACCGAGTTTGTAGATCTGTAGGAACTCTGCCGCTTCGGTCATTGCGGTACCGGTCATACCGCTCAGTTTGTTGTAGAGCCTGAAATAGTTCTGAAGTGTGATGGTGGCAAGGGTCTGATTCTCATCCTTGATCGGTACTCGCTCTTTCGCCTCCAAAGCCTGGTGCAAGCCTTCGTTGTAACGACGTCCAGCGAGGATTCGACCGGTGTGTTCATCGACGATCAGGAGCTCACCGGATTGCACCACATAGTCTCGATCGCGCTTGAAGAGTTCCTTCGCCTTGATCGCATTGTTGAGATAGCCGATCATCGGGGTGTTGACCGACTCGTAGAGATTCTCGATCTTCAGGAGTTCCTCGACCCGAGTGACACCCGCATCGACGATACCTACAGTGCGCTTCTTCTCGTCGACTTCATAGTGAACATCTCGCTCCAAGCGGGATGCGATATTCGCGAATTCGACGTACCACTTCGTCGCCTTGTCAGCAGGACCGCTGATGATCAACGGGGTCCTCGCCTCATCGATCAGGATGGAGTCGACCTCATCGACGACTGCGAAGTTATGTTCTCGTTGCACACAGGTGTCGATCGACCAGGCCATGTTGTCACGGAGATAGTCGAAGCCAAACTCATTGTTGGTTCCATAGGTAATGTCAGCGTTGTATGCCTCGCGGCGCTCATCGGGAGTCATCGAAGAGAGGATCACACCGACACGAAGACCTAGGAAGCGATGGATGCGACCCATCCATTCACTATCTCGCTCAGCAAGGTAGTCGTTGGTGGTGACGACATGAACACCAAGTCCGGAGAGCGCGTTGAGATAGGCAGGTAGAGTCGAGACCAAGGTCTTTCCCTCACCAGTCTTCATCTCCGCGATGTTTCCAAGATGAAGCGCTGCTCCGCCCATCAACTGAACGTCGTAGTGGCGTTGACCGAGTGTTCGCTTTGCTGCTTCTCTGACTACTGCGAATGCTTCAGGCAGAAGGTCGTCCAACTCCTCGCCATCTTCATAACGCTTCTTGAACTCATCCGTCTTCGCACGCAACTCTCCGTCTGAGAGAACGGAGATCTCGCCTTCAAGGGCGTTGACATCCTCTGCGATCGCTGCGAGTCGCTTGAGGATCCGTCCTTCTCCTGCACGGAGAATCTTGTCGAGGATCGCAACCACGGGCACATCTTAGAGGAGATGTTCAGAACCCACGCGCGGAGTAACAGGCGGTGATACCTACCATCGTTGAGCGAACTCCGAGAGAAGAGTGTGATATCGCCGATATCGCGGCCGCCATCGTCGAACCTGAGGTGATGACATCGTCGATGAGAAGAATCTCGAAGTTTCGCCCATATTCCATCGAACTGGCGCTACTGAAAGGGCGCAATCTCCGCTCCAGTCGCCCCTCATCGACTTCCATAGAGTCAACAAGATTTGCGATGCGCTCGCGCATGTTCAACTCGCTCTGATCCCTCGTGGCTCGCTTCCATCGAAGGATAGGAAGAAGGACGACCTGGAGACCTTCAACATCCATGCCCCTCGCTACTTCCTTTGCTATCGCTTGGATGAAGTCCTCTCCTCGACGACGGATCGCATCTTCAGAAGAAGGAATCGGGACGATGATTCGTACTGTCTCAGGGTGCTTCCGAGTTTCAACATGAGCGATCCCATTCGAGATTGCGACGATAACGAATTCCCTTGCTCGCCTCTCACCACGTTCCTTGGCTGCGAGCACGACTGACATTGCGCGATCGTCGTAGGCGACAGTCGAGATGATCGGTACTCTTTCGATGAAGCGAAGACTTGGATCTCCTCGCCAGAGTGCAATGCAACTCTCCCACTCCCCCTCGCGAAGACAACATGGACAGAGATCTGGGAAGACGAGCGAGGAGATCCCTCGGGCGGCTGAATGTATGAAGTCTCCGATGAAGGTTAGCGACACCGTGCTATCGAAGTGGATTTGGGAAGTTGTCTTTCAGAGTTGAGAGCGAAAGTGTTGAGAAAGATCGACTGGTGGATCCGTGATGGGCTGTCCGGATTCGGAGGGCAACGTGACAAGAAAGAGTGCACCACGCCCTATCTCTCCGAAGACGCGCACCGATCCACCATGTAACTTCGCATCTTCGGCCGCGATCGCAAGACCTAGCCCCGTACCGCCGCGTTCACGCGATCGCGAAGGATCAGCCCTCCAGAAGCGTTCGAAGACCCGATCGAACTGATCGGCGGCCAATCCCAATCCAAAGTCACGGATGGCGATATCGACGCTCGTCTCACGCGCGCTCACCGTCACTCGAATCTCCCGCTCCTCACCATGATCGAGGGCGTTACTGAGGAGGTTACGAAGAATTCGAGTGATCCTTCGACGATCACCGTCAAGCGTCGCCTCACCTCGAACGATGAACTTCGAAGGTTCTACATTGAGTGAGTCGATCGTCTCGCGGGCCAGTGCGCTGACCTCGATCTCCTCATAATCCAGTCTTGCCACGGCAGCATCGAAGCGACTGACTTCGATGAGATCGGTCAGAAGTTGGTCGAAGCGGATGATCTGTGTCATCAGGATCTCTGCACTACGGGCGATAACGGGATCGTAGGAGTCCTTCTCGCCCAAGATCACCTCACCAGCCATTCGAATCGTGGTCAGCGGGTTACGCAACTCGTGCGACACATCCGAGACGAATCGTTGCTGCATCCGGGAGAGATTCTCCAGTCGCGAGATCTGTTGTTCGATAGCGAAGGCCATCTCATTGAAGGAACGACCGAGTGCTGCGATCTCATCCTCGCCCTCCACCGCAACGCGTCGACTTAGGTCCCCTGATGTGAATGACTCCGCGACCTCTGCGACATTACGGATCGGATCGACGACGCGACGAACGATGAGGAATGCCATCGAGAGGATCAGGATGAAGACCAAGAGGAAGGCGATGAGAAGTCCACGCGCGATGATCGCGATCGACTCCTGTTGCGACTCGAAGTTGAAGAGTACGAACATCTCATAAGTGCCAGCGAATGCGATATTGATCCGCTTGCCGATCGCTACCCCGGGTACGACTTCGCCACCAGCATAGGAGATCTCACTCCGTTGCCATTCGATCTCGTTGCTGCTCTCTACCAACTCTCGTAGCTCCGACGAGATCGATTCAGGTTCGACGAAGTTGGAGGTTCGAGAGAGGTCGAGATCGCTTAGCTCGTTCTCTGGGCTCTTAATCAATGCGATCTCTCGCGCCGAGACTGTCGCACCTCGCGCGATGGAAAGAGCCATCACCTGCTCGAATGCCTCCTCGAGCGATTGATCGGTTACGGACTGAGGGTTCGCGTTCTGGATCAACTCGAAGCGGAACTCTGCGGCCGTAATCGTGCTCTGAGCTTCGCTGATGGAACTCTCGATACTGCTGTCGATGATGCGACTTTGGATCTGCAGGAATATGACTGTGCCGATCGCACCCGAGGAGAGAGTGAAGAGCGTGATCGTCAAGACCACGACCCTGATTGCGAGTGATCTACGGAGCGCCAGCCGCAGGCGCGAGAACATGATCAGCGATTTCCGGTTGCACCGGACTTGTAGCCCACGCCGCGTACCGTCAATACGAGAGTTGGATTGTCTGGGTCATGCTCGATCTTGGAACGAAGGCGCTGAACATGGACGTTGACCAATCGTGTATCGGCCGAGTGTCTGTAATCCCAAACCTCTCGCAACAACTCTTCGCGGGTGAAGACTCTTCCCGGCTCCTTAGCGAGAGCAACCAGAAGGTCGAACTCCAGGCGAGTGAGTGGGATCGCTTTGCCTGCTCTGGTCACTGAGTGCTCCACGAGGTCGATGGTCAGATCGCCGAGGGTCAGATGCCCGGTGAGATCACGCGAGTTTCGCCTTAGCTGCGTCCTGATCCGTGCTACCAACTCGGAGTAGTGCTCCATGGGCTTTACGAGATAGTCATCGGCTCCAGCCTCAAGGCCTTTGATCTTGTCCGGTGTCTCGCCTCGTGCAGAAAGGAAGATGATCGGTACCCGTGGTGATTCCTGACGGATGGCCTTACAGACTTCGACACCATCGAAGCCAGGAAGCATCACATCGAGGAGGACGACATCCGGTTGATTGTTTCGGAAGACTTCCAAAGCCTCATCGCCACGACTGACGAGATCGACTTCGATTCCAGCACCGTTGAGGACGATCCCCAACATTTCAGCAAGGTCTTGATCATCCTCGACGACCAATACCGAAGGCATTAGCTACCGTGTTCCCACGAGTTCAGGTATTGGACTTGTTCCTTCGTCAAGGTATCGATCTCCGCGCCAAGGCTCTTGAGTTTGAGCGAGGCGACTTCCTTATCGATCGCTTCGGGGACATTGTGAACGCCAGGAGTGAGGTCCTTCGCGCTCGTGACCAACCATTCGGCGGTCAACGCCTGATCCGAGAAGGACATATCCATGACGACCGCTGGGTGACCTTCCGCAGCACCGAGATTGACGAGTCGGCCCTCAGCGATCAAGAGGACGCGCTTGCCATCAGCAAGGACATACTCGTCGGTCTGGTGGCGGATCTTCGAATTCTTCTTGGTCGCGTACTTCTCCAACCATGCAACATCGATCTCGATGTCGAAGTGACCGGAATTTGCAAGGATCGCACCGTCCTTCATCAGTGAGAAATGCTCTGCACGGAGCACATCACGGTTTCCAGTCACGGTGATGAAGATGTCGCCGACCTTCGCTGCCTCATGCATCGGCATGACGCGGTAACCCTGCATCATCGCATCGAGCGCCTTGGTTGGATCGATCTCCGTGACGATGACATCGGCACCCAGTCCACGACCGCGCTCTGCGACACCCTTACCGCAATATCCGAAACCCGCGACGACGAGGACCTTGCCTGCGAGCAGGATGTTGGTGGCACGAAAGACTGCATCGAGAGTCGACTGTCCGGTGCCGTAACGATTGTCGAACATGTGCTTGGTGTCGGTGTCATTGACCGCAACCATTGGGAAGGTGAGTGCGCCATCCTTCGCCATCTGACGTAGTCGGATCACGCCGGTAGTCGTCTCTTCGCAACCACCAGAGATGTTCGGCAAGAGTTCTTGGCGAGTGGTGTGGAGAGTATTGACGAGGTCACAACCATCGTCGAAGACCTGATGCGGCTCGATATCGAGCGCTGCGTTGATATGCGCGTAATAGCCATCGCGATCGATCGCATTTCGCGCGAAAGTAGAGATTCCATACTCATGCACGAGCGCCGCTGCGGTGTCATCCTGGGTAGAGAGTGGGTTTGAGGCACAGAGAGCGATCTCGGCTCCGCCAGCCTTGAGTGTGATCATCAAGTTTGCGGTCTCCGTCGTCACATGCATGCAGGCTGCGATGCGAACGCCCGTGAATGGCTTCTCTCGCTCGAAGCGCTCACGGATCTCTGCCAGGACCGGCATGTTGCGACCTGCCCATTCGATGCGCTTCTTGCCCTCTGCGGCCAAAGATGCGTCTGCGATGTCATGTCGTGGAAGGGTCATGGTCGTTGGGTTCACTGAGATCTCCTGATGAGCGGTTGAAGCTGGGTTGTGGTCTGGACTTCCAGGAGCAGTCTAGCCGCTGACCTATCTCGTCAGCGAAAGATGAGCGATTAGCGAATGATTGAGAGCACCTGATCGCGTATCGACGCCATGGTGGCTTCATCGCCAGCCTCGACATTGAGTCGCAAAAGGGGCTCGGTATTGGAAGGTCTCAAGTTGAACCACCAACCCTCACCCTCGATGGTCAATCCATCAAGGTGCTCGTGGAGGTACTTCCCCTCCGGGAACTCCTTCGCCACTCTTTCCATCGCCCCACTTTGATCCTTGACCACGGAATTGATCTCACCGCTCTGTCGATATCGATTGAAGGGTTCCAAGATCTCACTCAGTGGCTTCTTACTCTCCTTCAATGCAGCGATGGCATAGAGGGCAGCGAGCATTCCTGAATCGGCACGCCAGAACGAGGAGAAGTAGAAGTGTCCGGAGTGTTCACCACCGAAGATCGCGCCAGTGTCAGCCATCATCTTCTTGATGAACGAGTGTCCGACACGACTCTTGATCGCCGTTCCACCTGATTCGGAGACGATCTCGGGCACCACGCGTGATGTGATCAAGTTGTAGATGATCGAGGCACCAGGATTGCGACGTAATTCGATCGAAGCGATCAGAGCCGTCAATGCCGATGGTGAGACGCTCTCGCCTCTCTCATCGACGAGGAAACAGCGATCAGCATCACCGTCGAAGGCAAGACCGATATCAGCACCACTCTTCTTCACTGCGCGCTGTAGGTCCTTCAGGTTCTCCGGATCGATCGGGTTGGCTTCATGGTTGGGGAATGTGCCGTCGAGTTCGAAGTAGAGCGGGACGATCTTTGCGCCGACCTTTTCGAAGACGCCAGGAGCGGTGTGCCCTGCCATCCCATTGCCAGCATCGATCGCGATCGTCAATTCTCGCCCGGAGGCGAAGTCGATCTCGAAGAGCGAGAAGAGGAAGTCAATGTAGCGAGAGAGCATCTCCTGATCGCGCGAGGTACCGACCGGACGATTAGGGATCGGGGTGCCGTCTTTGATCGCCGACTTGATCCACGCCAGACCTGAATCCATGCTGATCGGGCGTGCAAAGGATCGGCAGAGCTTGATGCCGTTATAACTTGCTGGGTTATGGCTGGCAGTGAACATCGCGCCAGGTAGTCCAAGATCACCAGAGGCGAAGTAGAGCTGATCCGTCGATGCGAGTCCGATGCGGATCACATCAAGACCCTGACTCGTCACTCCATCACTGAAGGCAGTCGCAAGTGGTGAAGATGAAGGACGCATGTCTTCGCCGATCACGACCGTCCCCGGCTCCCGTTCAACTTCGAGGAAACGAGCGAAAGCGCTGCCGGCCGCGAAGGTGAACTCCTCGTTGATCTCCTTACCGACAAGGCCCCTGATGTCATAAGCCTTGATGATGGAATCGAGCGTCGAATCCTTGATCATGGTCGTATCGGGATCAATGCCTACTAGAGCGCGCGAAGGTGACCGCGGCGGCGCAGTTCAGGTTGTGACGATTCATCTTCTTTACTCTGCTTCTCCTCGGTGACAGCGACATCCCTTATCGCATCTGCGATTGCTGAGAAGTCCTCATCTTGGATACTCGGCACTTGCCTCAACTCCTCCGTGACGACGCTCCAACCACGAGGAACCGTCAATCTCTCGCTATGTGCCAGACATAGGTCGTAGTTGTGCGGCTCTTGATACTGCTGCAAGGGTGCGAGGGTCGCGACTCGTTCACCGTAGTTGTAGGAGAGGGTGGCAACGGCACGCTCGGTGCAGCCACTCTTGCTGCAACGGCGGACCCCAGAGCGATGTGCCATGTTGATTAGCCTAGTAGCGCGAGAAGTGGGAGGAGTGGATGACTCGCGAAGTGTCACCGGTCGACGAGTGCGTCGATATCGAAGGTTGGAGTCGATGATCGTTCGAGTTCCGTCCCAGGATTGAGTGGCATCGAGGTAAATCCATCGCTGCTCGACCATGTCGCAGCCATATGGACCGGATAGGTGCTCGTGATTGCGATCCTTCGACTGTTACTTGGCACTCTCCAATTGAGTATCTCTGCACCACTGAGCCGTTCGCTTCTGACCTTGCCGGATCGAGAGGTAATCGCCAGGTCGAGTCGAATCGCCTTCGCCGAGAAGGAGAGAATCGGCTCCAACCCGCCGACATTGAATTGATAGGACTCCAACGCAACCGATGGTGTGGAGAAGGCGAACTCTCGTGAGGTAGCTGAGATCACGGATGCAGCCACTTCCTCGGTCGCGGTGATCACGATCGCTACTGCACGACCACCCAACTCATCAGGAAGTGGGAGACGTTTGACCGCACCAGGCTGCACTGTGACCTCGCTCAATCCAACCGGCGTGAACCGCGTTCCATCACTGAGAAGCTCCACGTTGACCACAGCAGCTCGAGCACCGGTGGCGATGATCTCGATCCGATGATTTGGGATCGCAATCCCACCCAAGCGCGTCGGTATCCCTGCGATGGTCAATGTCTTCGCTGGAGTCTGAGATGCGAGGAAGTCTCCACCAAGATTGCTAAGTCCTCTACTTCGCTCGTCGATGACGAAAGTGCTCACTCGCCCCGATCGTGTCAAGACGCGAATCGCGCTCGCTTCACTTCCGGGTACGAGTGAGTCGACACGGATCTCGCGCTGTGAGACTGGCGGGATTGTGATGGCACGACTTCCTGCCTCACCGCTTCGATCGAATGCGAATACTTCGAGTGATGATGCACTCAAACCAGAGTTGACCGCCAGGATGCGCGCACGGGAACCGAGCGCTCCACTGGCACCTACGAACCATTGATCTCCGTCTCCGATCAGACAATTGGTCGCGGCGGTGTAGTTGCGGGCGCGTGATCGCAAGACGATGGAATTCACTTCACCGCCCTCGACGACGATGCTGTTGTTGTTGAGTGGATAAGGATTGACGCGAGCGCGTATGAATCCTGCTTTTCTGCTCTTCGCGGATTTGATCGAGGTCCGACTCGATGGGAGTAGAGCTGTCGCGCGCGCCTCATCCTCGAACTTCGGGCAGACCGTCGCGGGAATCGATGCCGTGCGTTCGATCTCATCGAGGGGATCTCCTTGCAAGGCTGCGATCAGCACGATGACGAGCCCGATGACGAGGTAGATCGCGCTGGTAGCACGCGCAGTCAGATTCCTCATGAGAGTTCCTCGATCGGAACCTCAGCGCGACGTCTTCGTGCCGGTGTAGCAAGGATCAGGGCGATCAAGAGCGCGATCACTTGTAATGAGAGCCAACCTCTTCGTGCCGTTCCGTCGTGGAACAAGAGGAACTCACCAGGTTCGACGACTTCGAACTGCGGTAGACCTTCGATGCTCGTTGAGAGAGGCACTGGACGGGAGTTGACCAACATCTTCCATCTGCCATCGAATCTCTCCGCAAGCGTCACGACACCTGCTCGCGAGATGGTGCCCTCGGCAGAGATTTCCCCGCTTGCTATCGCAACATCGACTGCGCTCGGGTCAGTGCTCTGATCGAAAGGCGTAAGAGAGAGTCTGGGATTAGCGGCAACTACCTTCCAGACGATGCCGACATCCGTCGAACTTGCCCTCGTGAATCCACCGATACCATCAATCGTTCGGGCCAATCCCTTGTTATAGGGCGACGCAAGGAAGAGGTAACGGATCCCGTTCTGTCCCAAGATGATGCTGGTATCGATCCCGACTCCCGTGACGAGGCCAGAGACTGCTTCATCGATTCTCCGACTGCTGCCGTAGATGAGATCAGAATCGCCCAACTCCAGCTCACGATCACGCACGATGTAGTAATAGAGCCTTCCCTCGCGCTGACGCAGGATCAATGACTTGAATCTCTCCTCCGTTGACGCATTTGCTGTGATGAATTCCGGCACCGAAAGTTCCTTCTCAGCGCGGAGTGGACCACTGGCACCCGGACCAACCCACCAGATGATGGAGGCGAGGAGTGAGACCGCTACGGAGAATGCCATCACCAAAGTGGCGATATGACGGACGTTGAGCGCTGCATCGCGAATCCGCGGCAGGACCTCTTCCACTAATGACATGCCGGCGATGAGCGACATTGCGACGAAGAGCATCAAGACTCCACCGAGAGATGGTGTGGTCAGGCGACTTGATCCATGACCTGCGATATCGAAGAGTGAGAGGAGCGCAGCGATGACAAGTGTGAAGAGAGCGAGCAGGGCAGTGAAGCGATTCGCGGATCTAAAGAGCGCGACCATCATGAGCGCTGGTGCTGCCGAAAGAAGCCACCAACTCTGACCAGGATTGGCGAAGAGGATCAGAGCGCTCTCACTCTCCAGCGCCAGACCCGGCTCGAGAAGCGCCCGCGAAGGATGTATCAACAACTCCAACGACCACGGGACATTGACTGCGATCGCACCCAAAAGAATCGCGCTGCGGCGATAGATCCGATCGAGCATCAAGGGCCACTGTTCTTGACGATAGGCCTCAATCGATTGGATCGCTGAGGCGAGGAAGTGCCAAGCCGCGACGATGATGAAAGTCGGAGGAGAGAATGAGAGAAGAAGTCCATAGATCAGCGCGTACCCAGCCATCGATCTAATGGTCAATCGTTCGACTTCGAAGGCCCCTTGTAGGGACCGAACCACGATCGGCGCGATCATGGCTACGACCAGAGTTCCGATCGCACCATGTGTGAGCGCAAAGAGAACCGGTGGTGAGAATCCGTAGACGAGTGCCGCCAAGAGTGCGATCAGACTCGAACTGGTGTGACGCTTCGCGAAGCGATAACCGATCAGCACTGTGATGGGAAGGGCGAACAAGAAGAAGACGGTGATGAAGAGTGGAAGGTTTCCGAGGAAGAGCACTGACGAGATTCCGGTGATCAAGATCCAGGTCGGCGAGTTCGCGCTCGAACCTAGTGCGATCGGATGCCACGACTCCAAGTACTTGGAGATCAGATCAATCCCACTTCCTGGAGCCTGCAAGAGGGCTCCCCCGGCGAGTTCACCGATGCGATTTCTCGATGCGACCAACGTGATGAAGAGGACTGCGATCGCAAAGAGGGAACTGGGGCGAGTCAGCAATTGGCGCAATGCGGATCTCTCATCCGGGATCAGAAGATCCTCTTCCGCCAAGGACTCGTCATTGAGATCAAGGACTGAGCGAGTCTCGCTCTGTGGCATGAGATGGAAACTGTTTCTTGCTTGGAAATACTCGGTCACAGCATCGCGAGCGCGCTCAAAGAGGAGTCTGAGTTGCACTCCACGCGGAGGGAGATAACTCTTGACCGACGAAGCGGATACGAGCTTCTTCTCGCGTCTCGCTCTCCGTGCAGCGAAGATCTCCTGAGGCTTGATCAAGACGAGTGCGACGGCTCCCAATTCATCGAGTGCATATCCTGGAAGTTTGACCAAGAGATAACCGAGTGCCCTCGCCAAGGATCCGATCAAGAGTTGAAGTCCAAGCAGCGGCAGATAGAGCAATGAGGCATTTGCAAGAAGTACGTAAGCGGCATTCCTTCGATCAAGAAGAAGTGGGCGATGCAGATATGCCTCATGGACGTCGATGGAACGTCGTTCGTTCGCAGCCGCCTCGCCGTGGAATGCCACTGCCTCTGGAACGGCGATCACGCTGTAGCCAGCCGTACGAGCTCGCCAACCGAAGTCGACGTCATCACGAAAGAGCGAAAGGTGAGGGTCGAAGCCACCAAGCTCTTCGAAGACATCGCGTCTGACCAACATCGCAGCTGTGCTCACCGCGAGCACGTCGCGCTCATCATCATGCTGACCTTGATCCTGCTCGCGGTACTCCAATCCGGTCCACCGCGCACCATTTGTGGCGATACTGACACCGACTTCGAGAAGGTGTTTGCGATCATGCCAACCACGCAACTTCGGCCCGGCAATCGCTACTTGAGGACGATCAGTGACCGCCTCGACCAAGCGTGCGAGCGCATCTTTGGCAGGTGCGCAGTCGTCGTGGAGGATCCACAACCATTCTTCTTCTCGCGCTTCTACTCGGGCATGTAGCGATGTCTCAGATTCCGTCGACTTGCCTGACTTCTTCGTAGATCGTGTTCCAGAGAATGCCGGTGTTGCATCGAGAGCCAGATTGATCGCATCGCCGAAGCCAAGTGTCCGCTCAGCCTCGATCACATGGATTCCAGCACTGCGCAACATCTTCACTGAGCCGTCTTCGGAACCTGTGTCTACAGCGACGACTCGATCGACTGCTAGAGATTGTGAGGCGAGGGCAGCAACGCTTTGCGCCAACCAACCTGCACCGTCGTGAGAGACGATGATTGCGGTGACGCGGATCATGGAGAAAACCTCCCGACTAGCCGGGAGTCAAAGAAAGGGTCAAGAAGAGAGAAGGTGCTTCGAGGCGACTTGCTTTTGGGATCAAGCAGGGCGGCGCTTGAGGCGACGACGTTCACGCTCTGAGAGACCGCCCCAGATACCGAAACGTTCGTCATGTGCGAGTGCATATTCCAAGCACTCTGATCGAACTTCACATGACATGCAGACTCGCTTAGCTTCGCGAGTCGAACCGCCCTTTTCCGGGAAGAAAGCTTCAGGGTCTGTCTGAGCGCAGAGAGCGCGCTCTTGCCATGACAGTTCAAGGATCTCTCCACTTCCTAGCTGGACGCTCGGTCCAGATTCGCGGTAACCGCTCTCGCGTCGAGGGTTCGCATCATGTGATGAGGGTTTGAGCATGCCAGCGCTACTCCAATTCGGAAATATGGAGCCTCGCTTGGCCCCATCAATAGGCTGTATTACATTGATGTAACTCCCAGAAGTCAAGCGCGGAGTCGGGGGTCTAGAACCCCAAAATCTCACCCTCGACATCGATCCTCGCGATCTGTGAGCGCGGGGCGACGAAGGATCTCTTGATCACAGAACCAGCGTCAATCACTGCATTTTCGCTGATGACGCTTCCAAGGATCTGTGCACCCTCACCGATGGTGGCCCCGTCGAGGATCACTGAACCCTCTGCCACCACCACATTTTCAGAAATCCGAGCAGTGGGGGCTATGTAGCCCGCGCCGCTCTTCGAGTTCGGAGTCGGTGTCGCTGGCGAACGAAATCGCCCGGTGATCAGGTCAGAGGATGCGTCGATGAGAGCTGAAGGTGTTCCGATGTCTCGCCAATACCCCTGATCGACGAACCCCTGCACTTTACGGCCAGCGGCAAGTAGTGATGGGAAAGTCTCACGTTCGACACTGACGACGCGTCCAGATGGGATCTCATCGATCACAGACCTTCGAAATACATAGCAACCCGCGTTGATCTGATCACTGATGGGATTCTCCATCTTCTCAAGAAATGCTTTCACCCAACCATCACCATCGGTTGGTACGACTCCATAGGCGCGGGCATCTTCGACTTTGGTCAGATACAAGGTGACATCCGCATCACGCTCTCGATGATGACGAATCTGTCCGGCGAGATCATGTGCACTGAGGACATCACCATTGAAGATCACGATCGGTGTATCGCCATCAGTATCTCCGGCTTCATCAAGGAGTTCAGCAGCATTGCGAATTCCGCCCCCAGTACCGAGCGCCTCCTTCTCCACGGCATAGCGAATCTCCAGATCGAAACGGGAACCGTCGCCGAAATATGGTTCAAAGACCTCCGCCATATAACTCGTGGCAAGGATGATCCTCTTGATTCCAGCGCTTCGCGCCTGCAGGACTTGATGGAGGGTGAATGGCACACCACCGACTGGAAGCATCGGTTTCGGAGTGACATTAGTCAGTGGAGCAAGTCGCGTCCCTCTTCCACCGACAAGAAGGATCGCTGAAGGGCTCGATTCACGCATCGTTGGCACCCCTACCCTCTCTCGGAGATCCGATCGATCACTTTATCGATCGCTTGATCGGATGCAGTCAAAGCGATGCGAATGTGATTGATTCCAGCATCTCCGTAGAAGCGGCCCGGCGTGACTATGACGCCCCGTTCGGCAAACCAGTCCACCTGATCCCAATCACTACTTCCGTTGCTGCACCAGAGATAGAGGCCAGCCTCGGAATGTTCGGTTCGAAACCCCGCACTCTCCAGTGCCGGACGGAGTCGTGCCCGGCGATCTGCGTAGCGTGCAGCCTGTTCCTTCACATGCACTTCATCACTCAATGCGATCGCCGTCGCGCGTTGAATCGGTGCAGGCATCATCATCCCTGCGTGCTTTCGGATCTCAAGGAGTCGAGCGATCAGAGTCGGATCACCTGCGACGAATGCTCCTCGATAACCTGCGATGTTCGACCTCTTGGAGAGTGAATGGACAACGAGAAGTCCTCCGTTCTCTCCGTTGGCGACACGGAAGGTCGAGATCGGCACTTTGGAATCCGGGAAGGAGAAGTAACACTCATCGCTCGCCACCACCGCGCCGGAAGAGCGGAGTGCAAGCACTGCTTTCATCTCTTCCTGAGAGTGCACACGTCCAGTCGGATTCGAAGGAGTATTGATCCAAATCAAAGTATTTTCATCGGGCTTTGGCCACAATGTGGCATCGATCTCTACCTCCGTGATGCGAGAGCGCGCCAGAAGCGCCCCAACACGATAGGTCGGATAGGCGATCTTCGGGATGATGACGTGTTCTGCCTGAAGTAGGAGTGGAAGCCAGGCGACCAATTCTTTGGAGCCTATCGTCGGCAAGACATCGAATTCACCTGTCGCACCGAGTACCTCCCGGCAGTAACGAGAGATCGCTTCGCGAAGCTCCTTCGATCCAGTCGTCACGGGATAACCTGGAGAGTCGCTAGCGCTAGCCAAGGCGTCGCGAATGAACTCTGGTGTCGGATCTACCGGCGTCCCTTGACTGAGATCGACGGCGCCATCTCGGTGCTCACGTGCCTTCGCACCATAGGGAGCGAGCAGATCCCATGGGAAATCAGGGAGTGCGAAGCCTTCCCTCTTCAGTTGCTCTCCGGCTTCTTCTGTATCTGGAGAACTACGGGATGGTCCTTGCCGGTCGCACCGACTTTGCTCGCACCACCTGGAGAGCCGAGTTCATTGAAGAATTCCGCGTTATATCCCTTGAAACCCTGCCATTGTCCGGGCACGTCATCTTCGTAATAGATCGCCTCCACCGGACATACCGGTTCGCAAGCGCCACAATCAACACACTCATCTGGCTGGATGTAGAGCATCCTGTCGCCCTCATAGATGCAATCGACGGGACATTCCTCGATACAGGACTTGTCCTTGACATCGATACAAGGTTCTGCGATGACGTATGTCATGAAGCGGCGATCCCTTCCCTTTAGGTCACTCGTCAAACTCGTCTAGCTCGTCTAGCTCGTCTCACGAGAGTCACAGTGAGGGCGATTTCGATACCAACCCTCGCTAGACCCTCATTCTCGCATAACCTTCCCCCTATGGCTTCGCCAAGTGACCCCGCAACTCGCTTGATGGCAGAGAGCTTCGGCAAGAAGGTGAGCATCCGCCTTCATGATGAGGGTGGTGGCTATCGCGACCTGCTCGGAGTCTTGATCTCACCCGGGAGAGTCAGACGCAAGGATGGCACGATTGCCACATTCGAAAATGACCAGGTCTTCGCATTCCGCATCGTAGAAAGCGCAACCTCATGACGAGCGGAGTAGCGACCGGCGTTCGAATCTATGACACCCTCACTCGCGGCCTTCGAGAGATCGTCGCTACGAATGGTGAAGAAGTGCGGATCTACTGCTGTGGACCCACTGTCTATAGGGATGCCCATCTTGGCAACCTGCGCACATTTCTCCTCTCCGACATCGTCCGCCGAACTTTGGAGTTCAAAGGACTTCACGTCCGTCTCATACAGAACATCACTGATGTCGGACACATGAGCGAAGACTTCGATGAGGACAAACTCCTCGCTGAGTCCAAGACCACGAAACGAGACCCATTCGAGATTGCGCGGGACTTCGAAGCGAAGTTCCATAAGGACCTCGCACTCCTTGGCATCATCCCGGCTGATCTCTATCCGCGAGCGAGCGAATGCATCGAGATGATGCATTCTCATATAGCGTCACTAATGGAACGAGAACTCGCCTACCTCGGTGATGACAAGACGGTCTACTTCGCAAGCGAGAAGTTCCCCAGTTACGGCGCCATCAGCGGAAATCGACTGACTGACTTGAAGCCAGGACATCGATACGAATTCACCGAAGCCGGTGCGAAACGCTTCCATGCAGACTGGGCGCTCTGGAAGGCAGCTGGTTCGCGGCGCGAAATGATCTGGGATTCACCATGGGGACCGGGATTTCCGGGTTGGCACATCGAGTGCTCTGCGATGTCGCTGCACTATCTCGATGGTCACGTCGATCTCCACATTGGCGGTATCGATCTGAGGTTTCCCCATCATGAGAACGAACGTGCTCAATCCAATCCTCTGGCCAATCCTCTGGCCAATCCT
>CAYORK010000004.1:0-2746 GCA_964406345.1 uncultured Actinomycetes bacterium | reverse complement strand
ACCAAGAGGCGGTCGACCTTTGGCTACATGGTGAGCATCTCCTCTTTGAGGGAAGGAAGATGTCGAAGAGTGCCGGGAACGTGGTCTTGCTACGTGATGTGGTGGCGCGAGGATTCGACCCATTGAGCGTGCGCTTCTGTCTGATGGAGAACCGCTATCGCTCACAGATGGATCTCTCCTGGGACTCGATCGCGGCTGCAGATAAGGTCCTTGATCGCTGGCGGAGCATCGCCGCGGAATCGGCTGAGATGAATAGAGGAAGCGAACTCACACCTGCTCTCCTCTCGATCCGTGATGAGATCTACGGATATCTCGCAAACGATCTCGATTCGCCACGAGCGCTACAACGGCTTCGCGCACTGGAGAAGGAGTCTGGAATCTCGAACGTCGAGAAGGCGGCCTTCTTTTCTGCGATCGATCCACTCCTCGGTCTCGACCTCACCGCAACGCCAAAGTCGAAATCAGAGCAGCGAAAACTTAGCGATGAGGATGTGGCCCTCCTTGAAGCCCGATCGCAGTCGCGGAGAGACCGCGATTTCGCGGAGAGTGATCGCATCAGAGAGCTACTGGCGAAACGGGGCATCGAAATACGCGATCTACCTACTGGTCAGGAGTGGCACTGGATCTGAGATCCAAAAAGCAATAGGTCAGAACGAACGAGGCCTGGCGATGAGAGAGAGTGCGACAAAAGCGCTTGCACCGACCAGAAATGAACTACCGATCGTGTCACCCTCGATCAAGATCTCTTCACCATTGCGAGCTGTGCTTGCAACCCATGCGATTGCGAACCAGACCGTCGCAGCCACGAGCGCGGGAATCCTTCGACCGAAAAGTCCCAAGGGGGTACGCGCTGCTAACGCAGCGATGTAGCGCATCATCACCACGATCACTAGGAGAGCAAGGAAGAGTCCATAGGGACGGCTCCAAGCATGAAGGAGTACTGCCACCGCAGAGAAGATCGCTGAGATCGCGATCGACTTGAGGAGGATCAAAGCATGACTCCAGAGAAGAGGTCTGTTTCGCGCCCATCTGCGTCGAAGGGCCCAGCAGGTTGACCGTGGACCAAGGTGTAGAACTCTCGACCCCAGACTTGAGTGCCGAGATTGTTCGATAGTGCGAAGAAGGGACCATCGACGGTTATCTGTGTTGCGTGAGCCCGCATCGCCGCCATCTTCCGATCCAACATCGACTCATCAGTGATGACTGTCGTGACAGATGCATCTGGCTTCGCAAAGGGAAAGTCCTCGGCCTTGTCGACCCCGAAGAACTGGGTATCACTCCCCTTCATCGCCTCGATTCCCTGTTCGATGACCGAGATCGGGATCGTGTTCCAATAGATCTTTTGAATGGACCAGCTCGATCGAATCTTCTCTGCTGCGCGCATCGCAATCTGGTTGGCCTTTATATGATCAGGATGGCCATAGCCACCGAATTCGTCATAGGTGATGAGAACGTGTGGGCGCACCTCTAGCATCACCGCACTAAGGTCATCAGCTGCCTGCTCAAGATCGGATTGCCAGAAGGAATCGGTTCGTTCATTCGGCGGCGTCCCCATCATCCCGCTATCGCGATAACTCCGCTCATCTCCACCGAGGAATCGAAAATCACGGATTCCGATGATCGACATCGCATCCGCAAGCTCGCCTTCTCGATGTTTGCCGAGTCGATCCTCTTGATCACTCGCGATATGTGCGAGTTCAGGCACAAGGACCTCACCCTCCTCACCACGGGTACAGGTCACAAGAGTCACATGATGACCTCGTGATGCGTAGTGAGCCATAGTGATGCCATTGTTGATCGTCTCATCATCAGGATGAGCGTGTACCAACATCAGGCGCATCGAGCTCTCTTGAGGGATCGTTGGTGTCGTTTCCATCACAGGGTGAGTCTATGTACTTCTACTGACCAGTTCGAAGTCGAAAGATTTCCTGGCGTTACTATTGCGCTCATGACGCAAAGCCGTGAGACCCACGAAGTCGGTGGCGAATCGAAGGACAAAGCCCGTCTCCCTAAGGACGAGCGTCGAGCCCAACTCCTACAGGCAGCCTTAGAAGCGTTCACACAATCCGGTTATCACGCCGCATCGATGGATGAGATCGCAGAGCGAGGCGGTGTCAGTAAACCCGTGCTCTATCAGCACTTCCCATCGAAACTCGATCTCTATCTCGCCGTGCTTGATACCCATATCGACTCGCTCGTCTTCGCGATACAGAAGTCGATCGCATCGAACAAGGAGAACTCGGATCGAGTGGCTAATACCGTCCGGGCCTACTTCGACTTCATCGATACCGAAGGAGAAGCCTTCCGACTCCTCTTCGAGAGTGATATGAATGTCGAACCTCAGGTGCGAGAGCGTCTCAATCGCATGACGTACGACTGTGCCGCAGCAGTGAGCGCTGTGATCTCCATCGATACCGGTCTTGCTAAGGAATCATCGATGTTGCTTGCTATCGGAATCATCGGAAACGCTCAGATCACCGCTCGCCATTGGCTGGATCGGGACAGCAAATTGTCCAAGGAGGAGGCGATCACCTTCGTCTCGAATCTCATTTGGCGAGGTATCTCAGGCTTCCCGCGGCAAAAGTAGTCACTCCTCACTCCCTCTCACTAGAATCACCGACATGGCAACCAAGAAGAGTGCAGAGACAGGTCGTATCGAGATTCGCGTTAGCGTGACTGATACCGCCCGAGAGATCGTCCTTGAGAGTGACACCACCAGGGATGACGTGATCGCCGCAATCAACGT
>CAYORK010000003.1:52562-67427 GCA_964406345.1 uncultured Actinomycetes bacterium | reverse complement strand
CATCCGGATAATGCAATAACGACAACATGCTGGAACGCGTTCCAAGAGAGCAAAGCCAAGGGTGAAGCTCCGACTATCGACTGTGGAGATGAGCGATTCTCCGCCTATCCCGTCTGCACTGGAGTAAAGCCACAAGCTGTTGTTGACTTTGAAAATGCGTCAAGAATGGAAACCTCTAATGTAACGATTGAACAGCCTAAAGCAGACACACTTACGGCCACTCCCAAAGTTGTAGCTGAAGACGCCACGACATCAAACTCAACTAGCGAGCGAAGTAATCAACAAGAGAATACCCAGCCAGAGACTGCATTCGGTGAGATAAGCGTGCAGTCAATTAGAGCGAAGACAACAACTCTTTCAATCACTCTAGTAGGTACGGTTCAGAGCGTGAAGATTGTCGCAACTAAGAAGGGATCTCGTTCAATTACGAGGGAAATTGTTCTCGACAGTGATGGATCTTCGAAGGTCCAATTTTCGCGCAATCTCAAGGGGTACCAAGTGAAGTTGTTGATTGATGGTTTGGAAGTAGATCGCAAGAGGGTTTGAAATTGAGTTTTCACTTCGGATTCGAGGGTTGGGGGTTCGAGTCCTTCCGGGCGCGCCCTATCTCCTCCTAAAGCCCTTGGGGCATTTGAAGTTGGTAGTTCGAACCTTCTTGATGACTCTGCCCTTTGAACAGATGATGGTTGTTTTGGCAATACTCCTCACCTCGCTCCGTGGTGCTACTGATGGTGTAGGTGTAGGTGTCGGAGAAACCATCACTAATGAAGCGAATTGATTGCTATTGACATCAAATTGACCTGGAATCCAAAAGCGCCAACGCAGAGTCGTGCCTTGTGGAACTTCAGCGATAGTCCAAGGTTGTACTGGATGACTTGACGGACAGTTGGGAGCATCATCCCAACCCAGGGCAGCAGAGACTGATTTCCACGTACCTTGCGACAACTCCTGCAATTCGGCGCTAATTCCACGACCATGACAACTGGACGTATCCTTGTAAAAAGTATTCTTCGCAACCGCTGCTCTGCGACTCTCCGCTAGTTTCAATTCCTCTCTTTCAGCTTCAAGCTTCTTAGCAAGTTCAGCCTCCCTAATCTCTTGCTCTTCCTGTAAGAATTTTGACCACTCCTTATCTAGGTCAGCCAGATAGGGCCACAAGACTGTGGCTGAGCCGTCTCCTCTGAGAGAAAGATTCCCTGCTGTGATTTCGTTCCACCCTCCGCCTGCGAATAGTGTGGCCAAGTACAAGACTTCATCACCCTTTTTCATCAAGAGCGGACTTCCAGAATCACCTGGACACAGTGACTTGCCCGCCGGGTAAGTGATATTCAAAAAACGATCACGATTTGGAATGTGCGACTCTTGCCTCTGAGTACCGACAATCCCGTCAACTCGACGTGGCCTGCCGTCATTCCCGACAACCCTATTTTCGGCACTGTTTATGCATCCGTAACCCAGATGAAAAGCATCTTGATTTCCATTTCGAAATTCCTCAATCTCATTGCGCGTCGCGGCACGCGAAAGCGGTACACCACTCAACTCCTTCTCGAGAAAGAGAAATGCGATGTCATCGACTTGGGTCTCCTTCAAACCTCTCTCGGGCTCCCAACGGTTGAAGTAATCGGGAGTTGTCCAAAACTTCAATACTTTGACCCGAGTCTCTTTGGCTTCCGGAGTTGTCCAATCAATGCCCGCCTGCGAGACGAAAAAGGAATCCGCAGATATTGCTGGCTCGGGAGCTTTCGCTCCGGCCTTGATCACGCAGTGTGCTGCCGTGACGACAACTCTTGGCCTTAGGTATGCCCCGGTGCAATAGCCCTGAGGATTTGTGTCGCCAACGAGGATAGTGACTACGTAATCTGAACCCACGGCAATTGATCCATTGATGATGGCTCTTGCAGGTGTTGTAAGAAGCGTAGTTAGTAGGACTAGAGCCAGACAAAGTCGAAGAAACACCGCGCAATTATGTACCTTTTCCGACAGAGATCAGAGGTTCGAAATTCTTCAGGCGCACTTTGGTTTCTGGCGATTACCAGCAGTCATCGACTACGTTGCATAAGCACTTGTTCCGGATCAACCGTATATGGTGTCGTCATCCTCAACTTCAGATGTGTCTGGCTTGATATCTGTCTTGCTAGATGCGTTCTTGGCAAATATGAGTATGAGCAGTATCGATAGAGCGACGAGAACTGTCTTCATATCTTGATCCATTCCTTTGCCAACTATCTCGGACCTACTTTTCGGAGACCTGAGCCCGCTGCCATCTCGTAGATGGCCCTCAATCAGTGGGATTCGGGCTTGGATCTTTGGGAAAACCCTCTCAGAGGCTCTCTCAGACAACTTTTTCGAGAAACCTGCTGTTCACCGATTCCATAGGTTAGTAGATTTACCTGATGTTTAGGCGAATGTGTCTTGTCCTCATGAGCGTTGCTCTTCTCTTTTCAGGCTCATCATCAAGCAACGCTACATTCACGGTTCCAGATGACATACCGATTGCGGACAGTATTGTCTATCAGACGATTGTCGATGGCGGTGCCCTCGGTAACGATGCATTCTCGTGGGCATTCGCATCGATCCCTCCGGTTCGTGGTGTAGGTGGCTCAAATCATCTCTGCACAAGTTTCGATGACGAAAGTTGTCGGGACAAGAATGGAATCTTCGGACACATCGTCCTCCCCCCATGCTCTGTGACAGTGAGAGTCGGATGCATTGACGCACTGGAGATTGGAACGAGTCGAACTACTTTGAAGCCCGCAACTCTCTTGTTTGAGGGCGCCGGTGACCAGAAGTTGAAGGCAAGCCCTCGGGCATCAGTTCCCGCCGGAGGAGCAGTGAGTCTTTGGCGTAGCGAGGGGATGGGTGACTTCCTCGTGGTAGCAAACATCACCTATCAACTGTCAAAGGGCCAAGAGAAGGCGTTCATCTCCAATTTCCAAGCTAATTTGATCCCTACCTCCTATATCCAAGACGCGAAGTTCATCGCACCCTCTATGGTTCAGATTCAAGAAGGCGATAAGGCAAACATCACTTGGAACAATCGAGGACAGAATCTCGCACCACTTACTAAGGATTGCCTCCTTGTGACTGATGGCTACTGCTTCTCACGCGAAGAGTTCCAAGAGGGAACTCAAGCGAAGTTGGCTTTGCGTGTCCCCAATGATGTGACGGGATGGCTCTTTGGTCGAATGAAGACGCCCACGATCGATATCAAGCCGATAGATGCGAATAACAATCTACTCACAGTAGAAGCAACCAGCACTGTAGTCCCCAATCTACTTGGGGTTGCGAAGAAGTCGGAGGTGATGGGAAACCCGGGCCTTTTGAAGTGGGCTCAATCATTCTCATTCCCTGGTGATGGGAGACTCGAACGGGATCTTGCCGCTCCGGGCTCTTGGGGAAGTTTCTCTGCGGGGACGAACAAGTTGGAACTCTTCAATTGGTGGGGAGATCTTCTAAAGACTTACGGTGGTAGTGATAAGCGCTTTGGAACCACTTCACGCTGGATGTTCGGATCTACCTCCATGTTCGAGTACAGCAACCAGTGCTTTGCGGACAAGACCAAATTGATCGGCTTAGTGACGACCAACGCTCCATTCTATGAATCGGGACCGCCTAAGTTGGTCAACGATGTCCTGAACTATGTTGTTGCTGGACCGCACCATTTAGCCGATGGGAAGACCCTGTTCAAGGGCGTATATGACCTTTCGATTCGGTCAGAGGCTGCACGATGCATCTACAACTTCAGCGAAGCACCATTACGAGCTGAGGTCTCCGTGACAGCGTCCGATGGATCAAGTCAAGACATCGCAACGGAAGCGATGACAGAGAGAAACGGCTGGATTCATCTTGGGGCCTATAACTTCCACTTCTCCTCACCGACCGTGAAGGTGAAGTTCATCCAGGACAAGGTTGCTGCGACTTCAACTGTCGCTAAACCCGAGACGAAAGCAACCCGAGAAGGCGTTTCGAACCAAAGCCCAAAGCGGAAAGCGATCACGTGTGTCAAGGGAAACGTGAAGAAGAAGTTCCCTGCAGGAAAGTGTCCGAGGGGCTTCAAGCGGATCTGATTAGAGAGAAACCTTGAAGCATCATTGCTTTTAGCGCATCACTCCATCAGAGTAGACGTCATCACCTGACTCGAAGGCTGGACCGTTGATCACTAGATATCTTCCAGTGCCTCGAAAGCTGTATGTCTCACCTCGAGCAATCCGAATGACATCTTCTTCCTTGGCGTTGAAGGTGGATCCTTCGATGTCGAATGTGAATTCACCCTCGTAGATCACATAGACCCGGGAACTCGAATCGGTACGAAGTTCCAAATGCTCGCCATCGATTTCTACAAGGGTCACGCTGATATCTGGGCCATGCGATTTGGAAGTCAAGAGTTGCTTGTATCTCAAGTGATTGTCAGGTTCGGAAGACCATGCCAAGTCTTCATGCGCCACTCGACCTGATTGAGGACTCATTGCCATATCTGATCCACCCCTTACGGACGGGAACTAGAGAGCCTTGCGAGTATGGGGTAGGTGAGAGAGGGAAGAAGAATCAGTATGAGGATTCCCAATTGATCGAATCTGACTGATGACCAAGTGATCACGCTGAGGTTGACCATCATTTGCAGGCCGAGTGCAAGAGTGGGAAGAGCGGATCGCCAAGCGGCCTTTCTCTTCGTCGGCTCGTCCTTCTCACCAAGTGTGCCGATGATCTCGCGGATCTCTTCTTGGACTCGTGAATTGAAGCCAAAGATCTCTCCTTCGTAAGGATTGGCTCTGAGTTGATTCACGGCTTGGATCAAGCGTTCCTCATCTTCATTGTGTGAATCCGTTGTCGAAAAATCTCTCCGTTGCAGTTGCCACAGCACCAGCCAGACCAATGTGACGATGCAGAAGGAAGAGACTCCAGCCCAGGGATTGAACCAAGCGCTGACCGCGCAAGTTGAGAGGAGGAGAGACCAATGAATGATGGTTAGCCTCATTGCGCACTCTCCAAGACGAAAGTTGGAGTGAAGGACTCTGAGTCAATGATGAGGACTCGATCTGACAATCCCTTGAGTTCTTGGTCCTCACTTACAGCGATCACCATGTCGCCCTCGCGAGCAAAGGTCTTCAAAGTTTCATTGAGGAGAGTTCGAAGCTCTCCGTCCTCGATTGTCGAGTCTTCTTCAGCGAGGATTATTGGAGCCTCTTTGAGGAGGATGCGCGCCAATGCAAGTCTTCGCAACTGCGCCTTGGTTAGGGTTCCTTGATCGACTCGAGTCTTGACTCCATCAGGTAGTGACTCCTCAGTCAATCCCACCTTGGCCAGGATCTCCTTGAACTTCTCACGATTTGCTCGAGGCTTGATCAAACGGAAGTTCTCTTCGATCGTTCCAGCGATGAACTTTGGATCCTTCGGAAGCCAGCCAATCAATCCTCGTAGTTGCGCATGATCGAGCGCGTCGACGCGAAACGTTCCCTTGCTCGTCTCCATGAAGATCCGACCTTGGTGGGGGGTACGGATACCGATGATCGACTCGACCAATGCGGTCTTCGCCTTGTGCCCAAGGCCCTGAACGAGAGTCAACTTCCCAGCGGATGCGATTCCCCATGGGAATGTCACGACGTGATCCTCATCGAGGACGATCTCACAGTCAGTCCATCGCATCTCTTTCACTCTGCCGAGCGAAGAAGACCCTTGAGGAATCTCCTCTCCCTCGACGTTCTCGATCTCCTTGATCTTCGGGTCTTGTAGGAGATCGAAATTCAGCGTCTTCTTTGAAGTGCCGAGCAGATTTGAAAGGGACCAAGCACTCTGGATCAAGAGAAGGATTGCGAATACAAGAAGAGATTCTGAGGCAGCTGATGCGAAGAGTAGGGATACCAGAGTTATGGAGGAGAGAATCAGAGTGAACAAGAGTTCAACGGTCGTAGGAACTTCCTTGGTCAGATACTCGCGCAGGGACTTTGGTTCTTCGATCACTCGAGCGACGATGTGGTCGACTTCGAGTTGGCCGAGCTCTGTAGGTGATGACTCGAGCAACTCCTCCGACGCTTCACTCCGTACGGATTCGATCAAGGCACGACTGGAAGTAGTCACAAACCTTTCGCTCAAGGGGACCAAGGCAGCTTGGCACCCAACTACAAGGATGAAGGTGATGGCGGCAATCCACACTGCTGTCGTCAGTTCAGGATCTTGGATGAGAGTTGCGCTGAGGAGGGCGATCAAGAGTGAGCCCACTACGAAGGCGAGTGCCTTGAAGAATGCGAAACGAATGATCCCGGCGAGGGAGGCTCGCGCATCTTGGAACTGCGCAAGCCTGCGTAGCTCTGATAGCGGCCTCATGTTGGGGAGTATATGGTCGATCGAAGTGAGTTCAGATGATTGGTGGACGGCCAAATTTGGTCAGCAACCAATGAGTGCGCCAACGTAGTTTCTTGCGCTTCTGCTCATCAACGCCAAGACTGCTTGTGAAGACTCCTTGGAAGAGTCCCTTAAACCAAGATCCCCGCTTCTCTCGGATTCGAAGAAGTGAGATCAATACCCAGGTGAGGGGATAGAGAAACGAGAATGGAAAGCGCAGATTTCTTTTGGCGAGCCACACACGATTTCTGGCGTTGAGGAAGAAGTAGTAGTCATGTCGGGCTGGATTGATGACTGGATGTTTCACCGAAATGTCAGCGGCATACCAAGGGATGCTCCCTTCATCGAGAACTCTCCAGACCAATTCCACTCCTTCATGAGCATAGAAGAAGGAAGAGGGCCAGCCACCTACTTGATCGAAGAGAGTTCGTTCGATTGCTGTCGCACCTTCCCATAGTGAAGTTGCGACCGAACTACGTCCTTCGTCTCCCACAAATAGTCGTGGAACCCATCGGCTCGGAGTCTTCTCACCATCTTTCAGTGCGATCACGCGAGGTTGGATCAGACCCACTTCAGGTCGAGATGTCATCAACTTCTTCATCTTCAGGAGAGTTTGTGGATCATGAAGAAGTACATCATCATCAAGGAAGAAGAGATACGTGCCATTGACCTCTTTTGCGCCGGCATTTCTTCCGCCAGGGATGCCGATGTTCTCTATCAAGAAGAGTGTCTTCTGAGATGGGAACTGACTCTTGGGATTCCAACCATTTCCAACGATGACGATGTCGAGGCTGACACCTACCTGTGCCATGAGGGAATCGACGGCGTGCTGCAACTCATCGGGTCTCTTGCCCATAGTGAGGACGACGCATCCGAAGTCCTGCTTCACGTATCCGCTGCTACCTGTCCGATTGAAGTTTTGAGGAGGCGAGAATGGATATGAGATGTCCGAGAGTGACGAGAGGGCTCGCGATCACGAGGATCAGAAAAGCCTCTTCAAGCACTCCGAAGGTGAAGGCGAGAGTGAAGATGAGTGTCATCTCGACGGAGTGGTAACTGCGGTGGAGCGGAATGAGATTGGCTATCCGGCGAAGCTGGGCGAGCAGACCTTTACGAATCGGTGATGCCTTGTCCTGCAATTTCTCGAGCCCAGAGAAGGCACGAGCGACATGGACCGCGTCATTGAGACCCTTGTTGATCACGATCAAAGTTGCGAGGAGCGCACCTAGGAATGGATAGAGATAGTCATTGCTCCCACTCATATCCTGCGAGAGACGCCATCCGATAGCGATGGGGATGAGCGCTTCCGCGAAATAGTGGCCGACCTTGTCGAGGAAGATCCCGGCAGGAGAGAACCTCTCGCGCCACCTCGCCAATTCACCGTCGATGCAGTCCCAGAGCATTTGAAGTTGACTGAGGAAGAGCGCGAGAAGGAAGGCGATCCATCCAGGGATCAATAGGGAGAGTGAGATGGAGATCCCGGTGAGGATCATCAGGTAAGTGACACCGTTGGGAGTGATGGATGTCGGGATCAGAATCCTTGTGATGTACGGCGAGAGACGTCGCAGGTAGAGGTCTGCAGTCCAGTGTTCGGAGTTGCGTCGACCGGTGACTGACTCAGGTTGAGTCTTAGCTTTGAGCTCTGCGATCGAGGGACGCACGAGGTGAAGTCTAGGCGCGCGAAGGCTTACGGATTTGGAGGAACCACTGGATCGAAGCGATTCCAAGGAAGAGCACGAGGAAGAAGTAGGCCACGAATTGGAGATTGACTCCCGTGACGAGCAATAGCGCGAAGAGCGCGATTCTTCCTTCCACTTTGAGGCCCAGGAAGGAGAGCCACTTCGGGAAACTCTGTGATTGAAGTGAACGATAGAGCGCGTCATAGTGGTGATAGACGATGGCAAAGAGTGCCAAGAAGAGGTATCCGTCGATCGCAGCACCTTCCACGATGAAAGCGATAGCAAGGACTGTGAGGATCTCGACGAGGCGAAGGAGTGAGGGCACCGCCCAAGAGAAGCGCCCACCAAGTTCCCTAGAAGTTTCCCTAGAAGTGTCCCTAGAGGATTTCACAGAGGTGAGGAGGAGATCTTGTTGGTAGAGAACGATTGAGTTCTTCGGGCCTTCGCCTTTCCACGTCACCGTTCGTCGGATACGTGTGAGCCAGGCGTAGAGGAGTGAGATGGAGCCGAAGAAGAACATGCCCGGAAAGACCCATTGCCCTCCGCCGATTGCGGCGAGTACTGAGATCGCAAGCCAACGTTCTCCTATCGGGAAGTTGAGGATCTTCTTCACCCAATACTTGAAATCCGATTCACCGCGCCACTGCGGTTCGCTGAAGCCATCGTCCGGGATGAAGATGTCGCGCTTCTTCAATCCCCCCTCACGTGCTTGAGAGATGGCACTGAATGTGTAATCGCTCAAGTGCCTGAATGTCTGTAGTGCCATCAATCCGATTGCCCATGGCCACATCGATTCCGGCGCGCTGTAGGCGAGTGCGGCATAGACGGTGTACTCCTTGACTCGATCAGTGCTTGCATCGAACCAACGACCGAAGTCAGAGAACTTCCTGGTGTAGCGGGCGACCTCACCGTCCGAACAATCCACGATCAAGGAGAGTTGGAAGAGAAGTGCGCCGACGATGTAATCCTGTTGCGAGAAGAGATAGGCAGAGTAGAAACCGATCAGGAGTGATACGAAGGTGATCAGGTTCGGTGAGATACCGAGTCGGACAGAGAGCGCTGTGAGGGGTTTGGAGAGACGTCGCAGGACGAGGACAGAGAAGAAACCATCATTGGAGCGATTTGCAAGAGTCAACTTCAACCGACGAGTGGCTCGCGCAGAGAGAGTCGGTAATGACTCCCCCTTTCCACGAGCGGGATTTCGCCATGGCGCCGTCTCGATGGAGACCGGTGTTACGGCGATGGCGTTACGGACCATGAGAAGGAGTATGAGATCAAGGAGCGGAATCGAGGCGAATCGCCCGTCCTTACCCATCGCCAAAGCATCAAGGATCTCAACTCTTTGGTTGAGGCTGAGACGGATCACTCCGACGAAACGACGATTCGCCGCGGGAGAGTCGTGGACCTTCGTTCGAACGCTTCGAATGAGTTTGTTCCGCACGAAGAGGTCATTGACTTTGGAATCCTTACCGCTGGCTACAAGCGCTGCACTTTGTCGATGAGGGAAGTCGATGAGCTCGTCGAGGTATGGCTGATGGACTTCCACTCCGGCTTCTTCGAGGATGAGATCGTCATCAGCGGTGCGAAGAAGTTCGATGACGGAATCGAGTGATGTTCTCTCGTCGATCATCAATTTCACGTCAGATACTATAGACGAGTGAATTACCAGGTAACGATCCTTGCAGCTGGAATGGGAACGCGTCTCGGTAAACCTTTTCCAAAACCGTTGACTCCACTCGTCGATGGTCGAACCATCATGCAGCAGCAGATCGAGAACATCCAAAGCGCCTTTGGTGAGAGCAGTCGCATCTCGATCGTCGTTGGATTCAAGATGGAGATGATCATGGAATCCTTTCCGCGTTCCATCTTCATCTACAACGAGGAATACGATCGGACAAACACCTCGAAGAGTCTCATGCGTGCACTTGCCTCGAGTTTCGATGGCGGTGTCCTCTGGCTCAATGGTGATGTCGTATTCGATGCGAAGGTCTTGGAACGACTCAAGCGCTTCGTAGATGAGGATCGCTCCTTCGTCTCAGTCAACACCTCAGCCGTAGGTGATGAAGAAGTGAAGTACACCGTTGACTCGGGTGGCGACATCAAGGAACTCTCGAAGACGGTGAAGGGCGCACTTGGTGAAGCGGTCGGAATCAACTTCATCTCAAGTAGGGATAAGGCTTCGCTCCTCAAGCACCTGATCGAATGCGGTGAAGGCGACTACTTTGAGCGTGGGCTTGAGCTAGCGATCGAGCGAGATGGACTCAAGGTGCTACCAGTCGACATCTCGGATCTCTTCGCGGTTGAGGTCGACTTCCAAGAGGATCTCGATCGGGCTAACCGCGGACTTGGTGCCTAGAGTCGCGCGAAGCGTCTCAAGAGGCCTCTCAAATCGAGACGCGCTCCGCTTACTTCCTATCCATCAGAGTCTTTGAGACCCCTCGTCTAAGCCGACCTTGCTAAGGTGACGCCACTTCCCGGCACGTAATCTGGTTGCGAAACTCATACGTACAGGAAGATAGAGAAGAAGTAGAAAAGAGAGGGTGTTTCCATTGAGCGCTGATGATGAATCCACAAACGATGACATCATCACTGAAGAGATGCTCTGGGAGCGGATCCCCGAGGTCCAAGGCGCCGAGCGCGCTGAGACCTATTACGAGTTGAGCGCGCGCATCTATGCCCGTGGCCAATACGACGAAGCGCTCGCCCTCGCAGAGACAGCGCGCGATATCTACTCAGAACTCGGTGCGGGTGCGCCAGTCGAAGGATTAGCACAGGCTTACTCGGCAATCGGTTACAACCTCAATCAACTTCGTCGGATCGATGAGGCCGCTAAGGCGATGAGCAAGGCGGTCGAGTTGCTACGAGAACATAAGTCCCCTGTCGCCCTGGAACTCGCCTGCACTCTCGGAGAGTGGCTCTTCAACTCAAAGGAGTATGAGAAGGCGATTGAGTGTGTCCAGGAGTGCGTCCAAGAGCATCTCGTCGATGGCAATGAGATCGGTGCTGCCAATGACTTCTACCTCATCGGTTGTGCGAAGCGAGAACTAGGTCGCTACGTTGAAGCGATCGAAGCATTCAATCAAGCCCGGCCTATCTATAAGAAGTTGAAGGAAGTGATCCATGTCGGCAGGTGCGATCAGAAGATCGCATATTGCATGATCGCGCTCGGAGACGCAGAGAACGGCGCGATCGCTGCGCAACGTGCACTCGATGTCTTCCAGACCGCACACGATCACATTCGCGAGACCTTCGCGCTCTTCGAGTTGGGTAAAGCGAAGATCCTGGCTGGCGATGTGGATCAAGGACTTCAGACCCTTCGCAAAGTGCTCCACACCATCGCGGAATCCGATGAGAAGGATTTCGACTTCATCATCGAGGTCGAGCAGGAGATCGCGAAGACCCTTCGCAATCGCGGGGAAATCGAGGCCGCTGATGAGATCGAGAGAAGGATCTCGGCCGTTCGGGATGTGATCGAGGACTGATTACCTCGATCGTGACCGCTGATGTCGCTTCCTGATCTCTCATATCTGAAGAACCGTGACCCGATCGAGGTCATGATGGTCTGTCTCGGGAACATCTGTAGATCACCGATGGCTGCAGCAGTCCTTGCAACGCGCGCACGAGAGATCGAATCGAAAGAGATCGTCGTGACGAGTTCTGGGACCTCCTCGTGGCACATCGGTCAAGGCCCCAACCCTCCATCGAAGCGAGTATGGGAGCGCGCTGGCTATTCATATACACATTTCGCATCACAGACCACGGCGGAGCGGATAGAACGGGCAGACCTCATCCTTGTGATGGACTCAGAGAATCTTTCGAATGTCCTTGCGATCTCAAAGCCGGATCATCATGCGAAGGTCTTCTATCTCCGCGACTTCGATCTATCCGATGACTTTAGGGAAGTTCCAGACCCCTACGGTAAAGATGATGAAGCATTCGAATCAGTCCTTGGAATGGTCGAACGTTCGATCGATGGGCTTCTTACTGCTTTAGGTGTTGCAAACCCCAGTGGTACATCGCGATAGCGCCAGCTGCAGCAGCGTTCATCGATCTCGTCGATCCATATTGTGCGATCTCATAGAGGACTGAGCAGGCAGCCTTACCTTCCTCTGACATCCCAGCTCCCTCCTGTCCGAAGAGCATGACGACATCTCTAGGTAACTCTGCGCTCTCGAGTGGTAGTGAACCTTCGACGTTGTCGATACCGATGAGAGTCAATTGATGATCACCACACCAACGCCGAAGATCCTCTACATCAGGATGGTGGATGACGGTGAGGTACTTATCGGTGACCATCGCACCACGTCGATTCCAATCCCTCTTGCCCACTATGTGCACGGCTGAGACGTTGAATGCGTTCGCTGTCCTTACGATGGAGCCGATATTGAGATCGTGTTGCCAATTCTCGATCGCGATATGCAAGGGTGAGCGGCGAGTGTCGAGGTCGGCGACGATCTCCTCGACTTTCCAATAGCGATAGCGATCGACGACATTGCGACGATCCCCGTTCTCAAGAAGTTCTGGGTCGAGCCTCGAGTCTTCGGGCCACGGTTTCGGGTGTGGACCTACACCGACGACGGGATAGAACTCGCCGGGCCCGATCTCCGCTTCGGTCATCGCAGGATCTCAGGCACCATCAACGCTGCTCGATCGATGACACTTTTCTCATGGACCTTCAACTCATGGCCCGGATACTCATCGGCATGGTTGAAGGGGTCATCGAGTTTCTTGATCCCAGAGAGTTCTTGAAGGACGAAGAGACCACAGAAAGGGGAATAGGTGGCGTTGTATCCACCTTCATGGGTCGCCATCAATCGACCTTGGCAGAGAGAATCCGCACTCTCCATCAAGATCTCAGTCATCTCTCGATATCCCTCGGCGGTAAGCAACATCCTCCCCAGCGGATCGAAGACTGAAGAATCGAAACCGGAAGCTACTGCGATGAGATCAGGCTTGAATCTATCGAGCGCTGGTTGGATCACTTCGCGCATCGCGTAGCGGTACCCACCTTTACCCGTACCTGGCGGGAGTGGGATGTTGATGTTGCTACCCCCTGCACCACGCACATCGATATCTCCCGTCTCATGAGGATAGAGACGATCTTGATGGAGCGAGATGGTCAAGACAGAAGGATCACCGATGAAGATCGATTCGGTCCCGTTGCCATGATGGACATCCCAATCGATCACTGCGACCCGTAGATCCTTGCCATGTCTCTCTTTTGCTGCCATTACAGCGATCGCCATGTTGGAGAAGATGCAATAACCCATCCCTCGTTCTCGGATCGCGTGATGTCCAGGAGGCCTGATCAATGCGTAACCATTTCTCACGCTGCCTCGGATCACTGCATCCATCATCTCGATCGCACCGCCGGCAGCAAGTGCCGCGATCTCGAATCCTCCACGAGCGAAGGGAGTAGTGCCATCTCCGCCATCTCCGCCGTAGGTCGAAGCTGATTCCTTCTTTATACGATCCAAATGTTCTCTGGTGTGTACGAGAAGCAATTCCTCATCACGAGCAGGGCGAGGTGTGATTCGCTCCAGATGCTCGATCAATCCTGAGACGACGATCAATTCATGGATGCGACGTTTCGTGTCGGCATTCTCATAGTTCACATAGGGCTGTAAGCCGACACCCGGGTCAGAAGGCATGTCACCGGTATATGTGCCGGTATCGTGCCAACCGAAAATCTCGTGATAGAGATATCCCGTGCGCATACTGCTCACCCTATAGTCGTTTTTCGATGGGTGTGAATTGGGTGTGACTTGGGTACGAACAGAGTCGTGATGGGTCGAGAAGGAGGCGTGATGCGTAGAGCACTGACTTTCGTAGCTCTCGTTGCCCTTACCTTCTCCTCATCCCCAGTCCTTGCGATCGAACTTGAGCCGACCCAGTCCTGTCAGGTCACTGCAGCTAGTTGTGTGCCGAAGAAGTTCCTCAAGCAAGCGAGTTCGAAATCCCTTGCCGATCCTGCGATCCTCGTTCTCGACCCCAACAATCAAAGTGAATTGCATCGAAATCGACCCGATTCGCCCAGCATCCCGGCATCCGTCCTGAAGATCCTTACCTCATTCACAGCGCTCACCTATCTGGGTGGCAGCAGGCAATTCGTGACCTCTGTCCACACCATGGAGTCGAGTACCTCTCTCGTGATCATGGGTCAAAAGGATCCATGGCTGACGATGTATCGAAGCGTCTCGACCAAGTACGGGCCGGCATATGCGCCTGATCTCATCTTGAAGAATCTGCCGAAGGATGAATTGAAGGCAGGAGTGAGGATAAAGCGCGAGATCTTCTACTCCGGTCTCTATCCAAGTGACCTTGCAGGCCTGACTGCGATCTTCAAAGAGCGCAACGTCAGATTGACATTCACCCCTGTGACCAAGAGTCAGGCAGAGTCGCTCGCCTTCGAGCAGACATATCAGATCCTCTCTCCCTCTGTGAATGAGATGGTGAAGTTCGCGGTCCTCTTTAGTGACAACAGACTCTCGCAACGGTTGGCTGAACATGCTGCAGTGGCACATGGGTACAAGAAGAACGCAAAGGGTCTGCAACAGACATTTCAGGATGCGCTCCTATCGAAGACCATCGGTATCGATGGACTTGTGATCAAGGATGGAAGTGGACTCTCGAAAGAGAATCGTGTGACGGCACGAACTGTGGTCTCACTACTTACGGCGATCAGAGATTTGCCGGAATATGCCGCGATATACGAGGGACTGCCGAAGAGTGGGAAGACCGGGACTTTGAAGACGAGATACAAGAAGACTGCGCCGAACGCTGTCGGCTTGATCAGGGCGAAGACGGGATGGGTCAATGGAACGGTAAGTCTTGCCGGCTACATCAC
>CAYORK010000003.1:0-52462 GCA_964406345.1 uncultured Actinomycetes bacterium | reverse complement strand
TCAGGGCGAAGACGGGATGGGTCAATGGAACGGTAAGTCTTGCCGGCTACATCACCGCTGGTGAGAAGGAGTTGGTCTTCGCGGTCCTCGCGGATCGAATTCCGAAGTACTACAGCGCGACCGAGCGGGCTCGAGCCTCCATCGATCGCATGGTCGCCTCTCTAGCGGCTCCGAAGGTAGTCATCGTCTCTCAATGACGAAGTGATCGAGGTCAGCGATTGTCGAAGACTTTGATTGCGCCGCCGTAACAAGCGACCCATGTCCTATCGAAGCTCTTCTCGAAGGTGACTCCGATCGGCTCCTTGCAGACCTTCTTCTTCTCGAGAACTTTGAAATCACTCGTCCCGACTTTCGCCAGAGTCCCACTGCCGTAGTTGACGACGAAGAGAGCGCTGCCATCATCTGAAAGGACAAGGCTTCGCGCGGCTGATCCGGTCCTCACGCGCTTGATCACCTTCTGCGAAGCGAGGTCGAGTGCTACGACTTGACCAGAGAGATTGAGAGTCGCGTAGAGCGTGGAGTCATCTGCAGAGAGTTGGAGTGCTCGCGGATTCGAACCGATTTGGATCCGCGTGGTCGAGAAGTCCGCGAGATCGATTCGATGGATGGCGGAGCCACCCATCTCTGCGACATAACCGAAGCGAGAATCGGAAGAGATAGCGATCCCTCGCGGATAACGCCCGATAGGGACGGTCTTCACGACGCGACCTACCTCTGTGGAGATGATCGATACATCGTATGAGCACCAATTCGATACCAAGATGAAGCGATTGTCGTTCGAAATCTCGACCACCTTAGGAACGACGCCAACGCGATAGACCTTGTCGATGGTGAATCTCTCCAGCTCTATCCGATAGAGGAAGGCTCGGTCGTAGCCATCGGAGGGTTTGCAGGTATCGGTGCCCTCCTTGGTGAAACCCGGTCCATACATCGCATAGTTGGTGACATAGAGGTATTTGCCATCAGGTGAGTAGGTACCTTCGACAGGGGCGCCTCGGACTTCGGAGGGGAATCTTGAGAAACCGAAGTCACTGAGCCTCACTCGATCCGGAACCGTCACCTTCAATTCCATCGTCCTTGCATCGTAGATCGTCACTGAGTGGCGATACATCATGTTGTGCGCACTGACGAGCCCATCTCCTGATGCTCGGACCGATTTTGGGGCGATGTCTCCAGTGATGGTCTTCACAAGTCTCATGTTGCGATCGGCGATGCTCTTCTCCTCGGCATGGGCCGGTGCTGTGATCAAGATGAGAAGAGAAGTGAGAAGTGTCGCAATCGACTTCGTTATCAATCGCACGCGCCTACCCTAACCGAGCAACTTGGGTACGCTCACCGATTGTGAAGCCCTACATCGCGCTGATGAAGTTGCGTGTGGTCGAGCTTCTCCTCGTGACCACAGTGCCATCACTCTTCCTGGCCGCCGATGGTCTACCTCCGTGGGATGTGGCGATCGCGACCCTTGTCGGCGGGACTTTGGCAGCAGGTGCTGCCAATGCCTTCAATATGGTGATCGAGAGCGACATCGATCAATTGATGGGTCGTACCTCGAAGCGGCCGATCGTCAATGAACAGGTGAGTGAGGAGCGAGCACTTGCCTTCGCATTCGCGATCTCGATCCTCTCGCTTGCCATCTTCTGGGTCTTTACCAATCCACTCGCTACGGCATTGACGGTCTCCGCGATCGCCTTCTATGTCTTCGCTTACACGTTGCTACTCAAGCGAAGGACACCACAGAACATCGTCTGGGGAGGGATTGCCGGTTGCATTCCGGTCCTGATCGGTTGGGCGGCTGTGAGTAATTCCTTGGCTGCTCCAGCATGGTGGTTCTTTCTCTTGATCTTCTTCTGGACGCCACCACACTTTTGGGCCCTTGCTGTGAAGTACAAAGAGGATTACGCGCGCGCAGGTGTCCCGATGCTCCCGGTCGTGGCTCCGATGGGGACAGTCGTCTGGCAGATGTGGATGCACACCACTTTCATGGTGATCACTTCCTATCTCCTTCTCCTCTCGCTCTCAGCGCCGTTATGGGCTCATCTTGCGATCACACTCATCAATCTCTTCTTCCTCCGTTCACTCACTCGGATGCGAGGTGAAGTATCGAAGGTGGAGAAGGCTGCGATCCGTGTCTTTCACGATTCGATCACATACCTCTCTCTTGTCTCACTCATACTCTTGGTGTTAGCCCTAGTTTGAGTCACAAAGCGAGAAACACCTGCTAGCACCGTGATCGGAATGCGTATGGAGCAGGAAGAATTCCGTCCATGAAATCCTTTGGAAGATCGATCATCCAACGACTACGCGAAGTGGTCTACCTCTTCATCTCACTTCCAGTCTCGATCGCACTCTTCACGGTGGTGATGATCGGATTCAACAGTTTCACCTTGATCCCATTGGCGATACTGGTCTTTCTCTTCGTCCTCACCCTGATGGAGCGAGTGGCAAAGTTCGAGATCTGGCGTACCAACAAGATCCTTGCTACGGACTTCCCGGTGGTCCCGAACTGGTTCCAGAACCCCTTCTTCTCATGGGATGGCGTCAAGGAGCGCGTGACATCACTTCGCAGCTGGATGGCGATCGCCTATGTATTCATCGCATTCGGGTGGTCCATCTTCTCCTTCATCCTCGTCGTCTTTGGAGTGAGTGGACTTTTCATCATCCTCGTTGGAACGGGAGTCTTGATCCTCTCTAGCTTCGATAGGTCCTTCGAGATCATCGATGGCGGCGATACCTTCTCCGGCTCATTCCAATTCTTCGGTTCGAGCGGGCAGTTACGCCTAGAGATCGGTGACGAGGTCGATCGTGGTTTCCTCACCTACAACGTCGAATCCTGGTGGTCGATCCTCGTTGGCGTGATTCTCATCTTCCTCGCACTCTGGCTCATCCCACGCAATACCGGAGCGATGGCACGTATGGTCGAAGGTCTCCTCTCTGGAGGTTTCTACGGCACGATCGATGCGAAGTTGAGGTCATGGGTAGAGCGACGGAAGGTAAGTGAGAAGACCGTTCGTGAAGCGATGGCTGATGAGGTCGCAAGGCCAGAGCTTGCGGAGCTCTCCAAACGTGAACGCGAGATCCTTGCTTTGATGGCAGAGGGTAAGTCGAACGCTGGTATCGCAAAGACGCTCTACATCACCGAAGGATCGGTGGAGAAACATGTATCAAGCATCTTGAGCAAGTTGGGACTTACTGTAGAAGCGGAGAATCATCGACGAGTCCTAGCAGTACTGACGTATCTCGGCCTCAACAAGTAACAGGAGAATCTCGTAGTGATTTCACCATTGATAGGGTTGCGCTCATGAGCAATCGTGCCCTCCTCGTAAGAGATCTCTCGAAGAAGTATGGCGAGAGATACGCGCTCTCACATGCCAACTTCGAAGTCCCACTCGGCACGATCTGCGGCTTCGTCGGTCCCAATGGTTCTGGAAAGACCACGACGATCAGGATGCTCCTCGGACTCATCTCACCGACGGGCGGCAGTGGTGAGGTACTAGATATCCCCATCTCGGAACCAGAGCGATACCTCTCTTATGTAGGTGCGATGATCGAGGGGCCGGCCTTCTATCCAGCACTCACTGGCTTTCAGAATCTCAAGGTCTTGGCGCGCATCGGTGGGTACTCTGCGGATTCCATCGCTTCACTCTTGGAATTGGTCGGGCTTGGCGATCGCGGTGACTCGAAGTTCAAGACTTACTCGCTTGGTATGAAGCAGCGTCTTGGTATCGCAGCCGCGCTCCTTCCTAATCCGAAGTTGTTGATCCTCGATGAACCGACCAATGGCCTCGATCCTGCAGGAATCCAAGAGGTCCGAGACCTGCTGCGAAGGCTTGCTGATGGCGGGATCACCGTCTTCGTCTCATCACATCTACTGAGCGAATTGGAGATGATCAGTGAACATCTCGTCATCCTTCGTGAAGGCGAGGTGATCTTCTCCGGCAAGACCCGAGACCTCCTCGCGAAACAGCAACCACACATTCGCCTTCGAACCGTTGAGCCTCATGGATTGCAGATAGTCAGAGAACTCGCGGAGGCCGCAGGTCACGCCTGTGAGGTCAGAGGTGATCAGCTCTACATCATGGCGAGTGAGAGTTATGGTGCCGAGATTAACCGCCTTGCTTTCACTCGTGGCATCACACTTGCGGAGATCACACCACTTCGACCGAGTCTCGAGGAGACCTTCTTCGAGATGACTGAATCTGGCTCCAATCCCGAGAGCGAGGGGAAGTAGATGTTTCGTGTCTTCTCTGCTGAGTGGGTGAAGTTGCGTAGACCCACCCTTCTTCTTGGAACTCTTCTTGCAGTCGGCGGATTGGTCGCAATGGTGACTGCAGTCATCTATCTCTTGATCGATGATCCCGGCGGCAATGGTGATCGAGGGCAAGTGATCACTCGAGAGATGCTCGCTCTTCCTTCTGGATTCGCACTCACCTTCTCGCAATCGGCAGGACTCCTCGGACTTGCTGCGCTCTGCGTATTCGCTGCACAGACTGCACAGGAGTACACCTACGGCACGCTTCGAAACCTCTTGGTGAGACAACCATCACGAATGAAGATCCTCGCTGGCAAGTTCCTGGCCATGTCACTCTTCGCATTGATCGTCGTCATCTTCTCCGCATTGATCGGAATGGGCCTTTCCTACGCACTCTCCTCACGAGCACGTGTTGAGACGGATGCTTGGTTCACCTCCGATGCGATCTGGGACACCGTCAACTCTTTCCTCAATGTCTCTTTCGCAACCATCGGTTATGGCATCGTCGGTATGGTCCTCGGACTCCTCTTCCGTTCACCGATCAGTTCCATCTCGATCGGTGTGATCTGGATCCTGATCGTGGAGTCGATCCTCGTCGCGGTCCGCCGCTCGCTCGCCGATTACATGCCTGGGACTCAGCTGAGCAATATCGGTCAGGGTGGAAGTGCGGATCTGAGTTACGAGTATTCGATGCGTTATGCCCTGATCTTCCTCATCGTGATCGCGATCATCGCATCGGTTCTCTTCAAGAGACGTGACGTAGCCAACTAGGAACCCGACACACTCTCAGCAGGATTCCAGCATTCTCAAGTGTGCTGTTTTATCCTTGGCTCCTGTCCACTCCTCAATTCCCCAGGGAGCGTATGTGAGATCTCGCCGTTGGATCGCGTTCGTAGCGATCATCCCGCTCCTCCTTCCTATATCCGCGCCCGCGATTGCGAATACTCCCAAGCCGACCTTGAAGGAGATTCGCGAGGCTAAAGAGAAGGAAGCGGCGAAGAAGGCTGCTGCTGACAAGGCGCGAGCAAGGCTCAGCGCAGCGACCAAGACGCTCAAGCAATTGACGGCGATCGCAGATGCAGCTCAAGCTCGTTATGCCAAGGCCCGTGCGGATCTCACAGTTGCGACGAAGAAGGCGAACGCAGCCGCCAAGCACTATCGCGAAGCAGTGGCGGCAGTTACTGCCACACACAATCAGATCGGTCGCCTTGCAAGCAATGCCTACATCATGGGCGGCGGCTTCACTGACCTCGATTCGCTCTTGAAGGCAGATGGCCCGCAGGATCTTATGGATCGTTATGCAGTCCTTGATTCGCTGGGCAAGAACAACAAGACGGCATTGACACGTTACAAGTTCGCAGAGGCAGTCGCAGAGGGAGCGAAGGAAGAGGCCGACGCGACCAAACTCCAACAGGAGATAGCGACCGCTAAAGTCGAAGAGACCAAGAAGGAAGCAGAAGCGGCCGAGGCGGAGCAACAGGCTGAAGTCGATAAGTTGCAGAAGGTCCAAGACCAACTTGCGAAGGAACTCTCATCAGCGCGAAGAGTGCGTGTCACTCTTGAGCAGCAGCGACAACTCGCTCTCCTTGAAGAAGAGAATTCTCGACGAGCGACACGGACTCCGAATCAGTCGAAGGTCTGGACCGATGATGGTTTCTCTGGTCGCGCCACTGTTAGGACGAGTGTGGAACAACGACTGAGAGCGGTCGAGTTCGCCAAGAGACAAGTCCTTGCGAAGAAGCCATATGTATGGGGAGATGAAGGCCCCAATGCCTTCGATTGCTCTGGTTTGGTCTATGCCGCATATCGCAGCGCAGGACTTGGCTGGCCGAACTGGGATCGACTCAACTCTTCGCTCTATTGGGGCTACACCAAACGCATCCCATTGAGCCAACTCGAACCTGGCGATCTTCTCTTCTACTCCTACAAAGGAACCGTCAACACCATCCACCACATCTCCATCTATGCCGGAGATGGAATGGTTTGGGAAGCACGATCCCGAGAGAAGGGTCTTCGCTACTCGAGTATGTACTCGATGCCAGGCCTTATGCCTTATGGAGGCCGGGTCTAACCTTCGGGTGTGAATTCGGAATCAAGGGCGCTCGCTCAGGTAAGAAGCGCGGTGCGTAGCGCTCTCCTGGAGCGCGAGCCTGGTTCGAAGATCGGGATCGCAGTCTCCGGTGGCGCTGACTCCTTAGCCCTTGCGATCGCGACGAAGCTGGAATCGGATGAGGGTGCACATCAACTCACAGCTCTTATCGTCGATCATCGACTACAAGCCGGAAGTGATCAGATCGCGCGCGAAGCGAAGGAGACTCTGCACCGAGCCGGTATCGAGCAGGTGGTGATCCTTGAAGTCGATGTTGAGATTACCGATGGTCTCGAGAGTTCTGCGCGTCGTGCTCGCTATGGTGCATTGGAAGAGTATGCGAAACGAAACGGTATCGATCTCATTCTCCTTGGACATACCAAGAACGATCAGGCAGAGAGTGTTCTCTTAGGTTTGGCGAGAGGATCGGGAACGAGATCTCTCTCCGGAATGGCAGAGAAGAAGGGAATGTTCCTTCGCCCACTACTTGGTATCGATCGCGCGACGACGATGCAGACATGTGACGATCTCGGTCTTGGTTACTGGCACGATCCCCATAACGAGGACGATCGATTCACGCGAGTTCGCGCTCGCAGGCTTCTCGTCGAGATGGAACGAGAGATCGGCCCTGGCATCGTGGATGCGCTGTCGCGCTCTGCTGACCTTCTTCGCGATGATGCCGATGCCCTGGATGCGCTCGCGGAGGAGTTCTTCGCCACCATCGATCCTCGAGATATCGAAGTCACATCCCTCGCACACCTTCCTCGAGCGGTGCGAACACGGGTCCTTCGAATGGCGATCTATGCCAATGGGGCGCCACCTGGCTCGCTGAGCGCAGATCACATCGCCCCGATTGAGGCCCTTGTGAGCGAATGGCATGGTCAAGGCCCCTCATCGCTTCCTGGTGGTGTGAAGGTGGAGCGAAAATCGGGCAGACTTTCGCTCTCCCAGCGGGGCTCCACGTCGAGCACTGAGTGAGTTTGAGTCTGTCGAAGAAATCAGGAGGAGTCCTTTGGATCTCGAGTCAGTGAAATCTGAGATCGATCGTGTCGTCATCACGGAGGAGGACCTGCAGCGTCGTCTCCAAGAACTAGCCGATCAGGTCACGAAGGATTACCAAGGACGCGACCTCTTGATGATCGGAGTGCTCAAAGGTGCCGCGATCGCGATGGCCGACCTCGCGCGAATGATCGGTCGCCATGTCGAGATGGATTGGATGGCAGTCTCCTCATACGGCGCCGGTACGAAATCGAGTGGCGTGGTGAGAATCCTCAAAGACCTCGATCAAGATGTCACCGGGCGCGAGATCCTCATCGTCGAGGACATCCTCGATACTGGTTTGACGCTCTCATGGCTCAAGGCGAATCTCGAGTCGCGCGGTGCGAAGAGCGTCGAGATCCTGACCGTCTTGCGAAAGCCGGAGGCGACGAAGGTCGACATCACCGCGAAGTACATCGGTTTCGACATCCCTAACGAATTCGTCATCGGATATGGCTTGGATTTCAATGAGCGATATCGAAACCTCCCATTCATCGCCGTCCTTGCCAAACACATGTACTCATAAGGTCGCATCCACCCCATGAGCGAGAAGAAGAATCTCAAGCCGAAGAAGGCAAAGAAGGCGGATAAGGCCGATAAGCCTGAGAAGAATTCGACGAAGCGTTCGAATCCCATGCCAGTGCCGGCCCGCGCACGTTCATTCCTCCGCCGTCCACTCTTCTGGATCATCCTTGGCATCTTCGTGGTCTCGATCGTCGGCAGGGTCTCATCATCCAACGATGGCTTCACTCGAGTAGAGACCTCCGCGCTTCTCGCTGCGATCTCTCAAAGTGAGGTTGAGTCAGCGACGATCGTCGATCGTGATCAATTGATCCGTGCTGTGCTCAAGCCAGGCGAGGCGATCGACGGTGCGACCAAAGTCGAAGCTTCCTATGTCACTGGCCAAGAGCCACTGATCGTTGAACTTCTCACTAGTAACCCACCGCCGAAACCGTGGGATGTAGAGGTTCCGTCACAGAATCTCTTCCTCACCTTCCTCTTCTCACTCCTACCCTTCTTGCTCATCGCCTTTCTGCTCTTCTTCTTGCTCTCGCGAGCACAAGGCGGATCACGGGTCTTCTCATTCGGTCGTTCGCGCGCAAGGCTGCAATCTCCTGATTCACCGAAGACGACTTTCGCCGATGTAGCCGGAGCAGACGAGGCAGTCGCGGAATTGAAGGAGATCAAGGACTTCCTCGCCGACCCGAAGAAGTATCAAGAGATCGGCGCCAAGATCCCTAAGGGTGTCCTTCTCTATGGCCCACCTGGAACTGGAAAGACTCTTCTTGCTCGCGCTGTCGCTGGCGAAGCGAAGGTTCCTTTCTATTCGATCTCTGGTTCCGATTTCGTCGAGATGTTCGTCGGTGTAGGTGCGGCGCGAGTGCGCGATCTCTTCAACCAAGCGAAGGAGCACGCTCCCGCGATCATCTTCGTCGACGAGATCGATGCTGTCGGACGTCACCGTGGTGCAGGCATGGGTGGCGGACACGATGAACGCGAGCAGACCCTCAATCAATTGCTTGTCGAGATGGATGGATTCGAGGCGAATGGTGGTGTGGTCCTCATCGCCGCTACGAATCGTCCCGACATCCTCGATCCTGCCCTTCTACGCCCCGGAAGATTCGATCGTCAGATCGCTATCGAGCGCCCTGACCTCAAGGGACGCGAAGCGATACTTGCTGTGCATGCAAAGGGCAAGCCACTGAGTGAAGATGTCGACATCAAAGCCTTCGCACGTCGCACGCCAGGCTTTACTGGTGCCGATCTCGCGAATGTCCTCAATGAAGCTGCGCTACTGAGCGCTCGCAACAATCTCAAGGTAATCGACAACGCCGCAGTTGATGAGGCAATCGATCGAGTGATGGCGGGGCCACAGCGCAAGAGCAGATTGATGAGCGATGAAGAACGTCGTGTCACTGCTTACCACGAGGGCGGACATGCACTCGTCGCACATGCACTTCCTCATACCGATCCAGTCCATAAGGTCACGATCATGCCGAGAGGTCATGCGCTCGGTTACACCATGGTGCTTCCCGATGAGGATAAGTACTCGGTCACGCGCAATCAGATGCTTGACCAACTCGCGTACACGATGGGTGGAAGAGCGGCAGAGGAGCTCGTCTTCCATGATCCGACGACTGGTGCAGCCAATGACATCGAGAAGGCGACCACGCTTGCTCGTGCGATGGTGACGCAATACGGGATGACCGAGAAGTTAGGTGCGATCAAACTCGGCAGCAGCGATGCTGCACCATTCTTGGGACGTGACTACGGACATCAACGCGATTACTCCGAGGCCATCGCTGGTGCCGTCGATCAGGAGATCCGCACTTTGATCGAGAACGCTCACCAAGAGGCCTTCGACATCTTGGTGGAGAATCGAGCGACTCTCGATCGACTTGTCATCGAACTTCTTGAGAAGGAGACCCTTGGCAAGGAAGAGATCGCAACCATCTTTGCTGAGGTGAGAGGTCCGGAGCCCCGTAGTGCGTGGACTGGATCGAGTGCGCGCAAACCCTCATCACTTCCACCGGTTGCAATCCCGGTTCGAACGAATGAAACAGAAGAAGTGATCACAGAGGAAGAGAAACCAAAACGTAGAAGCAAGAAGGCTGCCCCAAAGGGCGAGTGAACGGATGACCGAGATCAATCACGTCTCGATGGAGCCCGATGACGGGCGGGCGAAGGGCGAATTCGACTTCGATCGAGCAGAACGCGCAGTGAAGGAACTTCTTCTAGCGCTCGGTGAGGACATCGAGCGCGACGGACTTCGCGACACCCCACGTCGGGTAGCGAAGGCGCTCGCTGAGAACTTCGCCGGCCTCTATCAGGATCCACGCGAGATCCTGCAAGTGACTTTCGATGCGGGACATCGGGAACTCGTCATCGTGCGAGATATCGAGGTCTACTCGCATTGCGAGCATCACCTCACTCCATTCCATGGCGTCGCGCATATCGGCTATATCCCCGGAGAGAGTGGTCGCATCACAGGATTGTCGAAGTTGGCACGACTTGTCGATCTCTTTGCGAAGCGACCACAAGTACAAGAGCGCCTTACGACGCAGGTTGCAGACTCATTGATGGAGATCCTTGGAGCAGCGGGAGCCATCGTGATCTTGGATTGCGAACACCTTTGTATGTCGATGCGCGGAGTTCGAAAGCCAGAGGCGCGGACGGTCACCAGTGCGGTCCGTGGCATCCTCCATAACCCAGCGACGAGAGCAGAGGCGATGTCGCTGATCCAATCGCGTGATCGGGGATAGATGACCACGCTCGTGATGGGAATCCTCAATGTCACACCGGATTCCTTCGCAGATGGTGGGCGGCATCTCGCTCTTCCTGATGCGATCAAGCGCGCTGAGGAGATGATCTCCGAAGGCGTCGACATCATCGATGTCGGTGGTGAGAGCACGAGACCAGGCGCTACGAGAGTCGATGAGGATGAGGAATTGCGACGCGTCATTCCGGTCATCACGGAGATCGTCAGGTTGGGTGCGGTGGTGAGCGTCGACACCATGCGATCGAAAGTGGCGAGTGAGGCGATCAAGGCCGGAGCTCGATATGTCAATGATGTCAGTGGTGGTCTCGCAGATCCACAGATGTCCTCGGTGATTGCCAGTAATCCTCAAGTGCAATATGTGGTGATGCATTGGCGTGCACACTCCGAGAAGATGGCGGAGTTGGCCACATATAAGGATGTGGTCAGTGATGTCCGGCGCGAACTTGCGACACGAACTGAAGTCTTGGTCACCGAAGGGGTCGATCCGGATCAGATGATCATCGATCCTGGTCTTGGCTTCGCGAAGGAGCCAGAACACAATTGGCAGCTCCTGCAAGGTTTGGATCGGATCGCACTCCTAGGATTCCCTCTCCTTGTCGGGGCTTCGCGAAAGAGATTCCTCGGTGAACTTCTCGCTGGTGCGACCACAGATGATCGAGAGTTCGCCTCGATCGCAGTGACGACGATGTTGGCGCGTGAAGGGGTTTGGGGTGTTCGAACCCATAGCGTCAAGGCACATAAGGATGCGATCAAGGTCGTGGAGCGATGGACGAGATAGCGATCACCGGTATCCGTGGCTTCGGTTATCACGGCCTCTTCGAGCATGAGAAGAAGAATGGTCAGGAGTTCTTCGTCGATATCCGGATCACGGCTGATCTCTCAAGCGCCGGCAAGGGTGATCACATCGAATCGACGATCGACTATGGCAAAGTCGCCATCAGAGTCAAAGAGTTGATTGAGACTGGTTCATTCAATCTCATTGAGCGTCTTGCTGAAGTGATCGCGGAGAGAGTGAAGTCAGAGTTCTCCCTCGACGCCCTTGATGCTATCGAGGTGACGGTCCATAAGCCGAACGCACCGGTTGGGATCGACCTTAAGGACATCTCGGTGACCATTCGACGATGAGAGTCGTGATCGCAGTCGGCTCGAACCTAGGAGATCGTCGGAGTTACATTGATCGCGCGATTGAGCTGCTCAGAGAGCATCTCAATATCGGAGCTATCTCAACATTGATAGAGAGTGAACCTGTCGGCGGACCTGAGCAAGGTGATTACCTCAATGGTGTACTCCTGGCCGATACGGAGTTATCTCCGGAGGAGTTGATGTCGGAGCTGTTACGTGTCGAATCCGAACTTGATCGCGTGCGTACCGTTCCCAACGCGCCGAGGACGATCGACCTCGATCTCATCGATTACGAAGGTATGACTCATTCATCGCCTTCGCTCACACTTCCCCATCCGCGAGCACATCAACGCCACTTCGTGATCACTCCTTGGTTCGAGGTGGACCCGGAGGGTGTACTCGTAGGTCACGGGAGCCTTGGCGAGATTATCGCCGCAAACGGCTGGTAAGAAGAGGTCTATCCTTATCCCTCTCACTCGTCTGAGGGATTGCCCGGTACCGCCACGGACTGGAGCAGGAAGAGATAGCCATGATCACCACATCTGAGCGCGAATCAGAGTTAGAGACCTTCCGCGCTCGCCTTGATGCGCCCGTGATCTTCGTTCCCACGATGGGAGCACTCCACGAGGGACATGCAGCTTTGATTCGCCATGCAGCATCGCTCTCTTCCTCTGTGATCGTCAGCGTCTTCGTCAACCCTTTGCAATTTGAGGATCCCGCTGACCTTGAGAAGTATCCGAAGACTTTGGAGGCAGATAGAGCGCTCGCCATAGCGGCCGGAGCAAAGTTCATCTGGGCTCCTAGCGTCGATGAGATCTACCCAGGCGAGATAGAGCGAATCCCTTCGGGCGTGATTGGAACGATCCTTGAAGGTGCTTCACGCGCAGGACACTTTGATGGCGTCTTGACTGTGGTCAAGCGACTCTTCGAATCCGTGCGCCCAGATGTCGCGATCTTCGGCGAGAAGGACTTCCAGCAACTCTTCTTGATCAAGGGTCTAGCGAAGCGAATGGGAATCGAGATCATCACTCATCCCACAGTTCGTGATGAGAGTGGTCTTGCGCTCTCCTCACGCAATCGCAGACTTAGTGATGAAGGTCGAGAGAGTGCCAGGGTCATCTATCGAGCACTCCTTGCGGCGATGGACTCGCCGACTCCGAAGAAGACGATGGAAGAGATCTTGCGAAGTGAGCTGGCTTTCTCCCTCGATTATGCAGAGGTCATTGATGAAGAGACTTTCGAAATCATCAAAGATGGCGATAAGAAGAGCAACCCTCGTGCACTGATCGCCGGATGGATCGAAGGAATCCGCTTGATCGACACGATCTCTTTAGGAGATCGATCGTGAGACTTCTTGCCCCGGCTCCTGGTTGGAGTATGAAGTGTGATGTCATCGTCGTTGGTTCCGGTGTCGCAGGACTGACTACTGCGCTTCAGATCCGCTCTCATAATCTCTCGGTCGTTCTTGTGACGAAAGCCAATATCGATGAGGGATCGACGAAGTGGGCTCAAGGTGGTATCGCCGCAGCCTTAGGGCCAGGTGATTCGCCGGCAGCACATAAAGAGGACACGCTCACTGCGGGTGCAGGGCTGTGTGATCCAAGCGCCGTTGAGGTCTTGGTTACCGAAGGCCCGGAAGCAGTTCGTCGACTCATCGCACGTGGTGCTGTCTTCGATAGATCGGTCACCGGAGAGATCGCACTCACTCGTGAGGGTGGGCATCTTCGAAATCGAATCCTTCATGCAGGTGGTGATGCCACGGGTCTCGAGGTCTCACGTGCACTTCTTGCTGCAGTCCGTGATGACAAGGGAATCGAAGTGATCGAACATGCACTCGTCTTGGATGCTCTTCTCTCTGATGAAGGAGAGATCGCAGGCGTGACGCTCCATGTGATCGGTGAGGGAAGTCGAGATGGTGTCGGACAGATAGAAGCAGGTGCCGTCGTCATCGCAACGGGTGGTCTCGGACAAGTTTTCGCTCAGACCACTAACCCATCAGTCTCGACTGGCGACGGTGTCGCACTCGCACTCCGCGCCGGTGCACGGGTCGCTGATGTCGAGTTCATCCAATTCCACCCCACTGTCCTCTTCCTTGGTGAGGGATCGAAGGGACAGCAGCCACTGATCAGTGAAGCAGTGCGAGGTGAAGGTGCTTTCCTCGTCAATCACCTAGGTGAGCGATTCATGGCGGGTGCCCATCCACTCGCCGATCTCGCACCTCGAGATGTGGTGGCGAAGGAGATCGAGAGACAGATGCGAAAGCATGATCTCGATCATGTCTTCCTTGACGCACGTGGAATCATGAATTTCAATGAACGCTTCCCCACCATCTATCACTCGTGTATCGAACACGGCATCGATCCGACGAAGGATCTGATTCCCGTCGCTCCGGCATCTCACTACGCATCTGGTGGGATCCGCGTCGATCTCAACGGTCGAAGTACTGTCCCAGGTCTCTATGCATGTGGCGAGACCGCCTGCACTGGAGCCCATGGTGCTAATCGCCTCGCATCCAACTCGCTACTCGAGGGATTGGTATTCGGAGCGCGTATCGCCTTCGATATCGCGATCTCGATCCGGCGAGATAAGAAGGTAGCCCCTGATCGAAGGAAGGCGATCCTCATCGATGCATCGGCACGGCGCAGGATCCAAGAAGCGATGAGTCGTGGCGCAGGTGTGGTTCGAAGTAAAGAGAGTCTGACCAAAGCGAAGGAAGAGCTGATTTCGATCAGATCCCTTGCATCGAGCGATGCCCATACCGCCTCATGGGAGACGACCAATCTCCTCCTTCTTGCAGAGGCGATCGTCGAGGCGGCGCTGAAACGAGAGGAGAGTCGTGGCTCGCATTGGCGCGAGGACTTCCCATCGAGTGATGATCATTGGTTGGTGCGGATCGAAGAGTGGCTCGTTGACGGAGAATTGAAGTCCACGACTGCGCCACTGACGGTCCATGAAAGTGGGGAACGGAGATGGTGATGGGATTGAAGATAGATGACGGGATCATCGCCTTGATCGATCGCGCCCTAGAAGAAGACCTCGTTGGTGGCGTCGATGTGACATCGGTAGCCACCATCTATGAGAAGAGCGTGGGCCAGGCGAACTTCATCGTGAAAGCACCAGGTGTCATTGCGGGACTCGATGTCGCAGAGGCAGTGATGTCCCGCTCTGGCGTCAACTCGTTCGAGAGACGAGTCGATGACGGCGCAGAAGTGAAGGCAGGAGCGATCATCGCAACAGCCGAGGGATCTTTGCGTTCGATTCTCCTCGCCGAGCGGACTTCGCTCAACCTGATCTCGCGGATGAGTGGTATCGCCACTTTGACTAAGCGCTGGGTAGATGAAGTCTCTGGAACCAAGACCAGGATCCGAGATACTCGAAAGACGACGCCAGGACTTCGCGTGCTGGAGAAGTATGCAGTTCGCGTCGGCGGTGGCATCAATCACCGATCCTCATTGAGCGAATCTGCGCTTCTGAAAGACAATCACATCGCTGCTGCAGGGAGCATCTCGCAGGCCTTCCGAGCGATACGCGAGAAGTTTCCGACAATCGAGGTCGAAGTAGAGGTGGATACCTTGGAACAGCTCAACGAGGCGCTCGATGCTGGTGTGGAGTTGATCCTGCTCGACAATATGGACCTTCCGATGACGAGGAGAGCAGTCGAGATCACTTCTTCCAGAGCACGGCTCGAGTCCTCCGGAGGCATCAAGTTAGAAAACGCTCGAGCATATGCAGAGACCGGCGTCGACTTCCTTGCGATCGGAGCTCTCACACACTCCGCTCCGATCTTGGATATCTCGCTTGAAGTCCTGACGCCATTTTCGGTCGATCTTCACAGTGGAATCGAAGGGAAGTAAGTGATGCTACTTACAATCGATGTCGGCAATACCAATACCGTTCTTGGGATCTTCGATGGTGAGAACCTGATCCAATCCTGGCGCGTGAAGACTGATGCCAGGGATACCTCCGATGAGATGGTCTTGCAGTATCGCGCACTCGTCGATGGATTTGAGATCTCTGGGATCGCAGTCAGCTCGACCGTTCCAGCAGTCCTTCGTGAGATCCGAGTCATGATCTCTCGTTACTTCTCATCAATGAAGTGCATCATTGTCGAACCAGGAATCAAGACCGGTGTCCCACTTCTAGTCGATAATCCAAAGGAGATCGGTGCCGATCGCATCGTCAACTCCCTTGCCGCGCACACTCTCTATCCCGATGGCCCTGCAATCGTCGTGGATTTCGGAACCTCCACCAACCTCGATGTCGTATCGCCGAAAGGTGAGTTCCTTGGTGGTGCACTCGCACCGGGGATCGAGATATCGGTTGATGCGCTCGCATCGCGCGCGGCGCAACTTCGAAAAGTGGAGTTAGTGAAACCACGCTCCGTCATAGGAAAGAACACCGTCGAGGCCCTGCAGTCGGGGACCATCTACGGTTTTGCGGGACAAGTGGACGGTCTTGTCGACCGGATAGTGGCGGAGTTGTCAGATCTCTATCCGTCTTCCGGTGCAGTCTCTGTGATCGCAACTGGAGGACTCGCGCCATTGGTCCTGGGTATCAGCGAGACAATCGAATTCCACGAACCAGATCTCACTCTCGTCGGCTTGCGTCTGCTGTATCACCGAAACTAGCCGATAGAGTTCGCGCATCATGAGTGATCACATCGATGATGTCGACGACCTACCGGAGCAGTTACGGATCCGTAGGGAGAAGCGTTCGAGCCTTATCGAACGAGGAATCGAGCCATATCCGGTATCGGTGCCGAGGAGTTCGACCCTCAAAGGATTGCGAGAGAGATTCGCAGACCTCGCCATCGATGTAGCAACGGGTGTGACTGAGAGCGTCACCGGTCGCGTGATCTTCAAGCGAGACACCGGAAAACTTTGCTTCGCGACGCTTCGCGAGGGCGATGGCACGGAGCTGCAGGCGATGTTCTCCCTCGACAAGGTCGGCGAGGAGAGCCTCGCTGCTTGGAAGTCCGATGTCGACCTTGGTGACTTGGTATCGGTCACGGGCGAGGTGATCACTTCCAAACGTGGTGAACTTTCGATCCTTGCTTCGAGTTATGCCATCGCGGCGAAGACTCTGCGACCACTTCCGGTCGAACATAAGCCACTCTCTGAAGAGACGCGGGTTCGGATGCGTTATGTCGATCTCATCGTCCGTCCAGAGGCACGCGACATGGCCAGGATCAGACCGAATGTGATGCGATCACTTCGATCATCCTTCGATTCTCGAGGCTTCATCGAGGTCGAGACACCGATGTTGCAAGTGATGCACGGCGGTGCTGCAGCACGACCTTTCGTAACCAAGAGCAACGCTTATGACATGGAGCTCTTCCTCCGCATCGCGCCAGAGCTCTACCTCAAGCGTTGTGTCGTCGGTGGGCTCGAGAAGGTCTTCGAGATCAATCGAAATTTCCGCAACGAGGGAGCGGATTCCTCTCACTCGCCTGAATTTGCGATGATCGAGACCTATTGGGCTTATGCCGATTGGGATGCGATGGCGACCTTGACGCGCGAATTGGTGCAAGAGTCCGCGAAGGCGCTCTTCGGTTCCCATGTGGTGAAACACTTCGATGGGCGCGAGAGTGATCTCGGCGGCACATGGAAGGAGATCGACTTCTATACCGCGATCTCGGAAGGTCTCGGCGATGAAGTAACTCCCGAGACTTCCTTCGATGATCTCGTGAAGATCGCGCAGAAGCGTGGCATGAAGGTCGACCCGAAATGGATCCACGGCAAGTTGGCCGAGGAGATCTTCGAGGATATCGCTGGTGACCTTCTCATCGGCCCGATCTTCGTCAAGGGTTATCCGGTCGATACATCACCGTTGGTCCGCGAGCACCGTGAGCGTGCGGGCATCACCGAGAAGTGGGACCTCTACGTCGATGGCTTCGAATTGGCGACTGGTTACTCCGAACTCGTCGATCCTGTGATTCAACGGGAGCGACTCGTAGAACAAGCGAAACTCGGTGCCAAAGGTGATCTTGAGGCGATGCAGTTGGATGAGGATTTCTTGCGTGCGATGGAGTTCGGTATGCCTCCGATGGGTGGAATGGGAATGGGAGTCGACCGACTCTTGATGGCGCTAACTGGTTTGGGAATCCGAGAGACCATCCTCTTCCCACTCGTGAAACCAGAAGAGTAAGAGATGATCGAAGGCCTTGTAGTTCGTCCTGCGACGACGCATGATGTAAGAGTCATCAGGGAGTTGATCGATCTCTATTCATTGCAACGTCGACTCCTCACTAAGGAGACTGTCACACTCTTCGAGAGCGTTCAAGAGTTCAGTGTCGCGGAGATCGATTCACGAGTGATCGGCTGTGGTGCACTCCATGTGATGTGGGAGGACCTCGCGGAGGTAAGAACGCTTGCAGTCCTTGAGGAGTTTCGAGGACGTGGCGTAGGCAAGCAGATCCTTGGTGATCTGATCGAACGTGCGAAGAAGATCGGCGTGAAACGTCTCTTCTGTCTCACCTTCGAGACTGAGTTCTTCGCTCGTCATGGTTTCGTCGAGATCGAAGGTGCGCCGGTCGATCCTGATGTCTATAAACAATTGCTTCTCTCTTATGACCAAGGTGTAGCAGAATTCTTAGACCTCGAAAGTGTCAAGCCCAATACCCTGGGAAATACCAGAATGCTCAAGGTTCTCTAATCCCCCAACATTTTGTGTTGAGACGGGCATAACTCGGCCATATCTGGGGTTGAACCGATCACAGCTGGCGGTTTCAGGCTCCTTGGCTAGGCTTAGGCAAGCGTCTTTAGGCCCATCTAGGCCTCTTACGGCCAGGAATCGCCCGAAAAGAAGGAGCAAAACCGATGTTTGAGCGCTTTACTGATCGAGCCCGCCGGGTCGTCGTCCTCGCCCAAGAAGAAGCTCGCATGCTCAATCACAACTACATCGGAACTGAACACATCCTTCTCGGCCTCATCAAAGAGGGCGAAGGTGTGGCAGCGAAAGGTCTCGAGTCCCTCGGTATCTCCCTTGATGGCGTTCGTACCCAAGTCGAAGAGATCATCGGTCAAGGACAGCAAGCACCATCAGGGCATATCCCTTTTACTCCTCGTGCTAAGAAGGTCCTCGAACTCTCACTTCGTGAAGCGCTACAACTCGGACATAACTACATCGGAACTGAGCACATCCTCCTAGGTCTCATTCGCGAAGGTGATGGCGTCGCAGCACAAGTACTCGTCAAACTCGGCGCAGATCTCAATCGCGTCCGCCAGCAAGTGATCCAACTCCTCTCCGGTTACCAAGGGAAAGAGGCAGTCACCTCTGGTGGACCAGCAGAAGGACAACCATCGACCTCACTCGTCCTCGATCAATTCGGTCGAAACCTCACACAGGCTGCGCGAGAGGTGAAACTCGACCCTGTGATCGGTCGTGAGCAGGAGATCGAGCGCGTGATGCAGGTCCTCTCACGTCGAACCAAGAACAACCCAGTATTGATCGGTGAACCAGGTGTCGGTAAGACGGCAGTAGTCGAAGGTTTGGCACAGGCGATCGTCAAAGGCGATGTCCCAGAGACTCTCAAGGGCAAGCAGCTCTACTCACTCGATCTTGGCGCACTTGTCGCAGGTTCTCGTTACCGTGGAGATTTCGAAGAGCGTTTGAAGAAGGTCTTGAAGGAGATCCGTACTCGCGGTGACATCATCCTCTTCATCGACGAGATCCATACTCTTGTCGGTGCTGGTGCAGCAGAAGGTGCGATCGATGCAGCAAGTATCTTGAAGCCGATGCTTGCGCGAGGTGAGCTCCAGACCATCGGCGCTACTACTCTCGATGAGTATCGCAAGCACCTTGAGAAGGACGCCGCTCTTGAGCGTCGATTCCAACCGATCCAGGTCCGCGAACCATCCGTCGCTCACACCATTGAGATCCTCAAGGGTCTTCGCGATCGTTACGAGACCCATCACAAGGTGACGATCTCCGATTCCGCACTCGTCTCAGCAGCGACGCTCGCTGATCGCTATATCTCGGATCGTTTCTTGCCGGATAAGGCGATCGACTTGATCGATGAAGCGGGGTCACGTCTTCGTATTCGTCGAATGACCCAGCCACCAGAGATTCGCGCATATGACGACAAGATCGCCGAGGTTCGCAAGGAGAAGGAATCCGCGATCGATGGACAGGATTTCGAGAAGGCAGCAGCGCTCCGTGACAAGGAGAAGACGCTGATGCAAGAGAAGATCGAGAAGGAGAAGTCCTGGAAGGCAGGCGACCTCGATGTCGTCGCCGATGTCGATGAGGAGTTGATCGCAGAGGTCCTCTCCACCGCGACAGGTATCCCGGTCTTCAAACTGACCGAGGCAGAGACTGCTCGTCTCCTTCGCATGGAAGATGAGTTGCATAAGCGAGTCATCGGACAAGAGCAAGCGATCCATGCGCTCTCGCAGGCGATCCGCCGTACTCGTGCCGGTCTCAAGGACCCACGTCGTCCTGGCGGTTCATTCATCTTCGCCGGACCTTCGGGTGTTGGAAAGACCGAACTCTCGAGGACTCTCGCCTCCTTCCTCTTCGGAGATGAGGATGCGTTGATCCAACTCGATATGTCCGAGTACTCCGAGAAGCACACCGCTTCCCGTCTCTTCGGTGCACCTCCAGGTTTCGTCGGTTACGACGAAGGTGGCCAGCTCACCGAGAAGGTACGACGACGTCCATTCTCTGTCGTCCTCTTCGATGAGATCGAGAAGGCACACCCCGATATCTTCAACTCACTCCTTCAAGTCCTTGAAGATGGAAGGTTGACCGACGCACAAGGTCGCGTCGTCGACTTCAAGAACACCATCATCATCATGACTACCAACCTTGGCACTCGAGATATCTCGAAGAGTCTCTCGCTCGGATTCATCAATCCGGACGACTCGGTCGGCAATTACGAGCGCATGAAGGCGAAGGTCCAGGACGAACTCAAGTCCCACTTCCGTCCAGAGTTCTTGAACCGTATCGATGACATCATCGTCTTCCACCAGTTGACCGAGACCGAGATCATCCAGATCGTCGACCTGATGATCGACAATCTCGAGAATCGTCTCAAGGCGAAGGAGATGGGAATCGAACTCACCTCCGCAGCGAAGGGCATCTTGGCAAAGCGTGGCTATGACCCACTCTTGGGTGCACGTCCGCTTCGTCGAACCATCCAACGTGAGATCGAGGATGCGCTCTCAGAGAAGATCCTCTTCGGTGAACTCAAGAGCGGCCAGATCGTGGTCATCGATGTCGAAGGCGAAGAAGGTTCAGAGGTCTTCACATTCAAGGGTCTTGCGCGCGAGAAGTTGCCCGATACCCCAGAGGACCTCACTGAGGAGAGCCCACAGGCCTAACTGCGAGCGAGGCGGTAACGATCGCCTCGCTTCGTAATGAATCCTTCCGCTATCAATTCCGTTAGCGCACCTTCAAGCATCGCCTCGTCTTCCCAGATGAACTCATCGCGTGATCGAGGTTCTCTCTCACGGAGCGCCTTGAGGATCTGACCTCGACATTGTCGTTTCGTTCCGTGCCACGACTGACCTTTACGCACCTCTGTCGACTTCGGTGATCCGTTGCGAAGCCAGAGACAAGACCTTGCCAAGGGACAACTCCCACATTTCGGATCCTTCGCAGTGCAGATCAGCGCACCAAGTTCCATCACAGCCTTCGACCAGGTGGGTCCGAAGACTGGACGCTCACTCTTCTCGCGAGCGGTCACCGACTTCGTTGGATGCTCGACGCCATCGATCGCGCGGGCATAGACCCTGCGGATGTTCACATCCATCACGTTATGACTCTGATCGAATGCGAAGGAGAGGATCGCGGCAGCGGTGTATTCGCCTACGCCAGGCAGCGATCGCAACGCTTCGAGATCGTTCGGTACTTGGTTTCCATGGATCTCATCGATCACTTTCGCACTCTCCCAGAGGCGAAGTGCGCGCCGCGGATAACCCAAGGAACCCCACGCTTTGATCACATCACTCTTATCTGCTTGGGCAAGGTCGCGTGGAGTGGGCCACCGTTCGATCCACTCATTCCACTTCGGTAGGACGCGAACTACAGGGGTTTGTTGCAACATGAATTCGCTCACCATCACACCCCACGGTGTCGTCCTTCGCCAGGGCAGGTCGCGAGCAGAGTGCGCGAACCAATCCGTGACCTCTTCGAGCATCTACGCTCCGATTCGAACTCGCCCGATCGCTTGATCGAGACGTGATACCTCCACGATATCCATTCCATCGATCCTCACATCGCTTCCGGTGGGAACCAACGCTCGCTTGAAACCGAGACGAAATGCCTCGTTGAGACGTTGCGCCACACCTTGAACACGGCGGATCTCACCAGCAAGTCCCACTTCGCCGAGCGCGATCAAGTCTGATGGGAGTGCCAAGCTATGAGCACCGGATGCGACTGCGAGTGCAACCGCGAGGTCTGCGGCAGGCTCTTGGATCTTCATCCCACCAACTGTCGCAACATAGACATCGCGACCGGAGAGTTTCACCTTCGCGCGCAGTTCCAAGACGGCAAGGGTCATTGCGGTTCGCGGATTGTCGAGTCCACTCGTGACGCGACGTGCGTTGCCATAGTCGATCTCACGATCACTTCCGACGAGCGCCTGGATCTCGGCGAGGAGCGGGCGCCTTCCCTCTAATGCGACAGTGACACAGGTACCTGGGACAGGCTCTGCATGGCGTGTGGTGAAGAGTCCAGTTGGATCAGGAAGTCCTTCGATCCCACCGTCATGAAGGTCGAAACAACCGACCTCATCGCTTGGACCGAAACGGTTCTTCGTCGCACGGATCAATCGAAGCCTTGAGTGACGTTCACCTTCGAATTGCAGGACGACATCGACAAGATGCTCAAGGAGGCGAGGTCCTGCGATCGAACCATCCTTTGTCACATGTCCGACGAGTACGAGAGAGATTGAGCGTTCCTTGCAGATACGGATCAGCGCAGCCGAGACTTCGCGGATCTGTGAGACGCTTCCTGGCGCGCTATCGAGCGCGGAGGTGCCGATGGTCTGGATCGAGTCGATGATGATCAGCTCTGGCTCGACCTTCTCGATATGTGTGATGATCGCTCCCAGGTCGTTCTCGGAAGCGAGATAGAGATCCTTGGCGAGCGCGCCGACACGCTCTGCACGAAGCCTCACTTGAGACGGCGATTCCTCACCGCTTATGTAGAGCGCGCGATCTCCGAAGAGCGATGCGACGGTGAGAAGGAGTGTCGATTTTCCAACGCCTGGTTCGCCGGCGAGAAGGAGCGCAGCCCCTGGTACCAAACCACCACCGAGGACTCGATCGAACTCATCGACACCACTCTTGCGCGCTGTCGCGCTCGCGAGCGCCACGTCTTTGATGGGCAGTGCATCGGAGTTCGGTGCCGTAGCGACCAAAGTCGCTTTCTTCGGTGCGCCGATTTCCTCGATAGTTCCCCACGCTTGGCACTCGCCACAGCGACCGACCCACTTGGTCGTGCTCCAGCCACATTCGCCGCAGCGATATGGATCCTTGACTGGCTTAGCCATCATCACTCGCCTCTATTGCGCTTGTTGCGCTCTCGCTGTCGCTGGATGGATCGTGAAGAGCGGCAAGTTCTTTCGCTTCGTGCTCTTGAGCAATGTCATTCTCTTGTCGCAGGCGTCGGCGAGGATCTTGTAGGCAGGAATTCCCATCATCTGGATCAGCTCATCCTTGCTCGAGAGATAGACCGGTTTCGATCCAGTATGTGCCTCACTGTTGCTGGTGCAGTACCAATCGAGATCGGCCCCACCTTCTCCCCATGCCATGCGGCCATACTCCCCGATGACGGTGACAAGGAGTTCGGCATCACCTACCTCGCGCTTCTCGAAGGAGCGACGGAGCGGGAGTTGCCAGCAGACATCAGGTTTGGTCTCGTGGAAGTGGGTCCCCTCACGCATCGCTAGATGGTGAAGCGCACATCCCATCCCGCCCTCGAAGCCGGAGCGGTTGAGGAAGATGCAGGAGCCATCGACTCGTTTCGTCTTTCGATCATCATCGAGACCGATCTCAGTGATACTCAACTTCCCACCACGATAACCACGGGAGTGCATCTGCCAGATGTCGGGAGTGAGTCGCGCCGCTGCTTTCGCGACACGTTTCTCATCGTCCTTGTCGGAGTAATAGGCACCATCGCTACAACATCCTGCGTCGGGCTCTTCCTTGTCGATCCCCTTACATCCTCGTCCATAGATGCAGTTCCATGAGGAGGTCAGCCATGTGATGTCACACTTGAAAAGGTGTTCTGAGTTGCTGGGATCTTGGAACTCCAACCATTCTCTCGGGAATCCTTCTTTGATCTCAGGCATAGTGCGAGAGCCTAAAGGATAGGCTCGCACTGTGAGGACGCGGATTGGTTTCATCGGCGCTGGTGTGATGGGTCAAGCAGTGATCGCTACTCTCATCAAGGCGGGAATCCCCAAGGATCAGATCTCCTTCACACGTAGACGCAGTGAGTTGAATGACGAGATCACCAAGAGCCTTGGCATACAAGCGAGATCCCTCACTGAGTTGGCACGTGAATCCGATCTCATCTTCCTTGCCATGAAGCCACAGGATCTCATCGCAGTCCTTGAAGAGATCAAGGCAAGTGTCCGCGCAGAGACCTTGATCGTTTCGCTCGCTGCGGGAAAGAAGAGTGATGTGATTCAGGCAGCCCTCGGTGGCAAGAATCCTGTGATTCGCGTGATGCCGAACACGCCCATGGTCGTCGGTGAGGGAGTCTCAGTGATCTCCGCGACCTCCAATGTCGATCCCGCGGAACTCGAATGGGTCAGGAGCCTCCTGGCAGTCGGTGGCATAGCGATCGTGATCGACGAGTCCTTGCAAGATGCCGTGACCTCGATCAGTGGATCTGGCCCGGCTTACTTCTTCGCATTCGTCGAAGCGATGGTGAGTGCCGGAGAGAGACTAGGCATCTCACATCAGGATGCCACCACCCTTGCGATCGCAACGATCAAAGGTGCAGCAGTGATGCTTGAGGAGTCAGGAAAATCCGCCACCACTCTCCGTGAGAATGTGACCAGCCCTAAGGGAGTGACAGCGGAGGCGCTCAAGGTCTTTCACGAGCGAGGCCTCGATGAGATGGTGGAAGCGGCCATGCGGGCGGCCCGAGATCGATCGTTGGAGTTGGGTTGAGAAGTAAGTATTTGGTGCGTTTCGCCCTCTCTCTCGCGCTCACCCTCGCCGCCTCGCTCGCATTCCCGGCTTCTTCGTATGCCGAGATCGAGGTGAAGCGCCTTACGCCGCAACTACAGGTCGATAGCAGTGTGCGAGCAATCGCGACATCTACCGATGTGATCGCACTCGCTGGTGAAAAGATCACAGTGATCCCGAAGGATGCGACTGACCTTGCATCTGCAATCCCACTCACCGGAAGTAGCGCTCGCCTCTTCACCGATGTGATCGCCCACCAAGGACGATTCTTCGCAATCGGGATCGCAGAGAGTGCGACCTCTCTCTCGATCACGACGCCACCTAATCTCATCAACCCTGATTCGATCACGGTCGGGGGATCCTTCGCAGAGTCGAAGGGAGTGACTCGACTGGTGTTGTTGGAATTCTCGACGACCGGTGCCATCATCAAAGAGTCCATCTTCGATGCGGATCGCCCGCTTCTTCCGCGCTCCCTTCGCGTCTTTGGCGATCGGATCGGAATCGTGGGATCGATCGCATCGAGCTCAGGAGTCCAAGGTTTCCTTGCCGTGAGTGATCTCTCGGGCAGCTTCCTCTCATTCTCTACCTTCGGTGTCGCTTCTACTGAGATCAATTCCCTTGCCAATGTCCGCACTCTCTATGGAAGCAGTGGTGAACGATTGGCGGGGTCGAATCGACAGGGAATCAACGATGGCGTCATCCTTTATCTCGACTCCGAGGGAAGACTCAATCGCGTCGTGCGTAGTTTCCTTGCATCGAGCGAGCGATCGTGGGATGAGGTGAGTACCGCCCATCTTGCGGTTGGTCCAGTGAAGCGATCAGGGAGTGAAGAGGTAGCGATCACCAAGTTCTCCGCATCCGGAGCACCGCAGTGGTTCGTCCGATATCCAGGTAGTGATCCACATCTGAATCAACGGACCGTCGGGTTGATCACATCGAAGAGGTTGGCAGGGATAGCACGCATCTCACCGAGTGGAAAGAACGCGGTCTTCCTCGAATATGACGCCAGATCACTTTCCAAGAAGGCGACACTCAAGAGCGTCAGAAGCATCCCGGCGCGTTCCATCATCGACCTCACCGATGGTCACGCCATCATCGTTGACCGTGAGGGTCGATCCCAGTTGATACCTTTAGCCCCTTGATTCTGATTCAACGCAATGATGAAGGGATGTGATCGTGGGTTCCGTTGTCAAGAAGCGCCGCAAGCGCATGGCAAAGAAGAAGCATAAGAAGTTGCTCAAGAAGACACGTATTCAGCGTCGTAACAAGAAGTAACGATCACTCTCCTTCCGCCCATCAAGGGCGGAAGAGCGTCAACTTTCCATCCACTCCCACTAAGGCATATCGATCCTTGCCGAGTGTGATCCATGATGAGACCGCACCTTTCGGAATCTCCTGATCGACCACCAGTCTCACCTCAAGGGTCTTCTTCTCCATCGCGCAGAGTCTTCGCTCGCATCCGAAGAGCGATGTGTTCACATCCTCAGCGAGTGGTCCACTCAAGAACCCATGGTCATCTGCGAAACCTGCGACAGTGGCATCTACATCACTGATCATCCTCGACTTGAGTCGATCAGGCTTTGGCCTCGTCAGTGGTGTGGATGAGAGCCAGGATCCGAAGACCTTGCTCTTCTTTGACGTGATGGAGATGTCATAACCAGGTACTGCGACCAATTCACCCGTCACTTCGAGGTTCTGATAGCTCCAATCCTCAGGATAGATGGAGGCTCTTTTCGCTAGTCGCACCTCGCCTTGGGTGGCATCACGATTGGCATCGACGACAAGGATCGAGTCGTAGATCAGATAGACCGTCCCGCCTACTGTGATCGCGCGAAGACGGAATCCGACATCGCCGATGCTGCGACCGCCAGTGCGTTTGTCGCCATCGACGATCTCGTAGAACCAGGTGTTTCGCGAACGGACTGCCCCAAGGAGTATCCCTTGACTCTCATCGCGATAGAAGACCTGTAATCCATCCTTCGTCACCGCGCAGGCGTTGGAGACGCTGACATCACTAGCGGTACGGACGCGCTCCCTCTCCTCATAGTTCTGCACTTTCGGACCATCACCATCGACGACTTCGTATCGCCACCTAGTACCATCGAATTGGCCGTAGCGAAGGTCCTTCTGGGTGATGTCGGTGTAGAAGAGATGTAGACGCTCCTTATCGCCTTTGCCACTGACGCAGAGCGAAAGGTATCCAGAGACGTCGTTGGTGGTTCGGCCGGATCGAGTGCTATTGCCATCGACGATCGTCCGTATCCAACGACCATCAGAGTAGGTCGCAAGCTTCACATCTCCACTCTTCGAATCGGTATATGCGACGACTGTCTTACCTTTGAACCTTGTGTGTGCGAGGTATTTGCTATCGGCGCTCGGATCCAGGATGGTGGCACGCCATCCTCGTTCAGGTCTTACCGTGTTACTTCTCACCACGGGTGATTTGCCATTGTCATTGCGGGCGATCACATCGAAGGAGTAGGACTCACCATTCTTCAATCCAGAGAAGAGCGCAGGACTCTCTGCGACTTCGAGCGAGTCGCCGGTCTGGACATTGGTGATGACATAGGAATTGACCTGGGCACTCCTCGAATTCGAAGGTGGATCGAAGGTGATGATCGCTCGGCCATCTCCCACAAGGGCTTCGACATTGCGGGCTTCGTTGGGAAGTCCGAAGGCGGCGCCTGCCGGAGGTCTCTGTTTCATATCCTCGATCATCGCCTCAGCTAGAGGACCAGGAGTGGTGAGCACTTCGCCGGATGCGAGATTTGGTGTCATCGCCGCATCAGGGGAACCCTTGATGAAAGTGCTCTCATCAAGGTGACTGACGGAGGAACCGACTTCGAATGTCTTCGGCGTATAGAGCAAAGGTTTCACTCCGTTGTTGGCAGCGATGCCACGACGACCGGACCAATAGAGAGTTGAAGTGATCGCTGTCCCAAGTTCCTGCGAAGGTGAGGGCAAATCTCGCAATCTGCGACCATCAGCGAGCTCGGCGTAGGCGTCGAAAGGAGTCGGCTGTGTCATGGTGCCGAAGGAGTTGTAGGAGATGAAGTCGGCGCTGGAGAGGAAACCGAGTCCATGACCGATCTCATGGAGGACGACCGAGACCAGATCGAATTGACTCTGCCCTGGCTTGCCATCGGTGCCGAGATACCAGAACGGGAGCGCGCTGATGCGGATGACTATCTCTGCATTCCTTGGATCGAGGTCGCGACCCGCGAGTGAGTTCGCTAGCGCTGATGAGTACCAAAGGTCACGATCGGGCGCGCCTTCGAAGTTGTTGAAGTAACGACCCGGTCTCGCTGTGCCGAGGACGCCGTAAGGTGCGGTGCGATCCCAATATGCAGCGACTGTGACGGGAACCTTCGATTCGAAGTATCCCTCCCATGCCTTGACCCCGGCTTCGATCGCAGCCTTTGCGCGATCTGGAATGTTGACGTAGTTCAGTTCGAAAGTGCTTCGTGGTGGGCGTGACGGCCCACCTCTTGGATCGACTTGTGTCGTCGCGGTATCGCCCTCTTGCGCAAAGATCGGATCTTCTGCGTAGAGCGCGCCCCAGATCGTTGCTGGAGCAGAGTTGAAGGAGAGCGCATTGCTCGAACTCGTCAGTGGAATTGCGAGCGAGAGCGAGAGCGCAAGTGTCAGGAGAGAGACGGTGAGTGACCTGGTCTTTCGCCTGCGCATAGCGGAAGATTATCGCCTCGTTCCTGATCCTGTTGTGGCGAGCGATGGACTAAGCGATGGACCAAGCGATGGACTAATAGAGTGAGAGCCTTCTGAGAAGGGAGCGGTCGTGACGGTAGAGATCAAACTCTTCTCTCGAAAAGGTTGCCACCTCTGTGAAGTGGCGTTACAAGAGATGGAGCGGATTGCATCCGAGAACCAGATCGCAATCTCCATTGACGAGACCTTCATTGATGGAGATCCAGCTCTAGAGAGTGAATACGGATTCATGGTGCCGGTCATACATGTCGATGGTGCGATGCACGGCTATGGCAGGATCGAAGAGGCGAGATTCCTCAAAGCAATCTCTGTGAACTGAATCAGGATCAGGAAGTGAATCTGGATCAGATCGAGCCGGTGTAGACATCATCGGCATCGATGATGCGATAGGCATATCCCTGTTCGGCGAGGAAGCGTTGGCGATTCTGCGCGAACTCTTGGTCGACAGTGTCGCGAGCGACGAGAGAGTAGAAGCGCGCACCGCGGCCATCGGCCTTCGGGCGCAAGACTCGTCCAAGCCGCTGTGCCTCCTCTTGACGGGAGCCGAAGGTTCCGGAGATCTGGATCGCTACCGATGCCTCGGGGAGGTCGATGGAGAAGTTCGCGACTTTGGAGACCACGAGAAGTGTGATCTCACCCGTTCGAAAGAGTTCGAATAAGCGCTCACGCTCCTTGATTGGCGTCTCTCCTTTGATCACGGGGGCACCGAGGTCTGCTGCGATCTCGTCGATCTGATCGATGTATTGACCGATGACCAGGACCCGATCCTTCTTGTGATGTTCAGCAAGGGCCTTTGCGACATTCTTCTTCGTCATCGTGGTGGAGCAGACGCGATATCGCTCCTCTTGCTCTGCAGTGGCGTAGGCGAGACGTTCATGATCGGTCAAAGTGACTCGTACTTCGACGCAATCTGCCGGTGCGATATATCCCTGCGCTTCGATCTCTTTCCATGGGACATCGAATCTCTTCGGTCCGATCAGTGAGAACACTTCGCCTTCCATCCCATCCTCACGGACCAATGTCGCGGTCAATCCCAACCTTCTCCTCGATTGGATATCCGCGGTGAAGCGGAAGATCGGCGCAGGTAGAAGATGCACTTCGTCATAGATGATCAGACCCCAATCCTGCGCATCGAAGAGATCCAAGTGTGCGTAGACGCCTTTCTTTCGTGTCGTCATCACTTGATAGGTAGCGATGGTGACAGGGCGGATCTCCTTCTTCGCTCCCGAGTACTCGCCGATCTCGTCCTCAGTCAGAGTGGTCCGACGAAGTAACTCATCGCGCCATTGCCGTGCGGCAACGGTGTTGGTGACCAAGATCAAGGTAGTCGCCTTTGCCATCGACATTGCGACAGCACCTACGATCGTCTTGCCGGCGCCGCATGGCAAGACGACGACACCAGAGCCGCCATGCCAGAAACCTTCTGCCGAGAGCCTTTGGTACTCGCGCACCTTCCATTCGTTCTCGACGAGCGCGATCTCATGCGCCTGACCATCGACATAACCCGCGAGATCCTCAGCTGGCCATCCCAGTTTGAGGAGGGCTTGTTTGAGGTGACCACGTTGTGATGGATGTACTGCGATCGTCTCGTTATCGATCCGCGCACCCAACATCGGGGCGACCTTCTTCGATCTCGCTACTTCGGTGAGTACTGCGGTGTCTGTGGTGATCAAGACGAGTCCATGGACTGGATGAGATTCGATGCGCAGCCGTCCATAACGTCCCATCGTCTCGGCGATGTCGACGAGGAGTGAGTGAGGAACTGGGTAGCGCGAGTACTTGAGAAGTGTGTCGATCACGCCTTCTGCATCGTGTCCGGCAGCCCGAGCGTTCCAAAGTCCAAGCGAGGTGAGTCGATAGGTGTGGATGTGTTCCGGGGATTTCTCGAGTTCAGCGAATGGTGCGATCGCCTTTCGACAATCATCAGAGCCAGGATGATCGACATCGAGCAAGAGGGTCTTGTCGCTTTGGACGATGAGTGGACCCTGCGTAGATGGATCAGAGGACATTCTCGCGAGTCTACTTGAGCAGGCGCCTCAGCATCTCGGCGACCAATTCTGAGCGTTCGATCAGACCATCGGCGCTGACCCACTCATGGTCTGCGTGCGCGCCATCTCCGATCGCACCGAGTCCGTCGAGGGTAGGAGTGCCGACCGCTGCGGTGAAGTTTCCATCGCTCGCACCACCGACCGCTGCATCCTGAAGATTCTCTATACCTACTGCTTTCGCCGCATCCTTCGCGATCTCGTAGAGCGAAGCACTCATCTTCGGATCCATCGCAGGACGGTTGATTCCGCCGCTGACTTCGATGATCGCCTCACCGGTTGCGGTCGTCACCTTCCCTGCGAGTGAGTTGATCGCATCATCGACTCGTCGCTGTTCTTCGGAAGAGAAGGCGCGGACATCGATCTCGAGTCTCGCCTCTGCTGGGATCGTATTGAGAGTGGTCCCAGCATGGAAAGTGGTCGGTGTTACCGAGGTGCCGACCTCCATCTTCGCTATCGCACTGATCTTCGGCAATAGCGATGCAAGCGCGATCATCGCGTTGATGCCCTTCTCTGGTTCAAGACCTGCATGCGCCGCTTTACCGATAGCGGTGACGCGATACATCGATGTTCCTTTGCGAGCAGTCTTGACCTTGCCGTGTATGGCTGATTCGAAGACCAGTGCGTACTCACACTCGCGCGCTGCTGCTTCGATCAACTCGCGTGAAGCTGCACTTCCGGTCTCTTCATCGCTCGTCGCCAAGATGTGGATGCCTTCGCGTTCTGCCAACGATGCGACTGCCATCACTGCTTGGACGAAGCCTGCCTTCATGTCATAACTGCCAGGACCTCGAAGATGATCACCTTCGATCGCCCATCGTGGAGTGAACGAGCCCTTCGGCCAGACGGTGTCGAGATGACAGAGCATGAGGACGCGAGGCTTCCCACTCTTCCAAGAGAGCGTCGGATAACCCTTCACATCCTTGACTTCACCGGAACTCCCAAGGAGTTCCGTGATGATGCGATTGGCCTCTGTAACGACTTCTCTACATGCGACGACATCCTCGGTCGGTGATTCGATCTCGACGAGGCGACGGACGAGTTCTATCGCTTCCGATTTGGATATCTTCACGGGCGCTGCGGCCATGTCGCTATCTTGCCATCACTCGACGGCCGCGACCCCGGTGATTCGTGCGATCTTGAAGGTGGCGAGCTCTTCACTGCCATGATCTCGTGCGAGGAGGTTTCCCATCGCTATCTGGACCGGGTCGATGATCTTCTGCGTTACCGAGCCGTTGGTATCGGCGTAACCGATCATCACGCTGCTCTGATCGGCGACTACTTGTCTCAAGATCGCGAGTGTCTCATTCGCACTCGTCCGTGGGATCTCAGCAAGGCTGGTCTTGCTTCCGCTGACACGATCACCGGCGCGCATGGCCTTGATCGCAGCGGAAATCACAGCATCACTCGGCGATGGGTTCTCTGCGATGGAGCGTGGTATCCGTGCGCGGCTCTTTGAACGCAATTGCTTGGGGGCTGTGATCACGACACCTGATTGGTTCTCAAGTGATGGCAGGTATCCGGCATTGCGTAGGTCCTCGATCACGTCACTACTTTCGACCTCGGAGACCAGTACTTGTGGAGCGATCTTTCGAAGTCGAAGGTTCTCAAGACGCTTGTCTTTCGTGATCGCCAGGATCGTGGTCTCATCCTCACAACGGATGAAGCTCTGTGCCATACCTACTCGCAGTTGACCGTGGCGCCGTGCGATATCCGCGATCAAGTACTCCAAGGGTTGCGGGATCGGAGTGCGAGAGACCTCGTGGAGGAATGCCTTGATCTCATCACCGGTATGGCCATGGTCGAGACCGCGCCTGATCGAACTCTCAGTGAAGCGATAGACAGTGGCATTGCCGCGACTCTCGATATCCGCGAAATTGGAGAGCCGCCGTGAGAGATCGATGGTCAGCGGTCCTGGCGCGATAGCGGTGTTGTCGGCCTGTACCAAGATGTGATCGATCGGTGGCGGCAGTGATGAGTCGATCTGCAGTGAATCGTGCTCCTGTAGGAAGCGTGCACCGAATGGCGAGAGCACTCCTCGCCCAGTGATGCCGAGCCACTCTGCCTCCTCGATCGTCCATGCGGTGAACTCACGGTGCAGCGGAGCGCTCTTTCGAGTCGGCGCGAGCCAATCGATCCAACTCTGAACCATCGTTGTATCGAGCGCGATATCTGGATTCGATTCGAAGACGGAGAGGATCGCTCTCCTCATCCGAGCAGCCCAGATCCGATCGAGTTCACTTCCAAGGGGTGTGATCCCTTTACTCTCTTCGCGACGGACCAGACCGGAGACTCGTGAGGTAGCGAGCCAGAGTGAGGCGATCTCTCGCCATCGTGACTCTGGACTTTGACTCTGCCAGATGTCGAATTGTGTCGAGGGAAGGATTCGATCATCACCTTCGATCGCGATCAATCCGGCGAGGAAGGCGAGTTCTGCGACGAATGCCCCGAGTTCTTCATCGACTCCAAGATGCTCCGCACTCTTCTTGAGGTCCCGAACGCCAAGACCACCTGTCTTCAATGCCCGAGGTGTCTCCTCTGACCAGAAGTCGAGCAACTCTGCGATCCATCGCAAGATCGAACTGATCGAAGCGAGTGATGCATCCTTGACCGCATCCGGCTTGACCGCATCCGATTTCGCTCTTTCGTCTTCTAATTCTGGTGGCGTGATGGCGAGTTGGCGGTGGATCTTGCCGCCACGGAGATGAAGTCCTACCTCACGGGGGAGCGCTACATGCTCGCTATCTACTTGAGTCAGCAGACCTTGTTCCAAAAGCCATTCGATCTGCTTGCCGGTCTTGCGACGATCCCCGATCGCGCCCTTAGGTGAGCCCCAGGTCAATGCCTGCAGGATCTGTAGCGCACCCGGTGGCGCCTTTGCGATCGCTGCGATCTTCGGTTTGCCCAGCGATACAGGTCCGAGCCCTGCTGGTGTGGCTCCGATCAACTCTCGAAGCGCGCGTGGCATACGAATCTCACCACGATCGAAGTAGATGAGTCCTCGCATCCAGAGTGCATCGAGCTCTTGGGTCGCAGCCTGGTCGGTGCAATCTGTGAGGCGCTCAATGGTCAAAGGCTCTTCAAGGGCGCAGATCGCTTCAAGGATTTGGTATTGGAAGAGATTGAGTGTGTCGAGGCAACGGACGAGCGAGGGCGTCGAGGTCGCTCGCGCCGCCAAAGATGAGAAATCGTTGGGAACTGGTGCAGTGAGATCAGACCTCGCTGAGAAGAGGTGTGCGATCTCATCGTCGCTGCGCGCGCGAAGTTCATCAGCGAGTGATGCGGCAGCTCTCATCCGCGGTTCGCTTGGATTCTTACCCTTGGCCTTCGGCGACATAACTGGCCTACATTACCGGCCCAGATATCTCGCTGCGATTCGTCTCGATTCGCTCAACTATGATGAGCCATCATGCGAGTACACCTTGTAAGACATGGTCAGGTGGAGAATCCGAAGAACATCCTCTACGGCCGACAACCAGGGTGGTATCTCTCATCTCTAGGTCGGGAGATGGCAGCGGGTGTCGCTGACTGGAGCAAGGCTCTAGATCTTGGTGCGCTTCATGTCTCTCCACTTGAGCGTGCGCAAGAGACCGCCTCTCCGATCTCCAAAGCCCACGGTGTCGCGATCACTACCGATGAGCGATTGATCGAAGCTGCGAACATCTTCGAAGGAAAACCATTCGGAGTTGGCGACGGCGTACTGAAACATCCTTCCTCCTGGCGACATCTCTATAACCCGTTCAAGCCATCATGGGGCGAGCCCTATGTCGATCAGATCAATCGAATGCTCGGCGCCGCCTTCTCCGCGCGTGATGCTGCTAAGGCTGCAGGAAAGAGCGATGCAATCTGCGTCTCGCATCAGCTACCGATCTGGATCGTCCGTAGCGCCATTGAAGGGCGACCGATGCTCCATGACCCACGCAAGCGTGAATGTTCACTCTGCTCGGTGACCACGATCCACTTCGATGATGACGGAGTGATCACCGACATCAGCTACCAAGAGCCAGTCAAACACCTCCTACCTGCGAAGAAGTGATTTGATGCGCAAGAGACTCTTGATCATGCTCTCGATGCTGGTCGCGCTCTTACTCCTCTCCTTCTCCTTCGTCGATTCCGCTTCCGACAGTGAAGTCGGAGCTGAGCTTTCATATATAGAAGGAAACGGTGCGGTCACAAAGGTCCCACTCGGCTCACGAAAGGCGACGCCCGATCTCTCTGGAACCCTCATTGACGGAAGTGAGTACCGGATGGAGCGAGGCAAGCCCATCGTGCTCAATGTCTGGGCCTCGTGGTGCTCGCCATGCCGCGCAGAGGCACCGACTCTGCAGGAGTTGAGCGAGAAGTACCCAGAGGTGCAATTCCTTGGAGTGCTCACTCGTGACAATCTCACTGCAGCACGAGCCTTCATCGATCGTTTCGGACTCACCTTCCCATCGCTTCGAAGTGATGATGTCTTGTTGGAATTCAATGATGCGATGATCGCGAATGCCATCCCGACCACACTTGTGATCGACAAGAACGGATTGATCGCAGCGCGCATCGGTGGAGAGGTGACTTTCACTGGGTTGAGCGGCCTGATAGATGAGGTCCTCGGTGAATGAGTTCCTCGTCGACCAGATCTTCGATGGTTCGCTCATACTCTCGGCACCGATCGCTTTCCTCGCAGGTATCGTCTCCTTCCTCTCTCCTTGCGTCCTCCCACTCCTCCCTGGATACCTTTCTTATGTAGCGGGGGCGAGTGCTACTCGAGTGCGAGTGCTACTTGGCGCCACACTCTTCGTACTCGGCTTCACCGCGCTCTTCATCTCCTATGGCGTGATCTTCGGCTCGCTTGGTACGACACTGCTGAGGAATGCAGATACCTTCACCAAGGTCCTGGGTCTATTCACCGTCTTCCTTGGTTTCGTCTTCATCTTCAGTGAACGCTTCTATCGCTCCTTTCGCTTCGCATCACCGCGAGTGCAAGGCATCGTTGCGGCCCCACTCCTTGGCCTCCTCTTCGGATTCGGATGGACACCATGTATCGGACCGACACTCGCATCAGTCCAAGCGCTCGCCTTCAATGAGGCAAGCGCGCTCCGTGGTGCCATCCTCTCTGCCTTCTACTCACTTGGTCTTGGCCTGCCACTGATCCTCTTCGCACTCTTCTTGGTCAAGGTACGGGCACTCCACGCATTCCTCTTGCGTAACTCGAGGACCTTCGCAGTGATCGGTGGCTTCTTCCTTATCTCTATCGGTATCGCCCAGATCACTGGCTTGTGGGGGCAATGGGTCGCATCACTTCAAGGTTCCATCACTAACTTCATCCCGGTGATATGAGATGAGCGAGGAGAAGAGGATCGAGAAGGATCGCACTCGAGACCTTGGTGAGTTCCGAGAGCTCTCCGGCTTCGCGTTCATCCGCTATCTCTGGCGTCTTCTAACGAGTATGCGCACCGCGTTGACTCTCTTGCTTCTCCTTGGTCTTGCATCGATACCTGGTTCGATCATCCCGCAACGCGCCCAGAATCCATTCCAAGTCCAAGATTTCTTCGAGGCGAACCCGACGATCTCACCGATCTTCGATCGCCTCTATCTCTTCGATGTCTTCGGTGCCCCTTGGTTCTCTGCGATCTATGTACTTCTCTTTATCTCGTTGATCGGCTGTGTGATTCCGCGCCTCAATGAGTACAGAAAGGCCATCTTCGAACGCCCGACAGAGCCTCCTGCTCTTCTGGAGAACTTCACCGGTTATAGACGAGTCCAAGGTGATGTCGAGGAGATCGCTACACACTTCAGATCGAAACGTTTCCGGGTCGAAAAATTCGGTGATGGCTACACAGTCGAGAAGGGTTACCTCAAAGAGAGTGGAAACCTGCTCTTCCACTTCTCCCTCATTCTGATCCTTGTCGGTATCGCGGCGAGTTCGCTCTTTGGGATGCGCGGTGAGGCGATCGTCAATGTCGGGGAGAGATTCATCAATACCCCGGTCACCTATGACAACCTCACTCCAGGCCGTTTCTACTCCGTAGATTCGCTCCAGCCTTATCGGATTGAATTGCAGGAGTTCTATGCTGAATACGATCCAGTGACGAACGCGGCACGTGAGTATGAGTTGAAGGTTCGGGTGCGCGAGGATCTCGATTCGCCATTTACCAATGAGGTCATGCGCGTCAACCAACCGCTCACCTTCGGTGCATCCCGCGTCTTCTTGCAGGCGACTGGTTACTCCGTATTGGTCACTGTTCGAGATGAAGATGGTGCGATCTCATTCCAAGGTCCAGTTCCACTCCTTCCAATCGATCCCAATCTCACTTCGACAGGTGCGATCAAAGTCCCTGACATGGAGCCAAGCGTCGGCTTCGTCGCCTCATTCCTTCCAACAGCTGCTCGCGATGAGATCCGTGGTGGTTTCTCCTCTTATCCCGAACCACTCGATCCGCGGTTGCTCTTAGGTGTCTGGCAGGGTGATCTCGGCATGGATGACGGCGACCCACAGTCGATCTATCGTCTCGACACCGAGGGGATGGAGCGAATAGGACTTGTCTCACTTCGACCAGGTGAGTCCTACGACTTCACAGTGGGTTCCATCACTTTCGACAACTTCGTGCCGTGGATCAACTTGCAGGTCATCCATGATCCAGGGAAGAGTTATGCATTGGCAGGAGGTCTACTTTCGCTCCTTGGGGCGCTGGGAATGCTCTTCGTCCATCGCAGGAGGATCTGGATCAGATCCACTTCTGATGGAATCGAGATAGCAGGACTCTGCAATACCAATAATGAACTAGTCGAACGCGAGATCGAAGCGGCGATGAAGGGAGTGACGAAAGATGGATAGCAGATCACTTGCCTATCTCTCCAACAATCTCGTCTACTCATCACTCGCTGTCTTTGCGATCGTCTTCCTCCTTCATGCCATCGAGACCGCATTCGCAGTCAAGAGTGGTGAAGGAAGGATTCTCGACCGACAGCGGACTGAGAAGATCGCGCGGAATGCGACCGGACTCATGGTGCTAGCCGACCTTCTTCTTCTTGCAGGACTCATCGCACGAGGACTCTCCGCCTCACGTTTCCCACTTGCCAACATGTATGAGTTCTCGATCACCGGTGCCTTCATGTTCGTCACCGCATACCTCATAGCGCTGAAGAAACACGACCTTCGTTGGCTGGGACTCATCATCTCTCTTGCTGCACTTCTCACTTTGGGAACTGCGATCACCTTGCTCTATGTTGAGAGCGCACCATTGGTGCCTGCACTCAAGTCGCCATGGCTCTTGATCCATGTACTCGCAGCGATCATCTCTGGCGGGATATTCCTACTCGCAAACTCCATCGCTGGCGCCTATCTCATCCTCGAGAAGATCGAGCGTGGCAAGGGTCGCGGACCATGGGCATCACGACTTCCTTCACTCGACTCACTCGATCAACTCACTTATCGCTTGATCGCTCTCGTCTTTCCGATCTGGACCTTCTCCATCATCGCCGGAGCGATCTGGGCGGAGGCCGCATGGGGTCGTTATTGGGGTTGGGATCCAAAGGAGACGTGGGCTTTCATCACTTGGGTCGCCTATGCCGCATACCTTCACGCTCGCGTTACGGCAGGATGGAAAGGTAAGAAGGCCGCATGGCTCTGCCTCATCGCAGGCTCGACCTTCCTCTTCAACTATGTCTACGTCAATATCTGGGGCACCGGAAAGCACACATATAGCGGTCTCTGATCGCATCAAAAGCATCTGTTGTGGTGACTCTTTCGAGAGCGATCCGCGAGTTTGCAGGTCGATGATCCTCCTTTGAGGAGGATGAATTGTGAAAAGACTCGAAGGACGTATAGCGCTCATCACCGGTGGTGCGAGCGGGATCGGCAAGGCGACAGCACACCGTTTCGTAGAAGAAGGTGCGAAGGTAATCATCAGCGACATTCAAGATTCGCTTGGTGAGGCGGTCACGAAGGATCTGCTTGCTAAGGGTGGCGAAGCGATCTACCTGCACCATGATGTCTCGAAGGAAGAGTCTTGGAAGGAGGTGATCTCAAAGATCGATTCCAAGTATGGCCGCCTCGACATCCTCTTCAATAATGCTGGTATCGGTGACAGATTGACCCTCGAAGAGACTCCGATGGAGACTTATCTAAAGACCATCGCGGTGACGCAGAACTCGGTCTTTCTCGGTATGAAACTTGCTTCCGGTCTTTTGAAGAGGTCGAGGCATGCCTCTGTGATCAACACCAGTTCCATATTCGGCTTGAGTGGTGGATTCGGTGCATCCCCGGCCTATCACGCAGCGAAAGGTGCAGTGACTGTGATGACCAAGAGCGCTGCGCTCGGTTGGGCGAAAGATGGGATCCGGGTCAATTCACTACACCCGGGATTCATAGATACGCCCATTCTTGGCGATGCGAAGCAGACAGAGTTCGGCAAGGTCCTACTTCAAGTCACTCCAATGAATCGACTGGGGTTACCTGAAGAGGTCGCGGCTACCGTGGCATTCCTCGCGAGCGATGATGCTTCATTCATGACCGGCTCCGAGCTGGTGGTCGATGGTGGCTACATGGCGAGATAACAATGGGCCGCACAAGAGGCCGTGAAGGTTAGAGGCCCTTCAAGAAATCAGGATTGTCATCTGGTGGGACGATCTTTCGTTTCGATCTGAAACCTCCACCAAAACCTTTGCCCTTCGGCCTTCCGGCCACAAACCATCCGATGGGACCCAAGGCAAGCGTCTGCGGCCCGAAGAGGATGATGATCAGGAGCCATCCCCACTTGGGGAGATTTCGCACTTGTTCCTGCTCGGTCTGAGCGCACTCCACTAGGGCATAGATGGTGATGCCAAAGAGAATGATCAGAGGAAGATAGCGAAGCATGGGGTGAGGTTACCGAAAGCTCAGAAGGAGTGCCAAAGAGAGCAGGAGCGCGAAGAGGATCTGGAACTTCCCTGTCGCTTCAAGCGCCTTGATCAGTTGATCGCCTCTGATCGCTTTTCGCAATCGCATCATTTGAGGAAGAGCGAGGAGAAGGAGAAGCAGAGACGGAAATGAGGTTGTCGCGACAAAGACGACGAGCGAGAGAGCGATGAGCGACCAATAGAGGGTGATGCTCCGCCCCTTTCCGATCCTCACAGAGAGTGTTCGCTTACCAGCGACGATGTCAGTCTCGACATCTCGGATGTTGTTGAGCAAGAGGATGCAGCAGGCGATCGCCCCCATCGCAGATCCGATCGCAACGATACGAAGATCGATCGTCGCAGTGTGAATGTAGTAGGTCCCTACGGTGGCCACGAGACCGAAGAAGATGAAGACTGAGATCTCACCGAGACCTCGATATCCGTATGGGTTCTTCCCTCCGGTGTATCTCCAAGCTGCGATGATCGCGATCACTCCGACGATGAAGAGCCAGGGAGAGACTGTGAGCGCAAGATAGGAACCGGCGATCATCGCGATCAGGAATGAGATGTAAGCGGCACGCTTGACGCTTGCTGCGCTCTTGGTGCCACTTGCGACGAGACGCATTGGACCGACACGGTCTTTGTCAGTGCCACGCACGCCATCGGAATAGTCATTGGCGAAATTGACTGCGATTTGAAGGGAGAGCGCGACGATCAGCGCCGCTAGGCCATGCGGTAGCGAAAACGAATCACCTGCATAAGCGCTCGCAACCATGACGGGAGCGATCGCGGCCGGAAGCGTCTTGGGTCGGATCCCAAGGAGCCAGGGATTGGTAGTCAGATCACCGGCTCTCTTTCGATTTGATGCTGAGCAAGACCTTCTCGCGATCAACCTTACCGAGTGCACCACGTGGGATCTCAGCGATGCGATAGATGTCCTGCGGAATCGCGTGACGACCGAGCGAGAGACGGATCTTTCCTTGCAACTCCAACCAATGATCGACCTCGATCGAAGCGGTGGTTGCGATCGCAAGTCGTTCACCCCATTCGGCATCCGGATGAGTGAATGCGACGACCTCACCATCGACTAGTGGGGTCAAGAACTCCTCCACCGCACGAAGTGAGATCTTCTCGCCGCCAGAGATGATGACATCATCGATACGTCCTACGACGACAAGCCGCCCGTCATGGAAGTGACCGAGGTCATTTGTGAGATACCAACCGTCAGAGTCTGCGATCGGAGTGACCATCTCGCCTTCGCGCGTCGGCAGGTAGTAGGAGGCAAGAGACGAGCTCTTGATCGCGATACGTCCTTCTCTGATCTCGACTTCCGTGCCTTCCAAGGGGATGCCGTCATAGACGCATCCACCTGAGGTCTCTGTCATGCCATAGGTCGATGTCACTTGCAGTTGTGCATCGTTGGCGCCCTTTCGAAGTTCGTTCGAGAGCATCGCTCCGCCGACCAGGATGCGGTGCGCAGATTGGAGATGTCGCAACAAGAAGCCGCTCTCGTTGACGGCGCGGTGTAGTTGTGTCGGGACGATCGCCGTGAAGTCAGCCGTGGGGATGGTCTCCAGGGTCGTGTTACGAAGATCGATCGGTTCGCGCCCAAGTTCGAGTGAGCGGACCAAGACATTGACGCCAGCGATATGCGTCAGCGGGAGCATGAGTGACCAGGTATCCCCTGGTGCCGCACCGAGATAATCGTTGGAAGCACGCGCAGAGGCGAAGAGCGCCGTAGCGCTCAAGCCGATCTCCTTCGCCTTTCCAGTGGTACCGCTCGTTGCGACCACGACGGCGATGTTCTCGGGCACTGATTCGAGTGAGGGATTGCTCTGATCGGCGAACCGCAGCGCAGGACCAGCTCCATTGAGCGCTTTTGCGAGCGAGTCGAGTATCTGTGGCAATTGCCACTCAGCGGTTACGTGCTTCACGCCCCGCTTGGCGTTGACATCCATATCACGCGTAGGCTATCGGCTTGCTATGAGTAAACCAATAAAGAGAGAACCAGGTTCTCGTCACATCCCGCGATGGCAACCAGCCCCTGAGGGCGCTGGCTTCACCGACGTCAGATATGAGACCGCTGAGGGAATGGCGAAGATCACCATCAATCGCCCTCAAGTCCGAAATGCCTTCCGGCCAGAGACCTTGGCAGAGCTGCAGACCGCTTTCAACGCCGCCCGCGATGATGAGAGCGTCGGCGTGATCATCTTCACCGGTGAAGGCAGTGAAGCATTCTGCTCTGGTGGCGATATCTCGGTTCGTGGTGATGATGGTTATATCGGTAGCGATGCCTTGGGCAAGAAGGGCATCGGTCGACTCAATGTCTTGGATCTACAAGTTCAGATTCGAAGGACGCCGAAGCCAGTCGTAGCGATGGTCGCTGGCTGGGCGATCGGTGGTGGACATGTCTTGCATGTCGTTTGCGATCTGACGATCGCCGCAGAGAATGCGAAGTTCGGTCAGACCGGACCGATGGTCGGATCATTCGATGGTGGTTATGGATCAGGACTTCTGGCACGTCATGTCGGACAGAAGAAGGCGCGCGAGATCTGGTTCCTCTGTAGGCAATACGACGCGAAGGAAGCGCTCGAGATGGGCCTCGTCAACGCAGTCGTACCGGTCGATCAACTCGAGGCAGAGACGGTCTCTTGGTGTCGAGAGATGCTCCGTCATTCACCGATGGCGTTACGTCTTCTCAAGGCCGGGATGAATGCCGCCGATGATGGTCTTGCCGGTGTCCAACAACTCGCTGGCGATGCGACTCTTCTCTTCTATCTCACCGAAGAAGGACAAGAGGGGCGCGATGCATACAAGGAGAAGCGCCCACCTGATTTCGGACGATTCCCGAAGCGTCCCTAAGACGCGAGGAACCATGTATCCGGATCTCTCGGAGATTCTCGCAACGCTCCATGTCTTGAGGCTTCCGATGCGCACGAAGTTTCGTGGCATCGAATCTCGCGAGGTCGCACTCTTCGAAGGGCCATTCGGTTGGGGCGAGTTCTCACCATTCCTCGAATATGACGCAGTCGAATCCTCGCGATGGCTTCAAGCCGGGATCGAAGCAGCATTCCAGCCGAAAGTCCCCACTCTTCGTAGCAAGGTAGCGATCAACGCCACTTTGCCAGCAGTGGATAGTGAAGAGGAGATCGAACGGATCCTCTCTTGGTATCCAGGAGCGAAGACGGTGAAGATCAAGGTGACCGATGATCCGATGCGAAATATGGCAAGGCTTGAGCATGTGCGAAGGCTCTTCCCATCGATGGCGATCAGACTCGACCTCAACGGTGCGATGGGCGTCGATGAGGCAGTCACTTTCCTAGAGCCGCTTGCCAAGAGCATCGACTATGTCGAACAACCCTGCGAGAGCGTCGAAGAACTCAAGGAGTTGAAGAAGAGGATCGAGATCAAGGTCGCCGCCGATGAGGTGGTTCGAAAGAGCGAGGATCCACTCTCACTCGATCTCACCGGAGCTGCCGACCTCGTCATCCTCAAGAGTTCGCCACTTGGTGGCATCAGATCAGCGATGAAGATCGCGGAACATTTCGCACTTCCGGTAGTCGTCTCGAGTGCGCTTGAGAGCGCAGTCGGTATCTCACAGGGTCTACATCTTGCTGCTGCGCTGACGCAAGAGCCGGCTGCGTCAGGACTTGCAACCGGCGTCCTCTTCACCGACGACGTTGCTCGCCATCAGATCATTGATGGATCGATCGAAGTGAAGAATCTCTCATCTATCGATCGATCGACTCTCGATTCCTTGGCAGTGGAGAAGGAGCGTTTGAGCTGGTGGCAGGATCGTCTCCGTGAGTGTTATGAGGTCCTCGTCTCGTGAGTAATCCATCGACTAACTTGGCTCGTCATCTCGTAAGGCGATTGATCGAACTTGGAATCAGCGATGTCGTCATCGCTCCGGGATCAAGGAATGCGCCGCTAAGTCTTGCTTTCTCGGATGCGGCAGCAAAGGGATTGATACGCACACATATTCGCATCGATGAACGTGGTGCAGCCTTCTACGCCCTTGGAATCGCGAAGGCGACGAAACGATATGTGCCAGTGGTCTCCACGAGCGGGACGGCGGTAGCGAATTTCTTCCCGGCAGTACTTGAGGCCTATCACGCCAATGAACGCCTTCTCCTTCTTACCGCAGATCGTCCAGAGCGGCTACGAAAGACCGGTGCCAACCAGACCACGTTGCAGCAAGGGATATTCGGTGCATTCGCCCTCAAGACGATCGACACTGGAACGCTCTTCGAACCGAGTCATCTCCTTGGAAATGGCGGACCAGTTCACTTCAATCTCCAATTCGATGAACCACTCCTCCCGGTTGAGAGTGGAGTTGGTTCACATGATTGGCTTGACGGGATCAAAGTGAATCCGCTCGAGGATCGGATCATCGTCCCTGGCGAGATTGCGATCAATCAGAGCCGAGTTGTCCTGGTCATTGGACATGACCTCGCTGGATTCACGGTTGAAGAGATCACTGCTTTCGCAAAGAGCTCGAGGGCTGTGGTGGTGAGTGAGGATCCGATCTCTTTCGAGGATGCCATTCCACATGCTTCATTGATTCTCTCGAGCGAGGAAGTTCGTAAGGAGCTTCTTGCCGACCTTGTGATCGTCATAGGTCGAACCACCCTCAACCGTTCGCTCAACGCCTATATAAGTAGTGCGAAGAAGATCATGGTGATCGATCCACGCACCGCCGAGATAGATACCCGAAGAAGTGCAGATGAGATCCACCATGTCCTTCCAAAGGTGGTGGCAACGAAGGCAGATCCAGAGTGGCGAGAGCGTTGGCTCTCCTTCTTCACTCTTGCCAATGAGGCGATCTCTTCGAGCGCTGAGTGGAGCGAGGGGCGTCTTGCAGCTGCGGTCGCACAGTTGAAGATGGATGCTCTCTTCGTAGCTTCGTCGCGCCCGATTCGAGATATCGAGGCTTTCGCGATCCCGCGTGAGAGCGATCCAATCAAGGTCTTCGCGAATCGCGGATTGGCTGGGATCGATGGCAACATCGCAACTGCCATGGGCATCGCTCAGAATTTCGGCAAGAGCGTCGCGCTCCTCGGCGACCTTGCATACCTCCATGACATCTCAGCGCTCAGCAACGAGATCGATGCTGATTTGAGCATCATCGTCGTAGATAACGATGGCGGTGGCATCTTCTCCACCTTGCCACAGCGAGGTGTGGAACATTTCGAAGCCGTCTTCGGCACTCCCCATGGCAAGGACTTGCGAAAGATCGCTAGCGCCTTCGGTATTCGCGCCGTGGAGGTGAGTTCAGTGGCTGAGCTACTGAGCGCCTATGAGAGTAAGGCGAAGAAGAGTGACTCCAGGATCCAAGTGATCGTCGCCAAGATGCCTAACCGTGAGGCGAATGCGGATAATCTCGATTCGATCCGGGAGCGCTTTGGGAAGTTGGCAGCAGAATCAATGGCGCGCTAGCGCGCCTTGAATCGCAGCGAGTTTCGCCTCGCTCTCGGCATATTCGGCCACGGGATCTGATCCAGCGACGATGCCACAGCCGGCATAGATCCTGATCGACTTCTTCGATGCATCGATCTGGCCACAACGGAGTGCGATCCCGAACTCGCCATCGGATCGGATATCGACCCATCCGACTGGACCTGCGTAGCGACCGCGACTGATCTCTTCCACCGCTCTTATGGAGCGCTCTGCTCGCTCCCGCGGCGTGCCGCAGACAGCGGCCGATGGATGCAGTCTTGCGAGGAGATCGAAGACATCAGGTGGATTGACGGAATCGGTGACGACTCCGGTGACATCGGTTGCAAGATGCATGACATTGGAAAGATGAAGTACGAACGGAGATTCCGGCACATTGGTAGAGGAGCAGAGTGGCACGAGGGCTTCAGCTACCGACCGAACTGCGTACTCGTGTTCTTCAAGATCCTTCGATGATCGCGCGAGTGATGCCGCGAGTGCGAGATCCTTCTCATCATCACCGCTTCGCTTGATCGTCCCGGCAAGGACACGTGATGTGACGAGTGACTTGCTCAATCGAACCAATAACTCCGGTGTCGCACCTACGAGGCCATGGTTCGAGAAGAGCCAGGTGTTCGGGTAATCGGAGCCGAGGAGTTGCAAGAGTCGGCGAGTGTCGATTCGTTGGTCTCCTTCGACGCTGCCATCGAGCGCGCGAGCAAGGACTACCTTCTCTGCTTCGCCACTTTGGATCAGATCGACGATCGCGGCGACATGGCTTCGCCATGCATCGCCATTCTCACCACTCCATCGCAAAGCAAGAGGTGCACTCTTGCTCTTGATCGATCTCACTACCGGTTGTGGACCATCACCGAACCAGGTGATCCAGAGCCTTTCGCCGCGCTTGCCGATCACTACTTCGGGGATGAGAAGGGTCGAAGGTTCTTCGCTATCGAATGCGAATGAGGCGAAGAGGATCGGTCCAGTGCCAGAACCGTGGACGTTGTTATGGATGTCGAGTTCACGAAGTGCGTCCTGCCACCATTTTCGGGCCTTCTCGAAGCGGTCACTTCCCGTGATCTCGACCCTCTTGTATTCACCGAATGCGACCATCCCCTCATCGCCTCGTACCCAGGTGATGGGATCCGCAGGAGATGCATTCGAAAGTTCGTCCTTGATGCTCACTTCGAGAAGATGTGGCAGATCACCGAGGACCTCGGTTCGCACTCGCATCTTCCTCATCCTTTTTGCTCCGCCCTCATCGCAGATTCCAACGTACTTCAATTCGATTTGTTGCCTAAGCCTAGTTGAGGTGAAGATACGACCATGACGCGCGCGGATCTGGGTAAGGACCCCGAAGATGTCTCACGCATGTTCGATCGCGTAGCGAAGCGTTACGACATACTCAACGACCTTCTCAGCCTTGGCCAGACAAAGAGATGGCGGAAGAAGGTGAGCAAGATCATCGCGCCGAAGCGCGGAGAGCGGATCCTTGATATCGCCGCTGGAACAGGTACTTCGAGTGCTGCTCTTGCGCGAAGTGGCGCAGAGGTCATCGCACTCGATTTCTCTCGCGGCATGATCGAAACTGGCAAGAGACTTCATCCGGAACTCACATTCGTATTCGGTGATGCGCTCGCACTTCCTTTCGATGATGATGAGTTCGACATCACCACCATCTCCTTCGGACTTCGCAACACACATGACACATCGAAGGCACTTGCGGAGGCACTACGGGTCACACGAGCTGGTGGACGGATCTACGTCGTCGAGTTCTCGCACCCGACCTCGCGGCTGTTTCGCACCATCTATTTCAAGTACCTTCTTCGCGCGCTTCCTCCGATCGCAAAGCGCTTCTCTTCCAATCCCGATGCCTATATCTATCTCGCCGAATCGATCATGGCGTGGCCGAATCAACGAGACCTTGCCGCATTGATGACCGGGGCGGGCTGGCAGGATGTCACGTGGCGAGATCTCACTGCGGGGGTTGTCGCAGTTCACACCGGAAGAAAGCGAGCCTCGATTTCCGCCTCTTAGGACCCACATCTAAGATGGCTCCTTGTGAATCCCTACGTCCCGATCATCGCGCTCTTCGCGATCGGATTCGGATTCGCAGTGATCTCCATCGTCGCGGGTGCCATCACCGGACCTCGGCGCTACAACCGAGCGAAGGCAGAGGCCTATGAGTGCGGCATCGAGCCAAGTCCACAAGCCCAAGGTGGCGGTCGATTCCCGGTCAAGTACTTCCTCACCGCGATGCTCTTCATCATCTTCGACATCGAGATCCTCTTCCTCTATCCATGGGCGGTCACCTTCGACCAACAAGGACTCTTCGGACTCGTTGCGATGGCGCTCTTCATTTTCAATGTCTCAGTCGCCTATGCGTATGAGTGGCGACGTGGCGGACTCGAGTGGGATTAGAGGTGATCGATAGGTAATGGGCGTCGAAGAGAAACTTCCGAGCGGATTCCTTCTCACCACCGTAGAAGGACTCGCAAATTACATGCGTCGCAACTCGCTCTGGCCTGCGACTTTCGGTCTTGCTTGTTGTGCGATCGAGATGATGGCAGTCGGTGGCGGCCGTTATGACTTGGCACGTTTCGGTATGGAGGTCTTTCGAGCATCGCCTCGTCAGGCCGACCTCATGATCGTCGCAGGTCGCGTATCGAACAAGATGGCACCGGTCTTGCGCCAGATCTACGACCAGATGGCAGAACCGAAGTGGGTCCTCTCCATGGGTGCATGTGCATCCTCAGGAGGCATGTTCAACAACTACGCCATCGTCCAAGGCGTGGACCACGTGGTGCCAGTCGATATCTATCTCCCGGGGTGCCCACCAAGACCTGAGATGTTGATGGATGCGATCTTGAAGCTCCACGACCAGATCAAGCACTCCAAACTTGGCGTCAATCGCGAGGAAGTGGCGCAAGCTGCTGAAGCTGCTGCGCTCGCTGCTACCCCAACGCATCAGATGAAGGGGCTACTCGCGTGAGCAAAGAAGAGGGAATGTTCGGTGTCAAAGGCACCGGTGACACCTCAGGTTATGGCGGCCTCGTCCGATCGAGCCAACAACCTGGGTCGAGTCAGCGTCCATACGGTTCCTACTTCGATGAGGTAGCGGATGAATTGGAACGCGCATATCCACTCTTCTCCGATGCGATCGAGAAGGTCGTCGTAGATCGCGGTGAGTTGACGTTGCACATCAAGCGCGAACGTCTCGTAGAGGTCGCACGGATCCTTCGCGATACACCATCGCTTCGCTTCGAGTTCTGTCTCGGTGTGAGCGGCGTCCACTATCCCAATGAGAGTGGAAGGGAACTCCACGCCGTCTATCCATTGCTCTCCATCACCAACAATCGCCGGATCCGATTGGAAGTCTCGGTACCCGAGTCCGATCCACACATCCCATCACTCGTCGAGGTATGGGCAGGGAACAACTGGAACGAGCGCGAGACCTACGACATGTTCGGCATCATCTTCGACGGACATCCAGCGCTCACTCGCATCTTGATGCCTGATGACTGGCCCGGACATCCACAACGTAAGGATTATCCGCTCGGCGGAATCGAAGTCGAATACAAGGGTGCGGTCATCCCACCACCGGATCGAAGAAGGTCATATCGATGAGTACCACTGACTTCAGGGATCCCTACGCCTCTGCGCGCGAGACCACAGAGGGAACGGTCTACTCCGTCACCGGTGGTGATTGGGATCAGACCGCGACCGAGATCGGCGCGAACAAGGAAGAGCGCGTCGTGGTCAATATGGGACCACAACACCCTTCCACTCACGGCGTACTTCGTCTCATGCTCGAACTCGACGGCGAGACCGTCACCGAATGTCGTTGCGGTATCGGATACCTCCACACCGGCATCGAGAAGAACTGTGAGTTCCGCACCTGGACTCAAGGCGTCACCTTCGTCACCCGTATGGATTACCTCTCACCGATCTTCAATGAGACCGCATATTGCCTAGGCGTCGAGAAATTGCTCGGAATCACCGATCAGATCCCAGAGCGCGCGACTGTGATCCGCGTGATGATGATGGAACTCAACCGCATCTCCTCACATATGGTCGCTCTCGGCACTGGTGCGCTCGAACTCGGTGCGCTCTCGCCGATGCTCTTCGCATTCCGTGAACGCGAGAAGGTGCTCGATATCTTCGAGTTGATCTCCGGACTTCGCATGAACATGGCCTACGTAAGGCCGGGTGGCGTTGCGCAAGACCTTCCAAATGGCGCGATTACGAAGATCCGCGAGACGGTCAAGGATCTGCGAAAGAACTTCAAGGACAACGAGAAACTCCTGGTCGGTAACTCGATCTGGATGAAGCGCACCAAGGATGTCGGCTTCCTTGATCTTGCAGGATGTACGACGCTTGGAGTCACTGGACCAGTCCTTCGTGCCACCGGATTGCCATGGGATCTTCGCAAGACCCAGCCATATTGCGGCTACGAGGATTACGAGTTCGATGTCATCACTGCGACGAGTGGTGATAGCTATGCCCGATTCTTGATCCGTATGCAAGAACTCGAGCAATCGCTTCGGATCGTCGAGCAGTGCGCAGATAAGTTGGAAAAGTCCGAGGGATCCCCGGTCATGGTCACTGACAAGAAGATCGCATGGCCCGCGCAATTGGCGCTTGGTGGCGACGGACTCGGTAACTCGCTCGAACACATTCGCACCATCATGGGTGAGTCGATGGAGGCGTTGATCCACCACTTCAAACTCGTCACCGAAGGTTTCCGCGTCCCAGCCGGTCAGGTCTACACCGCGGTCGAATCCCCACGTGGAGAGTTCGGCGTCCACCTCGTCAGCGATGGTGGCACTCGCCCATTCCGCGTTCATTTCCGTGAGCCTTCATTCAACAATCTTCAGTCGACCGCAGCGATGGTCGAAGGCGGTCAGATCGCTGATGTCGTCGCCGCAGTCGCCTCGATCGATCCGGTGATGGGAGGTGTCGATCGCTGATGTTCACAGATGAACACGAGAAGGTGATGGATGCGATCATCAAGCGCTATCCACGTTCACGCTCTGCGATCATGCCACTGCTTCACTATGTGCAATCGATCGATGGCTATGTCACCCAAGAAGGCATCGAGAAGATCGCAGTGAAACTCGATCTCGAAACGGCTGAGGTCAACGCAGTGGCTACCTTCTATACCCAATACAAGCGCAAGCCAGTCGGCGAGTATCACGTCGGTGTCTGCACCAACACGCTCTGCGCGATCATGGGTGGCGATGAGATCTACAAATCCTTGCTCGAGCACCTCGAGATCGAGAACGATGGCGTCACCGCTGATGGCAAGGTCTCGGTCGAACACATCGAATGCAACGCCGCATGTGATTACGCACCTGTCGTGATGGCGAATTGGGAGTTCTACGACAACCAAACCCCATCGAGCGCGAAGGATCTCGTCGACGCGATGCGAAGTGGTAATCCGCCGAAGCCGACGCGTGGACCCAATCGCCTCGTGACGTGGAAGGAAGCATCACGTGTCCTTGCTGGTCTTAGCGATGGACTTGCGAATGAGGGCGTGCAAGCGGGGGATCCGACTCTCTTGGGACTGAAGATCGCCAAAGGAAATGCGAAAGATAGAGGAGAGATCTGATGGCGAAGTTGACACCGGTCCTCTCTGCTTTCTGGGATCAAGAGGATTCCTTCACGATCGATGGATACAAGCGCAATGGTGGCTACAAGGCCGTTGCGAAAGCGCTCGATATGGATCCCGATGCGATCATCCAATTGGTCAAGGATTCTGGGCTTCGTGGTCGCGGTGGCGCAGGTTTTCCCACTGGAATGAAGTGGGGATTCATCCCACAAGGCGATAACAAGGAGCACTACCTCGTCGTCAATGCCGATGAGTCAGAGCCAGGCACCTGCAAGGACACTCCGCTCCTCCTTGCCAACCCACATGTCTTGGTCGAAGGCGTGATCATCGCCTCTTACGCGATCCGCGCGAATCATGCATTCATCTATATCCGTGGTGAAGTGACACATGTGATCCGTCGCGTGCAACAAGCGATCGACGATGCCTACAAGGCAGGCTTACTTGGCAAGAACATCCTCGGCAAAGGTTTCGATCTAGAGCTCGTTCTCCATGTCGGCGCAGGTGCATACATCTGTGGCGAAGAGACGGCGCTTCTCGATTCGCTCGAAGGTTTCCGTGGCCAACCGCGTCTTCGTCCGCCATTCCCCGCGATCGCAGGTCTCTATGCCCGTCCGACCGTGGTCAACAACGTCGAATCGATCGCATCGGTGCCATCGATCATCGATAAGGGTGCGGAGTGGTTCGCATCGATGGGAACAGAGAAGTCGAAGGGTTACACCCTCTATTCACTCTCCGGTCACGTCAACAATCCAGGACAGTTCGAAGCACCGCTCGGCATCACGCTTCGTGAATTGATCCAGCTGGCAGGCGGGATTCGTACCGGTCACAGACTCAAGTTCTGGACCCCAGGTGGATCATCGACACCGATGTTCACTGATGAGCATCTCGATGTCCCACTCGATTATGAAGGCGTTGCCGCTGCCGGATCGATGCTCGGCACCAAGGCGCTACAGATCTTCGATGAGACCACATGCGTCGTTCGCGCCGTCCTGCGTTGGACCGAGTTCTACAAGCATGAGTCTTGCGGAAAGTGCACACCGTGCCGCGAAGGAACCTGGTGGTTGGTGCAGGCCTTGAAGAACCTCGAGAACGGTGAAGGAACTCCTGCGGATCTCGACAAGTTGCTCGATCTCTGTGACAACATCATGGGTCGTTCCTTCTGTGCGCTCGCAGATGGTGCAGCGAGCCCGATCATCTCCTCACTCAAGTACTTCCGTCAGGAATATCTCGATCACTTGAGCAACGGTGGCTGTCCTTTCGATCCACATGCATCGACACTCTTCGCATCCTCGGAAGCAGGTGCGCGATGACGATCCAAGAGATCGCCAAGACCGAAGAGCCAGCGATCGAGATGATCACGCTCACCATCGATGGTTTCGAAGTCAGCGTTCCGAAGGGAACCCTGGTCATTCGTGCCGCCGAGAAGCTCGGTATCCAGATCCCACGTTTCTGTGATCACCCACTCCTCGATCCAGTCGGCGCATGCCGCCAATGTCTCGTCGAGATCGAGATCAACGGACGTAAGTTCCCGAAGCCACAAGCATCCTGCACCATCCCGGTCGAACCTGGCATGGTGGTCAATACGCAGTTGACCTCAGCTGTTGCGCAGAAAGCGCAAGAGGGCGTGATGGAGTTGCTTCTCATCAACCATCCACTCGATTGTCCGGTCTGCGATAAGGGTGGTGAGTGCCCACTTCAGAACCAAGCGATGAGCAATGGTCGTGGTGAGTCTCGCTACGAGGGGAAGAAGCGCACCTTCGAAAAGCCGATCAATATCTCCTCACAGGTCCTCCTCGATCGTGAGCGCTGCATCCTCTGTGCGCGTTGCACTCGATTCTCGGAGCAGATCGCGGGCGATCCAT
>CAYORK010000002.1:81144-91043 GCA_964406345.1 uncultured Actinomycetes bacterium | reverse complement strand
TCTGATGTTGAATCATTATCGGAGGATTTGGGCCGATTCATACCTTCTCACCCCGTTGCAGGGCGTGAAGTGGTCGGTCCGGCGTCGGCACAAGGTGATCTATTTGAGGGTAGACCTTGGATCATCACACCTCTGCCGGAGAACAACCCTAAGGACCTTCGATTTGTCGAGGATTTGGTTAGAGTTTTGGGAGCCACTCCGTACCGGATGAACCCCGAAGCACACGATGAGCTTTTTGCTCAAATCTCTCACTTCCCTCAGATCGTCAGCACACTGTTGGCAAGTTCTCTGCTTCAGATCGAGAAAGGCGTGGAGCTCTCAGGCCAGGGCCTCAGGGATGTGACCCGACTTGCAGATTCTGACCCCAAACTTTGGCTGGAAATCATCACTTTGAATGCGGATCAACTCGCAGGATCGTTCAACAAATTTCGATCTTTGCTGAACGAGATGGAAGACGCCGTTTCCGCAGGGAATTCTGACAAGATCCTTCGCATCTTGAGTGATGGTCAAGCGGGACGGAAGCTCATTGCGGGCAAGCATGGCGGCAGGCCTCGAAACTATCTGCATTTCCGGATCGTCGTTGAAGATAGACCAGGAGTCCTTGGTGATCTTTTTGCGCTCTGTAGCCAGGCCGGAGTAAACGTGGAAGATCTCGATCTCGAGCACACACCTAATCAAGAAACCGGTCTTATCACCATCGCAATTGCTCCGGATCAGGATGAGGTGTTCTCGGCTGCTTTGCGTGAGAATGGATGGCGGTTCCACCGCCAGGTTGGTCCAGCATGAGGCCGATAAGAATTGCCGTTGACGGTCCAAGTGGCACTGGGAAGTCATCTACATGCAAGGAGATCGCTCGCCGGGCTGGATGGAACTATCTGGACACGGGTGCGCTCTACAGGATGTCAACTTTGTTAGCGATGAAGACTGGTGTCGAAGGTGAACGACTTGCCGCCGTCATTGAAGAATCCAGCTTCGACATTTCACTAGATCCAGGAGATCAGCGATTCCTCCTCAACGGGGAGGACGTGACTGCTGCGATACGGGATTTCACAGTGACCGCACATGTGAGCTCTGTTGCCGCACAACCAGAGGTGAGGAAGTCGCTCCTTTCCATGCAACATCGTCTTATCGATAAAGCGGTCTCTGGAGTCGTGGTTGAAGGTCGGGACATCGGGTCAACGGTGATTCCAGATGCTGACCTCAAAATCCATCTCTTTGCGGACCTTACTGCCAGGGCCGCGCGCCGTGCTCTCGAGATTCAAGAGCACGATGACAAAGTAGCGGCCACGCTCGCAGATCGAGATCGAATCGATTCGACTCGTGCCGCCTCTCCCTACCAAGTTCCAGAAGATGCTGTTGAAGTTGATTCCACTGAATTGAATCTTGAAGAAACTGTGGAACTCATTTGGCAAATGATCGTCGAGAGAGAACTTCTTGGCATTCCAAAGGTTGTGCTCATTGGAAGGCCTAATGTCGGAAAATCAAGCCTCATCAATCGGATCACTGGTAGGGGAGATGCGATAACAGAGGATCGTCCTGGCATAACGCGTGATCAAGTGGAACATCAAGCGTCTTGGAATGGACGAGACTTCGTAATCGTCGACACGGGAGGACTTGATAGGGAATTGGAAGGCTTGGATGCATCCGCTTCGCAGCGCTCGTTGGCTTCAACGCGAAATGCAGACATGATCATCTTTGTTACGGATGGTCAGACTGGTTTGATCGAACAGGATGAAGCTATCGTGTCGAACCTACGCAAGATCGATGTCCCTGTGATGCTTGTTGTGAATAAGGTTGATAACGAGAATGACGAGTTACGTGGTCATGAATTTTGGAGCCTTGGTCTCGGAGAACCGCATTTTGTTTCCGCACTCCATGGTCGCGGCAGTGGTGACCTCCTCGATGAGATCGTTCGAAGGCTCCCATCGTTCGGACGTGGTCTTAGACGAGATGATGCGGTCCGCATTGCGATCATAGGTAAACCGAATGTTGGCAAGTCGAGTTTGCTCAATGCTTTGGTAGGTAGTGATCGTGCCTTGGTCTCGGAGATAGCGGGTACCACACGGGATCCAGTTGATGAAAGAGTTGAGAAGGACGGAACCACCTATCTCTTCGTCGACACTGCTGGAATCCGACGGCGATCACATCAAGATGAGGGCGCTGACTACTATGCGGTCCTTCGAAGTCAGCGGGCTCTTGATGACGCAGATCTCGGCCTCTTGGTGATCGATGCTTCTGAACCCATTTCGGAACAGGATCTTCGCTTGATCAGTTCGATAGAGGATTCGGGCAAAGCCCTCGTAGTCATCATGAACAAGTGGGACCTTATGGACGAGGACCGACGAGCGCTCTTTGATCGAGAAGTTGAACGTAGCTTCGTCCAGGTTGAGTGGGCTTCGCGAATCAATATCTCCGCCAAAACAGGTTGGCATAGGGATCGAATCTTCCCGGCAATTGAGCGCGCCCTCGATGCTTGGCGGTTTCGAGTTCCGACAGGAAAGCTCAATGCGTTCATAGGTTCGCTTGTGGGGGAGAACCCACCGCCGGTTCGAAGTGGAAAGCAACCCAAGATTCAATATTGCTCTCAAGTCCAAGTAGCCCCGCCCACATTCGTCATCTTCGCGACCGGTTTCTTGGAGACCAGCTACCGGAGATTTATTGAACGCCGCCTCCGAGAGGAATTCGGATTCGAAGGATCTCCGATCAGAATCTCAGTGCGCCTCAAAGAAGATCGGTAGCAGCGGTAGCATCCGCCTCCACGGGACGTAGCGCAGCTTGGTAGCGCACATGGCTGGGGGTCATGTGGTCGCGGGTTCAAATCCCGCCGTCCCGACATGAAGAACTCCATTCTGACCGTGCCCAATATCTTGTCTTTGTTGCGTCTGGTCGGCGTTCCGATCTACCTCGTCTTGGTTGAGGGAGAACGTTATGAATGGGCAGTCATCACCCTGATCGTTGCTGGGGCAACCGACTATTTCGATGGAAAGATCGCACGTCGCTTCAACCAAACGAGCAGACTTGGTGAACTTTTGGATCCTGCTGCCGATCGTCTCTATATCGTCGTCATCCTCTTTTCTCTATGGAATCTCGATCTTCTACCGCTTCTCGTCGTGATCTTGATATTCGGTCGAGATGTTGTTTTGGCGCTTCTCCTTGTTGTGATGAAACATCGAGGTTTGAATCCATTCACGGTTACCTATCTGGGCAAAGCTGCCACGTTCAACTTGCTGTATGCCTTCCCTTTCCTGCTCTTGACTCTGAGTGATACCGACTGGGTGTCAAGTCTTTCCTTCGTACTCGGGTGGGCTTTTTCGGTTTGGGGTGTGGCTCTATACCTGTATACCGGTTTCATCTACCTGCGCGAAGGGTTGCGCGATCTTGCCCAACTGCGCGGGAAAGTTGATGGGACTGCTCTCTAGGTAATAGGGTCAGGCTCTGTTCCTGGCGCTCTTGTTTCGAACGGCGAGTCCTTGGAGGTTCATGTTGTCACTCATACCGGAAGAACTTTCGTATACGAAGGAACACGAGTGGGTGGAGAAGACATCGGGGGAGTTAGTTCGCTTCGGCATCACTGACTATGCCCAGTCTGCGTTGGGTGACATCGTTTACATTCAGTTGCCACAAGTTGGTGAGACTTTGGTTGCAGGTAAGGTCTGTGGCGAAGTTGAGTCCACCAAGAGTGTCTCTGAGATATTCGCACCCGTTTCAGGCAAGGTGACCAACATCAACGATTCCCTCAATCAAACGCCAGAAGTACTGAACAAGGACCCTTACAAGGCTGGATGGATCGCCGAGGTAGAGGTTTCCTCCCTTGGGGATGTCCTTTCGCCTGGTGAGTATCGCGCTCTAATCGGCGAATAGCTCGCTTGACCGCCTTCGGCGGGAGCAATAGCGTTGCCCTCAACTTGAGGGTCAGGGTTTTACGGCTCGGAGAGTTGCGATCTTCTGAATAGTCATTGCATGGTTTGTATTTGATGCGAAAGGTGAGAGATTCTCGATGAGCGTTCCGGCACGTGCGTATCTGAGTATCGGTGAAGTACTAAGCAAGTTGCGTTCCGAATTTCCAGACGTGACGATTTCCAAGATCAGATTCTTGGAAGCCGAAGGCTTGATTGATCCTCAGAGGACTCCGTCGGGCTACAGGAAGTTCACTGGCGTTGATTTGGAACGTTTGCGCTATGTACTTCTCGCGCAACGTGATGCTTACCTTCCCCTCAAGGTGATCAAGGAGAATCTCGACGCCCTCGATCGTGGTCTAACCCCACCGACCCAAGCAGGCAGCATGCCGACAGTTCGGCTGGCCAGTGGCGATCCGTTGGGTTCAGAGAATTTCCAACCAAGGACGGATATCCGGCTCTCTCGAGAGGAACTATTGACATCATCGAAACTCGATGATGAGCAACTCGTCGAGATAGAAGGTTATGGTCTCATCACTCCAAAGGGAAGGTTCTACGATGGCGATGCTCTTGCGATTGCGACTGCAGTGGCATCGTTAGCAAGTTTTGGCATCGAAGCGCGGCACCTGCGCGCATTCAAGACTGCTGCAGATCGAGAAGTTGGCTTGATCCAACAAGTTGTCATCCCTATGTACAAGCAGAAGAACACGGATTCCAAGGCCAGGGCGGATGAATTGGTCAAGGAGTTGAGTTCACTATCGGTGCAGCTTCATGCTGCTTTGGTCAGATCTGGCCTCTCTGAAAGCCGTTAGCGTGGACTTCCATGCGGTCGACGTAGTGGGGGTGCGAGTCGAGATGCCTTCCAACCAACCGATAGTCCTTCTCAAGGAGATCGGGGGAGATCGCTACTTGCCAATCTGGGTAGGTGCGGTCGAAGCGACAGCGATCGCTTTCGCCCAGCAGGGAGTCCAGCCACCCAGGCCGTTGACGCATGACCTGATGAAGGACCTGATTGAGATCTTGGGGCGGAGAGTGGATTCAGTCCATCTGACCGAACTCAAAGATGGCGTCTTCTACTCCATGATCAATATGGACGCGGGAGCTTCGATCTCCTCTAGACCGAGCGACGCCATCGCCTTGGCTTTGCGAACAGGGTCGCCAATCCTGGCGAGTGAAGAATTGTTGGCCGAGGCCGGGATTGAGATTCCCGATCAATCCGAAGATGAAGTCGAGAAGTTCCGCGAGTTCTTGGACCAGATCAACCCGGAGGACTTTGCTTCCTGAAGTTTCACTTGATTCTTAGAGTGTGTCGGTTCTTGTGTCCAACATGTCGTCGGTCTAGCATTCGGCTACAAGGTTTCCTCCCCAAGCCTTGAAACGGAGCTTCCGATGAACGAAATGAATGGCGAAAGCCACTCACACGAGATTTCTCCAGCCGTAACCCTCGACACGGAAGATGTCGGATATCGCGGATCTGTCGCCTGCCAGGCAGCGGGTATCTCTTATCGTCAGCTTGATTATTGGGCTCGCACCGGTCTGGTTGTGCCTTCAATCCGGTCTGCCTCGGGCTCGGGTTCGGCTCGGCTATACAGCTTCCGCGACATCTTGGTTCTCAAGGTCATCAAGCGGTTCCTTTCCGCTGGAGTATCGCTTCAGAACATTCGATCTGCAGTCGAGCATCTTAAGGTTCGTGGAAGTGAGGATCTTTCCACGATTACATTGATGAGCGATGGCGCATCGATCTATGAGTGCACCAACTCCGACGAGGTCTATGACCTTCTCCAGGGGGGACAAGGCGTATTCGGTATAGCTATCGGTCGCGTTTGGACCGAGGTCGAAGGAACTCTGGTCTCACTCAAAGATGAGCGCACGCCAGCTGCGCTCGATGAGTTGTCTCAACGTCGACAAGCACGCTTAGCCTGATCTCTCCCCGCCGCCAGCGCCCTTGAGGTCTATCTCTCATCATCGTTGCTTCTGCCTGACGGGCAGAGTCGAGAGCCATTACATATCATTCATGGGTGGAGAAGGCGCGAGAGTACTCATTCGTCGATAGACACATTGGTCCAACCCCCGATGCCGTAGACACGATGTTGATGGAGCTCGGCTTCTCTGATCTTGGCTCTTTCATCAATCGGGTGTTGCCGGATTCAATCAAGATGTCTCATCGGTTATCTGAGGTTTTGCCGGAACCCATCTCTGAGAGTGAGGTTCTCGCGGAACTTCGTCTGCTTGCCTCGGCAAATCGCCCGATTCGATCCATGATCGGAAACGGTTACTTTGGAACCCTTACTCCGCCAGTCATCACACGGAACCTGCTTGAGAATCCAGCTTGGTATACCGCCTATACCCCTTACCAACCAGAGATCAGCCAAGGCAGGCTGGAAGCGCTCTTTGCGTTCCAGACCATGGTCACGGATCTGACTGGCTTGACTATCTCTAACGCTTCGATGCTCGATGAACCCACGGCAGCTGCTGAAGCAATGACTCTTGCGCGACGATCTTGGCGCGGAGGCGATGAGGCTGTCTTCTTCCTCCATTCTGATGTCAATCCTCAGACGAGGGCAGTCGTTGAGACCCGTGCAAGACCTCTCAATATCGAGGTGCGCATTTTCACTGACGTCGTTGAAACGGAAGGAATTTCGGCCTTCGGGTACTTGATTCAAAGTCCCGACACGCATGGCATTTTGCATGATTATCGGTCACTCGTTGATCGTGCCAGTAGAGATGGTTCTCTTCTCATCGTAGGAACGGATCTACTCTCCCTGACACTTGTGGCCTCGCCAGGAGAGTGGGGAGCGGATATCGCCTACGGGTCAGCTCAGCGGTTTGGAGTCCCGATGGGATTCGGTGGGCCTCATGCAGGTTTTCTTGCAGTCCGTGAAGGATTGGAACGCTCACTGCCTGGACGTTTAGTAGGCATGAGTGTCGACGTCCACGGAGATCCTGCGTTGCGTCTTGCCCTGCAGACTCGCGAACAGCACATCCGTCGTGACAAGGCGACAAGCAATATCTGTACTGCGCAGGTTCTTCTCGCAAACATCGCCGCGATGTATGCCGCTTACCACGGCCCAAAAGGTCTCCGTGCCATCGCTGAGCGAGTTCACCAGCTAACAATCGCGTTCAAAGAGATCGCTCGTTCAAACGGACTCACGGTGAGAGAAGGAAAGTCCTTCGATACCGTATCAATCAAGACTGACCGCGCGGCGGAGTTTGTCGAACGGGCTCTTGGGCATGGAATAAATCTCAGGATGAAGGCCGGAGAAGTGGGTGTCTCCTTTGACGAAACATGCAACGAAAACGTGTTGCTCACTCTCCTGGAGATATTCGAGTTTCCAAAGTCGTCGCCTGATCTGAATCGCGCTCCAGAAGCGACGGGCCGAAGCACTTCGTTTCTCACTCATCCGATCTTCAACACATATCACTCCGAGACTGCGATGATGCGTTATCTGCGCTCTTTGTCTGATCGAGACTTGGCTCTTGATCGAACCATGATTCCGCTTGGCTCTTGCACGATGAAGCTGAATGCGGCGATGGAGATGGAGTCAGTGACCTGGCCAGAGTTCGCGTCCCTTCACCCCTTCGCGCCGACTGACCAGTCGATTGGAATGAGGAAGTTGATCTCAGAGCTCTCTGAATGGTTGGTCAAGATCACCGGCTACGACGCGGTATCGCTACAGCCCAATGCTGGCTCACAGGGAGAGTTCGCGGGCCTTCTCGCAATCAAGGGTTATCACGAGTCCCGAGGAGACCATCATCGGGATATCTGTTTGATCCCTTCCAGCGCCCATGGAACCAACGCAGCATCTGCCGTGATGGCAGGCATGCAAGTTGTCGTCATTGATTGCGACGAGGCCGGAAACGTTTCGATCGCTCATCTGGATGATGCAATAGCAACGTATAGGGACCGTCTAGCCGCGTTGATGGTGACATACCCTTCGACGCATGGTGTCTTTGAATCGGCCATCACTGAAATTTGTCGCAAAGTCCACGATGCGGGCGGACAGGTTTATGTCGATGGAGCAAACCTCAACGCACTCGTAGGTCTTTCGCAACCGGGCAAGTTTGGTGCAGATGTTTCCCATCTCAATCTCCACAAAACCTTCTGTATCCCTCATGGCGGGGGAGGCCCCGGTGTTGGTCCCGTGATTGCTCGAAAGCACCTTGAGCCCTTCTTACCTAATCACCCGCTCGATCCAACTGCTGGACCAACTACAGGTCCGGGACCGATCAGCGGTGCACCGTTTGGTTCAGCGGGCATCTTGCCGATTTCCTGGGCCTACATCAGAGCGATGGGGGGAGAGGGGCTTCAAAAGGCGACCGAAGTTGCCATCCTTAGCGCAAATTACATAGCTAAACGTCTCGATTCGTACTTCCCCGTTCTCTACCGGGGAGAGAGTGGTTTCATCGCACATGAGTGCATCATCGACATCCGGGAGATAACGAAGAGAACCGGAGTCAGCGTTGACGACATCGCAAAGCGCTTGATGGACTATGGCTTCCATGCGCCAACGATGAGCTTCCCTGTCGCGGGAACGCTGATGATTGAACCCACGGAGAGCGAAGACATCCACGAGATTGACAGATTCATTTCTGCCATGATCTCGATTCGAGCTGAGATCGACAAAGTCGAACAGGGGCTCTATTCGCTCGAAGAAAGCCCCTTGCGAAACGCTCCTCATACCCTTGCCACAATCACCTCCGATGCGTGGAGCCGGCCATATTCCCGCGATGAGGCGGTGAATCCGGCTGGCATCGAATCTGGTTTACAGCGCCGTGCGAAGTATTGGCCGACCGTTGGGCGTATCGATGGGGCATACGGTGATCGAAACCTGGTTTGCGCCTGTGAACCGGTGGAGGCGCTAGCGATCAACCGGGTTTCTTCTTAGTTTACATAATATATATTATCGGCGGTAGATGACGCGCCGCAGGCCCCAGATGCTGACCTTCCATAAGGCTTCAAGGACGATCCTCTTGCTCATCTTCGAGACGCCGCCTTCTCGTTCGACAAAGGTAATCGGAACTTCGCGGATAGTGAATCCTGTTCGTAGAGTTTCAAGGACCATCTCGATTTGGAACCCGTAACCTTGCGATTCGATTTCATTGAGATCAATCGTTTCAATGACACGACCATGGAATGCTCGAAATCCACTTGTGACATCTCGCAGGTTGAGACCCAGGGCCAACCGGGCATAACTAGTTCCAGCGCGTGAGATCAGCTGTCGTGAGATAGGCCAATTGATGACCTTTCCGCCAGGCATCCAGCGCGTTCCTATCGTCAGATCTGCGACGCCCTCAACAACTGGGGCAATGAGAGCTGGCAGGGCCTCTGGTTGATGGCTCAAATCTGCATCCATCTCTACCATCAGTTGAAAGTTGCGCTCAAGACCCCATTGAAATCCCGCAATGTAGGAAGGGCCCAAACCAGATTTACCAGGTCGCTTGAGAATTTCAACCCAGTCGAAGCCCTGATCTTCCACAAGTTGAGCCGTTCCATCCGGAGAGTTGTCATCAATGACAAGAAGTCGAACATCATGGCCAGCTTGGATCAAGTCCGCACGGACACCAGTTACGCGATCAAGAAGCTTCACGATCGTTGCCGACTCGTTGTAGGTCGGCACCAGGATAAGGATTCTCATCAGGGATTTATCCTCGCATACGCCATCGACGTAGTGCGACAAGACCGAGCGCAATAGCAGATGACGCCAGAATGGCCTCGGGGGTGACTTTGGGTCTTGCTGGAAGAGAGGGGGCTACCTCGACAACAAGACTGCCCTGCTGAAACTTCTCGATTCGTGATCGAACATCGCCATCTTTGGAAATCAAAGCTGTATCCCCTGTCGTTGCCGCGACGATGAATGGCATCTGGGACTCGAATGCTCGGACTCGGGTCATCTGAAATTGCTGACCCGATTGCCAACTCGTTCCAAAAGTTGCGTTATTGGTCTGAACTACCCCAATGTTGGATCCCTCGAGGTTCTCCCAACTTACTCGATCATCGAGAAT
>CAYORK010000002.1:55583-81044 GCA_964406345.1 uncultured Actinomycetes bacterium | reverse complement strand
CTACCCCAATGTTGGATCCCTCGAGGTTCTCCCAACTTACTCGATCATCGAGAATCTCATAGCAGATCAACGGTGCGAACTGGGCGCCCTCAATGTCATGCACCGTGACATCGGATCCTGGGGCGAAATCCTTGACCCTAGCTGCAAGAGATGAGATCGAGGTGGCTAGACCGCGCAAGGGAACATATTCACCAAACGGAACAAGATCCCTCTTCTGATAAGTCGACTGCAACACTCCCCTCTCATCGAAGAGAAGCGACACGTTCTCCGGTCCATCGCTGCCTTGAGTCACTGCACCGATGACCATCGGTACGTCGTGCTTGCGTGTCAGACGTCGCAATTCATCCCCAATTGCTTCGTCACGCAATGGGTCAATATCCGATGCATTCTCGGGCCACAGGACGAAATCAACATCGACTCGTTCGAGCAATCGATCTGTCTCCTCGAAGTGCCGACGAAAGACATCACGAGGCGTTGCGTTGAACTCAAGCCCCAATTGCGAGACGCCCCCTTGGATGAGTCCGATTCGATAAGTTTCCACAGATGCCGAAGCGGAAACAGGAACGATACCGATAGCGCCAATGAGACCAAGTGGAATCACCATAAGACTCTCGCGCCGAAAGTTCGCGAGCAATGCAGCCGCAAAGGCAACGATCATCCCGGTCAAGGCCACTCCCCCAACCCGGAGCCATTCCTGGAACGGACCATGCAATTGAGAGAAGCCAAACCTTCCCCAACCAAAACCCCCAAAGGGTGTGATCGCCCGCAAACCTTCAGCGAGAGCAAAGGCAAATGGGAAAATGATCACAGAGGCTCGATGCGACGAGATGCCCACCGCAAGGATGCAGTAGAACAAGGCAAACCCGAAACAGAGAATCAACCACGGAATAGAACCGACATAAGTTGAACTCCAATGCAAGAGTGGGAGGAGGAATCCAAGACCGTAGAGATAGCAAAGCACCAAGCGATGCTTCACCGGAAGATTTCGAACTATGACGATTATCAACACTAGCGACAAAATCGGAAGAAGCCAGAATTCAAAGGGATGAAACCCTCCAATTGCAATCACTCCAGAGAGAAAAGCCCCTAACGATCGAAGGAGATGTCTCATAGATCAAGTGCAGCAGTGATTCGTTCTATGGTGCTGCCCAACTCCCATTCCTTCGCGCGCCGTCGAAACTCAATGAGATCACATCGTTCCTTCCAATTTCCCAAGTCTTGATGAGAAATCTCAAGATCAGTGCGGCAAGCTACAAGCCGTTCTGCCACATTCGCATAGTCGAGGTCGGCAAGGATGCGCTTTCGGTGGGTTGATGAGAGGAGGGTCGTTTCTGATTTTGCTGCTTCGATGACTGCTTCCATCGAATCGAATGAATTGACGATGGCTGCCGCACCTTTCTCTCCGATTCCTTTGATGCCCGGGAGTCCATCGGATGCGTCTCCGCGTATCGCAGCAAAAAGTCCATATCGTTCTGCTGGGATTCCATAACGAGTCGAGATGTAACTCGCATCTACGAGTTCGTGTTGCGAAATCCCCTTTGCCAAATAGATGATCTGTAGATCAGTAGCTGGTCTGATCAACTGGAACAGGTCTCGATCTCCCGTCATCACTCGAATGGAGGCCTCCTCCGACCTATCTGCCAGAGTGGCGATTACATCATCAGCCTCTTGATCCTCAACAGAGATGGGGTGAAGACCAAGAAGCGCACAAAGTTCGATGATGGGTGCAATCTGCGGGGTAAGCAGGTCTGGCTCAGGCTCTTCGCTTTCTCCTTGTGCTGCTCCTGCTCCGTGAACCTCCAACCGGTTTAGCTTGTACCCCGGATAGAGATCAACCCGCCATTGCGGACGCCAGTTGTCATCGAGACAGATCCCAATCTCCTTGGGTCGATATCGGGTGATTATTCGCGCTAAACCGTCAAAGAAGCCCTTGATGGCATTGTTCGGGAAACCAGTAGTCGCACTTCTGCTTTCTGGCATCCCATAGAACGCTCGATACCAGAGAGACGCCGAGTCGACGAGAAGTCTCATCAGCTCACGTTCGCCAAACGAATGACACCGCGATCGATCCCTGCTAAAGCAGACCGGTACTTATCCGCTTCCTCGGGATCGGCCTCGATCAACTGTCCTAGCAGGTCAATGATCTGTTTGACATGCCGTACAAAATCACCTGCGGTCACATCAGATTCGCGGAGCACCTTGGAGAGTGTTCCACCGGAGGCCCATCGGCCGATACTCCATGCCATAGAGAAATCCGGCTCATGTTGGGTGTCGAGACCATGATCCTCTTCAAGTTCTGAGATCTCTCCCCAAATGGTTGCAACCTCTCGCACGGCTTCTGACAGTGATTTCGGAATCCTTGGGAGCTGCCTCTCCTCGCTTCGAGACTCGAAGAGGAGACCGCTGAGAAGTGCTGTGACATCGGTCGCGGACAGCTGCGAAAAAACACCACGTCGAATCACCTCGCTAACCAAAAGGTCACGCTCGGCGAAAATCCGCGTGAGCCTCCTACCCGCAGGAGTAAGGGTTCCATCCCGAACATAGTCCAGCTCTCTGAGTACATCGGTCACTTGTTGGAAGGTTCTGGGAATCACACTCCGGCGAAGCTCGATCTTCTTGCCGAGACTCTCCGTGTCAACTCGCAGGCGATCGAACTTCTCCCAAACTCGCGCATGAGTCTCGCGTTCGGCACAGCCGTGGCATGGGTGCTGGCGCATCTCAACTCGAAGAAGACGTACCCGCTCAGCACGCTCCTCAAGAGCCCTATGGCGCCTTTGTCCCTTTTCTCGCACTTCTTCCCGTTCAACTTCTCGAATCCTCTTGCGTAACGAGAAGTACAGGTCGAAATCACCTAGATGACAGGGTTCAGGGGGTGTCGTAAGTGCCCTTCTATTTCTCTCGACTTGTTGTTCCATGCTGAAGAGCGACTTGTCGGCTTGAAACTGCGCAAAAGAGAGCGCAAGGGACTCTTTTGCTCGTTCGACTGTCATGCGATTGAGAAGATTGGCGCTCATATTGTATGTGGGTGTGAACGATGATTTCAACGGGTAGGTCCGATTGCCGGCAAGCGACGCAGCCATCGCTGCATCGAGCGATGGCGACCACATGATGATGGAATTGCCTTCGACATCGATCCCGCGTCTTCCAGCTCGACCAGTCAACTGCGTGTACTCACCTGGCGTGATCATCACATGAGATTCGCCGTTCCATTTGATCAGCTTCTCGAGCACGACCGTCTTCGCGGGCATGTTGATGCCTAGTGCAAGAGTTTCCGTGGCAAAAACCACTCGAAGCAATCCGCTCTGGAACAGGGTTTCCGTGATCTCCTTGAAAAGAGGCAGCATGCCAGCATGGTGGGCGGCAATTCCACGTTCTAGACCCGAACGCCACTGTTGGAAATCAAGTGCGTGCAGATCCTCTGTAGGTAAGTGGTCCGTGCGGATGGAGACGATTCGTGCGATCTCATCTTTTTCGCTCTGTGAAGTAAGGTCTATGCCATCCCGGAGCAAACGAGCGACGGAAGCATCACACCCAGCACGTGAAAAGATGAAGAAGATGGCAGGCAGGAATCCCTCGTGATAAAGCTTTCGGATGAGTTCGCTCTTGTCCGGACCGTGGACACTCTCCCTTTCTCTCCCCTTCTGAGTTCGTGACATCTGACGTCTTTCCGCGCGCAAAAGCTCCGGATTTATCTTCCCTGTGGACTCGAAGAGGTCGAGGAGACGATGTCCGACGAGTACGTGTTGGTAGAGAGGGACGGGTCGATCCTCGCTGACTACTATCGAGGTTCTTCCACGGACCGATTCGAGCCACTCACCAAACTCCTCCACGTTGGATACCGTGGCGGAGAGTGATACGACTGTGATTTCTGGAGGAAGATGAATCAAGATCTCCTCCCAGACGGCCCCACGGAACTTGTCTGCTAAGTAATGCACTTCGTCCATGACGACACATGCGAGTTCATCGAGGCTGGACGAACGCGCATAGATCATGTTTCGGAGCACTTCAGTCGTCATGACGACGATCTGGGCATCAGAATTGATACTGGTATCACCTGTCAATAATCCGACCATCTCAGGTCCATAAGTCGCAACCAGGTCGTTGAACTTTTGATTCGAGAGCGCCTTGATGGGGGTCGTGTAAAAACACTTCTTTCCTTCGCTAGTGGCTTTGTAGATGGCGAACTCACCAACGATGGTCTTGCCCGATCCAGTAGGAGCCGCCACAAGAGCACCAGTTCCGCTCTCGAGCGCATGGCAACCTTCGACTTGGAATTGATCGAAGTCGAAGGCGTATCGAGATTGGAACTCAGCGGTAAGCGGAAAGAGACGGGTTTGCTTGGACCTGTGAAAGCTCTCGGCTGGAGATAGCGTCATGCCATCCTCCAAGTTCGAAACGATCGCCTACTTATCCGAAGATTGATGGGAGCTAAGAACATCGCTTCCCCATCTGCCTCGGCAATCGTATCGGCTTCAATCCGAAGATCGGAGGTTTGAATGATCTCGACGAGTTCATGTTTGATGTGGCTACCAGTGAAGATGCGTGGAAAGAGAAATACCAGCCGGAACCGACTCAAGGGACCGACGATAACCACCTCGAAGACCCCATCACCATTGTCAGAATGTGGCGAGATGAGCATTCCACCACCGTAATTTCTGCCATTCGCAATCGCTACTAGCGTGGCATCGACTTCACGTTGAACGCCGTTGACCGTGAGGTGATAACGAGTCGCACTTAGCGTTGCAAGTTGCAGACAAAGGGCAAGAACATATCTCGTAGTACCAAGGAATCTTGGCATTCTGCGCGCCCGTGCACTAACGACTGCATCGAAACCAGTACTGATGACCTGAAGCGCTGCTTGCTCTTCAACCTCAAGGATGTCAATCATGGTTGGATCATCAGTTGTGAAGAATTCAATCAGGTCAGAAGGGGTCTTCCTGTAAAGACCCATCTGACGGGCAAAGTCATTACCACTACCGTTAGGGATGAGCGCTACGGGGATATCCCGAGCGGCCTGAGTCATCGTCCTCACCACGTGGTGGATAGTTCCATCACCACCGATGACGAGGACTCCATCGATCTGCTTCACCGTTGATAGAGTCGAAGCAAACCTCTCCATAGCCAGCTGAAGGTCATCGAGATCTATGAGATCGACCGTTCGGACCCGTGTCTTCAATTCTTCGAGCGCACGGTCACGAACTATCTGATTACGTCCTTTGCCTGACGAAGGATTTGCTATGACAACCCAATGTCCTTGACTCATCATGCTTCATCGATAGGGGCGGGCGCTTCAATATCCTGAGCGTCCTCATCGGCGACGGTTTCCACCCGATCCGTCTTCCTACGATCAAGGATGATGGAGAGGCCGCACGCGCCGAAATAGAGAATGGTCAACGGCAAAGCAAGGGCACCCATAGTTAGTGGATCACCCGTCGGAGTGAGTGCCGCGGTGAAGAAAAAGATTCCGAAAACCGCTCCTCGCCAGGGCTTGATCATCGCTCGGCCCGAGACTAGACCGATGAGATTGAGGGATACCAAGATGACGGGCAGTTCGAATGCGACTCCAAAGACCAAGATGAGTCGCAAAACAAAATCCAAGTACTCATCAAAGCGAACTAGGTTCTCCAAGGAAGAGGGCGTGAAACCCAAAAGCACTTTCACTGCGAGCGGAAGGATGAAGTAACCAAGCGCCACACCCATTGCGAAAAATGGCGTAGCGACCGATATGAAACCAATGGAATACCTTTTCTCGCGCTTATGGAGACCAGGTGCGATGAAGGCCCAGAATTGATACAACCAAAAAGGCGCGGCCAGGATGACACCGGTGATCAGAGCCACCTTGATCTTCAAGTTCAGTGGACCAAGAACTCCCCCCACAAAGAGGTTTCCACAATCAGTTGAACCTGTCCGACGACTTTCAGCAAGATCACATATCGGCAATGTGAGTTGATCGACAATGGGATCGTAGAAGAACCAACCAACCAGAGCGAAGAGTCCGATAAAGAGAACTGCCCTCGTCATCCGCTTTCGAAATTCAGCAAGATGTTCAAGCAGAGGCATGCGCGCCTCTCGGTCACGCGCCATCTCTAGTAAGACCTTTCGTGGCTTCGATGACTAGGACTTTGCTTCGCCTTCGTCATCCTTCTTCTCGTCGACTTCCATTGCCTTGATTTCACTCTTGAAGATTCTCATCGATCGACCAAGTGAACGAGCCGAATCGGGCAGCCTCTTTGCGCCAAAGAGGACAAGCGCAAGGATCAGAAGAACGACGATGGTCTGACCATTCGTCAATAGAAGCGATGGCATCTCTCCCCCAAATCAAAGGAAAACAATCAGTTCGGACCGTCCGTCGCTGACAGCGCGATCATATCAGCCACACGATTAGCTCATTCGGTAGCGTCAAACCCCGAGAAATGACTGAGGAATCGGGTTCGGAGATCATCTGAGGTGACACCATCGGCATCGATGGACACGATGAGATCAAGAACCGGCAGCAAGGCGCGAATCAACCATTCCTGATTCCAATATCGCAGAACTATTTGCACTTCAGACGCATTGAATTCAATGCTGGAAATGAAGGCAGAGTTCCTTCGCTTCCACCACATAGGAAGAGTGTTGAAGCAAATGGTCGCTGACTGTGACTGGTCCGAGTGCGGACGCGATGATTGCTCTTCGAGTCGAACCACATCTCCCGCCACGGGCCGCACATCCATCATCCGGGCTGTGAAGAACTCTCGCGTCCCTTCCTTTTCGTGATCGAACCCTCTGAGGAGAAGTCGACCTCCACGCCAAAAGAAGTTAGAGGGCGAAACAATCCTTTGTTGGCTTATCTTCCCTATCGAATCAAGATAGCCGAATCTGATACGCGATGGCTTGAGGATGGCAGCTTCAACCACTTCAAGATCCTCGTCTAGGTTACGCTCAAAGATCACATCGACTTGCGTTTCACGGGATGCATCAATCTTTCGTCGCAAGGACTCCAGCAACATCTTCAAATGGGGAGTCGATCCAAATTGCAAATCAATGAGTTCAAGTCCCAGCTGGAGTGAGGCCATCTCTTCTGTCGTGAGACGGCGGGCGATGTTGAGCGACTGAGGTTCGCTGACGGTGACAAAACCATCTTCCATGGACATATCGATGAGAAGGTCAGGTGTATATCCAGGCAAACCACAGAGGAATGCGATCTCAAGATCTCGTTCGATCTCTCTTACGTCTATACCGAGCCGATCCGCAAGATCGTTCAAGTTCACTTCACGATGATGGAGGAATGGGATGAGATCAATAACCCTTGCAACTCGTTGGAGCGCACTCTCAGATGGCATCACGCAACCTCTTCTTCATTGCGTCCCAGGCAATTGCAGATTCCGATGGTCCCGAGACCGTGATAGCAGGATCGAGTGCAATCAGTAATCTCAGGAGTCGATCTTGATTGTAGGTTCGAAAGCGAACCTTGATGAACGATCCGTCAGACTCGAGAATTCGACCACCTTCGGAGAGAAGGTGAGATTCGAGATCAGCTGGGGCTATGGTCTCAATCTCGACCTTTGCATCGTCTTTTCCTTCGTCAGGAAAGACCTCTTCAACTCTTTCGGCCCTGAAAGTGTCACCGGTTGTCACTTCGCTCGTTATGTTCTCGACAATAAACGAACGGAATGCACTTCTATCGAGATCCCATCCGCGAAGCACCCATTCCTCGTCTTTGAGAAGCAATTGTCGTGGATCGACGTTTCTTCGCGTGAGAACGGAATCTGAATCGCGGACATAGTCGAAAGAAACCAGCGCCTTCTCGCGAATCGCGGATAAGAGTTTTGAGAAGGCAGGCGTTTTGAGTACCTGTGTTTCGCTCAAGGAAGTGACGATGCGATCCATGGGGTTAGGGCCCGCCGGAATGAGTGCACTCACCTTGAGATAGGCGGGTGCAAAATCCACCTCGGCACGTAATGTCGAGACAAGAGTGAGGGCGGCAGAGGCCAAAAGTCCCTCCTCCGGAGTCAACTCTGGAAATTGGATCTGGTATTGGTCCCGCTTTATTCGGTAGCCAACTTCATCATCGAAGAGTGGATCAAGCTGCTTGACCTCGATCTCGATACCGATCTTTCGCAAATCATCTTTGTCGCGCTCGAACATTCGATCCTGCGCTTCAGAGGCGCCCTCATAACCTGGGAGGAGCGAGATAATCTGCGCCTTGGTCAGGAATTTCTTGGTCCCAAGTAGCGCGATGACGAGATTAAGGAGCCTCTCCATCTTCGCATCAGTGCCTCCGGCGTTGGCAACCATGGGACAAAGATAGTGCCACCGTTACTGTTACTATCGAGGCATGATGAAGCGTCAGTCAGGCTCAATGCTGATCAAGTTCACCGCGGTTCTAGCCAGCGTCCTGCTCATTGCGGGCTGCTCAAGTCAAGGGGAAGAGATGTCGGATTCCAGCAATCAGAGTTTGCCAAGTGTCTCGGGTGCATATGGCGAAGCGCCGATCATCACAGTGCCAGATCTAGATCCGCCAAGCACTCTCGAATCAATTGACCTCACAGTCGGAACTGGTGCGACAGTGGAAGCGACATCCACTTTGACGGTCAACTACTCCCTTGTGACCTGGTCGGATAAAGCCTCGATCGAATCTAGTTTCTCCTCTGCGCCGGCAACTTTCCCTCTTTCTGGCGTGATCCTGGGATGGCAGCAGGGACTTGTGGGCGCCAAAGAAGGTGGACGCCGTCTTCTCGTGATTCCACCTGATCTCGGTTATGGCGCAAATGGCGCCGGACCCATTGGACCAAACGAAACCTTGATCTTCGTCGTTGACATCATCGAAGTCTCTTAGGAATCCTGCTCCTCGCTATAGGCCCCCTTCGCAGGTCTTCTTCTACGAGCAAGTTGGGAACCTGCATTCCTCCTTGCAAATGTGAGAAAACCAGTATGGGCGTTCATCGAATGAACAGGTCTTACTGCGAGGCCCTCATGATGCCAATTGCGCAATAGCGTCTCAAAGCTCTCCGGTTCAGTAAAACGACCATCGCTCTTGATTGCCTCGGCCACGCGTGAAAGTTGTGTCGTTGTTGCGACATAGACGATGAGGACCCCACCTGGTTTCAGAGCTTCGGCTGCTTGTTGAACATGATCCCAAGGGGCAAGCATGTCAAGTATGAATCGATCACTTCCAGCCAGATCCTCTCCCTCGGCATTCTCGAGCCTCATCCTTCTCAACTCCCATGATTCGGGAACACGGCCGAAGAAGACTTCCACATTGTTCTGGGCAATCTCGGCGAAATCATCCCTTCCTTCAAATGAAATCAGCTCTCCTCTGCCAGCTAATGTCTTCAATAACGCAATAGAAAGCGCGCCACTGCCCGCACCAGCTTCAATGATCTTCTGGCCGCTCCGTATATCGCCATAGCCGATGATGAGGGCAGAATCCTTCGGATAGATGATCGTGGCCCCTCGTGGCATTCCAAGCGCAAAATCGGGATAGAGAGGAGTGAAAGCCTGATACTTCATTCCCGAATTGGTTTCAATGATCGAACCCTCAGGCTTACCCAAAAGGTCGTCATGCAGGATCCAACCTTTATGCGTATGAAAGGTGGCTCCAGGCTTTAGCGTGAAAGAGACCATGCGGCCCTTTTCATCTTCCAACCGAATGCGATCTCCTTCGACGAACCCATCCCCATTCACGAAGGTTCCCTCCTGGCGACCCGATCCATCCAATCACTGTGATGTGACCGTAGTTTGACGAAATCAAGGGACTTCAAATCATTGACTCTATGAAAGTTCTCATGATCAAAGATTTCGCTCGTTACCCCGATGACCATCGCACCGCTTGCGAGACCCGACGCTATACCCACCCTGGAGTCCTCGATAACGACACAAGAGGCGATTTCGGTCGAGAGTCGTTCTGCCGCGGTCAGATAACCCTCTGGATCTGGCTTCGATCTGACCACTTCCGACGCCGAGATGGAGTAGTCGAACTGGAAGGGCAACGATAAAAGAACCGCATCTACGACGGTGCGTCTACTTGCGCTTACAAGTGCCATCTGAAGGCCAGCCGCTCTTGCCGCTGTGAAAAGCTCATATGCACCAGGCTTTAGCGGCGCTCCTTTGGAAAGTCGGTCCAACATCATCTCGATAAGGGTATGGCCGAACCACGAGGCTTGATGGTTGCTTCTGCTCTTTTCTTTCAGATAGATCTCAACTCTCTCCATGGGCCCACCGATGCAGTGGAGCGCATCCTCTTCACTCCACTCGTAACCGAACCCGGCCATGAGGTCCCTCTCACATTCAACCCAAAGAGGCTCCGTGTCAACCAGCGTGCCATCCATATCCCAAAGAAGAGCCTTCAAGGTAACTCCTGTGGCCATCCCACCCCTCATCCTGCTAATTCGCATTGAAGTACTTCGCTTCTGGATGATGAACGATGATCGCAGAGGTGCTCTGTTCGGGATGAAGCTGGAATTCTTCCGAGAGTGAAACTCCTATGGATTCCACATCGAGAAGTTCCATGATCATTGCTTGCTGCGAGAGATCTGGGCAAGCCGGATAACCGAAGCTGTACCGAGAACCGCGATAACCCTGATCCAAGATGGATTGCACGTCCACAGAATCATCAACCACGATCGATAACTCTTCTCTAATTCGCTTATGCCAATACTCCGCCAAGGCCTCGGTCAACTGAACGGACATCCCATGGAGTTCGAGATATTCCCGATATCTATTCTCCTCGAATAGCTTCGCTGTCGCTCGGGAGACAGCATTACCCATGGTCACGACGTGGAAAGCCACGACATCGAAACCTTTCGATTCCGACTCTTCCCGATCTCTGAAGAAGTCACTGATACAGAGGTGGCGATCGCGAGATTGTCGAGGAAAAGAGAATCGCATTCTCTCCTTGCCTGCGCTCAGATCCTCATGATCAACAATGACTAGATCTCTTCCCTCGCTGAAACAGGGGAAGTATCCGTAGACGACCCCGGCCTCCAGCCACTTCTCGCTCTGAGCGTCGTTGAGGAGAGATCGCAATCTAGGCCGACCCTCGGAGGATGCCATCTCCTCGAATCGCCCTCGGGATCCGTCCAACCCCCACTGTCCGACGAAAAGTGCACGTTCATCGAGCAAGGAGAGATAGTCGGTTACAGAAAGGCCCTTCACTGTGCGACTACCGAAGAACGGAGCTGCCGGAACTGACACATCTCGGGCAACATCACTTCTGCCTTCAAAGACGGAATCGCCCCTATTGGTGGCCCGGGGTGTCACTCTGCGCTTCAATGGAGGAAGCGCAACGCTCTTATCCCCTTGCTTGATAGCCATCAATGTATTCATCAAATCCAGACCCTCGAAAGCATCACGTGCATAGCGAACGACTCCTGTGAACTCATCTGCAAGATCTTGCTCGACGTAGGAACGCGTAAGAGCAGCCCCACCGAGGATGATGGGCCACTTGTCGGCCAAGCCCCTCGTCGTCAACTCTTGGAGGTTCTCCCTCATGATGACCGTTGACTTCACCAGAAGACCGCTCATCCCGATGACATCCACCGCCGAAGACTCAGCTGCATCAATGATCTGATTGATAGTCTGTTTGATGCCGATGTTGACGGTTCTGAAACCGTTGTTCGAAAGGATGATGTCAACTAGATTCTTTCCGATGTCGTGAACATCTCCTTTGACCGTAGCAAGCAGAATTGAACCGCGATCGCTTGCCTCACTCCGCTCCATGAACGGTTCCAGATAGGCAACAGCACTCTTCATGACCTCAGCGGATTGAAGAACGAATGGCAACTGCATCTCGCCTTTACCAAAGAGTTCACCGACAATTCTCATGCCTTCGAGGAGGTGGTCGTTGATGATCGCAAGGGGGGCAATTCCAGAGTTCATGGCGAGTTGCAAGTCTTCGTCGAGGCGTGTCCTCTCGCCATCAATGATCCTGGTCTTGAGTCTCTCCTCCAGTGGAAGTTCATAAAGCCGTTCAAGCTTGCTCACACGATTCGATACCAGCTCAACCCCTTCGAAAATCTGGAGGAATTCGACAAGTGGATCATAGGTACATGTATCACCGTCGAATCGGCGACGGTCATAGATGAGATCTAGCGCCACCTCCTTCGCGCGCTCATCGATCCTATGAAGTGGCTCAATCTTTGAAGGATGAACGATGGCTGCGGTGAGTCCGGCAGCAACTGCTTCATGAAGAAAGACAGAATTCAGAACCACTCTGGCTGCAGGATTGAGACCGAAGGACACGTTACTCACCCCCAGGACCATCTGTAGATCTGGGTATATCTGCCTCAAACTCTTTATCGCATCGAGGGTCGCTATCCCGTCTTTGCGTGTCTCCTCTTGTCCCGTAGCAATCGGGAAAGTGAGGCAATCAATCATGATGTCACTGGTCTTCATCCCCCACTGCGAGGTCAACTCGGTGATGAGACGTTTAGCAACTTTGACCTTCCATTCGGCATCACGGGCTTGTCCATCTTCATCGATCGTCAGACCTATGACTGCCGCGCCGTGCTCTCGCACCAGTGGCATGATCTTGGCAAATCGAGATCCTTCGCCGTTGCCATCCTCATAATTGACGGAATTTATGACACAACGACCACCGAGTTTCTCCAATCCCGCTTTGAGGACGTTTGGCTCCGTCGAATCAAGAACAATCGGCAAGGTGATCGCAGTAGCGAAACGTGAGGCTAGTTCGCTCATGTCTTTCGCACCATCGCGTCCTACATAATCGACTGATAGGTCGATCATGTGCGCCCCCTCGCTCACTTGATCCTTAGCTATCTCGAGACAGGCTTGCCAATTCTCAGCAAGAAGAGCATCGCGAAAAGCCCTAGAACCATTCGCGTTGGTACGTTCTCCGATGGAGAGATAGGTCCGCTCCTGCCGGAATGGAACGAACTGATAGATCGAACTTGCACCAGAGTCGCCCACCACCTCTCTCTCCCGGAGGGTGAAGTCGGCCAAGGCGTCCACGACTGCCTTCAGATGTTCAGGGGTAGTTCCACAACATCCACCAAGGAGCCTCACTCCATACTCGTCGGCGAATCGTCGAAGGGAGCTTGCCAGTTCCGAAGGACCCAAGTCGTATCGCGGACCATCTCCACCTAGTACGGGGAGACCAGCATTGGGCATACAGGAGAGGGGTACGTTCGCAGTCACGCTCATCTGACGCAGATGCTCCGACATCTCCGCAGGTCCTGTCGCACAATTCATCCCAATGAGATCGACGCCCAACGATGAGAGGGCATTGAGCGCGGCCAACGTTTCACTTCCGAGGAGCATGGTGCCCGTCGCCTCAACGGTAATTTGTGCGATCAGTACGACGTCCTTCTCTGAATTCTGAATCGCAGATCGCGCTCCATTTACTGCAGCCTTGAGTTGAAGCAGATCTTGTGTGGTTTCAACGATGATTCCGTCCGCGCCACCGTCGATGAGGCCACGTACATTCTCGGCATAAGAATCGCGCAGTTGGCCGTATTCGATATGACCCAGTGTGGGCAGCTTGGTCCCAGGCCCAACTGAGCCCAGAACCCAACGCTCTTTTCCTGTAGCCCTACCGATTTGGTCTGCAACATCTCGTGCGATGCGAGCACCAAGGAGCGAGAGTTCATAGATCTGGTCCTCGATGCCGTACTCGCTCAAATTGGCAAAATTGGCCCCGAAGGTGTTGGTCTCAACCGCATCGACACCCGAGTCAAAGTACTTGGCGTGAATATCAGCAATCAGGTCCGGCCGCGTTCGATTGAGAACTTCATTACAGCCCTCATGACCCTCGAAATCTGTGAGTGACGGATTGGCTGATTGGATCATCGTGCCCATAGCACCGTCGGCGATGATGGTGCGCTCATCCAAAGCAAGGCGGAGCGTGTTGGCAGTTCGCCCAGGGAGCGGAGAAGGCATCTTGACCGATTTCAGCGCGCTCATCAGCCAAAGGTTATCGTAAAGTAAAGCGGTGCCTATGAGTGATGCTAAGAAGACCACGGTGATGCTGGTCGCCTTCACGGGTTGGAATGATGCAGGTGAGTCCGCCTCTCACCTGATATCTCATCTTCTCGAGCACTGGGAGAGTTCGGTGGTCGCGGAGTTCGATCCCGAGGATTTCTATGATTTTCAAGTCAATCGACCCGCCATTCGTCTTGACGAGACGGGGTCTAGAGAGATCGTTTGGCCAAGTACGAAGGTTTTTCACGCAACCAACGTCGACAGCAACCGAGATGTGATCCTCGTGCTTGGTGCGGAACCATCTATGCGCTGGAAGAGCTTCGCGTCAGAGCTTCTCGATATTGCCGATGACTACGAGGTTGACCTACTCGTGATGCTTGGTGGTCTACTTGCGGACGTTCCGCACTCCCGACCGATCGCCATTAGCGCTACAGCTGCTAGTCCAGCGCTAGCGAATTCCCTCGAAGTTGATCCCTCCAACTACGAAGGGATCACCGGGATCCTTGGAGTCATTGGAGACGAGTCCAGGCGACGTGAGATCGATGCTGTCTCCTTCTGGGCCGCAGTTCCTCACTACGTCTCGACCACGCCTTCACCAAAGGCCTCCCTCGCTCTTCTGGAAGCGTTGGAAGAGTACTTGGGGTTCTCTTTTCCGCAAGGTGATTTGCGCGATCGCGCCCGAGCTTGGGAGTCGACGGTTGATCGGATGGCGGCCGAGGACAGCGAGGTCGGTGAATACGTAAAGGAATTGGAACGCAACAAGGACGACGACGAGATTCGTGAAGCAACCGCCGATTCGATCGCGAAGGAGGTCGAGCGCTTCCTTCGCCGGCAAGAGAATAGCTAGAGAGTGATTCCCAAAACTGCGTCCAGGAAACGAGAGAGATCACCCGGACTCCTACTGGTGATCGACTCTTTGTCGCTTTCTCGAACATATCCCCTTAGCAACGTAAAGACGCGGGGAGTATCAAGATCATCTGCCAACGCTGCGATGATTTCTGAGATCAAGAAATCGTAATCTGGAACCGTCTCTCGTGAAAGAACTGCGAGAAGGTCAGTGAGCAGCGATTGCCCCTCCGCCAAGAGGTCAGCGGTCCATTCTCGTTCCTCCCGATAATGACCGGAGATGAGAGCAATCCTGATTGCCATAGGAGGGACACCCGATTCCACGAGTTTCGATACGAAGACGAGGTTGCCAAGGCTCTTCGACATCTTCTCGCCCTGATACTTGATCATGCCCGCGTGGGCGTATATCTGGGAGAAAGCGTCTCCGTATCGCGCGCGCGACTGAAGATCAGTCATATAGTGATGCGGAAAGATCAAGTCTGCGCCACCACCCTGAATTGAAAGCGATTGTCGAGAGGAACCATTCACGATCTTCCTACCTATTGCGTTGCATTCAACGTGCCATCCGGGACGACCTTCGCCAAAGGACGTGGTCCACGAGGGCTCATCTTCAGCGCTTGGCCGCCAAAGAACGGGGTCGAGAGGATGACGCTTTCCTTCGCGATCTGGATCCCCGCCTCTCTCTTTGAAAGTCGTCAGCGCGTTCTCCATCGAAAACGGAAGATCATGGAAATCCGTCACCTGCTTTGAATCCAAGTACAACTCATTCCCGACGCTATACGTGAGACCTTTGGCCACGAGGTCCGCGATGAAGTCGATGATCTCTGCCATAGCCTCGGTCACCGATAAGAGTTCTATTGGCGAAAGCACTCGAAGATTTGTCATGTCTGAAGTGAATAGACGGAGTTGATCAGCGACTAGGAGTTTCCAATCTGCGCCATCACGCCGCGCCCTCTCGAAGAGTGGATCGTCGACGTCAGTCACATTCTCGAGGAAACGAACCTGATGCCCGGCAGCAAGCAAATATCGGTGAACGAGGTCAAAGGTGAGATAGGTTGATGCGTGACCGATATGGGTCGCGTCATACGGTGTTATTCCGCATACATAGATGGTTATTGGAGATGCGAGCGGTACCTCCACCTTCTTCCCTTTGAACGAATCAAAGAGTGTGAGCTTCGGAAAAGGTGCCGAGACGTTGAAAGACGGCCTAAATGGTGATGGCCATGCGTTCATGGGAGGAGTCTAGAGGTTGCCCCGATCACCGAAGTCAAACTGGTGGCCAAGGAACGGAAGGCCATTCATCGTTAGGAAATGGAAATTGACCACTTTGAAGAAGCGCTCGAACGCGTGTGAAAACGGCGTCAATCTCACCTTCATGGAGATGAGACTGCAACTTTGTACGAATCTCCCCCTCTCTTTCTGAAGTTCGTCGAAGCAGAAGCGCCTCTTCACCATTGAACGAATTTCCCGCAAACTGCCAAAGAACGGTTCGTAGTTTGTCTTCCTCATGGAAAGTGACACCATGATCGCAACCAAAGAGGCGACCGCTTCTATCCATCAGAAGATGTCCGAACTTTCGATCAGTGTTGTTGATGATCGAATCAAAGAGGGCCATCGAACGGAGTTGCTGGTCGTTCCCTTGTCCAAAGGCAATGATGTCCACATCGTCATCTGTATCGATCCATCGTTGGACCATTCCGAGTCCGAAGGGGCCTTCACGCAACACCGTCTGAGGCACCAGTTTGAATCCAAGCATCTCACTGACTTTGTACGCTGCCACTTCCCTATCGGCCAAGGTTCCATGAGGAAAATCCCAAAGCGGTCGCTCTCCCGCAACGGGTTTATATATGACCTCTCCTAACCCCTCGATCTTTCCAAAGAGAGTTGCGTTGGAAGCGTCCACAAGTCGATGTGTAACAACGATCTCTCCGGTGCAAAGAAGCTGGGACTGATCTGTTTCACTATCAAACTCCCTATCTGCCTCTCCGGAACTCATCTCCGATAACCATTCGCACGCGGGCAAAGATGTCCATCAAGATTGAGAGGCAGGCCGCAGAAGGGACAAGGGGCGCGTCCCGCACTGATCACGCGTTCACTTCGCCTAATGAACTCGGCAGCCTGTCCGAGCGAGATAAGAACTCGAAGAGACTCGTCTTCCTGTTTTTGAACTCCATCGGCCTCGAAAAGGACCCGCTCTGATTCATCCAACCAGGTGAGGCTCATCTCACCTAGGGAGAATTCGGATTCCACGGGCGTTGAGAGTGCCCCATCGTCTGAACTTATAGCCTCAAAGATCGCCTGATAACGGGACGAGTCACGCCTGCGAAGTTCAAGTAACAACTCCTGCAATCTTTCAACAAGTGCAATCGCTTGGCCCTTTTCCAATGCGAAGCTCGCTGTTGTCTCGTGGCTCGAAACCTGCAAGTAAAACTCACGTTCTCCCGGAAGTCCCACGGTGCCGATGATGAAACGCGTTACGGATTCAAAGGAGTAATCCATCACTCTCCTCCTACTTGGTAACGTTTGATGCTCTTGGAAGGACGGGAGCGAGGAAGACGATTGAGATAGGCGAGCGTTGCAAGGCGCCCCTCGGACAGCTCTCCCTCCGTGATCAACAACGAGTGAGAACCCGGTTCGATGAGGATCCTTTGAAAATCATTGAGGGTTCTGCCTAACAGGAAATTGATCAGGATGCGACAAATGTCCCCATGAGAGACGAGAAGAATCCGACTCTCTCGGTTGCCTTGAATCTCGGAAAGCATTTCCAAGATGCGATCCGAAGCCGCGCGAAAACTCTCCCCTTTTGGAAAGGTGAAATTGGCGGGGTCACTCTGGATTTCTTTCCACTCCTTCCGCCTCGAAAGGGTCTTCAGAGACTTGCCACTCCATGAGCCATAATCCATTTCGATCAATCGCTCATCGATCCGGGCTTCGACCTTTGAGGCGAGCTCTGCCGTCTGCCGACACCGTAGTAACGGGGAGATGAGCGCCAGTTCGGGTTTGAACTCCTCAACAACAGCGGAGAGCGCTCTTGCGGCAATACGACCCGACTCGGTGAGCGGAGTGGGGTCTATGCGACCCGCTAGGACCCCCTTCACATTCGCAACCGATTCGGCATGACGAACGATGAGAATGCTCTTCCCGGACACCTTCGTCTTCATCCGAGAAGGGTACTTTGGCAACGAAGGCTGTGTTGTGTCGGAGTTCGATCTGAGCAGAGTGTGACCATAGCCTTACGCCGATGCTCACTCGAACACTTGGCACCAGCGGCTTGCGCGTTAGCAGGCTCGGTCTTGGCACCATGACGTGGGGCCGCGATACCGATGAACATGAGGCCGCCAATCAGCTCCGTGCCTTTTTGGACGCTGGTGGCAACCTTCTTGATACCGCAGCGGTCTATGGTGACGGTGATAGCGAGCGTGTCATCGGCGGCTTTCTTGGAACCCTGGTCGCTCGCGAGGAAGTAGTTCTTGCCAGTAAAGCAGGAATCTCATTCAAAGATGGTGAACGCAAAGTCAGTAACTCTCGGTCATCACTGTTAGCTGATCTAGATCGATCCATTGCACGACTTGGGGTGGATAACCTCGACCTCTGGCAAGTACACACCTTTGATCCTGATGTTCGACTTGAAGAGACGCTCTCTGCGCTCGATTATGCAGTGGCGTCAGGACGAGTTCGCTACGTTGGAGTCTCCAACTTCAATGGTTGGCAGAGTGCACGAGCTATCACGATTCAGAATCCATTCCTTGGTAAGGTCGCAATCGCATCACTCCAAAATGAGTATTCCTTGCTCAATCGAAAAGTCGAAGAAGAGGTGCTACCCGCCGCTCAAGAGTTGGGCGTTGGCTTCCTCGCCTGGTCACCACTTGGCCGTGGTGTGCTGACTGGTAAGTATCAAGACGGAATGCCAATCGACTCGCGAGGCGCCTCACAGCACTTTGCTTCTTTCATCGCTCCGTATCTCAACAAGCGAGCTCGGACCATCACTCAAGCGGTCATAGTCGCAGCCGAAGCGCTCGCTCTCTCGCCACTTGAGGTTGCTATCGCGTGGATTCGGGATAGGGCTGGGGTTTCGTCAGCAATCATCGGCGCACGAACCGGTGCCCAGCTCAAGGGAATCCTACGAAGCGAAGAAGTTGAAATCCCTTCTCAGGTGTTACAGGCGCTCGATGAGGTTTCTAAAAATCCTCCCCAGGAGTAGCGACAAAAGAGAGAGCTGCGGCCTAAGCGTTCTTCAGGAAATGGTGGAGCGCGCGAACCCCGAAGTGCAAACCGTCGATTGGAACCCTCTCGTCGATCCCATGGAAGAGTGACATGAAGTCCATATCTGCTGGAATCTTGAGAGGGCTAAAGCCGAAACCGGTTATGCCGATGTCCGAGAGCGCCTTGTTGTCGGTTCCACCACTCATCAGATACGGAACCGGAACCCCTTCAGGATCCTCAACTCGTATCGCTTCGCACATGGCATCGACAAGTGGACCCGAGAAATCGAATTCGAGCGCTTTGTCTCGGACCAACATCTCGATCTCTACATCCGGACCGACCAGAGACTTCATCGTCTCAGTCATCTCATCTTCGAATTCAGGCAAGAAGCGTCCATCTACGACGGCAGATGCACTCTGGGGTACGACATTGGTCTTATAGCCAGCCTCCAGCATTGAAGGATTGGCGGTGTTCTGCAACGTGGCACCGATCATCTTCGCCATGCCGCCGAAATACTTGAGATAACTTCGCAGGTTCTTGGGATCGAAAGGCTCTCCCATGGCTTCGGCGACATTCTGCATCAAGATCGTCGCCGTCCGAGTGGCGCGCTCCGGCCATGCGAAGCTACCTATCCTCGAGATCGCTTCGGAAAGCTTTACCACAGCGTTATCGGTAGTGATCATGGAACCATGACTCGCGGTGCCATGAGCATTGAGCTTCATCCAGTGAATGCCTTTCTCGGCACTCTCAATCAGATAGAGCCTCTTCCCATTCGGCAAGGTAAGTGAGAACCCACCTACTTCCGAGACAGCCTCTGAGCAACCTTCGAAAAGTTCTGGACGATTCTTTACCAACCAACGACTACCGAAGATTGAACCTGCTTCTTCATCCGCGAAGAAGGCCAAAACAATGTCGCGTTGCGGTTGGTATCCCGAACGTGCCCATAGACGGACGATCGCAAGAATCATCGCGTCCATGTTCTTCATGTCGACCGCACCACGACCCCAGACGCATCCGTCCTTGATGACTCCCCCAAACGGGTCGACACTCCAATCATCAGCATTTGCTGGCACTACATCGATGTGTCCGTGAAGTACGAGTCCGGGGCGAGAGGCATCTTTTCCTTTGATCCGGCCGACGACATTGAGGCGATTTGGTGCGGTCTCGATGATCTCATTCTGGATACCGACTTCGGCCAGAAGCGATGCGACGTACTCTGCGATTGCCTTCTCGTCGCCTTTACCTTCACCAAAATTGACGCTAGGGATGCGGATCAATTCCTGACAGATCCGCACCGTCTCGCTCTGCAGCTCTTCCATCTCTTCGTGCGTGAGGTTCATGGGTGAAGGGTATTCCGGCGCGGTGATAGAGTGCGCCCTTGCGTCCGGGTGGCGGAATTGGCAGACGCGCTAGCTTGAGGTGCTAGTGCCCGATAAGGGCTTCGGGGTTCAAGTCCCCGTTCGGACACGCTTAGTTTCATGATTGCCGGGAGGTGAGAGTGATGACCACTCCCCGAGAAACCTCGCCGACAGAATCCACTCTGCGGACATCGCAAGGCGCTGAAATCGATCTGGGATCGTTCATAGCAGCCGTGCCGGATTACCCAAAACCTGGGATCCTTTTCAAGGACATCACTCCACTCCTGGCTCATGGGGAAGCGCTCGCCTATGCGATAGAACGCCTGGCAGATTTTTTCAGAGGGCATGAGAGTGATGCGATCGCCGGAATTGAGGCACGTGGTTTCATCTTGGGAGCTGCGGTCGCTTCACATCTCGGGGTCGGATTCATCCCCTTGCGCAAGCCCGGAAAATCACCACGACCTGTCCATTCGATTCGGTACTCACTTGAATATGGTGAAGACGAACTGCAGGTTCACAAACATCTGATCCACCCCGGAATGAGAGTAGGAGTCATCGATGATGTCCTTGCTACCGGGGGTACAGCTGCTGCCAGCATTGAACTGATTGATTTGGCGGAAGCAAAAGCAGCGGGATTCGCATGTCTCCTGGAACTTGGAGCGCTGGGTGGTCGGCAAAGACTTTCCGGAAGGGACGTCAATCTTCCGATTCATTCACTCTTGGTGCAATGATCTCGCTTTATCTTCCATTTGCGGCCAAAAGAGGAGTGCTAAGTGGCTGAACTGATTTACTACTGCGGGACGATGGATTCTGGAAAGTCGACGCTTGCGCTCCAAACTGCTCACAACCATCGCAGTCGAGGCCGCACCGGACTGATCTTCACCTCTCAAGACCGTGCCGGATCCGGCACCATCTCATCACGTTTGGGATTACGTTCGGAAGCCATTGAGGTGTCGCCCCACTTTGATATCCATAGATTTGTGGTTGACAAACTCTCCATCGGGGAGCGCATCGACTATGTGATTTGCGATGAAGCGCAGTTCTACTCGGAATCGCAGATCGAAGGCCTTGCGCGAATCGCAGATGGTTTGGGAATCGACGTCTATGCCTTCGGAATTCTCACTGATTTCCGTACTCGACTCTTTCCGGGATCGGCTCGACTTGTCGAACTTGCGGACCGTGTGCAGACGCTTCAGGTGGAAGCGCTTTGCTGGTGTGGCGAACGAGCCACGCACAATGCCCGAACGGTCAACGGCGAGATGGTCACCGAAGGTGATCAGGTCGTCGTGGGAGACACAAGTTCATCTGCGGGTGCCTCTCTTGTTGCATATGAAGTCCTCTGTCGACGACACCACATGCGACGGGTGACGCAGGGAAATGGCGCGCACACTATGAATCGAGAAACTCTGCCTTTCCAGTCTGCTGGCGAAACCGATAGTCCTGGCGGCTATGCAACCATCTAAGAGAGAAGTCCCACGGCGATTGGAGCAATCGCCAACGCCGGCAGCAAATTTCCAATAGCTATTCGCTTGATTCCAAGAGTGTAGATCGAGATCCCCACCAAGAGCGTCCCTCCAACAACCGTGAGTGCAGTGACTTGATTCTCATCCAAAACCTCACCAAGACCGAAGCCGATCGCAGTCCACGAAAGTTGATAGATGGCCACTGGGATGATGGAGAGTCCAACACTCCATCCGAAACTGGCTGTGAAAGCGATGGTTATAAAAAAGTCCAGAGTGCTTTTCAGCACGAGCAACTCAATCCCCTCCCCCATGCCATCGCTGATTGAGCCCAGGATTGCCATAGGACCAACCACGAAGAGGACGGAGGCAGCAAGAAATCCTTCAACGAAACGTGGATTCTCACTCTTGGAAAATCGCTCCTTCAAACGATCTCCGAAATCTGAGATGCGCTCCTCGATCCGAAGGGCACTACCCAGCAATGCCCCAGCCGCCAATGAGAAAAGAATGATGAGGATGGGTACTCCATCGGAGAAAGACTCCTGGAAGTCACTCCGCCAGAAACGCGAGAGTGCATCTGCCGCTGCGATCAGAGTGATCATCCCCATGGCTTGGGTGACAAGTTCTCGTACCTGTTCACTGAAACGGCGACCAATTGCCATACCAAGAATCGTTCCCATAACGATGGCAAATACGTTGATGAGAGTTCCGAGGCCAGCAAACATCTGAGCAGTCTAGACTTCCCTCTTGATGATGCTAGGACCTGAAAATCCAGATGAAATGGCGAGCGTAAAGGGACTTAGCATGCTGAACAGGTTGCGCTCGATGCTTCGCCCTCACAGAACCATTCCGCTCATGCCGTGGACCGCAACTCATCCTTGGGACTTATCCACACAAAGGATTCTGCTCCTCGTACTTGGCCTTGCCATCTTCGGACTCGGAGACGCTCTCATCATCGCATCCTCTTTAGGAAACGCCCCTTGGTCGGTGCTTGCTCAAGGCATTTCGCTCAACCTAGGGATGACCATCGGGTTAGCCACAACTCTGGTGGGGGCGATGGTTCTCCTCCTCTGGATTCCATTGCGAATGAAGATTGGTCTAGGCACACTGCTCAACATCCTCGTCATCTCCCTCTTCATCGACATTGGTCTCCACTTTTTTCCTGCAAGTAATGATTGGCGCATCGGAATTGGATATACCTTTCTAGGGATCTTTTTTGTCGGTCTTGGCTCTGCCCTATATCTCTCCTGCGGTCTTGGAGCAGGGCCGCGCGACGGACTGATGACTGCTCTCCACGAATTGACTGGCGTGCGAATCGGCCGGATCCGCCTCACCCTGGAAGTCTCGGTCCTCACCCTTGGTGCTCTCCTAGGCGGCACCGTTGGGCTAGGAACGGCTCTCTTCGCCATCTTCATCGGTCAATCGGTTGCGATCTGCTTGGGTGTCGTATCCCGGTCTACCTCGCAGTAGCCCATAGCGTTAAGACCTTCCCTAGCAAGCCTCCATCAACCCTTCCCCCGGGGTCGAAAACACCCCCGTCACCAAAACAGAAAGGGTAAGTCCGTGCTCGATTCATATTTCAAGATATCGGAGCGTGGCTCTACCGTCGCTCAGGAAGTCCGAGGTGGCGTCGTCACCTTCTTCACGATGGCCTACATCGTGGCGCTCAACCCACTCATCATCGGGTTGGCGAAGGATGCCGATGGCAAATACATCGGAGGAGGAGACGCTCCCAATCTTGCATTGGTAGCTGCCGCCACCGCCCTGATCGCTGGAGTCATGTCCATTCTCATGGGAGCTGTTGCAAATTTCCCATTAGCACTCGCAACAGGTCTCGGTCTCAACACATTCGTCGCAGTTGGCATCGCTTCGCAAATGACGTGGGCAGATGCCATGGGTTTGGTGGTTCTTGAGGGAATCATCATCACTATTCTGGTGCTAACCGGATTCCGTGTCGCAGTCTTCAAAGCTGTTCCTACACAGTTGAAGATCGCGATATCAGTCGGTATCGGTCTATTCATCGCACTCATCGGATTAGTCGACGCGGGCTTCGTACGCCGTACTGGTCAAGGTCCTGTCCCTGTCACTCTTGGTGATGGCGGCGAACTTGTCGGTTGGCCTGTCATCGTCTTCGCACTCGGTCTCTTCCTGACCATCGGTCTGATGGTGAAGAAGGTAAAGGGCGCGCTCCTCATCGGCATCGTGATTGCGACTGCCGTAGCGGTTGCGCTCGAATCAGCATTCAAGATCGGTCCAAGCTTCATCTCCCCAACGGAGTCGAATCCAAAAGGCTGGGGTCTCAACATCCCAGCACTACCTGAAGAGGTGGTTGCAGTCCCAAGCTTCGACCTGCTCGGTCAGTTCAACCTCTTTGGATCGTTCAGCAATATTGGGTTGATCACAGTGCTACTGCTGATCTTCACTCTTCTTCTTGCTGACTTCTTCGACACGATGGGCACGATGACTGCTATCGGTCATGAAGCGGGACTAGTCGACAAAGATGGAAACGTACCCAACGCGGATCGAATCCTGCTCGTTGACTCCCTCGCTGCGGCGGCCGGTGGTGCGGCTTCCGTTTCCTCGAACACCTCATACATCGAGAGCGCATCGGGTGTTGGAGAAGGTGCTCGAACTGGCTTAGCATCGATCGTCACAGGAATCCTTTTCCTATTGACTACTTTCCTTGCTCCACTCGTTTCGATCATCCCTTACGAAGCAGCAACTCCGGCTCTGATCATCGTCGGCTTCTTGATGATGACTCAGATCAAGGAGATCGATTGGCAAGATTATGGAATTGGAATTCCTGCCTTCTTGACCATCATTTTGATGCCATTCACCTACAACATCGCTGTTGGTATTGGCGCAGGTTTCGTAAGCCACGTCGTGATTCGCCTCGTTCAGGGCAAGATCAAGGGTGTGCATCCACTCCTGCTCTTGGTCTCGGGTCTATTCATGATCTATTTCCTCTCTTCACCGATCAACACCTGGGTCGGTTAGAACTAGGAATATCAAAGGGCCCGAGGAAACTCGGGCCCTTCTCTTTTCACCATGAAATCGCGTCCTCAAGAAGAGCATTGACCTTCGAGAAGGGTCTTGAACCAAAGAAGCCACGATGAGCCGAGAGCGGACTTGGATGAGTGCCCACGATGGCTCTATCACCAAAGGATTGCTGGACTGCCTGCGCTGATCTTCCCCAGAGCAAGCCAATTGCACCGCGCTTAGCCACCTCCGAGACGATATGCCCCGTCACTGCCTCCCATCCCAATGAGGCATGGGCATTGCTCACCCCTACCCGCGTCGTCAGGGAGCGGTTGAGCAAAAGGACGCCCTGCTCCTGCCACGACAACAAGGAGGGCGAAGGATCTGCTCCTCCAACGTCGTTTCGTCGCTCGGCAAAGATGTTTCGAAGCGAACCGGGTAGTGGATGAACATGATCCGATACTGCAAAGGCTCTTCCAACTGCGTGACCGCGATTGGGATAAGGGTCCTGACCAACAATCACTACTCTCACCTCATCCGGTTCAAGTTCTAACGCGGAGAAGATCTGTTCACGCCGCGGTGAGATCGATAGACCAGCCCTCTCCTCCTCGTCGAGAGAATCATCTATCGAACGGAGAACACTTTGGTGAGGCAGCAAGAGACGTCGCCAACCTTGTGGCAGAAGATCAAAGAGC
>CAYORK010000002.1:45360-55483 GCA_964406345.1 uncultured Actinomycetes bacterium | reverse complement strand
ACTTTGGTGAGGCAGCAAGAGACGTCGCCAACCTTGTGGCAGAAGATCAAAGAGCGCGGGCGAAATAGCGACCAAGATGTGATCCCAATTGCAAAGAGACTCCGTACAGCTCAGAGAGCATCTCACTCGTGAGAACTGAATCGATGGGACCCTGCGCGAACCCTCTACCCGACTTCAGGACAAGGATGTGTGTCGTGCCTGCCGGAATCTCCTCTAGATGATGAGTGACGGTGATGGTTGCAGGAGCAGCAGGATCCGACGCAAAGGCTGAAATACGCTGGAGCAGATCCTCCCTACCGCCAAGGTCAAGGCCAGCGGCTGGTTCGTCCATGAGGAGCAATTCCGGATCCGGCATAAGGGCTCGAGCGATCATCACGCGCTTCTTCTCTCCTTCGCTCAGAGTGAAGAAGAGCCGATCGCGAAGCTCTCTGACGCCGAGTGTCGATAAGAGTGCACTACTGCGAGACTCATCCCAGGGGTCGTACTCCTCATTCCATCGGCCAAAGACCGCATAGGCACTTGAGAGAACGAGATCTCCCACTCGCTCGTCGTCAGGAAGAAGCGAAAGCAGGGCTGCGGACGTCATGCCTACTCTCATCTTTATCTCTGCGCTATCGATCTTTCCCAAGGTGTCACCCAAGATAGTGACGGAACCCTTGCTCGGAAAGAGATAACCGGAGAGGAGCGAGAGCACGGTGGTCTTTCCCGCGCCATTCGGACCGATGATGACCCAGCGTTCCCCAGGATTGACCGTCCACGAAAGACGATCGATTATCGCTCTTCCAGATCGGAAGACAGTGACTTCCTCAAGAGCAACCAAGGGATGCATAGGAGAGAAAGATAGCCTGCTAGATAGGCTTCCCTGGTGAATTACCGGCTTTTGCTAATGGACATGGATTCCACGCTCATCAACGAGGAAGGCATAGACCTCCTCGCTGAGAGAGCCGGTGTGGGTGAACAGGTTGAACTTCTGACCCGTGAGGCGATGGCCGGTAAGTTGGACTTCAAGGATTCGCTACAGCGTCGAACGGCTCTACTTGGCGGCCAACCTTCAGCGCTACTTCAAGATGTATCGAAATCACTGACTTTCACAAACGGTGCCCTCGAACTCATCTCCACCCTTCATTCTCACGGGTGGCGCATTGGAGTAGTCAGCGGTGGATTTCACCAGATCATCGATCCCATTCTTGACTCTCTCAATTTGGATTTCGTGCGCGCGAACAATCTCGAAGTGATTGCCGGAACCCTTTCAGGAGCAGTTCACGAGCCCATAATCGGGCCACTCGAGAAGGCGCTAGCGCTCGAAGAATTCGCCGCGATGCACGGGGTGGCCCTCTCTGAGACTGTCGCTATTGGCGATGGCGCAAATGACCGGGATATGTTGACAAGGGCAGGTCTCGGTGTTGCATTTTGCGCTAAGGCCGCGCTCAAAGAGTGTGCGGATCTAATCATCGACCAACGCGACCTGAGGATTCTTCTAGAATCAGTCTAGGCTTTTCGTATCTAGAGTCGGCAAGAATGGATCTCGGTGATAAGGATTCCTCGCGCGCCAAGCCCGTAAAGACGATCCATGATCTGATGCATCTCTCGCCTAGGAACCATGGCTCGAACCGCGAACCAACCTTCCTTCTGGAGCGGTGAGATCGTAGGCGACTCGAATCCTGGAGTAACTTCACATGCGGTGGCGAGGTGTTGCTGTGACACGTCGTAATCGATGAGAACGTACTGCCGAGCAAAGACCACTCCTTGAAGGCGGCGGACCAAGAGATCGAAATCAGCGTGTTTGCTCCTTGCAATCAGAACCGCCGTGCTCTCCGAAAGCGCTTCTCCGAATGCGACCAATCCAGCTTGTCTCAGCGTACTTCCGGTAGCGACGACATCTGCGATCAGATCAGCGACACCTAACCGCACAGAACTCTCTATTGCACCATCCAATTCGACAACTGTGGCAACTATCCCGCTCTTCGCGAGGTAGTCCGCCACAAGGCGAGGATAGGAAGTTGCGATGCGCTTTCCGTCGATGTCGGCGAGTGAAGAAATACCGCTCTTCTCCGGAGCGGCAAAGCGCATCGTACTTCGACCAAATTCCAGATCCACGATCTCTTGGGCGGATGCACCACTGTCAATCAGGAGATCTCGACCCGTAACCCCTAAGTCGAGCTCGCCACTGCCCACATAAGTGGCAATATCTCGTGGCCTTAGATAGTAGAACTCGATCTCATTCTCCGGATCTAGGAAGATCAAGTCCTTTGCGTCGCTTCGTTGACGATATCCGGCTGAACGAAAGATTGAGATAGCTGGCTCTGCCAAGGAACCCTTGTTCGGAAGCGCGACCTTCAACGGCATGGCTATCTCCTAAAGTCTTTCAAGGACGGAACTCAGAGGAAGGCGCTTGGCGATCATCAAAACCTGAAGGTGATAGATCAACTGACTGATCTCTTCAGCGAGCTCCGCCTCACCTTGGCTCTCTGCGGCAAGCCACACTTCTCCGGCCTCTTCAAGAACCTTTTTGCAGATCTCATGAACTCCGGCATCCAACAGTTCGACTGTTCGGGAGTTCTCTGGACGATCTCTTTCCCGTTCAAGGAGCTCTGAGAAGAGTGATTCGAATGTCTTCATCGCAAGATTCTACTTTGCGCAACGCTGGGCGCGCTCACGTAATTGATCCACCATGGACCGAGGGTCTTCGGAACGATAGACAGCACTGCCAGCCACAAAGGTATCTGCCCCAGCCTTCGCAGCTTCCTCGATAGTCGACAATGCGATTCCTCCGTCGACTTGCACCCAGCAACTCTCTCGCCCGATTTCGAGAAGTGCAGTTCGGATACGGGTGACCTTTGGCATCATCTCAGCCATGAAACTCTGACCCCCGAAACCTGGTTCAACTGTCATGATGAGGACCATGTCGATCGAATCCAAGAAAGGGATCAGTTCCTCCGCTGAGGTTTTGGGCTTCAACGCGACTCCTCGCCTGACGCCGTGCTCTCCTACGTCGCGAAGAGTCGTCCGAAGATCCCGCGTTGCCTCAAAATGGACTGTAACGGAGAAGACGCCTTCGTCCTTCAGCGCGGCATAGCGCGGTCCCCAATGATCCGCGTCCTCGACCATCAGATGCAGGTCGATTGGAAGTGAGGACTCCCGAACGATCTCAAGCGTTCGAGATTCGTCGTAAGTGAAGTTTGGAACGAAGCGATTATCCATGATGTCAAGATGGATGAAATCTGCCGAACCCTTGACTCGATTGATCTCATCCTTGAGGTGATCTTGATCCGCATTGAGCACCGAAGGGCAGATCCTGATCATGAGGTCCTTCGAAGCATGGCCATAAACATAGCATCAGTTCCGTCACGTTCCGTTAGCAACTGCAGTAATCCTTCACCATCAATAGCTCGCGCCAACTGAGCTTGTGCTCCCTTAGGCAGTGAATCCACTTTGATCGGTTCAAGCGAGAATCCCGTGTGACGCGAAAGGAAATCCCTCACTTGAGCCTTCGTCTCCATGAGATGCGGGGAACAGGTCACGTAGAGAATTAGCCCACCCACCTTCACCATCTCTGACGCGGCATCCAAGATCTCACGTTGGAGTCTTACCAAGGACTTGAGATCTGTCTCAGTTCTACGCCAACGAGCATCGGGTCTACGCCGTAGAGCTCCAATTCCAGTACATGGGGCGTCAATCAAGATTCGATCAAACATCATGCCATCGAGGTCCATGTCTCGGGCATCACTGGTCGTGATGAGGTGCTGAGGAGTTCGCTGGCGCATCAGCTTCACTCGATGAGGATGCAATTCGTTTCCACGTAATCGATCAGGTCCCAAGAAGTGAGCTAGGAAAGAGAACTTTCCACCTGGTCCGGCACACAGGTCCATCCACTGCATAGTGCGTTGAGGATCAGTAGCAAGTGCTAGTTCACAGACAATCTGCGAACCCTCATCTTGTACGAACACTTCGCCGGTACGAACTCCATCAAGTTCGCGCGGTGCAACCTTGAGTCGATAGCCGAAGCTCGTCTGCGGTGATTTGTTCGCAATCTCTTCGGAAAGTGGCTCGAAAGAGACCACCTGAACCTGGCTTACTTGATTGTGGGAAGTCAGTTCCGCTTCCAAGTCAGAGACGCTATCCAGAGCACGGTAAGCCTCTACGATCCAACGTGGATGGGATGTCTTGATCTCGATCGGCAGAAGTGAGACGTCAGCAAGTTCTTGCTTTTCTCGTACCGTGCGTCGGAGCAGGGCATTCACAAACCCGGACCTAGCCTTGCCTATGACCTTCTTCGCAATCTCAACATATTCATTCACAACGGCGTGATCAGCTGTTGACATGAAGAGCGCCTCATAAACTCCGAGCCTCAAGACGCTTCTCGTCTCTTCATCGATCGCTCTAGACGCGAGACTATCGATTATGTGATCGAGAAAGAGCCGCATTCGGACACTACCGAAGAGCAATTCCGTAGCAAAGGCCCTATCCAAAGGATCCAATCGTTCGTGCAACCTAGCAATCTCAATGTTGATGTAGCCGCCTTCTCGCTCAACATCTCGAAGGAACTCCCATGCAAGTCGCCTCGGCTCTCGCTCACTCAAGATTCGATTCCCTCGTCGCTAATGGCACCTTCCAAAAGCTGGAGCCCGCGAATCCATTCGCCGCCGGTCATCTCGCGTTTCCCCTCCGGCACGATGGTCAAGATTTTCAATGACCCTTCCCTAGTCCCCAGGAGTGCCTCTCCATTCGTTTGTGCAAAACGCCCAAGAGGCACCTCTTGTTTCGAACCAATTGCTGATGTGACTCTATGTCGCTTTCCTTTATAGATGAACCAGACACCTGGAGCCCGAGTGAACGCTCTAATCTGCCTCATTAAGTCAACCTGGTTGAGGGAGAGATTCAATCGAAGCTCTTCCTTGTTGATCTTGGGAGCTAATGAACTCTCACCGCTTTGTGACAAGGGTGAGCGACCTTCCAGAAGCAGATCGACTGCCTGCAGGATCGAAACGGAACCTTCTTCAGCGAGACGTGGCAAGATCTCACTTGCAACCAACTCCTCGCCGATCTCGACCCTTCGCTTGACCAGGATTGGACCAGTGTCCATACCCTCATCCAACTTGAAAACGGTCACACCGAAGTTTTCGTCACCAGCAAGTATCGCGCGCTGAACGGGAGCAGCACCTCGAAACCTTGGCAATAGGGAGAAGTGAAGGTTGATCCAACCGAGTGGCACTGCCTCGAGCGATTCTCGTCTGATCAGTCGTCCGTAAGCGATTACGATGACGAGATCTGGCATGATCTCATCAATCGCGGCGAGGATCTGGGGTGAAGTATCTGGTTTCCATATCTGCATATCACTGCTCGACAGATGATCAACCAACTCATTCGGTGATGGCGTTCCATGGCGACCCTTAGGTCGATCGGGGGTGGAAAGGATCCCTGCTACCTCAAGATCAGAGCGCCCGAGCAATGCCCGATAGGTCGGAAGAGAGAGCAGTGAAGAGGATGCCAGTAAGACTCTTTTCTTCATAAGCGAGGGTCAGATACCTAACCCGCGCGTCGCATGAGGAGATACCCGGATCTCTGGACTCTCTCCGCCTTGAAACCAAGCCGACTCCCTGATTTCACGCATAGCCTCTCGCCGAGTTTCGGCATCCATACGGTCGATGAAAAGGATCCCGTCGAGATGATCCACTTCGTGCTGTAATGCTCGAGCGAGGAACTCGGTCCCTTCAACCACGATCGGTTCGCCATGCATGTTGACTCCCTTGGCAACAGCGCGGAATGCCCGAGGGGTCTCGAATCGCAACTCTGGAAATGAGAGACAACCCTCTTCGCCATCTTGCATCTCCTCCGAGAGGTCAAGAATGGGATTGACGAGATGACCGAACTCGTCATCGACGTGCCAGGTAAAGACCCTCAGTCCGACTCCAATTTGAGGCGCCGCCAAACCGGCTCCGGGGGCATCAACCATGGTTTCGGTCAAATCCTTCACAAGGTTGCGAAGCTCCTTATCGAAGGTCGTCACTTCCTGCGCTCTCGTCGTCAGCACAGGATCACCAAAATGCCTGATTGCTCTTACTGCCATAGCCTCATCATACCGACTACATCTCCTCAGGATCGAAGTCGTAATCGATCCTTGGCAACCGCTTCGCGCTTCGGAGGCGTGTCATTTCCTGCAGTAGACGCAAGAGTTCCAGCCTTTGATTGGAATCGACCTTCAGGATCATTCGATTGGCATGCACCGGGAAGATCACATTCTTCGATTGTTGGAAGAGATCGTCCGATTGTAATGAGGAACGTAGCCGTTGAAGCACTCGATCATCGCCTTTGAGGGCTACAAGTTGGCTGAAAGGTGGTAGCCCTAACTCAGCACGTTCCCTCTTCACAAGCTCTAGACCGCGTGCAGATCCAGGTTGTTTGAATTCTTGAAATTCCGGATGGCTGGCTTCCAAATCAATGAGGAAGGTCGTCGCCTTGGGATTACACAATCCTCGCAATCTTCCCCAGGCCAATCGAAAACGATCAACACGCGCCAGCGATGGAGATGCAAAGGCCGATCTGCCGCCGATCATCGCAATGGTGTCAAAACCATGCCGTTTTCCATCTGCACTCCGAATACGTGGCTCACTCCCTTGTGTCGCGATCACGACGGTGTGACGTTCTGACGCAACCACTTCTTCCTTCAATGCACCCGCATTTGAGACGATCACTCGAGCACCCTTGACCGACTTGGCAATGCTCAGACCCAACGCCTCGCCTCCTCCTCTAACGGCAGTCAAGGTGGATCCCTCACAGTAGCGACATCGATAGATTCTGAATTCGCGAAGGCATTTCTGACAAGTAGGGGCGGCGCCGCGTCGCGGGATCGTCAATGAGAAGCCGCATTCGCAGAGCCCTCGATTCCGGCATGAGGAACATACGAGTCCACTCGCAAACGACTTATCGTTGAGACTTACGAGTACCCAATTTCCTTCGGGTTTGGATCGCGCTATCTTGGAGATGTCGCTGACAATCCGCTCCAACGAAGTACTCTCGAATGATGCGGTCCCTCCGCCTCTGCCAAAATTGAGTGCTTCGCCACCACTCATCGATTCGAAGGTTCGAAGATAAGAGACTCTGAGCACCTGCTCAACAGTCGACCACATCGAGACATCATCGACTCGAAAGTACGGTGAGCGTCTCTCACGATGGTGTTCATCGCCTGGATCGATGACGATTACGCGCTTCGGATTGAAAGGCGCGAGTGCAGCGCTTCGGGTACCGATGACCAGAGCCTCTGACTTCGCGCGGAGGCGGCGATTCGCCGAGGCACGTTCACTCTTTTTGAGACCCGATGAGATCGTGACGTGTTCCGTAACCCCTCTGCCTCGAAGACATTGATCCAAGATTCGAAGATGTCTCTCCGTTGGGACTAGTACAAGTGTCGAGCGAGGTTCTGCTAAGAGAAGAGAGACAATCACGCGATCCCACAGGATGCCCATTGGAACCACCAGATTGGTGCGCTTGCCAGAGTTCCACGTCGGGCCAAACATTTTCTCGATAAAGACTCTATCTGCCTTGGAAGGACTGAACCGTTGGGACGAGTCTTTTTCGTCAAGGCCACCATCTGTTGATCTCCATGCTGGATTTGCGGCAGATAGGACAGAGAAGAGGGATGACCCATAGAGATCCGCGATCCCCCTGTAGCGCCTGAGTTGCTCGACATCGAAGAGCGGTTCTGGATGGAGAACTTCTCGGATGCGTTTGAGTGAGAGGTCTGTTCCGCCATCTCCCTTCAGGCCCACGACGAAACCAAAGGTTTCACCCTGACCGAATGGCACTTTCACTACGCTTCCTACCGGCGCAAGATCTCTTTCCACGCGATACGAGTAGAGACCTTCGAGATGTGGCACAGGCACGCTCACCGCAACAGTGACGATCTCCCAGTCTGCACCAACTGCAACGGGACTTGGAGCCGCAGGGTGCTTCAGCTTGAGTTTCGCCACGTCGGGCAAACTACCCCTTTGCGGCGTCAATGAGCGCTTGGGCTCGGTCCGTTCTCTCCCAGGTGAATTCGGGCAATTCTCTACCGAAGTGGCCATAAGCGGCTGTCTTCTTGTAGATCGGCCGAAGAAGTTGGAGATCTCGAATGATCGCAGCTGGGCGCAGGTCGAAGACCTCCGTTATGGCTCGTTGAATGCTTTCTTCGCTGACCTTATTGCTACCAAAGGTCTCAACAAAGAGTCCGACAGGTTGAGCCTTACCTATTGCGTAAGCCACTTGAACCTCGCAACGATCTGCGAGTCCTGCGGCCACCACGTTCTTGGCAACCCAGCGCATCGCATAGGCGGCAGAACGATCGACCTTCGAAGGATCCTTTCCGCTGAAGGCGCCGCCCCCATGTCGTGCCATGCCGCCATAGGTATCAACGATGATCTTCCGTCCCGTAAGACCCGCATCGCCCATTGGGCCACCAATGACGAACCTACCGGTGGGATTGATCAGCGTTCTCACCTTGGAGAGATCTAGCCCACTCCCGGCAAGGACAACATCGATGACATGCTCTTTGATGTCCGGAGCGAGCTTGCGATCGACATCCACATCTTCCGCATGTTGACTCGAGATGACGATCGTATCGATTGCAACCGGTCGATCGCCTTCATAGCCGATCGTGACTTGAGTCTTGCCGTCGGGGCGCAGATATGGCAACAATCCAGACTTCCGAACCTCGGTGAGACGCTCTGCGAGCCTATGGGAGAGGTAGATCGGCAACGGCATCAAAGAGGTTGTCTCATTCGATGCGTATCCAAACATCAAACCCTGATCTCCCGCTCCCTGCAGATCAATGGGGTCACTCGACTTGGTGACGCGTTCCTCCACGGCACGATCGACACCTTGGGCGATATCGCTCGATTGCTGACCAATCGAGATAGAAACTCCACAACTGTTTCCGTCGAAACCTTTCTCGGAAGAGTCATAGCCAATCGAGAGGACCGTTTCGCGCACCAAAGACATCACATCGGCAAAACCAGAGGTCGTAACCTCCCCTGCCACATGAACCTGACCGGTCGTTATGAGGGTTTCAACAGCAACTCTCGATCTTGGATCTTGACTTAGCAGGTCATCAAGGATCGCGTCTGAGATTTGATCGGCGATCTTGTCAGGATGTCCTTCCGTCACTGACTCTGAGGTGAACAAGCGAACTGCTTTACTCATGAGAGATCCTTTCTGAGATCGCATCCAACAATCGATCGGCTACCTGCTTCTTGCTGACAGCCGAAAAACTCTCTATGACACCGTTATGACCCAATAGATAGCCACTAGTCTGGTCTGAACCAAAAACCCCGCCCGCACTGACGTCGTTTACGTAGAGGAGATCGACGCCCTTTCGGCGCAATTTCTCTGAGCCAAGACCGATCAAAGCCTCACTGTCAGACTCAGTTTCGGCGGCGAAACCAACCAAGAGCTGACCAGGCCTCCTGCGTTGAGCGGCGCGTTGCAAGAGGTCAGGATTCTCCTCGAGCAAGATGGCGCCAAGCTGATCCTTCTTTATTTTCCTGTCCTCTCTCACGACAGGACGCGCATCTGCGACTGCGGCAGTCATAACAAGAACATCACACTCGTCCTGAAGATGTTGGAGGGCATCCCCCATCTCTTCCGCTGTCTCGATCGCTACCGTCGTGATTCCCTCAATCAGAGGCAAGGAATTGGGACCCATGATGAGGGTGACTTCGGCGCCTCTAAAAGCTGCTCTCTCCGCGATTTCGTGTGCCTGGCGACCACTGGAACGATTACCTATGTAACGAACCGGATCAATCGGCTCTCGCGTTCCGCCGCCAGTTATGAGAATTCTCTTGCCGATGAGATCCGCGCGACGCGCATAACTCGCTTCGACGAAATCGATGATTCGCATCGTCTCCGGAAACCGTCCTACTCCTACATCTTCTCCCGTAAGACGTCCAACCTCTGGGTCCATGACAAAATAACCACGTTCGCGCAGCAATCTCACATTGCTCACTGTCGCCGGGTTCTGCCACATCTCAGGATGCATCGCTGGAACAAGGATCACGGGCGCCTTGGTGCTGATGACAACTGAACTCAAAAGATCATCTGCTCTGCCACCAGCTATGCGAGCCATCAAATCTGCTGTTGCCGGGGCGAT
>CAYORK010000002.1:16213-45260 GCA_964406345.1 uncultured Actinomycetes bacterium | reverse complement strand
TGTCGAGCTACTTGTTTGTGGTCGGTTCCAATTGCTCGATGGAGAGTAGGTTCCCATTGATCTCACGGAGCGCGATGGAAAGCGGCTTCTCGTGAACGTTGGTTTCAACCAACGGGCCTACATACTCCAGGAGCCCTTCACCGAGCTGGGAATAGTACGCATTGATCTGACGAGCGCGCTTTGCTGCGTAAAGGACGAGCGAGTACTTCGAGCCAGTCTTCTCTAAGAGATCATCGATCGGAGGATTGGTGATTCCTTCAGACTTCAACTCCATAGTGCATCTACCTTCTTCTACTCGTCTTTACTCGAACCAAAGCCGCCTGGCGTTCGGATGCGAATCTCTATTCGTAACGGCTGCGGGGGCTCCCGACTATGAGGCGGCTAAGGCTACCAGCCTTGATACGACCTCAGCGACCTCGGAATTGACCAACACGTGGTCAAATTCCTTCGCCGCCGCTAACTCTTCCTGGGCGATGGCCAGCCTTTCGCGAATGCGCTCATCACTGTCGCTTCCGCGACCTCGAATCCTGCCTTCCAACTCTTCCCAAGAGGGTGGTGAGATGAAAACCAAGACCGCTTCCGGATGGACCTTCTTCACCTGACGAGCACCCTGAAGTTCGATCTCCAACAGGACGTGCTTCCCGGCGAGGCGATGGCGTTGAACATCCTCCTCCAAAGTTCCATAAAGGTTTCCCGCAAACTCCGCCCATTCCATGAATTCGTTATTGGCTATCCGTGATTCAAATTCCGATCTAGAGACGAAGTGATAGTGCACCCCATCTTGTTCTCCGTCTCTTGGCTTCCGGGTCGTAACACTCACACTAAGGAAGAAATCTTCGAAGCGAGCGAGCTCACGAGTGATTGTGCTCTTACCCACACCACCAGGACCCGAGATCACAAAGAGACGTCCATAGAAAGCGTTCGACATAGAGGCAAGGTTACTGAGCATCTTGGTCGGAATGGATCTCTCTACTAGGTTCAAGAGCTCTCTTCGCTGTCTCACGCCAAGACCTGCGATGCGACGAGTGGGCGAAATTCCCACTCTCTCCATCAGATTCTGCGCACGGAGGGGTCCTATCTGCGGCAGCGCAGTAAGGAGCTCGATGACACGCATCCGGCGCGCAGCATTTTCCTCAGACTCGAGGATCTCTCGCATCGACAAGGAGCCATCTTTGAGCTGGCTCTTGATCCTCGATCGTTCTTTGCGCGCAGCGATCGCTATCTCAGCGTTGCGTCGACGTGTCTCAGGATCCAAAGGTGGTGGGAGGTTGGTCATGGATCAGCTCAACGATCGAAAGATCGCTTCTGCAGCTATTGCCGGAGAGGCCGCTGCGGTGATGGGACGACCAATCACCAAGAAATCGCTTCCTGCATCAAGTGCTTGCCTCGGAGTCATCACTCGTCGCTGATCATCAGCACTTGACTCAATCCTGATGCCCGGCGTGATGATTCTCATCGTTGGAAACGACCTCTTGAGCTGCTCAACTTCATGAGGGGACGCGACCACTGCCCTGGCTCCACCATTGAGAGATGTCTGGGCGAAATTGAGTGCCAACTCCGACAACGGAGTATTGAATCCCATCGAATCAAGTGCGGTTTGGTCCAGCGAGGTAAGGACGGTAACGGCGGCGACAATCGTGTTAGGAAGGTTTTCAGCGGCCGCTCGAATCATCTCCTCGCCACCCGACGCATGAACGGTCAATATGAAGGGCTCGACTTCTGCGACGGCCGCAGCTGCCTTACCTACCGTGTTCGGAATGTCGTGCAACTTGAGGTCCAAGAAGATGCGAAGGTTCATCTCACTCTTGAGCTCCTTCAGCACTGATAGTCCGTGGTGAAGATAGAACTCCAGACCGAACTTGTACGTTGCAATGAAAGGCCTCGTTGCCACGATCAAGGACCTTGCAACCTTGAGATCAGTGGTATCGACAGCAAGGATGATCGGTGAATCAGCGCTCATGGGCGACACCTACCGCATCAACGAACCTGGAAAAACCGTGATCCTCGATCAGGGCGGCAAGTCGATCCCGAATGGCGATCACACTCATTGGGTTCCCGAATGAAGCGGTTCCAACAGAAACGGCGTTGGCTCCTGCTGCCACTAGTTCCAATGCGTCCTCGCCATGGACAACGCCACCCATTCCCACGATCGCAATAGATGGGAACCTCTCACGAACTTGATAGATCGCACGGACGGCTACAGGGCGAATTGCAGGGCCCGATAAGCCGCCTGTCTTCCCCGCCAGGTGCGGTTTGAGCGTTCGTGGATTTATGACCATGCCAAGTAACGTGTTGATCAGAGCAAGACCATCAGCCCCCGCATCAATGACTTCCTTTGCGATCAACGCAATATCAGTCACATCGGGAGAGAGCTTGGCGATGATCGGGAACTCTCCCCCAAGGTTGATGCGGACTGCTTCGATTGCAGCGCGAGCCGTGATTGGATCACAGGAGAAGACCTGACCTCGGTTGGCAACATTGGGACAGGAGATGTTCACCTCGATCGCCTTGATTCCGCGCTGACCTCGAAGGCGCCTTGCTAACGCTCCATACTCATCGACAGTCTCGCCGGCGATGGAGACGATCACGTCGCATGATTGGGTTTGGAGCCAAGCGAGGTCTTCATCGATGAAGGCATCGATTCCCGGACCTTGTAATCCAATCGAATTGAGCATTCCTGAGGGCGTTTCAGCCATTCGAGGCGTTGGGCGACCAGATCGTGCTTTGAGCATGATCGACTTAGTAACCACTGCGCCCAATTCCTTGAGCGGGAAGAACTGCGAGAGTTCTCTACCAGATGCGGCGCATCCGCTGGCAGTGAATATCGGATTCTTGAATTGCACTCCTGCGATCGTGGTCGAGAGGTCAGGTGTCACTTCGCAACCTGTTTCCAAGCGATCTCTTCACTATCGATGACAGGCCCCTCGATACAGGTACGGACCATTTTCACGTCGTCACCTCGTCGCATCGGCAAAACGCAGGTCATGCATATGCCAATACCGCACGCCATTGCCTCTTCTACGGAGATTTGATGTGGGATGGCAAGGCTCTGAGCAATCTCATCTACGGCTCGGAGCATTGCCATAGGACCACATGAGTAAATCAGATCAATCCTTTGCCGGGAAAGTATCTCTGGAAGGACGTCCGTAACCCTTCCCTGAACGCCAGCACTTCCATCATCTGTCGTCACGGTGACTGAATTGACAGTTCGCTTTCCTTCTAGAGGAGCGAACACCTTCGAGCTCGTCGCAGCACCGATGATCGCATCGACGCGACATCCGCGTGCTTTCAGATGATCCGCGAGATCAAAAAGCGGCGCAGCACCATATCCGCCACCAATGATTGCCACATTGATCGGTTCCGCAGGGAGTGGAAAAGAGGTGCCGAGTGGTCCGGTGATGTTGAGCAGCGAACCTTCGCTCTGCTCTACCAACCAGTCCGTTCCTTTTCCGCTGCGAGCAACGATCAACTCAAGAACCGAGCCATGTGATGTATCTTGGCGCGTTCGATAAACAGCGAAGACTCGATGCAAAAGCATGCTGCTCTGTTGGCCTCCGACGGAAATTGCGACGAAGTTACCCGGCTTGGACGCTTCCGCGATTCCCTCGGCCTGCAAAACAAGATGAAAGTAGCTTCCGACCTTTCGGATAGAGAGCAAGCGCCCGGTGACGTGGCGAGCCGCCTTGTTGATTTGCCTCAATTGGAGCCCCTCAGAGAGAGCCAATCTTGCAACGACCTTACCGACAGCTCCTCATCGCGAAGTGATCGCATAGCTTCGACGGCTGCCCTCAAGGCTGCAACCGTCGTCAGGCACGGAAGATTCTTCACAATGGCTGCGGTCCTGATCAGTCGACCATCTTGACGCTGATCGCGTCCAAAAGGAGTATTCACAACAAGATTCACGAGGCCCTGATTGATGAGAGTGAGCGCCGTCTCCTCTGCAGCGCCTTCACCGACATCGTCGCTTGATTCGAAGTGCTTCCGGACTCGCACTGAAGGAATCCCCAAATTTGAGAGGAAATCATGAGTGCCAGCGGTAGCGAAGATCGAGTAGCCCATCGCTTTCAACTGTTGTAGCGAAGAACCAGCAGCGTCCTTGTCCTTATCGGCAAGTGAGACAAAGATGGATCCGCTTGCCGGCAAGGCTCCAAAGGCACTGATCTGGCTCTTTGCGAAGGCGGCTCCAAAAGTTGGGGCTATTCCCATGACCTCACCAGTTGACTTCATCTCCGGACCAAGGATGGTGTCGACCCCTTCACCATTTCTCCGGCGGAAGCGGTTCCATGGTAGGACGGCTTCTTTCACCGCGATCGAACCGGTGAGAGGCAGTTCTTGGAGCAATCCACCATTCTTCATCTCCGCAATGCTGACTCCGACCGCAATCTGTGCCGCTGCCTTTGCCAACGGGTAACCCGTCGCCTTGCTGACGAAGGGGACGGTGCGCGAAGCCCGAGGATTTGCTTCCAGAACGAAGAGTCGTTCTGCGCCACCTGTGCTGGTGATGGCGAACTGGATATTGATGAGACCTCTCACTCCTACCGAACGGGCAATACGGTGAGTGGCCTCTTTGATCTCCTTCAACATTCTGTCTGAAATCGATTGAGGTGGAATGACGCAGGCGCTATCACCGCTATGAACCCCAGCCTCCTCGATATGTTCCATAACGCCGCCCATGAAGAGTTCCTCTCCATCAAAGAGGGCGTCGACATCAACTTCGGTGGCTGAATCAAGGAATTTATCGATCAGAACGGGGCGGCTTGGAGTGATTTCAGTCGCGCGCTGGATGAAGGAAGAAAGTGACGCATCGTCGTAGACGATTTCCATGCCTCTTCCACCAAGGACAAACGATGGGCGAACGAGAACCGGATACTCGATGCGATTAGCGATCTCTTGTGCATCCTCAATATTGATGGCCATCCCAAATTCAGGCGCATTGAGTCCCTCATCCACAAGGAGCATCCCGAAAGCCCCTCTCTCTTCCGCGAGATCGATCGCATCAGGTGCGGTTCCCAGAATAGGGATTCCTTCATCAGCAAGGGCTCTGGCCAAACCCAACGGAGTCTGACCGCCTAGTTGAACGATGACACCGAGAACTGGACCTGCTGCCATTTCAGCGTGGATGACTTCAATTACATCCTCGAGGGTGAGCGGTTCGAAATAGAGCCGATCAGAGGTGTCGTAATCAGTCGATACCGTCTCAGGGTTGCAATTCACCATTACCGTTTCATAACCTGCTGCGCTCAAGGTGAAACACGCATGCACACACGAGTAATCGAACTCGATACCTTGACCGATTCGATTCGGTCCAGAACCTAAGATGATGACTGCGGGCTTCTCTCGAAGCGCGATCTCACTCTCTTCGTCATATGAGGAGTAGTGATACGGAGTCTTCGCCTCGAACTCTGCGGCACAGGTATCTACCGTTTTATAGACAGGTCGAAGGTTCAATCGATGACGGACCTTTCTGACTTCGGATTCATCAAGACCTCGAATCTCTGCAATCTGTGCGTCCGAGAATCCATGGCGTTTCAGCCTATGGAGTATCCCCAGATCGAGCTCGACTGACTCTCTGCATTCAACAGCCAATCGATTGAGGAGTTCTATCTGCTCCAGGAACCAAGGATCGAAGCGAGTGATTCTTTCCACCTCTTCGAAAGGGACTCCTGCCAACAATGCTCTTTGGATACCGACCAGGCGGCGATCAGTCGGCTCCTTGATGATCTCTAACAGTTCCTCTCGCGTCTCTACGATTGGAAGGAATGAGAAAGTAGATCCCTTCTTCTCGAGGGATCTCATCGCCTTTTGAAGAGCCTCTGTGAAGTTTCGCCCGATTGCCATTGATTCGCCCACTGACTTCATTGTGGTCGTCAGGCGAGTATCCGCATCAGGGAACTTCTCGAAGGCGAAGCGTGGGACTTTCACCACGATGTAGTCAAGGGTCGGCTCGAAGGATGCCGGGGTCGCGGCTGTGATGTCATTGGGTATCTCGTTCAGGGTGTACCCGATTGCCAACTTTGTAGCAATCTTTGCGATAGGGAAACCTGTCGCCTTAGAAGCGAGGGCTGAGGAGCGTGACACACGTGGATTCATCTCGATGACGATGATCCGCCCATCATTTGGATTGATGGCGAATTGAATGTTGCATCCACCGGTATCGACACCGACTTCACGGATGATTCCGATCGCAAGGTTTCTAAGTCGCTGAAGTTCCACATCCGTCAAGGTCAAGGCTGGGGCGACGGTAACTGAGTCGCCGGTGTGGACACCCATCGGATCGATGTTCTCGATGCTGCAGACAATCACAACATTATCGAGTCGATCCCGCATCACTTCAAGTTCGTACTCTTTCCATCCGATGATGGACTCTTCCAGGAGGACTTCACTCGTTGGAGAATGACGCAATCCCGCACCAGCGATGAGACGAAGCTCTTCCAATGAGTGTGCGATTCCGCTACCTAGCCCTCCCATTGTGAATGAAGGTCGAACTACGACAGGAAACCCGAGTTCTGCAGCACCGCTCTCGCATTCCGCCAGGGTGTGACAGATGATGGAACGAGCAGATTCACCACCTACTTTGGCAACGATGCCTCGAAAGAGCTCTCGATTCTCTCCACGATTTATGGCTTCGACATCTGCGCCTATGAGTCGAACGCCGTATCTCTCAAGGATCCCGTCGCGATGAAGCGCGATCGCAGCGTTGAGGGCAGTTTGGCCACCTAGCGTGGCAAGGAGCGCATCCGGGCGCTGCTCCTTGATGATTCGTTCGAGGAATTCAGTCGTGATGGGCTCGACATAGGTGGCATCTGCAAACTCCGGATCAGTCATGATCGTGGCCGGGTTGCTGTTGACCAGGATGACGCGAATGCCTTCTTGCTTGAGGACGCGACAGGCTTGGGTACCTGAGTAATCGAACTCGCACGCCTGCCCGATGACGATCGGACCGCTCCCTATGACAAGGACCGAGTTGATAGAAGGATCCTTAGCCATGAGAGGCAACCCCTCTCTTCTTCTCGCGCTCCATCATCGAGACGAAATCATCGAAAAGGTAATTCGCATCGTGGGGACCAGCAGCGGCCTCCGGATGATATTGAACCGAGAAGGCAGGGCGTTCGATCAAACGTATCCCTTCAACAACGCCGTCGTTGAGGCAGATATGCGTTACTTCACCCGGTCCGAAGACCGTTTGGAAATGACCATCGACAGGAGCTTCAAGAGCGAAGCCGTGATTATGTGCCGTGATCTCCACTCGTCCGGTGATCCGGTTGAGAACAGGTTGGTTGATTCCACGATGACCAAATTGCAACTTGTAGGTTTCGAATCCAACAGCTCTACCGAGAATCTGGTGGCCGAAGCAGATTCCAAAAACCGGTAATGATCTTCCCAGTAGCTCCCTCACCAGCATCACGACATCGTCCATCGTGCTCGGATCCCCTGGGCCGTTGGAGAGGAAGAACCCGTCAGGATTGATGCTCTCGATCTCCCTTAGAAGACGCTCAGTCGACCAATGACTTGGTAGGACATGCACCTCTATTCCCCGCTCAGACATATTCCGGGGCGTCGCTGCTTTGATCCCGAGATCGAGGGCAACAACTGTGAAACGTCTCTCGCCTCGTGAAGGGACAACATACGGTTCGACTGTTGAGACTTGGTCTGAGAGCTTTGAACCTTCCATCCGTGAGGAGTTTCGTACCGCGATGACCATCTCTTCGCGGCTTAGATTCCTCTCCGAGAAGATTCCTGCACGCATCGCTCCCCGATCTCGAAGGTGCCTCGTGATCGCTCTCGTGTCAATCGACTTGATCCCGATGATTCCTTGACGTTTTAGCTCGTTCTCGAGGTCGGCATCCGCGCGCCAATTACTGACCCGTGGAGATGGATCCCGAACAGCGAAACCAGCGACCCAAATCTGTGAACTTTCGTTATCTTCGACATTCATCCCAGTATTGCCGATATGTGGGGCCGTCATCACGACAATCTGCTTGTGATAGGAGGGGTCAGTAAGGGTCTCCTGATATCCACTCATCCCGGTGGCAAAGACAGCTTCGCCAAAGGTTTCGCCCTCGGCACCCCAGGGCTCCCCCCTAAAGATTCGACCATCGTCAAGGACGAGGAATGCGTCGAGACTCATCTGATGACCGTACCTTCTCGCATCACCCATTTACCTCTGTAGAGAACGCCATGTACATAACATCCCACTTCGGAGCCGTGAAAAGGCGTGTTCTTGCTGCGCGAAACGGTCATCTCTCTATCGATCAGCCATTTTCGTTCACGATCGACGACCATGAGAGAGGCCACTCGCCCGACCTCAAGGGGCTTGGCGTGCTCGGTATAACCAGCGATCTCCGCGGGCTTTGTGCTCATTCGGGCAATCAATTCTGCAAAGCTCATCATCCCGGACTCCACCATCGCCAAATTCGAGATCGCAAGCGCAGTTTCCAAGCCGATCATTCCGAAAGCAGCGACATCCCACTCGCACTCCTTCGCCTCCTCGGGATGAGGGGCATGATCGGTTGCGATCACATCGATCGTTCCGTCAGCTAGGCCTTCACGAAGCGCCATCACATCGGATGCGTGGCGAAGAGGCGGATTTACCTTGAAGACGGGATTGAATGTGGATGCGAGGTCTTCGGTCAAGAGGAGATGATGAGGCGTCACCTCGGCAGTGACATTGATGCCACGTGCTTTAGCCCATCTGATGATCTCCACACTACCCGCAGTGCTCACATGACAAACATGAAGGCGGGACCCGACATGATCGGCAAGAAGTACATCCCTTGCAATGATCGCTTCTTCTGCAACTGCCGGCCATCCCTTGAGTCCGATCCGTGCAGAGACCGAGCCCTCATTCATCTGGGCTCCACGGGTAAGTGCGGGGTCTTGTGCATGTTGGGCTATGACGCCATCAAAGATCTTGACATATTCAAGCGCACGTCTCATCAACACCGGGTCGGAGACGCAATGCCCATCATCACTAAAGATCCGAACCCGGGCACGAGACTCCGACATGGCAAGGATCTCGGCAAGACGTTCCCCTTCTTGACCTACCGTTACTGCACCGATCGGATGGACGTCGCAGAGACCCGCTTCCATTCCCAGCGTGAAGACTTGCTCGACCACGCCCGCGGTATCGGCCACCGGATTCGTGTTCGGCATGGCGCTGATCGCTCCGTACCCGCCACGAACGGCAGAAGCGCTTCCACTTGCCACAGTCTCCGCGTCTTCCTTGCCAGGTTCGCGCAAGTGAGTGTGGAGATCAACGAGAGCAGGGGCGATCGTCATTCCCTGGAGGTCAACTACATCGACATCATTAACCGAGATCCCAGAGACACTCTCTCCAACTTCTGCGATCCTCTCTCCTTCGATGAGCACTTCGATGCCACTCCCCGCTGCATCAACACCATTCTTCAAGAGAATTCGAGTCATCATGCCCCCGCTTGCTCTAGCTCGTTACCCAATGATGAATCGTTGCCTGCCATGAGAAGGTACAGGACTGCCATCCTTACGAAGACTCCGTTAGCTACCTGATCGACGATCAACGATCTCTCACTATCTGCGCTACCTGCGTCGATTTCAACTCCTCGATTCATGGGCCCCGGGTGCAAAATCACAGCCTCTGGCTTCATCCTCACAACCCGATCAACATTGAGTCCAAAGTGGCGCGAGAACTCTCGTTCCGTTGGGAAGAATCCTTGATTCATCCTTTCGCGCTGGATGCGCAGTGGCATGACGACATCGAATTCACCGATGCTCTGGTCAATCCGATATGAAATCTCTACCGGCCACTCGTCGATCCCAACAGGAAGGAGTGTTGGTGGCGCGATCAAGGTGACATGGGCGCCGAGCATCGATGCCAAGAAGATATTGCTTCGTGCGACACGGGAATGAAGGATGTCACCAACGATCGCGATTCGGAGACCATCCAAACCTCCTCCAGGGTGACCAAATCTGCTTCGAATCGTGTACGCATCAAGTAATGCCTGTGTAGGGTGTTGGCGCGTGCCATCTCCTGCATTGATGACCGGACCCTTTATCCATCCGGCGTCCGCAAGACGCTGCGGTGCTCCCGAAGAAGGATGGCGAATGATCACCGCATCCGCACCCATCGCCTGCAACGTCAATGCTGTGTCTTTGAGGGACTCGCCCTTACTCACACTCGAACCCTTGGCATTGAAGTTGATCACATCCGCCGACAACCTCTTTGCCGCCGTCTCGAAAGAGATACGTGTCCTCGTCGAATCCTCATAGAAGAGATTGACCACCGCTCGACCTCGTAGCGTTGGCAACTTCTTCATCTTTCCTTCACTCAATTGTGAGAGTTGAGTGGCGGTATCCAGTATCGCGATCGCACTCTCTCTCGAGAGATCGTCGACAGATAGAAGGTGTCTCGGGATCTTCATCCTTCGATCACGACCTCGTCGGCTTCCTCAAGGGGCATCAAGCGGACTCTCACGCTCTCACTGCGGGCAGTGGGCAGATTCTTGCCAACGTAGTCCGCTCGTATGGGCAGCTCACGATGTCCGCGATCCACGAGCACTGCCAACTGCACTGTGGCGGGCCGGCCGATCTCACCCAGGGCATCAAGGGCCGCGCGAATCGTGCGCCCAGAGAAAAAGACATCATCGACCAGAACGACATCCTTGCCCTCTACGCCGCTTACCGGAATCTTGGTCGGACTCAGCGGACGTGGCGGTCGAAGACGAAGATCATCACGATGAAGAGTGATGTCGATGGAGCCCATTTCGACAGGGAAACCTTCGATTTCAGAGATGTCACGCTGGAGTCGCTCAGCAAGGGTTACACCCCTCGTTGGGATACCAAGCAAAAGAAGATTCTCCGCGCCCTTGTTTCGCTCCAAAATCTCATGAGCGATGCGGCGGATAGCGCGAGAGATGTCCTCGCGAGATAAAACGATACGCGTCACTGACGCCTCCTTCACCGCCTCACGGGACGGCACTTAAAGGTGTCTGAAGCATATACCAGCCCATCGCAGGCGGGGACCTCATCCGAAAGGACCGTCGGAAAGGTCTATGAGATGACCAAAAATTCTCCGACGTGATTACGCGAGGGTATCTGCAAGCGAAGAAATGCGAGCCAGAAGTCCATTGATGAATCGTGCGGAGTCCTGAGTCGATAGTCGCTCAGCCAGGAGTACGGCCTCACTGATAGCAACCGAGTCATCAACCTCTCCCCAGAGAATCTCGAAGATGGCGATTCGCAGGATGTTCCGATCTACCGCCGGCAGTCGATCCTTATCCCAACCCTCTGCATAAGTGTGGATCAACGTATCGATCCGTTCGCGATGTTCATTCACACCTGCGAGAAGTTGATCCGTGTACTCACGGTGTTCCCTCTCCATCAACTCCAATTCGGATGGATTCGGAAGCCGCCCCTTCAGGTCAGCTGCGAAGATGAGGTCGAGGGCTGCCTTCCTAGCCTTGGCGCGCGCACTCATTACGCGCGACCGAGATACTCGCCAGTGCGAGTATCGACCAGGACCTTCTCTCCTTGCTTGATGAAGAGTGGGACTTGAATGGTGATTCCAGTTTCTACTGTTGCTGGCTTAGAACCGGCGTTGGATCGGTCTCCTTGTAAACCTGGCTCCGTGTAGGTGATGTCGAGAGCGACCGACGCTGGCAATTCGATGAAGAGTGGATTTCCCTCATGTATGGCAACCACTGCATCTGTATTCTCCAACATGTAGTTGGCACTCTCGCCGACCGTCTCACCAGGGATGGTGATCTGGTCGTAATTCGAGGAATCCATGAACACGAAGTCCTCGCCATCCTTGTAGAGATATTGCATCTCGCGTCGCTCTAGGATCGCGACGTCCACTTTGATGCCTGCATTGAAGGTCTTCTCGACCACCTTGCCGGAGAGGACATTCTTGAGTTTCGTGCGAACGAAGGCAGGGCCCTTGCCTGGTTTCACATGCTGGAACTCCACCACGGTCCAAAGTTGACCGTCGATGTCCAAGGTCATGCCATTCTTCAAGTCGTTAGTCGTTGCCACGATTCAATCCATCCTCAAGTTCTACGCAGGTGGTTCCTTGGTCTGTCGCACGATCAAAGACGGTGCGGACACCCTCACAGGGCGTCCCATGAGGTTGCCTATTCTACGAGAGAGTCCATGGCGATGAGAGCCAACCGGTAGGAGTCCTCTTTGAAGCCAGCGATGGTTCCGGTCGCCACACCACTGATGAACGAGGTATGGCGGAACTCCTCTCGCGCCAGTGGATTCGATAGGTGCACCTCGATCAAAGGCGCACGGAGCATCGCGCACGCATCGCGCAGGGCTATTGAATAGTGGGTGAACGCGGCGGGATTGAAGATGACTGGTAGCGACTTCTCCATCGCTTCATGAAGCCAGCCGATGAGCACAGCCTCATCATCACTTTGTCGGATGTCAGGTGCGATCCCCATATTCCTCGCATGTGAAGTGATGAAATCGCAGAGTTGGCCATAATCGAGTTCACCATAGAACTTGTGCTCACGCGAACCAAGTTTGCCGAGATTCGGCCCATTGAGGATCAAGATGTTTTTCATCACTTCACATCCTACGCAGTTGCCACGCATCGGTCGAAGACATCTCGGGCTGTGTCAATTGCCACATCTCCACTCAACACAGGTTCTCCCAATCCCTGCAAGGTTACGAAACGCAGTTTGCCCTCCTTGACCTTCTTGTCACGCTCCATGATGTGAAGGAGCGAATCGAACGAACCAGCCTTGTAAGACGTGGGTAATGAGAACTTCCGCAAGAGCTCCCGATGGCGATCGACGAGATTGGGATCGAGACCATTGATCTGATGACTCAATTCGGCCGCGAAAACCATGCCGATGGCAACCGCTTCACCATGGCGAATCTGGAATCGCTCATCGACTTCAATCGCATGACCGAGAGTGTGGCCGTAATTGAGGTGGGCGCGCTCACCTCCTTCGCGAAGATCTCGGGCAACGACCCCAGTTTTGACAGTGACACTCCTCCTTATGACTTCGTTCAAAGATGAAGAATGAGCTGCGTCCGCGAGATCAAGTTCGGTCACTTCTTCAAGGAGTTCGAGGATCTTTGAGTCCGCGATGAAGCCGCACTTGATGGCCTCTGCGATACCGGCCGAGAGGTCCCGACGACCCAGACTTCTCAAGAATCTCTGGTCAATCACGGTCGCTACCGGTAAATGGAAAGCTCCGACTAGATTCTTGCCTTTTGAAGTGTTGATGGCAGTCTTCCCACCAATTGCTGCATCGAGCATTCCGGCCATAGTTGTTGGTACTGCAAACCAATCGACGCCCCGCATCCAACTCGCAGCCACGAAACCAGCAAGATCCGTTGTAGCCCCACCGCCCACGCCAACGATGACTCCATCTCGAGGAAAGCTGATCTCGGCCAGTCGATCCAATACCTCTTCGAAGTGGACGAAGGACTTCTGGGCCTCTCCATCGGGAAGATAGATCACCTGCACACCGCTCAGGGATCCCCGAAGAAGCTCTTCCAAGTTCACATATCCATTTATCTGCTGTGACGAGATAGCAACGATTGGGCGTCCGGATGCAAAGCGACCAATCTCTTCCGCAATGGACTCGGTGAAAATCACGTCTCCGTGGGGCATCTCTACCTCCACTCCGAGCGAATCTTGGCTACTACCTGATCGGGCGTATCTTCGTTTGCATCAACCGTCCGTGTTGCAAGTCGTGAGTAGATGGGTCTTCGCTTATTCATCAACTCCTGCCAACTTGCCCGCGGATTGACCAACAACAGGGGTCGCTCTCTATTGAACCCAACTCTCGGCGCGGCATAGGCAATCGTCACATCGAGAAATAGAACTTCACAACACCCAGTGCTCTTCAGGCGGCCTATCTCTCTCTCAACCATTTCGCTCATGACTGCACCGCCACCTAGGGCGATGACCCCAGACTTCTCTGCCAGAGAGTGAAGAACAACTTCTTCCTCAACCTTTCGAAATTGCGCCTCTCCATCCTCAACGAAGATCTCGGAGATGCTTTTGCCGCTCTGCATTTCGATCTCTCGATCGGTATCGGTGAAGTTCACTCCCAGCTCTTGAGCGAGAAGCTCCCCTACCGTGCTCTTTCCCGCACCAGGCGGACCAATCAAGACAATACGCTGCGGAACATCGGTGCTTACCATCATTGGACCGAGATGTTCTCCATGAAAGCGCGGAAGTTTCTCTTCGTCTCGGTGATGTGATCGCCACCGAATTTCTCAAGGAGTGCTCCTGCTAGCACCAGCGCCACCATCGCTTCGCCGATGACACCAGCTGCAGGAACCGCACAAACGTCAGAGCGCTGATTTATTGCCTTTGCACTCTCTCCCGTGGTCACATCGATGGTGGAAAGAGCCTTCGGAACTGTCGAAATGGGCTTCATCGCTCCTCGAACTCGCAATCTTTCGCCCGTGGTCATGCCACCTTCAGTGCCGCCGGATCTGTTGCTTGTACGAATGATCGATCCCTCGCGCCTTTCGATCTCATCGTGTGCGGAACTTCCCCGCCGCGATGCCGACTCGAATCCATCACCGATCTCAACACCCTTGATTGCTTGGATACCCATGATTGCTGCTGCCAGTCTGGAATCAATTCGACGATCCCAATGAACGTGTGATCCGAGACCGATTGGACATCCTTCGACAATGACTTCAAAGATGCCGCCGAGAGTGTCTCCCTCGCGGTGCGCCTCTTCAATCTCAGCAACCATCAACGCCGAGAGGTCGGGCCAAGCAGCCCTCACTGGGCTCTCATCAATGGAACCTTGATCCTTGAAACTTGGAGGTGTTCGCTCGCCGGCCTCAACTTTGCCGATCGCCACCACGTGGCTGAAGATCTCTGTGCCAGCAACTTCTTTGAGAAGCCTCCGAGCCACCACGGCAAGCGCCACTCTCATCGCAGTCTCCCGGGCGCTTGCGCGCTCCAAGATCGGTCTGGCATCAGTGAAGTTGTACTTCTGCATACCGACGAGATCTGCATGTCCGGGACGAGGACGTGACAATGGTTCATTACGAGCAAGCCCTTGAAGTTCTTGCGAATCAACTGGGTCAGAAGCCATCACCTTCTCCCACTTGGGCCACTCACTGTTCGCGATCTCAATTGCGATAGGACCACCCTGCGTCAGGCCGTGACGAACTCCGCCCTTGATGGTGACTTGATCCTCCTCGAATTTCTGACGCGCACCGCGTCCAAATCCCAGCCTTCGGCGACCGAGTTCATTCTGGATATCTCTGGTCGTAAGTGGAACCCCAGCAGGAATCCCTTCAATGATTCCGGTAAGAGCCGGACCATGGGATTCGCCTGCAGTCAACCAACGCATGAGCGAATTCTCCCACAGAGTAGGGACCCGCGCGGAGTATTTGGTTGTCAAGGTAGCACTTCAAGAAAGCGAACCGATCGTGCCAAGGAGGATGAGAGGAGCGAATGGGATGCTCTTTCGCTCCCGTCCGCGTAGATACAAAACTGCGATAGTAACCGTTGAGGCGATCGACAATCCGATGAACCAGTGAAGAAGATCTACATGAGGCATTACGAAGAGGAAAAGGTAGCCGATCAACTTGAGATCCCCCATGCCTATCGAGGTGATAAGGACACTTCTAAAGCGACGACCGGAAAGGAGTGCGGCGATGATCGTCACGTAGAGTAAAAATGGAAACCAATCCACAATCAGTCGTTCCGCGATAATCGCCACAAGAAGATGTAGGAGGCAAGCCACCGCCAGGAGACGATTGGGGATCCGTCGCTCCTTGATATCAGTGACACTAGCTACAGTGAGAACAAGAAGTCCTAGGACGAGATGAAACGACATGGACTGACGATACGGTTTCCACCTATCGAATAACTTCGGTGCTCCGAACTGTGGACAACAAGACCTTCCGATACATCTCGTCACGATCGAAATCCAGCCCACTAAAGAGTGCTGCTTGATCAACCGCCTGCGAGACCAATATCGGCAATCCCGAAATCACCCTTGCTGAAACGATCTCGGCTAGGACCGAAGGCCAGGGAGCATATGAAAAATCGACCAAGGTTCCCCTGAAATCAACAAATCCCGACGCGACCACTCTCTGACTTGTCGCGGGGAGAGTTGAAACGACAAGGTCCCCTTCCCTAAGCGATTCCTTGGAGAAGTCAGCAAGGTTCCTTATCTGAGCAGTAAATCTTTCCGACTTCGGCAGGAGATGATCCCGCCCTTCACTGCGACGAAAAAGAGTGACCGACTTGGTTGTCGCGAAGGAATCAAGCGCGATGAGAGTGGACCGTGCCGTCGCGCCGTTACCCAAGATGACAACCGACTCCACTTCGATTCCTTCAGTCTTCATTACCCGTACCAAACCCGGAATGTCTGTATTGAAGGACCCGGAAGGTGTGATGGTGTTGATGGATCGAGCCGCTTGAGCAGCGACATCTATCGGCAGCTCAAGCGAAAAACCCACTTCCTTGAGTGGCATGGTTAGCGAGAATCCATTCCACTTCTCATCCCCTCGCGCGAATGCAGTGCGGATTAGATCGCCAGCTTGGTGCTCATCCATCTCATAGCGACGATAGTCATGATCGATGCCTAGCTCGGTGTAGATCAGGCCATGAACGAGCGGTGAAAGTGAGTGTTCGATTGGCTTACCAAGCACCGCAGCTCTAATCATCGAATAGACCCTTGCGATAGTTCTCGCGATAGAGACGTTTCCACTCCAAAAACTCGTCATACGAATTCGTAAAACGAGTCTCCAGAGGCGCGACTGTGATGAAGTATGTCCAATTCCCTTTCTCCGGTTTCAAAGCTGCCTCTATTGCAGCCCGAGTCGGAGAGCCGATTGGTCCAGGTGGAAGACCTCGCGATCGATAGGTGTTGTATGGGCTGTTCACCTTCGTCTCATCAAGGGTGAGAGAAATCTCGCCACGCGACCCCTGGAGATAATGAATTGTCGAATCCAATTGAAGCGCCATACCCAACTTCAGGCGGTTATGTATCACCCTCGAGACCTTTGCAAAGACATCAGGAGTACCTTCCGCTTCGATCAGGGAAGCGATCGTGACGATCTCCTCTGCGGCGAGATCGAATTCATTCCTGCGAATGTCAAGGTCCGCAACGGCAGAGATGAACCGACTCACCATCGCCTTGACGACCTCCTCGGTACTAGTCCCCGGTTCGAACGAGTAGCGAGCTGGATAGAGATAGCCTTCTAATGACCTGGTCTTGAATCCCTCTGGCGCCGGCGTGGTTTCAAGAACTTCCCGAACGTTCGCATATCCGAGGGTTACCAAGAGATCTTGTACCTCCTGCAAACGGACACCATCACGTAATGCGACCAACCCCTGGATGCGTTTCGGATCCAAAAGCTGGTTCATCGCCTCCGTCGCAGGTATCCGCGTATCGATGATGTAACTGCCAGGTGCGATTCGCTGCGCTCTTGGATCGTTGATCGCCAACTGAAAGAAGACCTGCCAGGAGGCGATTACTCCTGCCTTGTCGAGCTTCCTTGCTATCTCTTCTCCAGTATCACCCTCTTCAACGATGATCTCGGTGCTCTCTTGACTCTCTCCGGCTTTGAAGTCCAAGAATTCTTGTGGGCGATTCGCAAACTCTCGAATTCCTAAGGTGACGACGATAAGCAAGAGAGTAACGACAGCTAGAACCCTTTGATTTGATCGATCTCTCAATTCGTTGAGCATGGAGCTAGAGCTCACTTCCGGCGTATCTCAAGGTGTTTCTCTCAGTCAAGAGGACTCCTTCGAGGAGGAGAGTTGCCGCCACAGAATCAACATCACTCCTGCCTTCTCTCTCGCTCTTACCGCTGGCACGCATTTCGCTGATCGCGCTCTTTGTTGTGAGCCTTTCATCGACTAATCGGATGGGAATCGGATGTATCGATGCGACTTCGATGGCGAACTCTCGCGCCAGGCGGGCTGAACTCCCAGCGTCCCCGGAGAGGTTGATGGGATAACCGATGTAGATGATGACGGGCTCGTACTCCTCAACGACTCTGGCGAGATCGGACTCCCAGGATTGGGCATCGATCACTGTCGTAGGGAAAGCAAATGCACCGTCGGGATCACTCACTGCGACCCCAATCCTCGAGAGACCGAAGTCGAGCGCAAGTCGCCTCCCCTTCTGAAGCGATGAAGGGGGAATCTCCATCATGATCCTGTGATCGACTTCTTGAGTTCTTGGCGCATGGCCGACAACGCGTCATTCACCTTATCGATGGCAACTCCACCACCTTGTGCAAAATCGTCTTTACCTCCACCGCCGCCACCAAGCACCACCGAACCGGACTTCACAAGCGACCCAGCTTTGGCACCTCTTTCTCGAGCTGCGGCATCCGTCGCGGTTACGAGCACGACTTTCCCATTGGTGACGGAAGACAATGTGATGACACTTCCGCGCTCAATATCCCGAAGCGCCAGAGCGATATCTCGCAATTCATCACCCGTGAGCCCTGATGGCAGGAGTCTCCCAAACCATCTGACTCCATCCACGATCTCAGCCGATGGCAGAGCTGCCGAAAGCTCTTCGACTTGTCCTCTAACACGGAGTTGTGCGAGCGAGCGTTCCGCTTCCTTGAGGGAGGAAAGGACGCCCTCAATGCGCTCGGGAAGCTCTTCACTTCGAGTCACCTTGACGAGGTCCATTACGCGAGAGAGAAGAAGATGTTCGCGGGCGAGGAATGAGAATGCATCGGTTCCGACGAGCGCTTCAACCCTACGTACACCCGAACCTATGGACGACTCGCTGAGAAGCTTCACGAGACCCAATTCACCAGAGGCATGAACATGGGTTCCGCCGCAGAGCTCGCGTGCCCAATCACCGACACTCACTACCCGAACGCGGTCACCGTACTTCTCGCCAAAGAGCGCCATTGCTCCCATTGCACGAGCCTCATCTTGACTCATCTCAGCAGCAGTAACTGGCAAATTAGAGAGGAGGAGTTCATTGACACGTCCCTCGACCTCTTGCATAGCGTTGCTTGAAACAGGTGAAGTCGATGGGAAGTCGAATCGGAATCGACCGGGTGCATTCTCTGATCCAGCTTGGGTCGCAGTCTCCCCCAGCACTTCTCTGAATGCCTTGTGAACCATATGAGTCGCGGTATGGGCGCGGGAGATTCCTTGTCGACGCTCAAGATCGATCCTTGCGTGCGCTGCCAGTCCGATTTCAGCCGCTCCTTCGACCATCTCACCACGATGGATGTAAAGGCCAGGAATCGGTGATTGAACATCGAAGACATCGAAGATCGCTCCGTTGCCCAAATGGATCTGACCGTGATCGGCTAGCTGACCGCCACCTTCTGCATAGAAAGGAGTTCTATCGAGCACAATCTCGAGGGCGCCTTGGCCGCTATCGACTGACCTACCTTCAAAGATGATTCCGAGGACTTTGGACTCGGAATCGACCCTGTTGTAGCCAACGAAATCCGTGGGCTCATTCGACTCAAGGACATTTCGATATTCGCTCAGATCCGTGTGTCCACTCTTCTTCGCCTTCGCGTCAGCCTTAGCGCGTTCCTTTTGTTCCCGCATAAGGGATCTGAATCCATTCTCATCGATGGCGAGACCTGCTTCTGCTGCCATCTCGAGGGTTAGATCGAAAGGAAAACCATAAGTGTCATGAAGCTTGAAGGCATCGCTCGCATCGAGACTCTTCGCCCCCGAGTCCTTTGCTCGCTTAGCTGCGACATCAAAGATCTGGGTACCGCTCTTGAGCGTTTCTAAGAAGGAGGATTCCTCTGCTGCGGTGACTTCCTCGATCCTACGTCGATCGCTCTCAAGTTCCGGATACTGAGGGGCCATCGCATCGATCGAAGCGCGGACCAAATCGACCAAAGTCGGATCCTCACTGCCAAGCAATCTCATATTCCTTACAACGCGACGCATCATCCGACGAAGAACATATCCCCGACCCTCATTGCCAGGCGTGACACCATCGCCAATCAACATCGCGGCAGTGCGCGAGTGATCAGCTATCACTCGAAGTGAGATGTCGTCTTTGATCTCACGGCCATAACGGACTCCGGTCAATTCCGATGCCTTGCGAAGGATGATGCTGGTGGTGTCTATCTCATAGATGTTCTCTACCCCTTGCAGGAGGGCCGCAGTTCTCTCTAGTCCTAAACCAGTATCGATGTTCTTCGCTGGCAACTCACCAATGATCGGATATCCCTCTTTGCCGGGACCATCGCCGCGAATGTTCTGCATGAATACGAGATTCCAGATCTCAAGATAACGATTCTCATCCGCGACCGGTCCACCTTCTTTTCCGTACTGGGGTCCTCTGTCGAAATAGATCTCGCTGCAAGGTCCACACGGTCCCGGAACACCCATGGACCAGAAGTTGTCGGCCATTCCTCGTCGCTGGATGCGATCCTTGGGAACTCCAATCTGACGATGCCAAATATCCGCAGCCTCATCGTCATCAAGGTAGACAGTGACCCACAATCGTTCAGGATCAAAACCATATCCACCATCACTTTGGGATCGCGTCAATAACTCCCAGGCAAGCTCGATGGCTCCTTCCTTGAAATAGTCACCAAAGGAGAAATTCCCGCACATCTGGAAGAAGGAGGCATGACGGGTTGTCTTTCCCACCTCATCGATGTCGAGGGTGCGGACACACTTCTGCACGGATGTCGCTCGAGAGTATGGTGGAGTGATCTCTCCGAGGAAGAAGGGCTTGAACGGCACCATCCCCGCATTGACTAGGAGAAGATTGGGATCGTTGAGCACCAACGATGCCGATGGCACGACAGTGTGAGTAAGGCCCTGACGATTGCCAGACTCGAAGAAGTCCAACCACCGCTTTCGAATCTCGGCAGAGTTCACGGTGGCCTAGAACTCCTCATCCTCATCATAGGTACTGCGCTTAGTCTTCGAGCGACTCTTCGAGGTGCCTCTACTGCTCTTCTCCGATGGCCTTTCGCCTCGGCGTTTCTTCGTTGCGGCCGAAACGACGGTGCCGAGCAACTTGAGCGCGACCGCATTCTTGTCGAGGAAGTCTGAGGCCGCTCCTGTGACTTTCGTGGTTAGGTCCTCTGCCGCCTTGGTGATGTTGTTGACGCTTTGAAGTGGACCATTGACCAATCGAACGGTCGTCGTGGCTTCCTCAAGCAATGGCGTTGTATCAGCCGTGATCGCCTTGACTGAGGCACCTACCTCGTCGATTGCTCGACCAAGTCGGACGACCGCATATGCGATAGCTAGTGCGATGACGAGAAGACCAGATGCAGCGATGATGGCTGCGATTCCACCTGCGGACATGAGCGAAGGTTACCCCTTAGCCTCTTTTGCCATCTGAGGTTTCCGTCTCCGCGGCCTCGGGTTGAGCGTCGACTCCACTCTCTTTGCGTTGTGCATCGGTGATCGGAGTAGGGGCGCCAGTCAAGGGATCCCCACCGCTCGATGTCTTCGGGAAGGCAATGACTTCGCGAATCGACTCCGCCCCGGCCATCAATGCCGCAAGGCGATCCACACCTAATGCGATACCCCCGTGAGGTGGAGGACCGTAATTGAAGGCTTCGAGCAGGAAGCCGAACTTCGACTTGGCCTCCTCTGCCGTCAGTCCGATGACTGAGAAAACTCGTTCTTGGACATCCCTGCGATGGATACGAATCGATCCTCCACCGATCTCGTTACCGTTGAGGACGATGTCATATGCGTAAGCCAGCGCGTTCTCTGGTTCCCTATCGAAAGATGCTTCGAATTCGGGTTTTGGTCCTGTGAAGGGATGGTGCACCGCAGTCCATCCTCCATCATCGGTCTTCTCGAACATCGGGGCATCGACGACCCACAAGAAATTCCACTTGCTCTCATCAATGAGATCAAGTCGTTTGCCGATCTCAAGTCGTACCGCACCGAGCAGATTCTGCGAAGTGGACCTCTCCCCTGCCGCAAAGAAGATCGCATCGCCGGGCGACGCCCCAGCTACGGAAGCAACCCCAGCACTCTCCGTCGCGGAGAGATTCTTCGCAACTGGACCACCCAAGGTTCCATCTTCTCCAACGAGAATGTAAGCAAGACCCTTCGCTCCACGAGACTTTGCCCATTCCTGCCAAGCGTCAAGTTCTCGTCTCGGCGAAGTGGCGCCTCCTGGCATGACTACCGCGCCCACATATGGCGCCTGGAAAACCCTGAATGAGGTCTCGCGGAAGAAATCAGTCATATCCTTGAGTTCAAGTCCGAATCGCAGATCCGGTTTATCCGAACCATATTGATCCATTGCTTTCTTGTAAGTCATATGTGGGATCGGCAACGGAATCACATACCCCAGGACTTCCTTGAAGAGAGCAGCAAGAATCTCTTCCGTCACTGAAATGACATCGGCTTGGTTTACAAAGGACATCTCAATATCAAGTTGCGTGAACTCTGGTTGTCGATCCGCTCGAAAGTCCTCATCACGAAAGCAACGTGCAATCTGGTAATAGCGCTCCATCCCAGCCACCATCAAGAGCTGCTTGAAGAGCTGGGGCGATTGGGGCAGCGCATACCAAGAGCCAGGCTGAAGACGCACTGGAACCAGGAAATCCCTTGCGCCCTCGGGCGTGGAGCGAGTCAAGTATGGAGTTTCGATCTCGAGGAACTCGAGCCGATCCATGCTCCGACGTATCGACGAGGTGATCTTTGACCTAAGTCGAAGATTGCGTGATTGTTCTTCACGTCGCAGGTCGAGGTAGCGATATTTGTAGCGAACTTCCTCGCTTACATTGATCGTTTCGCCACTGTCGACCGGGAAGGGTAACGGTGAGGACTCGCTCAAAATGGTGAGTTGATCGCAGACCACTTCGATCTCGCCAGTGGCAATCTCACGGTTCTCGTTTCCTTCTGGCCGCCTCGCCACGGTGCCCTCGATGAGGACGCAAAACTCTGATCTCAATCTCCCCGCGACGGTCTCATCCTTGATGACGACTTGAACACTGCCTGAGGCGTCGCGAAGGTCTATGAAAGCAACGCCGCCATGGTCTCGGCGTCTTGCCACCCATCCGGCAAGTGTGATCTTCGTGTCGATATGGGCGGAGCGAAGCTCACCCGCTTTGTGAGTACGAAGCACGCCTTCATCTCCACTTCTACCTCTCGCAACCACACCCAGACTTGCAAGTAGCCGGACGGATCCCTATCTGAGGATCTTCGCTGCGATCTCTGAAGCGCCAAGTCTAATGCTCTCGCTTTCGCCAGAGGTCATATCTTTGATTTGCGCTTGACGAGAGGAGATCTCATCGTCACCGATAACGACCACGAATCTAGCTCCCCTTTTATCGGCAGCCTTCATTGAACCCTTCAATCCCCGTTCACCAAAGGCGATGTCGACTCGTTGGCCGCTCTTCCTGATCTCCGTGGCCAGTACTAACGCTTCACTCTGGGCCACTTCACTCAATGGGATGAGGAAGAGGTCCAAACCTTCGAAGGCTTGGAGATTCAGCCCTTCCGCTTCGCAGGCGAGGAGAACCCGGTCTATGCCAAGGCCAAAACCGATTCCACTCAGGGATTGCCCACCTAACTCCTTCATCAACCCGTCGTAACGCCCACCGCCACCAATACCGGATTGGGCCCCTAGGTCATGGTGAACGAACTCGAATGTCGTCCCCGTGTAATAGTCGAGGCCGCGAACCATTCGTGCATCAATCTCAAACTTGATGCCGATTTGATTGAGCAGTGATTGCACGCGTTCAAAGTGGCTACGGGCTGCAGAAGTGAGATAGTCCATGAGGATTGGAGCATCAGACATCGCTGAACGAATCGCCTCGCGTTTGTCGTCGAACAGACGCAGAGGATTCCGCTCCGCTCGAACCTTTGTCTCATCATCAAGTGGCAAAGTCGCAATGAATGCAACGAGATCTTCTCTGTGAGCGGCTCGAGATTCGGCATCACCCAGGGAAGTGATCTTGAGTGTGAAGCGCTTCAAGCCCAGCGAGGTGAAGCCTTGCTGGGCGATTGAAATGACCTCTACATCGAGAGCCGCATCCTCAACTCCGATTGCCTCAACTCCGGCCTGGTAGAACTGCCTATAGCGACCAGCCTGTGGTCTCTCCGCACGAAAGAATGGACCGGCATAGAAGAGTTTTATCGGCAGTTGACCCCGATCAAGTCCGTGCTCAATTACGGCCCTCATGACGCCGGCCGTTCCCTCTGGGCGCAACGAGATAGAGCGGCCACCGCGATCTTCGAAGGTGTACATCTCCTTCATCACCACATCGGTGGAACCGCCAACACCACGTGCGAAGAGCTCAGTGTCCTCGAAAATGGGAAGCTCGATGAGTTGATAACCAGCCGCCTTCGCCGGTGCCAGCAATCGATCTCTAACGACCTCGAAACCGAACGAGCGCGGCGGAAAGTATTCGCTCACTCCTTTGGGGGCCTGGAAGCGCAAAATCCACCCCTCTCAGCAGATCAACTCCAGCATTCAGCGACAAGAACTACTGGCGCAATTCTAAGGTGATGTAGGCATCCAAGGTCGGCAGACTCAGCGAGATGAGGAGGAAATCTCAAGCAAGAAGGGATTAGTCAACCGCTCTACCCCGATCGTCGTCTCATCTCCATGGCCCGGCAAGACTCGAACTTCGTCAGGAAGAGTCAACACTTTCTGCGAAAGCGAGTTCCTCATAGCTAGCGGTGAACTTGTTGGCAAGTCAGTGCGTCCAATCGCCCCTTTGAAGAGCACATCGCCACTCATGAGCGTCTCACCATTGACTCGATACATCACTGAACCCTTGGTGTGACCAGGAGCATGGATGACTTGAATCTCCAGTCCACCTACTTCAATGACTTCATCATCATTGACCTCTTGTACGCGATCCGGCTCTTGCCAAACCTTCGTCGGTGCTAACTGCTGAAGAAGTGCCAATCCCTGTACACCTAGACCGCGTTCGGGATTCACGAGGAGATCACGATCAGCAGGATGAACATACGCAGTGGACACTCCACCCTCACGAGCCAACGGAAAAAGAGAGAAGGTGTGGTCAAGGTGACCGTGGGTGATAAGGATTGCAACCGGTTTCAAACCATGTTCACCACAAAGGGTCAGGATGCGACCGGCGAGATCGGGCACTGCTATACCGGGGTCGACGACGACACACTCGTTACCCATTCCGGTCGAAAGGACCCAACAGTTGGTCGCGAAGTACGGGGCGATTATCCGTTCGACCAGCACTTTGGCCTCCTCTGGCTGCCATTGCTTGGGATTCTCCGGGGTGAGATTCACAAATTCTGTCCCTCAGGGTACCTTTCAGGCTCGCAGTAAGCCGCTCCCACAGTGCGGAACTCTCGACGATTCGGCTTCGAGTGATCCAGTTGGGATGCATAAGACGAAGTCCACGAGCGAGGATCCGAATATCCGACGCGCAACGCAAGGAGGCACCATGTCAGAGAACCCATCCCCCGCATCAGCACTCATCGGTGATCCTTCTGCGTATGGACGCGTCGGAGAAGATGGAATCGTCTACGTGATCACCGATTCAGGTGAACGTGCCGTTGGTTCTTATCCAGGCAAAACTCCAGAAGAGGCGCTTGCCTACTTCGTCCGCAAATTCGAGATGTTCGCTTCTGAGATAGCCCTTCTGGGCGCACGCATCAAGAGCGGGGCAATGGTCCCAGACGATGCACACGCCGCTGTGACGAAGCTTCGCCTCCAGCTCGAGAACTTCAATGGCGTGGGCAACCTCTTGGCTCTTCGCGTCTCAATCGATCAGATCCCTGGGATGATCGAAACCAGCAAATCACTCTATGAAGAGCGGAAAGCGGCCGAGCAAGCAGCAAAGGCCGCCAAGCGAGAAGAAACGCTAAGGAACAAAGAGAGAATCGTCGTGGAAGCCGAAGCGCTCGCTGATTCCGAGTCTTGGAAGGCTTCAAGCGAGAAATTGAAGGCACTCCTTGATGAGTGGAAGAAGGCGCCGCGTCTCGATAAAGCGACCGACGCTGCCCTTTGGAAGAGGTTTTCTTCCTCTCGAAACCGTTTCGATAAGCGCCGTCGCCAGCACTTCGCCACTCTGATTGCAAAGCAAAGTGAGGTCAAGAGCGCCAAGGAGCGCATCGTCGAAGAGGCCGAAGCGCTGCGAACCTCCAAGGAATGGCTCGCTACCGCCGGCAAGTACAAGACACTGATGGCGGAGTGGAAGTCCGCAGGTCGAGGTAAGCACAGCGAGGATGCGAAGTTGTGGGCGCGCTTCAAAGCGGCCCAGGATGAATTCTTTCAAGCCAAGAATGCTGATCTGGAGCGTCGCGGCGAGACCATGGAACAGAACCTGGCAAAGCGCGAGGAATTGGTAGTGCTCTTCGAAGCCATACTCCCCGTCACGGATCACCAGTCGAGCAGGAGGCGCTTCCGTGAGCTAGACGAGCAGTGGCGCAAGATCGGCATGACTGACCGAAAGAAGCGAGACGCTCTCGAAGCACGAGTAAAGGTGGTCAATGACGCCATCCGTGCGGCGGAATCGAATCATGCGCGCAAGACAGACCCAACTGCTCGGGCACGCGCAAATGATGTCGTCACGCAACTCCAAGAAGCGATAGACAACTACCTGGCACAAGCCGCGAAGGCGGAAGCTGCGGGTAATGCGAAACGTGCGGGCGAATTACGAGAAGCCGCCGAGGCTCGAAAGAGCTGGTTGGCCGAAGCCATGAAGGGCCTCGCCGAATTCACCAGCTAGCTATTAGTGACTCGATAGACGTCATAGACGCCATCGACAGAACGTACTGCAGCTAGGACTGAGTCGAGATGGGTCGCATCCGCCATCTCGAAGGTAAAGCGTGAATAGGCGGTTCGGTCCTTGGCTGTATGTACCGATGCGTTCAAGATGTTGACGTGTTGGTCAGAGAGCGCCTTCGTCACATCGGAGAGTAGACGACTTCGATCGAGAGCCTCGACTTGGATGTTGACCAAGAAGAGCGATTTTGCGTCACTATTCCAAGCGACCGCGACAATCCGATCGTTCTGGTTTCGACGAAGATCCTCAAGATTGATGCAATCACTGCGGTGGACTGAAACTCCACTTCCCTTCGTGATGAACCCGGTTATCTGATCGCCGGGCACGGGCGTACAGCATCTCGCTAACTTCACCAGTAGATCATCTGCCCCTTCGACATGGACTCCGCTGCTGCTACGGCGCTCCAGTTGCGTTATCGGCACATTGGTGACGATCGCCGAGTCGATGACATCCTCGAACGGCTCCTCCACGCCGATCGCAGCAACCAACTTCTCTACGACCGAGGCAGATGAGACATGCCCATCACCTACGGCACAGTAAAGAGCTTCGATATCTGCGAATCGCATCTCATGCGCAAGTTCAATCAAGGCATCTCCGGCCAGGATCTTTTGAATCGGCAATCCGGCTTTACGCATCTGCCGAGCGAGTGACGCCTTCCCCGCCTCTATCGCCTCGTCGCGCCGCTCCTTAGTGAACCAGGCCTTGATCTTTGAGCGCGCACGTTGCGACTTGGCGAATGCCAACCAATCTCGTGATGGTCCAGCAGTTGGACTCTTGTTCGTCAGCACTTCAATGGTGTCGCCATTGATGAGGGGCTGTTCCAGCGAAACCAACTTCCCATTGACCTTCGCACCGACGCATTTGTTGCCTACTTCAGTGTGGACTGCATAGGCAAAATCGACTGGCGTGGAACCGGCAGGAAGTGCGATCACGCTCCCCTTGGGAGTAAAGACGAAGACCTCTGGAGTGCGAAGGTCATAACGCAGGGCATCCAGGAATTCATCGACATCGGGTGTCTCCTGTTGAAGTTCGTGGAGTTGCTTGAGCCAAAGGATCTCGGTATTGCTCGCGCGAGAATCATTCCGGCCAGAGAGGGTCGCATTCTTGTATTTCCAGTGCGCCGCGACTCCAAACTCAGCGCGTGAATGCATCTCATGGGTCCTAATCTGAATCTCTACTGCCTTACCAGTCGGACCGATTACCGTCGTGTGAAGCGATTGATAGAGATTGAACTTCGGCATCGCGATGTAATCCTTGAAACGTCCAGGGACGGGACTCCATCGTGCGTGGATCGATCCCAAGACCGCGTAACAATCACGGACATCGTTGACCAAGACTCTGACACCCACCAAGTCATAGATGTCGTTGAAATCGCGTCCACGCATCACCATCTTCTGGTAGACGCTGTAATGGTGCTTGTTTCTACCTTTGACTTCGGCTGCGATTTCCTCGCTTCTTAGGTCCTGGGAGAGAAGATCGATGACCTCGCGCGTCAAGAGATCGCGCTGTGGGGATCTCTCCCCTATCAATCGATCGATCTCCTCATACTTCTTCGGCTCAAGGGTGCGAAAAGAGAGATCCTCCAATTCCCATTTCATCGTGTTGATTCCAAGCCGATGGGCTAGTGGCGCATAGATATCAAGCGTCTCTCGAGCCTTCCGTGCCGCACTCTCCGGGGCGACAAATTCCCATGTCCTAGCGTTGTGAAGTCGATCAGCCAACTTGATGATCAGGACTCGCAAGTCTCTTGACATCGCGACGATCATCTTTCGAACTGTCTCTGCCTCTGCTGTCGGGCCATAAGTGAGACGATCCAACTTCGTCACGCCGTCGACAAGGTCGGCAATCTCGTCACCGAAATCCAGCCGGAGTTGATGGAGCGAGTAAGCGGTGTCCTCGACAGTGTCATGAAGTAGCGCGGCACAGATCGTGGAGCTATCCAGTCCGAGGTCGATCAAGATCTCCGCGACTGCCACAGGATGGGTGATGTAGGGATCTCCCGATTTGCGGAGTTGTCCTGCGTGCGCACTCTCGGCCTTCTCGAAAGCCAAGTTGAGGCGTCCTAGATCCTCTTCACTCCAGAGCGAATCCACTCGGGAACGAATCGGAGCTAGCAACGACATGACCGGATTTTACCGGTCTTTACTTATCGCTTCTTGTTGCGCTTCGGCTGCTGGCGCTGAGCAACGGAGACGCTCTCCTGCTCGTTGCCGCCACGAGAGTTGACTCGCTTCGCTAGCGCGATCATCGCGGGTTCCCTCTCCTTCAACCCCGCGAGCACGGGAGTAGCAATGAAGAGCGATGAGAAGGTTCCGATGATCATTCCAGTGAAGAGGACGAGCGCGACATCCTTGAGCGTTCCTGC
>CAYORK010000002.1:0-16113 GCA_964406345.1 uncultured Actinomycetes bacterium | reverse complement strand
ATGATGAAGAGAGCGAGTGAGACCAAGTACCACTGCTTCCTACGTCCGACGAAATCTATCGAGACTTCGCCGCGATAGAGACGACCTCCGAATGAACTCTGGTTCGGCTTATCAGACATTGGCATTCACCTCTCCCACGTTCTTCAAACCCAGATGCTTAGGCGTAAGACCGCTGAACCTTCGGCCCTCTTGGAAGTACTTCATGCGCGAAAGGACGACCACAAGCGGCTTCGAGAAGAAGAAGATCACCAAGAGATCGATCAGTGTGCTTATGCCCAGTGTGAAGGCGAATCCACGAACGCCACCGACTGCGAAGATGTAGAGAAGAACTGCGGCGATCATCGAGACGACATCTGAGACGATGACGGTTCTCCTTGCGCGTATCCACGCCGTCTCGACCGCAGTCTTCAAGGACCGGCCTTCGCGAAGTTCGTCACGAAGACGTTCGAAGTAGACGATGAAGGAGTCGGCAGTGACACCAATCGAGACGATTGCGCCTGCGATACCGGCAAGGGTCAAGGTGTAACCAACCCATTCACCCAAGAGCATGAACGAGACGATCAAGACATAGGCAGCAACAATCAAGGAGCCTGCAGCGACGACCCCAAGGGCTCGGTAATAGAGGAGGCTGTAGACCAAGACCAGGAAAAGTCCGATCACTCCAGCAAGGAGTCCGGCATCCAATTGCTCCGCACCAAGAGTCGGTGAGATCTGCTGAACCTCTCCACGTTCGAATGCGAGAGGCAGCGATCCGTACTTGAGGACGCTAGCGAGATCCTGCGCTTCCAGTTGAGTGAAGTTTCCGGTGATCTGCGCTTGTCCTCCCGAGATGGTCTCGTTGATACGTGGCGCAGAGACGACCAGGCCATCAAGAACGATTGCCAATTGGTTCTGCGGCGAGGGCAGATTCACCACTTCACTCGTGACCTGTGCGAACTTACGCCCACCCTCACTGCTGAAATCAAGAGAGACATACCAACCTAAGGTGGTGGTCGCGTCAAAGACTGCCTGCGCGCCCGAGACATCCGTACCGAGTACCCGTGCTGGCGCAAGTAGGTACTTGAGGAATCCTTCTCGATCACAGACTGCGACGGCCTGGTTGGGATCATCAAGCGCCCCTGCTCCTCGCTCTGCCGTGGCGGTGCAGTCAAGGTTTCGGAACTGCTCTGCAACTTCCGGAGTGACACCTGCAGGAAGAGCGGAATCATCGAGAAGCTGCGAATCAGCACTATCGCTGGTCTCAATCAGGACCTGGCGGAAGCGAAGCTCTGCGGTCTGTCCGACCAGATCGATGATGCGGCGACCATTCTCACCCGGGACAGAGATCACGATCTGTCGATTGGTTCCGGTGCCTTGTGCAGCGACTTCACTCTCAGCGACACCAACACCATCAACACGTTGTCGAATGATGTTGACCGCCTGATCGATCGACTCAGCGGTGATCGAACCCTCTTGGCCCGGCTGAACTTTTGGTTGCAAAGTAACCGAAGTACCACCGCGTAGATCCAAACCAAGGTTGACCGAGGTTGCGCCCGTGAACACCGCGACTCCACCCATCGTCAGTAGGACGATGAAGAGGATGACGAGGGTTCGGACTGGATTCGAAGGGACGGGTTGCTGGTTGGCCTGATTTCGTGCAGAGCCATAGGTACCGCGCTCGAAGGACATGGGGCGAGAGTCTAGTTGACTCCCTACTCAAAGAGTGTCGGTGCTCCAAGCGAGGCGGGTGGTTCTTTGCCGATGTGGCGCCATCCAGCACTCGTTGCTACTCGCCCCCTTGGGGTTCTCGAAAGCAGCCCTTGTCGTATCAGGAACGGTTCGCAGACGGCCTCCAGGGTCTCGCTCTCTTCACCCACCGAGAGCGCAAGTGTCGAAAGACCAACCGGACCACCTTGGAACTTCTCCACCAATGAGATGAGGATGGCACGATCCAACCGATCAAGACCCATCTCGTCGACCTCGTACATCGCGAGAGCCGCCCGAGCCTGATCCTTCGAGACCTTCCCATCGAAATGCACCTGCGAATGGTCGCGAACTCTCCGAAGGAGTCGATTTGCGATACGAGGGGTGCCGCGCGATCGGGATGCGATCTCATCAACGGCATCACGATCGATCTCGATCTCCAAGAGTCCAGCGCTTCGACTGATGATGGAAGAGAGAAACTCTGCGTCGTAGAAATCCATGTGAGCTGTGAAACCGAATCGATCGCGCAAGGGTCCTGTGAGGAGACCAGATCGTGTCGTCGCACCCACAAGTGTGAAAGGCGCGATATCAAGAGGTATGGACGTTGCGCCCGCACCTTTTCCTACGATGACATCTACTCGAAAATCCTCCATCGCCATGTACAGCATCTCCTCTGCTGGACGCGCGATCCGATGAATCTCATCGATGAAGAGCACTTCACCGGGTGTGATGGCAGAGAGAATGGATGCAAGATCGCCGGCATGATGTATTGCAGGACCGGATGTGATCTTGATCGGAGCACTCATCTCCTTTGCGATGATCATCGCAAGAGTGGTCTTTCCTAAACCGGGAGGCCCGGCAAGAAGTATGTGATCGGCGGTGCTGGTACGAGCAATCGCCGCATGAATCAATGTCGCAAGTTGATCCTTGACTCGATCTTGACCGACGAAATCAGATAGCGACTCTGGTCGTAGAGCATGATCGATCCTCGCTTCATCGCTGATCAGCTCCGCACGGACGAGCGAGGTTTCCTCTGAATCCCCATGGTTCATCGGTTCGTCCTATTGAGTCGCGAGAGGGCTTCTTTGAGGGCTACATCGACCTCGATACCTACTGCCAAATCCGATGTGGCTGCTGTCGCTTCGCGCTCTCCGTATCCAAGGTTGATCAGGGCTGAGACGACGTCATGACGCACTGAGCTCTTAGATGCACCTTTTGGAAGGGACATCTTCTCTCGTAACTCGAGCGAAATGCGAGATGCGACTTTCTTTCCGATCCCCGGAATCCGTTCCAGGTACTGCAAGTCGCCATCAACGATCGCGGAGATGAGCTCGTCGGTCTCGGTAGTCGCAAGTACTGTCAATGCCACCTTGGGTCCGACACCTGTTACGGTCTGCAGCAGCCGGAAGAGTGATCGTCGGGCAGAGGTCGCAAAGCCATAGAGAGTCATGGCGTCCTCGCGAACTACGAAGTCGGTATAGAGATCGATCTTGCTCTCTTCAGTGGCTTGTTCGAGATCGACTTTAGGGGCATGCACCTCGATTCCTAGCCCCGAGACCAAGACAGTTACCAGACAATGATGCGGGCCATCGCTGCGCTCCATGACTTCTCCGACGACACGTCCGATCATGCTTTACGCGCCTTTACATTCTTTACTGCTGCCTCTTTCTTCACTGCTGCCTTCAATCTTGCTTCCCCAGCCCCCCGCCAGTGATGACAGATTGCGAGAGCTAATGCATCCGTCGTATCAACAGGCCGTGGGACATCCTTGAGTTTGAGGATTCGTTTGACCATCGAGGCGACCTGAGCTTTATCAGCCCTTCCGGATCCAGTCACGGCCGCCTTCACCTCGCTGGGTGTATGAAGAGCTATCGGCAGACCGCTTTTCGCTGCGAGAAGAATCGCCACACCTGCCGCCTGTCCTGTAGCCATCGCCGTCCTCACGTTGAGTTGTGAGAATACCCGTTCGATTGCGATGACATCTGGTTTTGACCGTTTGATCCAAGATGAGAGTTCAGCTTCAAGCGCCAGAAGCCTCTGATCGATCTCATCTTCCTTGGGTGTTCTGATAACACCTAGATCAACCAAATGAAGTGTCGACCCGAAGCTTTCGACGACCCCAATGCCGCAACGGGTGAGACCGGGATCCACTCCAAGTACGCGCATGAGCGCAGGCTAACTGAGCGCCGCCATGATCTCGTCTGAGACATCGAAGTTTGCATAGACGTTCTGGACGTCATCGAGCTCTTCGATGGCTTCGATCAAATCGAACAACTTCACTGCACCATCTTTGTCGACCGGAACACTGACCGAAGGAAGGAGTGAGACCTCCGCTGACTCGTACTCCCAGCCTGCGCTCTCGACCGCACTCCTTACCGAGACCATTGCCGACGGTTCACTCACCACTTCATATGAGAGACCCAGGTCGTTGATCTCTTCGGCTCCTGCATCGAGGACGACTTCCATCAGATCATCTTCGGAGAGTGGTCCTGATCCCGCCTTCCTCCCGCTCACCTGGTCCTTGCCGACTATGACAACACCCCGACGATGGAAGAGGTAGGAAACGGAGCCTGGGTCCGCCATGGTGCCTCCGTTACGCGTCACAGCGACCCTAACTTCCGATGCAGCGCGATTGCGGTTGTCACTCAAGCATTCGATCAAGAGCGCGACCCCTTGTGGTCCATACCCTTCATAGATGATCGTTTCGTAAGCCGCTCCACCGGACTCCAACCCCGCACCGCGCTTGATGGCACGGTCGATGTTGTCTGACGGAACGGAATTCTTTCGCGCCTTCTGGATCGCGTCATAGAGCGTCGGATTCCCGCTCGGATCCGCGCCACCGGTGCGGGCGGACACCTCGATCGCTTTGACCAACTTCGCGAAGACCTTTGCGCGACGTTTGTCGATGATTGCTTTCTTGTGTTTGGTAGTGGCCCACTTTGAGTGACCTGACATCCTTATCGCACCTCACCTTCGAGAGTACGTGGTTTCGCAATGAGCGAATCATCTTTCGACGAGTTTGGAGCGACGACCTCTTCGATGAAGTAACGATGGACTCTCGTATCGTTCGTCAACTCTGGGTGAAACGATGTTGCGAAGAGATTCCTGGACCGGACGGCCACTGCATGGCCATCGACCTCAGCCAAGACGTCAACGGAGTCTCCTACCGATTCCACCCATGGAGCCCGGATGAAGACCGCAACTGTCTTGAACGGTTTTCGGGCTGAGAACTCGATCTCGCTCTCGAAAGAATCCACCTGACGCCCGAAAGCATTTCGTCGAACCGTCACATCAAGACCGCCAAAAGTCTCCTGCCCCGACATCGCATCGAGGACTCTCTCGGCAAGAAGGATCATCCCCGCGCAGGAACCGTAGACCGGAAGTCCGGCCTTGATTGCCTCCACGATCGGATCAAAGAGACCAAAGTTTCGTGCCAGCTTCGCGATAGTGGTGGACTCGCCACCAGGAATGATCAATCCGTCGCAGGAAGCGAGCTCTTCCCAGCTCTTGACGGGGAAACCCACTGCTCCGCACTCTGCGATAGCACGGACGTGTTCTCGCACATCACCTTGGAGCGCCAAGACTCCTATGCGGGACATTCTCGATCCTCCAAGTACGGTCCAAAGACCGTCGACACGTTACTGACTTACCAGCCGCGTTCCGCAAGGCGATGAGGCACGGGGATATCGGAGACATTGATACCGACCATCGCCTCGCCAAGGCCCTTCGAGGTTTCCGCGACGACCTTCGGATCGCTGAAATACGTGGTTGCTCTGACGATAGCTTCGGCACGTTTCGCAGGGTTTCCTGACTTGAAAATGCCAGAACCAACGAAGACGCCATCTGCACCGAGCTGCATCATCATCGCGGCATCCGCCGGCGTCGCAATACCTCCGGCAGTGAAGAGCACTACAGGAAGGCGACCGTTCTCGGCAACCTCCTTGACCAGCTCGTATGGCGCCTGGAGTTCCTTAGCTGCGACATAAAGTTCATCTTCACGCATCGACGAGAGCTTGCGTATCTCATCGCCAATCGATCGCATATGCGTGGTTGCATTGGAAACATCACCAGTGCCAGCCTCGCCTTTCGACCGGATCATCGCTGCGCCTTCATTGATTCGGCGAAGCGCTTCACCAAGGTTGGTCGCACCGCAAACGAACGGAACAGTGAAGTTCCACTTGTCGATGTGGTGGGTGTAGTCGGCTGGAGTGAGGACCTCTGACTCATCTATGTAGTCGACACCGATCGCTTGGAGCACCTGCGCCTCGACGAAGTGTCCGATACGAGCCTTTGCCATCACCGGAATCGTGACCGTCGCTTGGATCTGAGCGATCATCTCGGGATCAGACATGCGGGCGACTCCGCCTTGTGCACGGATATCGGCTGGTACGCGCTCAAGTGCCATAACTGCAACGGCACCGGCATCCTCGGCGATCTTGGCCTGTTCGGCATTGACGACATCCATGATGACACCGCCTTTGAGCATCTCGGCCATGCCGCGCTTTACGCGCGATGAGCCGACTACTCGACCGGTCGTTCCCTGGTCCGATGCGTTCGCCATCGTCACTCCCTTGTTGTCGCTACCGTTAGCAGCGCCTCGATCTCCAGCGTTGTGGAATAGCGGGTCAGGCGCAATGCGGGGTTGAAGTCTACTTCTCTGGTTCCGTCTCTGTCTCATCGACCGGAAACTCGAAAGTCGGCTCGTTCGCGGTCAGAGCAATCCAAATCTGTCCACGTTCGAATGGCGCAGGCGAGCCGTCCAAGAGCGTCCACCGCGTGGGCGCCACCGCATTTTCGCGACTCCATTGCACATCTATGACTTGCCCATCGCGCAAGAGAAATCCTTTGCCAGAACCGATCACTTCACTCTTCGGTGTGATGCCTCCATACCGATCGCCAAATGTCGAGGGAACGATCGGTACCACTTGAATGATGAAGGTGGGTGATCCCAGCTGATAACCATCAGCATTGAGGTTCGGCTCTCCATTGAACTCGATCAACCATCGATCCTCTTTTTTGGACCACTTCACGCCGTACTTTGCATTCGGCCAAGTCATATCGGCGCGAGTGATGGAGCGACCATTGCCCGGATTTGGACCGAAGGTCCAGCCCGGAGCTCGAACCACTTCCACGGTTTCTGCGTTTGGGTCAGTCTCTAACAACTTCTCGGGGTAGACGAACATGTTCGTCGGTGCGTACCGGAGCGGATCACGGAAGTAGACCGATGGTGGGTTTCGTTGCGCGCCAAGATTTGCGACATTGGCAGCGTCGATCACCGGATACATCTTCGATTGAGCACCGCTAAAGACGAACCCCACTCGACCATATTCAGCCAAGATGTCGATATCGCTTATGCGTGCCGAACGGATCGGTCCGATCTTCACCGGATAATTGGAGGAGTAGATCGCAAGGAGGCGAGTGAGACCCGCTTCGACTTGTTCGATGTAAACCACATCCGCGCTCTCCACCCCAACTTGTGGGTGTGCCGCGCGCGTGTCGTCGATCTTGGCCGCCAGTATTCGATTGTTACTCCCTGGCAAACCAGTGAGGAGATTGATCTCCACATCCGGGTTATTGCCGGCATCGCCGTTACCAATTTGACCGCACGCTGCCGCTACAACCAGAAGAGATAGCAAAAGAGGCAGTAGAACCGCGATGCGAATGATCTTCGTTCGACTCATGATCTTCCTGCCTCCGAAATCTCAAAGGGGTGCACGACTGGCAGAGGTGCACGACCGGCGAGCCGGAAGAGGCGAACCAGCCATCGGGATCGTTGTACTCGTGTGGTGTGCACCGCTTCCCGATGCAGTCGCATGGCCATCTCGATCCTCGTGCTCACGGCTCTGATTCTCTCCGAGAGAGCAGGATTCTTCGCGTGGAACTCCTCAGTTTCATAAAGCAAGGCGACTGTTGCAGCCAATCCCTCCTCCGCCTCAGACCGCTCAGAGATCTCCGCCTCGCCCGCAAGGAAGGCCGATTGGGTCAACACCATCGCAACCGCAGGATCGATGCCAGGAAGATGCGACACCTCGAGCGCTAGGGCAGCTCGTTGTTGCAGCAGTGCATCGAGTGAAGCCCATGAAGTCTCCACTCGATGATGAAGACGATCAAGCCTGCTTGCAGTAAAAGTGAGGTACCAAAGGAAGATGAAGAGTGATGCAAGAAGTGGGATGAATACAAAACTATCCACGGTCACTCCCTTTCTTCGCTCTTGTCGGATCTATTCAAGCCGCCAAGCGGGAATCTGTTCCATGGTCGTGAGTCAGCTGCGAGACGAACCTTTTCGTAAACGCCATCTTCCGACTTCGGGGTGATGAAGTCATAGACATCAAGGATCTGCCTACCGACCACCGGCCAATCGAATCGCTCCGCTCCCTCTCTGCTGTCTCGTGCCAATTCCGCGAGGGTTCTTGGCTCATCGAGAAGTTCTGAAGCTTTGTCCGCGAGATCCATCGCGTCCCCAGTGCGGAAATGTCTACCCCATCTTCCCTCTTCCAACACAAAGCGGAATGCAGGCAAGTCGCTTGCCAGAATCGCCGACCCGGTGGCCATCGCCTCGGCCAAGATGATTCCGAAGGACTCCCCTCCAGTATTCGGAGCGATGTAGAGATCGACCGACTTGAAGAACTGCCTCTTCTCCTCATCAGAGAGCATTCCAAGGAAAGTGATCCTCGAGTGGAAGGAAGGGTCTATCCATTCGAGCGCTTCATCACTCTCGCCTGGGCCCGCGATCAGAATCCTCAAATCCGGGTGTCGCTCTACGATCGCGGGCACTGCTTCAAGGAGAAGCGCTAGACCTTTCCGTTTCTCGGCGAATCGACCTATGAAACCAATGGTCTTTCCTAGCTGCCACTCCAGACGCGGGGATGCGTCAGCGAAAGATGAGAGGTCTATCCCGTTAGGAATGACGATCGCATCGGTATCAACATGTGACCGGAGGGTCGATCGAGCGACCTCGCTAACAGCGATTCGCGCGCGGAGTCTTTCGATGATCGGTTCGACGATAGGCACGATGGCGAATGCGATGCGAATGCGTTCGGCGGCAACATGAAAAGTGCCGACCATCGGCCCATCTGAGAGCGAGCAGGCCAAAAGTCCGAGGCTCGGAATCGCTGGTTCATGGATGTGAAGAAGATCGAAATCATTCTGCGAGATCCACTGTCGAACTCGTGAGGCGGCGACTGGACCGAATAGAACGCGTGCGACCGCACCGTTATAGGGAATGGGTATGGGTCGACCTGCAGGAACGACGAACTCATCACGAAGGGCATCCTCATCCTCGACGGGTGCAAGGACAGAGACGTTGTGTCCTTCTCTCATCAAGAGGTGGGCAAGGTCCCGAATATGGATCTGTACTCCTCCAGGTGAATCCCAACCATAAGGCGAGACCAAACCGATGTTGAGCTTGCGTGCGAGAGTCACCCTTGACTCGCCTCATCGAGGAAGACTCGCTGCAACATGTGCCAATCTTCCGGGCGTGTACCGATTGCTGACTCGAAGTTTGAGGCAATCGATTGAACGATCTCCTCGACGCTCTTACCTTCCACGGCGATTCGGTCGCTGAAATCAACAGCGATACCGGTTTCCGTGTAAGTGATGTGTGCGGTGATCAATGGCGCACCGGTCTCGATCACCAGCTTTGCCGGGCCCGCCGGAAACTTCGCACGTCGTCCGAAGAAAGAGACTTCAACGCCATTCACCGAAAGGTCGCGATCCGAGACGAGAGCGACGAGTCTTCCCTGACGGAGGCGCTCCTCGAGTGTTTTGGTCACGCGCCCATCGAGGTCGAGCACTTCCATGCCCATCGCTTCTCGGTAAGCCAAGAACTTCCTAAAGAGACGCTCAGGTTTGAGATGCTCAGCGACCGTAACGACTGGATGACCCTCAGCGCAGAAGAAAGCACCGGCATGATCCCAATTTCCGGAGTGCGGAAGTGCGATCACAAGGCCACGACCGCCAGCGATCAATTCATCAAAAGTCGATCTATTGGAGACCTCGACAGTGGAGCGAATCCGAAAGGGGGTCCATGCTGGGAAGCGAAAAGTATCGATCCAATATCGAAGGTTGGAACGCATCGCACGATCGAGGAGATCATCTAGCTCCGCGCCCGAAGCGAACCCACTGACGATCGACATGTTGGAACGTAAGCGCCGCACTCGCCTACCATCGCGACGAATGGAATAGCGAGCGATTGCATCACCCAACCGATAGGCGCTCTTCTCCGGCAATAGACGTATGAGACGCCAAGCAAGGGTGTAGATGAGGTAACTCATGCATCCCTCATGACAACATAGAACCTTTGTGCGACAGTGATTGCATTGATCACGACCAGGAACCACAGACCGATATCCATCGCTGTCGAGATACCCAATCCGTAGAGGCCCGTGGCAGTCAGCAGCACAATCAGTCGCTCTGCTCGCTCTGCGACCCCCACGTCGCAAGCTATTCCAAGGCCCTCTGCGCGTGCCTTGATATAGGAAATCATGAAACCCAAAAGAAGGGATGAGACCAATGGGATGAGCCAACTTCTTTCGTTCTCCACACTCCAGAACACCAGCGCAATGATCACCACTGCATCACTGATGCGATCAAGTGTGGAATCAAGCAGTGCGCCGAATCGAGTGCCATTGCTTCCAGTCAATCGAGCGATCGTCCCATCGAAGAGATCACTCAAGAGGAAGAACGCAATCACGAGTGTTCCAACGAAGAAGTCTCCCCGTGAGAAGAAATAGAAGGATGCGACCCAAGAACCGATCGCTCCCGCCACCGTAATGGCATTGGCCGTGACGCCTACTCTGATCATCAATCGGGCCAATGGCGTGATCAAACGAGTCACACCACTCTTCAGCGGAATCCTCAGCACTCCATGATTCTACTTTCCTGTTTCATTCCATGGCGAGGTCACCGCAATCTCCACATCACGCAAGAAGGCGCAATATGGTTGCCCCATGGAACGAGGAAAGTTGCTTGAGGCTGTTGTCATCGCGCCTTCGGAATCTGGGCTCCAATCGCTCACCAACGATCTCTCAGGGCATCTGACACTCGTTCCCTTTCGTGAGGATTCGCTCTTCGCGAAGTCCGACCTCGTGATCCTCGTCATCGAAGCAGACCGCGGACTCTCACAGGATGAGATCTCCCGATTCAACCGAATCCGCGAATCCCAGATACCGTCGATCATCCTTGTTGGTTCGTTGGTCGGATCAGACCCGTCAGTGAACAATCAAGACCGATGGGATTTCGATGACATCGTGATGTTGATCAATCGGACTTTGGAGAAGGCCATCGCACCGTATCTCGTCCTACATGACGATAGTGGACTCCCCATCGGTCTCTATGACCTGCTCGAAGGTTCGGTCATCAACTACAGCGACAGCAAGCCACAACGAGAAGAACCGGATTCCGAGTTGAAGGAACTAGTCAAGGATTTCCAAGAGGAGATGGACGAGGAGAATTTCATGCCTGCGGACTTCACTTCGGGTCTTCGTGTAGTGGCGATTCCCTATATCCCAGAACGAGGGATTGGCATCGCCGAAGTCGAGCACTTCCTCACCATGCTGCGGCAAGCTCGGATCTGACTTCGTCGAGAAGTCGAGGGAGCACCTTCGTACCCCCGATTAGCGGCATGAAGTTCGCATCACCACTCCATCTCGGGATCACGTGTTGGTGGATGTGGTCGGCGACGCCAGCTCCGGAAATCGGACCTTGATTCATGCCGAGGTTGAATCCCTGCGGGTTCGAAACCTTTCGTAGCACCTTCATCGAGTGAGCAGCGAGCTCTGCCATCTCATTTCGTTCTTCTGTAGTCAGTTCAGGCAACTCAGCGACGTGGCGATAGGAACAGATCAAGAGATGACCCGGGTTGTAAGGATAGAGATTGAGGACGACGTAATTATGTTTCGCGCGAGCGACTACGAGTCCGGATTCATCATCACGCGTCGGAATCTCGCAAAATGGACAGGTCACTTCGTTTCCGTGAAGCGGACGATTCTCCCCCTTGAGATAGGCCATTCGATGAGGGGCCCAGAGGCGTTGCCAGCGATCAGGGATGCCGATTCCCTCAATACCCTCGAAATCGCCAGATTCGTTCTTCTCCACGAGAAGCCCCTCAGACCTGTCTGCGTTGATCTATCGCGGCCCGAATCTCTTCGATCGCTGCTTCGATCGGCACACCGTTCTTCTGCTCGCCGTTGCGATATCTGAAGGAGACTGAGTTGGCGTTCTGATCCTGCTCGCCTGCGATGAGCATGAAAGGAATCTTGTCACTCTGTGCATTCCTGATCTTCTTTTGCATCCGATCATCGGAGGCATCGATCTCGGCCCTGATGCCCAACTTGCGCATCGTCTCCACGATCGAAGATAGATAGGAAGTGAAAGCCTCTGCGACGGGAATCGCGCGCACTTGAACAGGTGCGAGCCACGGCGGGAATGCGCCGGCATAGTGCTCTGTGAGTACGCCGAAGAAACGTTCGATCGACCCGAAGAGAGCGCGGTGGATCATTACTGGACGCTGTCTTGATCCATCGCTCGCCTGATACTCCAACTCGAATCGTTGTGGCAATTGGAAATCGACTTGGATCGTGGACATCTGCCACGTTCTTCCGATTGCATCCTTGGCTTGAACCGAGATCTTGGGGCCATAGAAGGCTGCGCCACCCTTATCGAGGACCAACTCCAAGGATTGCGCCTTTGCCGCTCGCTCGAGCGCAGCGGTGGCCTTCTCCCAATCCTCATCGCTACCGACGAACTTCGTCTCATTGCGCGTAGATAGCTCCAAATAGAAATCATCAAGTCCGTAGTCACGCAAGAGATTGAGGACGAAGGTCAGCAAACTATCCAATTCAGCCGGCATCTGTTCTGCGGTGCAGTAGATGTGTGCATCATCTTGAGTGAATCCTCGAGCGCGAGTCAGACCGTGGATCACTCCAGACTTCTCATATCGATAGACGGTGCCGAATTCGAAGAGGCGTAGCGGCAGCTCGCGATAGGACCGCCCGCGAGATTGGAAGATGAGGTTATGGAAGGGGCAGTTCATCGGCTTCATGTAGTACTGCGCACCTTGTCGTTTGACGTGACCGTCGCTACCCCGCTCCTCATCAAGGACCATCGGCGGGTACATACCGTCCGCGTACCACTGAAGATGCCCAGATTTCTCGAAGAGTGCTGACTTGGTCAAGTGCGGCGAATAGACGAACTCATATCCCTCTTCTTCATGACGAAGCCGCGAGTAATCCTCCATCGCTCGTCGGACGATCCCACCTTTCGGGTGAAAGACAGCGAGACCGCTACCGATCTCTTCTGGGAACGAGAAGAGATCGAGTTCCTGTCCAAGACGTCGGTGATCGCGCTTCTCGGCCTCCGCCAACATAGTGAGATAAGAATCAAGAGCCTCGCTCGATGCCCAGGCCGTCCCGTAGATACGTTGAAGCATCGGATTCTTTTCCGACCCGCGCCAGTAAGCCGCGGCTGAACGCATTAGTTTGAAAGCCGGGATGTACTTCGTCGATGGCAAGTGTGGGCCGCGGCAGAGATCAGACCAGACTGGTTCGCCATCCCTGCCAAGGTTGTCGTAGATGGTGAGTTCACCTGCACCGACCTCGACGCTCGCTCCCTCGGTCTCATCACTTCGACCCTTGATGGATATCAACTCGCACTTGTAAGGCTCATCCTTCAACTCGCTAAGGGCCGATTGCTCATCAGTGACTCGTCTTTTGAATCGCTGACCATCCTTGATGATCTTGCGCATCGCACTCTCAAGACTCTCAAGATCGGTAGGAGTGAAAGGCTCATTCGGATCGAAGTCATAGTAGAAACCATCCGTGATCGGCGGGCCGATTCCTAGTCTGGTCTGAGGGAAGAGTTGCTGCACCGCTTGTGCCAGAACATGTGCAGTCGAATGACGGAGGACATTGAGGCCATCCGGCGAATCGATCCTTACGCCTTCGACTACATCGCCTTCATGAAGATCAGTCCAAAGGTCTTTGAGTTCGCCGTTGATTCGACAGACAACGATTGCCTCAGAGCCCACCTTGGTTGCGTCGCCGAAGAGATGATGCGCCTTCTGATCCTCTGAGATTACGACCTTCTGGCCGTCGAGGATTACGTTGATCGATGCGGACACTGCGCAAGGCTAGCAAAGCAGGATTTGTGAGAGCTGCGCTAACTGACGGAGGTATAGATCCAATACGCAATGAGGAAGACCGAGATAGCAAGGCCGATTGGGATGATGAACTTCATCTTCAAGAAAGGTGCACGCTCTGAAGCTGATGTTGCCGTCTCTTTGGCCTTCTCCATCGCACGCTTCGCCCATGCGAACTCGGTTGCAAGGATCGCCAGTCCAACGATCAAGACTGCGATACCCGGTCCGGGAGTGACGATGAAGAGCACACCGAGAGCTGTGACGATGCCGCCAAAGAAACCGATCACCAACCGCCATGCCAACTTGCCGGCAGGTGTCGACTTTATCCACGTGATGAGTTTCATGGATGGGGGTTCTTTGCTCTCCAGTCTTGGAATTGTTCTCGAAGTCTACCAACTTCGCTGAGTCCAGAATATGAGTGTCCTTGGAAATGACTTACTGGCTGTACGTCACGCAGAGCCGAAGTCAACGCAAGGGCCTGCATTTCGCGGAGATCGTCGATCTTGAAATCGCCCTCCTTGACTTCGAAGAACTCCATCAGCAATTCACGGGTCAACCCCGCGAGGCACCCCGAGCCAAGGCTTGGCGTCCACCACGAACTTCCATCCCAAAGCAGGAGGTTCGCTAGCGCGCTCTCTGTCACAAAGCCGGAGGTGTTTGTGAAGATGACGTCATCGACCTCTCGCTCCCTGGCATACCTCAGAGCGGCTCCATTCTCACCATAGGAGAGTGTCTTGAGTCCAGCCAACACGGAGCGTTCATTCTTCGGGTAGGGGTAATGGACTAACTTCAAACTCTCTGACGGAATGACATGCCTGCGCGCAGTGATGATGTACTCCTGTGACGAGAGAAGCGTGAGTCGGATCTGCCCGCACTCTCCCGCGATCCAAGAGGTTGCCGCATCGAGGCCTTCGACGAATTCCGACGTTTTGCCAGCGATGCCCAATCTGATCATCGATTCGGCAAGACGACGAAGGTGTCGCTCCTTTGCGAAGATCTCTCCCTCTGAGACAAGCATCGTTTCGAATAGCCCGTCTCCGAGCCAGAAACCTGACTGCGCCCGATCCGTCGGCAGATTGAGGAGTAGACGTTCGACTCGAGCGCCGTTCTGCCAGAGGAACTCACTCATGCCCGGCTCGCAGTTTTCTCATCGGAAGTCAGTGCCATCAGTCGCTCGGCCTTCAACTCCGTCTCGAGCCATTCATCTACGGGTTCGCTCCCCCAAGTGATCCCAGCCCCCGTCCCAAAGAATGTTGTAGTGGCACTTCTCCGGAAATCCTTGAAAAAGGTACGAATCAGAACCGAGAAGTGTGCTTCTCCGCCATGGATCCATCCCAAAGTTCCGCAATATGCACCACGATATGGTTCGAATCGCCTGATCACCTCAAGAGCCGAACTCTTGGGCGCACCCGAGATTGAGCCCGGCGGAGCCAACCGCTCCAAGATCTCCTTCCACGAGACCTCTTCCCTCAAATCTCCGACCACATCAGAGACGAGATGAAAGAGACCAGGGTGCTCCTCCACGCCAAGCAAGCGTGGGACTTCAACGCTGCCTAACCGACAGAGTGGAGAGATGTCGTTGCGCATCAAATCGACGATCATCACGTTCTCCGCTGAATCCTTTTCCTTGAAAATGCCATCCCTTGAGGTTCCCTTGATCGGACTAGTGAGAATCTTTCTTGTGCCAGAGAGATTGGAGACGCGAAAGAAGGTCTCTGGCGATGCTGATGCGATCTCCCAGCGAGCGCTCTTGAAGTAACCAGCGGCTGGAGCGCGATGATTTTCTCGAATCTTGGCGAAGAGTTGCTGTAGGTCTATGTCATCCTCGTTGCTCAGCAATCGACACGCGTTTACTTGATAGACCCACCCTGCAGCGATCTCATCTCTGATCGTTGCTACGTATCGTAGGTACGCATTCTGGTCGAGAGAGCTCTTCCATTGTGAGACAGCTTTCGCCCTCGTTATCGCGTCAGACCGAATCGAGGTCGAAGGGTTCTTTTCGAACGAGTCGAAATGGGCTACTTGCCAATCCCCTTCGAATGAACCAAAGACCACAAAGAGATCTTCAGGGTCCACCTCACCAGCGAGAATTTCCAAAGAATCGTGGAACTCGACAGGGTTCCTTGCTTGGAACTGGTCCATCAAGAATGTGGCTTCCACCTCTATAAAGTACTTGTACAGAGCACTCGGCGGTTGGCAACGGCGGGACTTTGATCGGCCTTTGAGAGGCTCCCTGTGATGCGATAACCTTCTCCGCACTCTGGCTGGTCGTTGGAAACTTCGGCTCGTCGGAG
>CAYORK010000001.1:158957-163006 GCA_964406345.1 uncultured Actinomycetes bacterium | reverse complement strand
CGAGTCGGATTTGAACCGACACTATGCGGTGTTTGAGACCGCCCTCTCTACCGTTGGAGTACCGAGGCCTAACTCAAATTATAGCGAGGCTAATTCCTATAGGCGGCCGCGGAACCATCGACTGCTGCGCCGATGATGTGTACCCGCATGGCATTTGTGGAACCTGGAATTCCTGGCGGCGAACCCGCAACTATCAAGACGCTCTCGCCTTTCGCGACAGTCCCGCTATCGATCAAGATCTGGTCAACCTGCCTCACCATTTCGTCAGTCGTCTTGACGACGGGCACAATGATCGGCTCGACACCCCAACTCAAGGCGAGACGGTTGTAGGTGGCGCTCTCCGGCGTGCAGGCCAACATCGGAATCGAGCAACGCAATCGCGACATCCTTCTTGCAGAGTCACCGCTCTGAGTGAAGGCAACCAAGTACTTCGCACCGATGATCATTCCTACCTCGGTTGCAGCCTTGGTAATCGCTCCCCCCTTGGTCTTTGGCGCATGTTTGAGAGCCGGGATGAGGTCAAGAGCCTCGCTCTCTGTCTTCTCGATGATCCTGGCCATCGTCTGGACTGCCTCGATCGGAAATTGGCCGACGCTCGTCTCCCCGGAAAGCATCAAAGCATCAGCACCATCAAGGACAGCATTGGCGCAATCAGTGGCTTCTGCTCTCGTTGGCCTTGGATTGTTGATCATCGAGTCCAACATCTGCGTTGCGACAATCACTGGCTTCGCCATCTCACGGGCGGCAGTGATGCATCTCTTCTGGACCATGGGGACGTCTTCGAAGGGAAGCTCGACTCCGAGGTCGCCACGAGCGACCATCAATCCATCGAATGCCTCGATGATTTCATCGAGATGTGCAACCGCCTGTGGCTTCTCGATCTTGGCAATGACAGGTAGGCGCGTACCGGCTGATTCCATGATGGTCAGCACTTCATCGATATCGTTCCCGCGACGTACGAATGAGAGCGCAATGATGTCTGCGCCGACTTTCAATGCCCAACGAAGATCATCTCGATCCTTATCTGACATGGCGGGGACAGAGACCGCGACGCCAGGCAGGTTGATTCCCTTGTTGTTACTGACGCTTCCACCTTGAACGATCTCGGTGACGACATCCGTGGCAGTCACCTTCGTGACACGGGCCATCACATTGCCATCATCTATCAAGATGAGATCGCCCACCGAACAGTCACCTGGAAGACCTTTGTATGTGGTGCTCGCGCGTTGAGCATCACCGTCGATCTCATCAACCGTGATGATGAAGGTGTCGCCCTTGGAGAGCTTGTGTGGACCTTTGCTGAATCTCCCCAGACGGATCTTCGGGCCTTGGAGGTCGACCAGGATGGCGACTGGACGCCCCGCCGCCGCAGCAGCATCTCGAATCAAGGCATAGACCGCTTCATGATCCGAGTAGTCACCATGTGAGAGATTGAGACGAGCAACATTCATACCTGCCGCGATCAATTCAGCGATCTTCTCTTTGTTGGCAACAGCGGGGCCGATGGTGCAGACGATTTTTGCCCGCCGCTTCACATTCATCGCCGCGAACATGTGCTTATCCTATCTTTCGTTACTTCTCTAAAGTGCTATGGCAAATTCTGTGTTACAGAGCAAGGGGTCGTTCGCTCGCGGCAATGGTGGTTGGAAGCTGATTCCGCCCGGTGAGATAGCGGTCTACGGCAGCTGCCGCGCTTCTTCCTTCGGCAATTGCCCAAACGATCAGCGATTGGCCTCTACCTGCATCTCCGCAGACGAAGACGTTCTCAAGGTTCGTTTGGTACTCGTCATCTCTCGCAATCAGGCCACGATCATTGAGGGTAAGGCCTAGGTCCTCAATCAATCCGACGCGCTCCGGTCCTGTGAATCCCATGGCAAGAAGTGCCATCTCGCACTCGATCTCGTGTTCGCTCCCTGGAATCGCAATGAACTTTCCATCTTCCAAACGTGTCTCGACGACCTTGAGCGCACGGAGTCGACCTTGTTCATCAGCCAAGAATTCTTGCGTCGCGATCGAGTAGATCCTCTCTCCTCCTTCTTCGTGTGCGCTACTAACTCGGTAGACCATCGGATAGGTCGGCCACGGTTGACTGTCAGGACGTTCCTCAGTTGGGCGCGGCATGATCTCAATCTGTGTCACCGAGGCAGCCCCTTGGCGAAGTGCGGTTCCGAGGCAATCTGCTCCGGTGTCGCCACCGCCGAGGATCACGACACGCTTTCCACGGGCGTTGATCTGCGGTTCACCCGGTAACTCGGAGAGCGCTTCTCTGTTTCCCCAAGGCAAATATTCCATCGCTTGATGGACACCCTCATACTCACGTCCAGGGATCGTCAACTCGCGCCACTGAGTCGCTCCGGTCGCAATGATGATCGCGTCGTACCGAGCCTTGAGTTGGGAAACAGAGAGATCGCGCCCCACTTCCACGCCCGGTCTGAATCTCGTTCCTTCTCGCTCCATCTGCGCCAGACGACGGTCAAGGATGCGCTTCTCCATCTTGAATTCAGGGATGCCGTACCGAAGAAGGCCACCGATCTTCTCGGCACGTTCATAGACCACCACGGTGTGTCCCGCACGGGTGAGCTGTTGCGCGGCTGCGAGTCCAGCAGGACCACTGCCGATTACCGCAATCACTTTCCCCGTGATGCGATCAGGTTGTTGAGGTGTGACGTGCCCTCGATCGAATGCCTCTTCGATGGTGCGAAGTTCCACTTGCTTGATCGTCACAGGATCGGCATTGATGCCAATCACACAAGCGGTCTCACATGGAGCGGGGCAGAGTCGCCCAGTGAACTCGGGAAAATTGTTGGTGGCATGGAGGCGAGCGATTGCCTCTTCCTTCTCGCCTCGCCAGATCAAGTCATTCCACTCCGGAATCAGATTGCCGAGCGGACACCCCTGATGGCAAAACGGTATGCCGCAATCCATGCACCTACCAGCCTGCCGCTGAAGTTCATGGAAGTCCTGATCCTGATAGACCTCTTTCCAATCACGGATTCGGATGTCGACTGGTCTGCGCTCCGGCAACTTCCGCCCGGTAGTGAGGAACCCTTTTGGATCAGCCATTGCTTGCCTCCATCACGACTTTCTCGACATCGAGCCCTTCACGTTCTGCTCTAGCGATCGCATCGAGGACGCGGCGGTAATCACGTGGCATCACCATCGTGAATCGCGTGACTGCGACGTTCCAATCAGATAGGAGTTTGGCAGCGACCTGCGAACCCGTCTCCGCATGGAAGCGAGAGACCAAGTCGTGCAGTCCCTTTGCCATCGACTCGTCGACCGAAAGAAGGTCGACCATCTCGGTATTGACCTTCATGGCATCAGCATCAAGAAGGAAGGCGACACCACCAGACATGCCGGCAGCGAAGTTTCGACCCGTTGGACCCAAGATGACCACAGTTCCTCCGGTCATGTACTCGCAGCCATGATCTCCAACGGACTCGACTACTGCTGAGGCGCCTGAGTTTCTAACGCAGAAACGTTCTCCTACGATGCCGCGAACCAAGATCTCTCCTGAAGTGGCGCCATAGCCGATCACGTTCCCCGCGATCACGTTCTCTTCGGAGGCGAAGGATGCGCGCTCGTCGGGTCTTACGATCACCCGCCCGCCAGAGATTCCCTTGGCAACATAGTCATTCGCATCGCCGTAGAGTCGTAACGTCAAACCACGCGGAATGAATGCTCCGAAGGATTGACCCGCAGAACCGTGGAAGGTGACCGTAATCGAGTCATCGGCAAAAGTCCTTCTCGTTCGAGTCATCTCCGAACCGAGCATGGTGCCGACCGTTCGGTTGCCATTGCTAATCGGAAATTCGAGGTTGACCACTTCCCCACTCAGCAATGCGCCCTTGGCGTGATGGATCAATTCTCTGTCGAGAGCGCGATCAAGCCCATGATCTTGCGGAACCTTGCGGCTTCGTGGCGCTCCATCGAATCCACTCGGGAAGTGAAGTATCGGAGAGAGATCAAGACCGCTTGCCTTCCAGTGGTCGACCGCAGCGCGAGTATCGAGGTGCTCTACTGCTCCAATCGCTTCTTCTAAGGAGCGA
>CAYORK010000001.1:155465-158857 GCA_964406345.1 uncultured Actinomycetes bacterium | reverse complement strand
CGCCCCGTCTTCATCTGGCCATCGGTCTGGACCACGATGCGATCACGCAATCCATTGAGTATCAAGGTTTGCTGCGTCTCTGCAAGTCCAAGCTCCCACGGAGCACCCGCATGCTTGAGTGAGGTCAGTGGTGATGCTCCGGTACCGCCATCATGTCCGGAGATCAAGACCACATCGGCATGGGCCTTGCTCACACCCGCTGCGACAGTGCCAACGCCGACTTCTGCGACGAGCTTTACATGCACCCTGGCATGCTCATTGGCGTTCTTGAGGTCATGGATAAGTTGTGCGAGATCCTCGATCGAGTAGATGTCGTGATGCGGTGGTGGCGAGATGAGACCGACGCCAGGAGTCGAGTGCCTGACCTTCGCTATCCAGGGGTAGACCTTGTTTCCAGGTAACTGCCCTCCTTCGCCAGGCTTAGCACCTTGCGCCATCTTGATCTGCAAATCATCGCTATTGACCAAATACTCACTTGTCACACCAAAGCGACCGCTCGCGACCTGCTTGATCGCCGAACGCTTCGAATCCCCATTGGCCAGCGGCAGATAGCGCTCGGCATCCTCGCCGCCCTCACCGGTGTTCGACTTTCCCCCGATGCGATTCATCGCGATCGCCAGGGTCTCGTGAGCCTCCTGGGAAATCGAGCCATAGCTCATCGCACCAGTTGAAAATCGCTTGATTATCTCTGAGGCGGGTTCGACTTCATCCAGAGGGATCGGTGCCCTAACGCCTTCCTTGAACGTGAAGAGACCGCGAAGCGTCATCAACCGGCGACTCTGATCATCGACTCGCTTCGTGTATCTCTTGAAGATGTCATAGCGCTTCTGTCGTGTGGAGTGTTGGAGTGCGAAGACCGTCTCTGGATCAAAGAGGTGAGGTTCTCCCTCTCTCCTCCATTGATATTCACCGCCGATGGGAAGTTTCTTGCTGCCGGGAATCTCGCCACCAGGAGGGTAGGCGATGTGGTGACGTGCAATCGTCTCTGCTGCGATCACATCGACATCGACCCCGCCAAGTCTCGAGGTGCAACCGACGAAGTACTTATCGATGAGGGGTCGTGCGAGGCCGATCGCCTCGAAGACCTGTGCGCCGGTATAGGAGGCGATGGTCGAGATACCCATCTTCGACATCACCTTCAAGACTCCCTTGCCGAGCGCCTTGATCAGGTTGCGTACTGCTTTCTCTGGGCTGACACCAGTCACGATTCCACGGAGGACGAGATCCTCAACACTCTCCATCGCGAGATAAGGATTGACGGCTGCCGCACCAAAGCCGATGAGTAGCGCGACATGATGGACCTCGCGAACCTCTCCACTCTCGACGATCAACCCGACCCGAGTGCGGGTCTTCTCCCGAATCAAGTGGTGGTGAACTGCTGCAGTGAGGAGAAGCGAGGGAATTGGAGCATTCTCTGCATCCCCATCGCGATCAGAAAGCACGATCATGTGCGCACCATCTGCGATGGCTTCAGAGACTTCGCGGCAGATCTCCTCGATTCGCGACACCAATCCCGTTCCACCGCCGGCAATCGCGAAGAGTCCACGGACTACGTGCGCTGAGAATCCAGGGTGATCACCGTCAGCATTGACGTTGATGATCTTGGCTAATTCATCATTGTCGATGACCGGAAATGCGAGTGAGATCTGTCGACATGAAGCCGGACCAGGATCAAGGAGATTGTGTTCCGGCCCGATCGATCCACCGAGGGAGGTGACGAGTTCTTCTCTGATGGCGTCAAGAGGCGGATTGGTCACTTGTGCAAAGAGTTGGGTGAAGTAGTCGAAGAGAAGTCGAGGCTTAGTAGATAGAGCAGCGATGGGGGTATCGGTACCCATCGAACCAATTGGTTCGATGCCGCCTTTGGCCATCGGAGTGAGGATGACGCGAAGCTCCTCCTCCGTATAACCGAAAGCACGTTGTCTGCGGAGTACGGATGCATGGGGATAGAAGATGTGCTCACGTGCCGGGAGATCCGAGAGACGAACAATCCCCGTTTCAAGCCATGCGCCATACGGCGCCTCCGATGCGAGCCGGTCCTTGATTTCGTCATCTTCGATGACTCGGCCTTCTTCAATGTCGACCAGGAACATCTTCCCGGGTTGTAGTCGACCCTTGCGTGCGATTCGGTCGGCGGGGACATCTAGAACTCCCACCTCGCTCGAGAGGATGACCATTCCATCGTTGGTGATCCAGAACCTCGATGGACGAAGACCATTTCGATCAAGGACCGCGCCGACCTGAAGTCCATCCGTGAATGTCACGCATGCTGGCCCATCCCACGGCTCCATCAACGAAGCATGGAATCGATAGAAATCCTTACGTTCTTTCGACATCGTGGCGTGGTTCTCCCATGCCTCGGGAATCATCATCAAGACCGCATGCGGCAAGGATCTTCCGCCCAAGTAGAGGAGTTCTAGGACTTCATCGAAGGATGCGGAGTCGGAACCTTTGGGATTGACGATAGGAAGTAGGCGCGAAAGATCACCAGGAATCACTTCGCTCGCCAAGAGGGACTCCCTCGCGGACATCCAATTGCGATTTCCTCGGACGGTGTTGATCTCGCCATTGTGAGCGATGTAGCGATACGGATGCGCGAGCGGCCAGGATGGGAAGGTATTGGTGGAGAATCGAGAGTGAACCAGAGCCAGTGCGGACTCGAGGCGTCCATCGGAGAGATCTGGGAAGAAGTCCTGGAGTTGCCCCGTCGTCAACATTCCCTTGTAGACGAGAGTCCTTGAAGAGAGCGACGGGAAGTAGATTGGAAGATCGCGCTCTACTCTCTTTCTGAAGCAGAATGCGATGCGCTCTAAGGCCATCCCATTAGAACCATCGATAGCAGCAATGAAGAGTTGCTTGAAACTCGGCATCGTGGAAAGCGCGGTCTTGCCCAGATCCTTAGGGTCGGTTGGAAGATCGCGCCAACCTAGGATCAAAACGCCTTCCTCCTTCGCGATCCTCGCTAGAAGCTCTCTGTCGTAATCGTCGCTTTGGATGAATGCGATACCAGTCGCGTAATGCCCTGTCGGTGGCAAGGGAAACTGCACGACTTCACGCAGAAATCGATCAGGTATCTGGATCAAAATCCCCGCGCCGTCGCCACTATTGACCTCAGCGCCAGATGCGCCACGATGTTCCATATTGCGAAGCGCTTCAAGACCCGCTTGCACGATCTCGTGAGTTGGAATGCGATTGAGAGTTGCGATCATCGCGACTCCACAGGAGTCATGCTCGGATGAAGGATCGTAGAGTCCTTGTTGGGTAGGAGTACCCAATGCATAGGCCATGGTTCGATTTCCTTCGCGAAAGCAAGAGATGCGATCGGGACGTCGATGGCCCGGTAGAGGACTGAAGTCTACGCCCGCCCCACCTGATGTGTCAGGCTTATCTGT
>CAYORK010000001.1:76036-155365 GCA_964406345.1 uncultured Actinomycetes bacterium | reverse complement strand
CCGGTAGAGGACTGAAGTCTACGCCCGCCCCACCTGATGTGTCAGGCTTATCTGTTAGGCAGGAATGTTCTGATTCCGAACGTCGATATGACCTAGACGCCAGAGATTTGAAAGAGATGGCCGATTCCGGCCGTGATCAGCATGCCAAGTGAGCCACCGAAGACGATACGCACTACAGAGCGAGTAATCGAGGATCCAGCACTGATTCCGCTGAAGATTCCAGCAAGGATCAGCCCCACGACGGTGATGGCCACGATCGTAAAGACCTTTCCACCAAGAGTGGGAGCAAGTGCGCCGAAGATGGGGATCACGCCACCAGCGACGAAACTCAGGGCAGATGCCAAGGCTGCCTGGAATGGTCTGGCACGGGTCAGATGGAATTGCCCTAACTCATCCCTAAGGTGTGCCTTGAGTGGATCCTTCGCATGCAACTCGCTAGCCACTTGCTCTGCGAGTTTACGTGAGAGGCCACGTTCCATGTAGATCAAAGTCAACTCTTCAAGTTCGCCTTCCGGATCTTCGTCGAGGTGTTCTTGCTCGAGTCTCCGATCCGCTTCCTCGATGTCGTTCTGCGAGCGGACCGAGACGTACTCGCCCACCGCCATAGACATCGCGCCAGCGGCGATGCCCGCGATACCCGCAGCAAAGACCGCATCATTCGCTCCAGCGGAAGCGACACCGATCATCAATGCCGATATCGATACCAGTCCGTCATTTGCACCAAGGACTGCCGCGCGCAGCCAGCCAGAACGATGGGTGCGGTGGTTCTCATTCCGCTTTTGGACATCTTCGATAGGCATGATTACTTGGTCTCTTCCTTTTCCTTGAGATTGCGGAAGACAAGTAACGCTAGCACGATGGCCAATACCGCAGTCCAAGTATTGAGTCGGAATCCAAGGATCACATTTGCCTCATCGATGCGAAGCTGCTCGATTAGGAGACGACCGAAGGAATAGAGCGCCACATAGAGCGCGAAGACTCTTCCTGGATTCGAAGAGAGCTTGGAGGTGAGGCGAATCAACAAGAGAGCGACCAGAGCGCTCCACGCCGCCTCATAGAGAAACGTGGGGTGAAAAGTCTCGAACTGGCTGTACCCGGAAGGACGGTAACGTGCGTCGATCTCGAGCGCCCAGGGCAGATCTGTTGGTCTACCGAAGAGCTCTTGATTGAACCAATTGCCAAAGCGTCCTATCGCCTGCGCGAGAAGGATGCCTGGTGCGATCGCATCTGCGAATTGCGCGAACGAGATCCCAACTTCACCGCGGCGCTTGAGGTAACGGAAGGCAACCCATGCCCCGATTCCGCCAAGACTGATCGCTCCCCAGATTCCTAGTCCACCCTCCCAGATGTAGAGCGCAGAGATTGGATCCCCTTCACTTCCGAAGTACTCATCAGGGCTTGTGATCACGTGATAGACACGTCCACCAATGACTCCAGAAGGAACGGCCAGAACTGCGACATCACTGACGAGCGACTTCGGCGCCCCCATCGCTTGCGCGCGGCGACTACCAATCATGACCGCGACGATGACTCCGAGGATGATGAAAATCGCGTAATAGCGGACCGAGATGGGTCCGAGTTCGAGGAGATAAGAATCTGGCGAAGGTAGTGAGAGTGGGAACGCCACCTCAACTACCTACTCTGTCTTCGCTGCTTCGACAGCGCTCTTGAACTCCGCAAGATCAAAACTCGGTGACTGACGCTTCCACTCTTTACCATTGATGAAGACAGTTGGAGTGCCTTCGACGCCATACTTGCTCATGGATTCAGCAACGGTATCGACGAGGTCTCGCTTTGCATCCTCACGGACACATGTTGCGAATGACTCCGAAGTGATGCCGACCTTCTCACCAATTCGTACGAGATTGTCAGGATTCCAGAATCCAGAGTTCTCGACCGGAGATTGGATGACATACATCGCCTTGTGGAAATCGAGGAACTTTCCTTCATCAGCTGCGCAGAAACCTGCGTTGGCGGCACGCCGCGATTCAGGTCCCAAGAATGAAGCCGTGTGGAACGCGACCTCTGCCTCACCGCTCTTGACCAACTCGTCGATGTACCCGCCCATTGCCGCTTCGAATTGCTGACAGACGGGGCACTGGAAGTCTTCCCAGATAGAGAGCTTCAGCGGGGCACCTTGATTGAAGACGATCGCCTTGTCATCAGCGTCAGAGATCACTGACTCGAGCGGTGCCGAGACCGGGAAGTTGTCGAGTGCGGATAGGTTCTCGTCGGTTTCCGCATTCTGCGAGAAGAGGCTGACGACACCAGCGGTGACTACGACGAGCGCGACCATGCTGATGACGATCCAGCGAGTGACTTTGTCACCCTCCGCCTTACGGGAATCATGACGTCGAGCTGCACGGGGATTTTCACGGGGTGTCTTTGGCATGGTGAAAGTATAGGGAGCGTCACTTAAGGATGCGACTTCACGCTCCCGCTAACTGACTCTGTGATGAAAACAACTCATCTCTCCCGTATGACAGGCAGGCCCCTCTTGTCGGACTAGGAAGAGAATTGCATCACTATCGCAATCAAAGGAGATGCCGCGCAACCATTGACGGTTTCCGGAACTCTCGCCCTTGACCCAGATCTCGCTACGGCTACGGCTGAAGTAAGTACCCCTGCCGCTTGAGATGGATAGTTCCAGAGCTTTGCGATTGAGATAAGCCAGCATGAGGACCTCTCTACTCTCCTCATCCTGCACGATGACGGGTAGAAGGGCCTCTTCGTCTGCGAAGGCAGCCTTTATCTCCTCGAATGCGTTCTGGTTCACGACTAATTCGCTCATGCCCACTCTCCCTTTATCTTCGCTTCAAATCTCTTCACTTCTGGTCACTTCTGGTCACTTTTCTCTTCGAGAGCCGACGCTTCGAACGATGTGGCCTGCCGCAGCGATCGATGCCTTCGCAGATTCGATCGACACCGCACCGAAGTGGAACACGCTTGCTGCAAGCACGGCGTCTGCTCCCGCTGCAACCGCCCTTGGGAAGTCTTCACTTCTTCCTGCTCCTCCACTAGCGATGATTGGTATCGATAATGATTTTCGGAACTCGGAGATCATCTCCAGATCAAAACCATCGCGCGTGCCATCTGCATCCATCGAGTTGAGTAAGACTTCACCAGCACCACGTTCACTTGCCTCGCGAGCCCAATTCAGTGCATCGCGTCCAGCGCTCTTCTTTCCACCATGTGTCGTAACCTCAAATCCATTCTGCTGACTTCTTTCGCGTCTGGCATCGACCGAAACCACGAGCACTTGGGACCCGAATGTAGATGCGATCTCATCGATCAACTCCGGTCTGAGTATGGCTGCTGTATTGATGGAGACCTTGTCTGCTCCGGCGCGCAAGAGTCGATCGACATCTTCCCGCGATCTGACGCCTCCCCCAACGGTAAGTGGGATGAAGAGCTGCTCTGCACACTTCTTGACCATCTCGAGCAGCGTGGCTCTTCCTTCTTCACTCGCTGAGATGTCAAGGAACGTCAATTCATCAGCACCCTCCGAGCCGTATCGCGCCGCGAGTTCTACCGGATCTCCAGCATCCTGAAGGTCGGTGAAGTGGGTTCCTTTGACGACACGTCCTTCTTTGACATCGAGGCACGGAATCACGCGGATAGCGACACTCGTTGCTTTACCAGCATCTGAGTCAGTTATTGGAGCCTCGATCATGAGCGCTCTGCCACTTCACATGCCTCTGCCACGGTGAAGTACCCCTCGTAGAAGGCTTTGCCGATGATCACTGCTTCGACTCCGATAGGAACCAATTCGCGTAGTGATGCGATGTCATCGAGGGATGAGACTCCACCTGAGGCGATGATCGATCCTGAGGTCAAAGCCGCACTCTCTCGTAAGAGGTCTAGGTTCGGCCCAGAGAGAGTGCCGTCCTTGGAAATGTCGGTGACCATATACGTCCCACACCCAACAGCATCGAAGCGACGGATCAAATCCACCATCGCTCCAGCACTCTTGGTCCAACCGTGAGTCGCAACTAGCCCATCGCGAACATCAAGACCAATGACGATCCGAGAGCCGTACTCGGCGATCATCTTTGCTGCCCAGAGAGGATCCTCAACTGCAGCGGTCCCGAGGGTCACACGATGTGCTCCTGTCTCGAGCGCTCGTGCCACCGCATCGGAATCTCGAAGTCCGCCCGAGACTTCCACGGAGATATCGACGTTGGCGACTATCGACTCGACTACACCGCGATTGTCTCCATCCCCAAAGGCAGCGTCGAGATCGACGACATGGAGCCATCGCGCACCAGTGCGTTCGAATTCATATGCGCGCTCAACTGGATCGCCGTAATCGGTCACGTGTGATGCCTTGCCCTGATGGAGTCGAACGGCTTTGCCTGCCTTGATATCAATCGCAGGAATGATGGTCAGGGGTGGGTGTGCGTTCATCTGCTCCGACAAATCTCTCATGAGAGGCTCGTGATCCAATTCTCCAAGAGATGGAGGCCAGCATCTCCACTCTTCTCCGGATGGAACTGCGTAGCAGCCAAGGATCCGAATTCCAAAGCGGCAAGGAACCGTGCGCCATGCTTGCTCCACGAAGGCGAGTAAATCGGTGACTCCGCCTCAGCACCTTGTTGCACTCTCGCATATGAGTGAACGAAATAGAAGCGTTCTCTCTCAACGCCATCGAAGAGAAGTGATCCCGAAGGCGGATCGACAAGGTTCCAACCCATGTGGGGCAGGATCGCAGCTGGCAATCTCTCGACTCTCTCGTCGAAGACAGAGACGCCAGTGACACCCTCGCTCTCACTGCTGGATGCAAAGAGCACTTGTAGCCCAACACAAACTCCCAGAGTTGGGCGTTCCTGCCTAAGCCGTTCCGTAATCACCTCATCACCACGTATCGCCCGCAGACCACTCATGCACTGTCCGAAGGCACCAACACCAGGGACGACCAGACCATCCGCTTCGAACGCGACATGGAAGTCACTCGTGATCGTGACATCGCCACCAGATTTCGAGAGTGCTCGCTCTGCCGAGCGAATGTTCCCTGTCCCGTAATCGAGCAATGCAATCTTCGGGCGGGCGCTCACGCCTAGAGAGAACCCTTGGTCGAAGGAATTCCGCTCACGCGACCATCGAGTGCGACCGCATCACGAAGTGCGCGTGCCACTGCTTTGAATTGAGCTTCAAAGACATGGTGTGCGTTTCGCCCTTCTAGGACTCGAATGTGAAGTGCGATGCGCGCCTCAGCGACAATCGACTCCCAGATGTGCTTACCCAAAGTGGTGTCGAAGGTACCAATCAATTCAACGATCTCGGGTTGTCGGTGTACGAGATAAGGACGACCTGAGAGGTCGACGGCTGCCTGAACCAGGACCTCATCAAGCGGGACCAGAGCGTCTCCGAATCTTCGGATTCCGCTCTTATCTCCTAGAGCCGTACGAAGAGCTTCTCCGAAGGCGAGTGAGGTGTCTTCGACCGTATGGTGTGAATCGACATCGACATCACCCTCGGTCTTGACCGATAGATCGAATCCGGCATGTTTGCCTAATTGAGAGAGCATATGGTCATAGAACGGGACGCCTGTAGAGACGTCTATCGCGCCGCTTCCATCAAGATTGAGTGAGATCGAAACTGAGGATTCCTTGGTACTTCTCTCCACTTTAGAAGTTCTCATCGCTCCTCTTTCCCTGCGTCGATTCCCTGCGTCGATTCCCCTGTGTCAATTCCGCTGAATCCGTTCCCCCGCATCACGGTTCAATGCTTTGGATCAAAGGACCACTTCGCCGAAGGTTACTACGCGCCGATAACAAGACGAAGGGAATTGAGGAAGGTCGAATTCTCTTCGTTCGTCCCAACAGTCACTCGTAAGGTGCCAGGGATTCCGACGTCACGGACGAGTACGCCATGCCCCAAGAGCGCCTGCCACAGTCTCTCGCTACTCCAACCTCTGATCTCGTCCAAAGAATCGAATCCACCGAAGAGTATGAAATTCGCATCACTGGGCGTCACGGTGAATCCCATCTCCTCTAATGCATCGGCGAGTTGACCACGATTTCGTTTGATCTCCGCCACTTCAGCTAGGAGTAACTGGCTCTCTCCGATGGCCGCTAAGGCTGCGCTCTGTGTCAGAGCACTCAAGTGATACGGCAGGCGAACAAGCTGCAGAGCATCGATCACTTCGCTCCGTGCGATGGCATAGCCGAGGCGTGCTCCGGCAAAGGCGAAAGCCTTACTCATGGTGCGAACGACCACCACTGATGGCATCTCGTCGATCAACATGACTGCACTCTCTTGGTCGGAGAACTCCCCATACGCTTCATCGACAATCAACAATCCTCCATGCGATGCGACAAGGTCAGCAATCAATCTGATTTGCTCCAGTGAGATGGATCGCCCGGTCGGGTTGTTCGGTGTGGTGACGAAGAAGATGCTCGGTTTCTTAGCGGTGAGGAAGCCTCTGAGTACTTCGATATCTGGGGTGAAATCAGCTTTCAGAGGCACTGCTTTGAAACTCTTGCCAGCCGCTTCGGTCAGTATGGGATGCATGGAATAAGAGGGTGCGAATCCAGCGACGCTCTCTCCGAAAGCCAAGAGGATCGATTGCAGAACCTCATTACTTCCATTTGCGGGCCAGATGTTCTTCTCATCAAAACGCGGCTTTCCCTTTGACGCCTCAGAGATCAGGTGGTCGTTGACATAGCTAGCGAGAGACCTGCGCAGTTCGATCGCATCGCGATCTGGGTATCGGTTCAGGCCCGAGAGGGTTTTCGAGATCGCAGATGCAATCGCGTCGGCGACTTGCTGCGGCAGCGGATAAGGATTCTCATTGGTGTTGAGACGAGCGCTCGCTTCGACCTGCGGGGCTCCATATGGAGTCCTCTCGCGAAGGCTCTCACGCAAGGGCAACCAATCCGGCCACTTCTCAGTCATCGAATCTCACCGTGATCGCTTCACCATGGGCAGGCAGGTTCTCCGCCTCAGCGAGTGTGATGACAGTAGAAGCCACCTCCGAAAGTGCGCTCCTGTCGTATTGGATGAAATGGAGCCCGCGGAGGAAACTCTGTACCGAGAGACCGCTCGAATGGCAGGCACAGCCACCAGTAGGCAGGACGTGATTCGACCCAGCCGAATAATCCCCTAGTGAGACTGGCGTGAATCGACCCAAGAACACGGCGCCAGCATTTCGAATCTGACTTGCCCACCTCTCATCATCTCTGGTCTGTATCTCAAGATGTTCCGCTGCGTAGAGATTGGCGACCTTGATCGCATCGGCAATCGAGTCGACCAGCACTATCGCCGATTGCGTGCCACCGAGTGCTTCTCTGATTCGATCACCATGTCGAGTCGATCCAACGCGATGCACCAACTCTTCCTCGACTTCTGCTGCCAACTTCTCAGAGTCCGTGATCAAGACCGCGGCTGCGATGGTGTCATGTTCAGCCTGACTGATGAGATCCGCCGCAACGATTCGCGCTTGCGCACTCTCGTCCGCGACGATGGCGATCTCGGTCGGACCTGCCTCGGAATCGATGCCGATCCTGCCTCGAAGCGCGCGCTTCGCGGCCGCTACATAGATGTTCCCCGGTCCAGTCACCATATCCGCTGGCGCCATCGCCCACTCTCCCCGGAGATCGCGTACACCGTAGGCCGCAGCAGCGATCGCAACCGCACCGCCCAAGGAATACACCTCTCTGACTCCCAAAAGTGCGGCAGTGGCAAGGATTGTCGGATGTGGCCAACCGTCATTTTCGACTTGGGCTGGCGAGAGGATGGCAATGCTGGGCACCTTTGCAATTTGGGCTGGGATGACATTCATCATCACGGAACTCGGGTAAACAGCACGTCCGCCCGGTACATAGAGAGCGACCCGATCGACTGGAATCCATCGCTCGGTGACAGTCGCGCCATCGCTCACGTTGATAGTCTCGTCTTCACGGCGTTGGGACAGGTGAACTTTCTTGATGCGATCTATGGAACGCAGCAGCGCTTCCTTTACATTCGGATCCAACTCAAGCAGAGATCGATCGATCACCTCTTCGGGGACTCTTACTTCTTTTGGGGCGATGCCGTCGAATGAAGCGCCAATCGCAAGTATCGATCCCTCGTCACCCTTGATGACTTTGTCGATGATCTCAAGGACGTCAGGCATCACCGCATCGATCGACAGCGCAGCGCGAGGAACGAGGAGTTGCAGTGAACTCTTATCGAGGTTCTCGCACTTCCCACGTAGATCGAGGCGCCGAATCACCTCTGAAGTCTAATTTAGAAGCGAATGCAGTCGGGTCCCAATAAGGCTTTGAGATCGGCACCAAGGCTCGGAGTTGCGCTGACCTTGAGCGCATCGTCGATCTTCAAAGTCGTGACGGACCTGCCAATCAATTGAAGATGGACCTCGCGCGATCCAGGATGAGCCCTGAGGATCTCTTTCATCCGATCCACGAGCGGTGGAGTGCAGCGATTGGCCTCGACTCGAATCAAGACCGGACCGCTTGGGCGTTGATTGATATCTGGGAAGTTCACCTCAAGCGCCATGAACCGGATGTTCTCTTCCCTCTTATCGACACGACCGCGCACCACGACGATCCGATCCTCAGCCAAGCTCTCGGCATATTGGGTATAGGTGTTGGCGAAGAAGAGGGCATCGACAGCGCCTTCGAGGTCCTCTATACCGACGATCGCCCAGGCATTGCCCTGGCGCGAGACCTTACGTGAGACCGAAGTGATCAAACCTGCGATGGTCACGATCTGTTCATGCGCGACGCTTTCATCACTCAACTGACTGATCGGCATGTCAGTCAGTCCTCGAAGACGAGACTCCACTCCAAGAAGCGGGTGATCGGATACATAGAGCCCCAACATCTCACGCTCGTAGGAAAGCAGGATCGACTTCTCCCACTCCTCTGTCGGAATGGACATCTCGCCGCCACCGACCGATTGAAGACTGCTTCCTGCATCGCCAAAGAGGTCATACTGACCAAGCGACTCGGCTCGCTTCGATTCCACGATCGCGTCGAGCGCTTCGAGGTGGATTGCCATCAATCCCTTTCGAGTAGCACCGAGAGAGTCGAACGCTCCGCCCTTGATCAAAGACTCGATCGTCTTCTTGTTACAGACCTGGATATCCACCTTGGCCAAGAAGTCTGCAAAGGACTGGAACGGACCCTTCTCTTCACGTGCCCTCTTGATGGAGGCAACGACGTTCTCGCCGATGTTTCGAATCGCCGCTAGGCCAAAGCGGATATCGCTACCACCTGGCGAGTAATCAGCATCTGATGAATTGACATCGGGTGGGAGTACCTTGATACCCATCCTGCGACATTCATTGAGATAGAGAGCGCTCTTGTCCTTGTCGTCACGGACGCTGGTCAGGAGCGCGGCCATATATTCAGTCGGATAGTTCGCCTTCAGGTATGCGGTCCAGTACGAGACGACTCCGTATCCCGCGCTATGAGCTCGGTTGAAGGCATAATCCGAGAACGGGATGAGCGTCTTCCAAAGCTCCTCGATCGCATCATTGGTGAATCCATTGGCACGCATTCCACTCTCAAAGTGGACGTACTCCTTGTCGAGGATGTCCTTGTTCTTCTTGCCCATCGCCTTGCGGAGGAGATCCGCGCGTCCCAACGAGAAGCCTGCGACCTTCTGTGCGATCGCCATGACTTGTTCCTGATAGACGATCAAACCGTAGGTATCGCCGAGGATCTCCGCCAAGGGCTCCGCCAACTCCGGATGGATCGGCTCGACCTTCTTGCGGCGATTCTTTCGGTCAGCGTAATCGTTGTGCGCGTTGACCCCCATCGGTCCTGGTCGATAGAGCGCGATCACAGCCGAAATGTCTTCGAAGGAGTCTGGTGCCATCGAACGAAGGAGTGCCCGCATGGGAGCACCATCGAGCTGGAACACACCCAGGGTTTCGCCGCGTGCCAAGAGTTCGAAGGTCTTGGCATCATCGAGATTCGAGGTAGAGAGCGTCACCTCTTCTCCTCTGTTCCGTTTGATGTTGATAAGGCAATCATCGATCACCGAGAGATTTCGAAGCCCGAGGAAATCCATCTTCAGTAGGCCAGTCGCTTCACAAGCGCCCATATCGAATTGCGTGATGATCGCGCCGTCCGCCTCACGGCGGTGGATCGGAATGACATCGATCAATGGGTCACGACTAAGGATGACGCCAGCGGCATGGACACCCCATTGGCGCTTGAGACCTTCAAGACCTCGCGCGGTATCAACCACTTGTTTCGCCTCTGGATCGCTCTCATAGAGCTTTCGGAACTCACCCGCTTCGGAGAAACGGTCATCCTCGGTATCGAAGACTCCGCTGAGTGATATGTCCTTACCCATGACAGAAGGTGGAAGCGCCTTGGTCAATCGATCACCGATAGCAAAAGGCAGACCGAGGACTCTGGTCGCATCCTTGATCGCTTGTTTGGATTTGATGGTGCCGTAGGTGATGATCTGAGCGACTCGATCCTCACCATACTTATCGGTCGCATAACGGATCATCTCTGCGCGACGACGCTCATCGAAGTCCAAGTCGATATCAGGCATCGATATGCGTTCCGGATTGAGGAATCGTTCGAAGAGTAAGCCGTACTTGATCGGGTCGAGAGCAGTGATGCCCAACGCATAGGAAACCAAGGATCCGGCAGCGGAACCTCGTCCCGGCCCTACCCAGATTCCGTTCTGCTTTGCATATCTGACCAAGTCAGCCACCACGAGGAAGTAGCCAGGGAAACCCATCTTGCACATCACATCGAGTTCGTAATCGAGTCGCTCTTGGTACTCGCGTGGGATCGCACCAGTGACTCTTTCACGTAGTCCTTGATTGGCAAGCGAACGCAACCATGAATCTTCACTCTCGCCCGAAGGGACCGGGAAACGTGGTAGCAGGTTCTCACCTTCACGTAACTTCACGTCGCAACGTTCAGCGATCAAGAGTGTGTTGTCGCACGCCTCAGGCAGGTCCTTGAAGAGGTGGCGCATCTCTGCTGCACTCTTGAGATAGAACTGGTCGTTGTCGAACTTGAACCTCTTCGGATCGGAGAGCACTGAACCGGACTGCACGCAGAGCAACGCAGCATGGGCGGAGAAGTCCTCGTTATAGGTGTAATGAAGGTCATTCGTTGCCAGTAGCGGCAGTCCTAACTCCTTTGCGAGGCGTAATAGGTCATCGCGCGAGCGCCTCTCAATGTCGATGTCGTGGTCCATCAACTCGACGTAGAAGTTCCCTGCGCCAAAGATCTCAGCGAATTCTGCAGCCGCTGAACGGGCTTCGTTATAGGCCCCCATCCGAATCCTGGTCTGGATCTCACCTCCTGCGCAGCCTGTGGTGCCAATCAGACCTTCTGCGTATCGCGAAAGGAGATCTCGGTCGATGCGCGGCTTGTAATAGAAACCTTCAAGGGACGAGAGCGATGCCAAACGAAATAGATTTGCAAGACCGACGTTGTCATATGCCAAGAGCGTCATGTGTGTGTAGGCGCCACCAGCTGAGACATCATCCTCGCCGCCTTCGGCCCACTTGACCCGCTTCTTCTCGAAGCGTGAGCCTGGGGCTACATACGCCTCCAGACCGATGATCGGCTTGACGCCTTTGGCGTTCATCGTCTTGTAGAAGTCATACGCTCCGAAGAGATTTCCATGATCCGTCATCGCGAGCGCGGGCATTCCTTGGCGAGAGGTTTCACTTGCTAGGTCTTGCAGCCGTGCTGCTCCATCGAGCATGGAGTACTCCGTATGCACATGAAGGTGCACGAAGTTCTCATCGCGTCGCACGTCTTTGGACCTTTCTTGACTCAACTTTCATCCCACTTCAGTTCACAACAGGTCAGATCAACTCAAGATTGGAGAGACCCGCAGATGTGACCTAAGCGAGGTTCCATCGTGAGCGTATCTTCACCCACCGATACTGCTTCGCAAGGACGCGAGGCTTTCCTCGAGGTCCTTCGGGTAGGGCGCTGTGAAGTGGAGGCGCTCCCCCGTTCGAGGGTGGGTCAACTCGAGTTCCATCGCGTGGAGCCAAGGTCGGCGCATCGAGAGTCTCTCGGAGAGTCTCGGATCTGCGCCATAGGTGAGGTCGCCAACAAGTGGGTGCTTGACCGCGGAGAAGTGGACACGGATCTGATGCGTCCTACCTGTCTCGAGCTCGATTCGCGCAAGTGTCACCGCCGGGAAATACTCCATGGCTTCGTAGTGGGTGATGCTCGCCTTCCCTGAGGCGACCACTGCGAATCGATGATCTTCCTTCGGGTGCCGATCGATAGGCGCATCGATGGTGCCAACCGCAGGATCGAGATGCCCTTGTGCCAACGCGTGATAGATCTTCTTTACCTCTCGCTCCTTGAATTGAGCCTTGAGCGATCGATGAGCCTCCGACGACTTCGCTACGACCATGACGCCGCTAGTTCCCACATCAAGGCGGTGGACGATCCCCTCGCGTTCATCGGGGCCGAGAGAGGCGAGCTGGATACCCATGGCGCGAAGGGAGCCTGTGACCGTGGGTCCACTCCAACCTGGACTTGGATGCGCTGCTACACCTACTGGCTTATCGATCACGACAATGTCGGAATCCTGGAAAAGAAGTGGAATCAGGACGTGCTCTTCTTCACTGACCTGCGTCGGAGGGAAGTGCACAACGATGGTGTCGCCCGCGCTGACCCGGTCAGACTTCTTGATCGTTCGCCCAGAGTTGCGGTGCGTTATTGCACCGGCTTCGAAGAGTGGCTCAAGAGCGCTTCGAGAGAGGCCTAGCTCGCGAGCGATGACTTGGTCGTATCGCATGCCCTCGGACTCCGCAGTGAAAGAGAGCTCGTGTGAGACCTCACTGCTTCGATCACTCATCACGCTCTCCAAATGTGGCGAATGGTTGGATGTCACGGACCAAGAGATAGGCGATCCAGAATCCGGAGCAAGTGATCGCGATATCTGCGATATTGAAGATCGGCCAGTTCGGAAGTTGGATGAAGTCCACGACATGGCCGTGAAGGAACTGTGGCTCTCGGAAGATCCGATCGGTCAGGTTGCCGAGTACGCCACCAAGGAGTACGCCGAATCCAATCGCCCAACGCGGTTCTGCGACCTTTCGAGAGAAGATGATCAGACCGGTCGTGACGATCAAGGCGAAGACGGTAAGGAAGATGGTGAAGTCGGATCCGATGTTGAAGGCGGCGCCGCTGTTAGTTGTGTGATTGAAGCGAAGGAGATCGCCGATGACGGCGACTGGAGGTTGCCCATCTAGATATGCAACCGCCCACCACTTCGATGCTTGATCGAGACCGAAGATAGAGAGTGAAAGGAGCAGGATCGTTCTACGCGATCTCGCAAGCCTTTCCGCCAACCGCACGATAGCTTTTAGCGACGCTCTTCTTTGGCCTTGCACTTCATGCAGAGGGTGGCTCGCGGGAAGACTCTCAATCGAGCCTTGCCGATGGGGTTGTGGCAATCCTCGCAAAGGCCATAGGTCTTGCTATCGATCCGATCCAGAGCACGTTCGGTCTGCAAAACCATATCCCTAGCGTTGTAGACCAAGGACATCTCGTGCTCACGCTCGAAAGTCTTGGTGCCTGCATCTGCTTGATCATCCCCGGCGCCGATTCCATCTCTCTCGATCAGCTCGTCCATCTCGGATTCGATCTCTGCCAATTCCGCCTTCAAACGCACCAAGTCCTTGGCTAGTTCAGCGCGAACGTTCTTGAGCTCGGTCGCGGTCCATTGCTCATCACCTTCGGCAGTAGCAACTGGTGTCGGTGCGCCCTTGATTGGCTTGAGTTGTGGCACCTTCTTTGCGGCTGCACCCTTTAGGTTCTGCTTGGCGGTACGTGCTGGGGGAAGCATCAAGAGCTTCTTCTCTTCGACGACAGCCTCAGCATTTGATTCGACTTCAGGTTTGTAAACCGAGATGGTGGTCGCACCCTTGGCGGTCGTCGAGGTCAATGCTGTCTTCGCCTTACCTCGGACGATCACCGGCTTCGATGCTGCACTCTTCTTCACCGCAGGCTTAGCCACTGGCTTAGGAGCTGGTTTCGCAACCGTCTTGCTCTTCTTTTCGGGCGACTTCTTCGGAGACTTGGAAGCGACCTTCGGGGCGGACTTCTTGGTCGCTGGCTTGACCTTCTTTACCGCTGACTTCTTGATCGGCTTCTTCGCTGTCTTCTTCGCAGGCACGGGCTGAGGGTAGTGGGATTGGTAGGCTTGCGCGAATGAGCGAGCGACAGTATCCGCAGCTCTCCCCCCATATCGACCTCCCTGCTGTCGAGCGCGAAATCCTCGAATTCTGGGACAGCCGCGAGATCTTTGAGAAGTCTCTCTCCTCACGCGAATCGGGCGAACCTTGGACCTTCTTCGAAGGGCCTCCTACCGCCAATGGCATGCCAGGTACTCATCACATCGAGGCTCGCGTCTTCAAGGATGTCTTCCCACGATTCCACACGATGAAGGGTCGATACGTCCGGAGAAAAGCTGGTTGGGATTGCCATGGATTGCCGGTAGAGATCGCAGTAGAGAAGGAACTTGGATTCTCTGGCAAGGGCGACATCGAGAAGTATGGAATAGCAGCGTTCAATCAGAAATGTCGAGAGTCAGTCCAGCGTCATGTCGGAGCATTCACCGACATGACGAAAAGGATGGGTTTCTGGGTCGATTTCGACCAGGCCTACTGGACCATGTCGCCAGAGTATGTCGAGAGCATCTGGTGGTCACTGAAAGAGATCTGGAATAAGGGGCTCCTTGGCGAGGATCATCGTGTGGCGCCATATTGCCCGCGCTGTGGGACGGGGCTCTCTGATCACGAACTTGCACAAGGCTATGAGACCGTCACTGATCCATCTGTCTATGTTCGATTCCCAGCGACCTCGGGAGAGTTGGCTGAACTAGAGGCGAAGTTCTTGGTGTGGACGACAACACCATGGACTCTGGTCTCAAACACGGCAGTGGCTGTCAATCCCAAGGTCGAGTACCTGGTCTTGGAGCGAGAGGAAGATGGCGAGCGTCTTGTCGTCGCCAAGGAGCTCGCAGCCGTCGTGGGCGAGCATCGCGTCCTCAAGAGCTATCTCGGATCCGAATTGGAGAGAGTCACCTACTCGCGCCCCTTCGATCTCATCGAGATTCCTTACGCCCATTACATCGTCCTTGGGGATTACGTCACCGTCGAGGATGGCACTGGACTAGTCCATCAATCCCCCGCATTCGGCGCTGATGACCTCGCAGTCTGCAGGAAGTACGGCCTTCCAGTCGTCAATCCAGTGCGCGGTGATGGCACCTTCGAAAGTGGGTTGCCATTGATCGGTGGGCAATTCTTCAAGGAAGCTGACAAAGCGCTGGTCAAGGATCTCAAGGGTCGGGAGCTCCTCTTCAAGCATCTTCCTTACGAACACTCCTACCCTCACTGCTGGCGCTGCCACACACCGTTGATCTACTACGCACAACCTTCTTGGTATATCCGAACCACAAAGATCAAAGACGCACTGTTACGTGAGAACTCTGCCACGGATTGGCATCCAGGGACCATCAAGGATGGTCGTTACGGGGATTGGCTCAATAACAACATCGACTGGGCCCTTTCTCGTAATCGATTCTGGGGCACGCCACTTCCGATCTGGCGTTGCGAAAGCGGAGAGAAATCGCACGATATCTGCGTCGGCTCGCTCAAGGAGTTGAGTGAGTTGGCAGGCAGCGACCTCACTGCAACCGATCCCCATCGCCCCTATGTCGATGAGATCCGATTCCTTTGCCCGCTCTGCCCGTCAACGAGTCCATCTTCGATGAAGCGCGTACCTGAGGTGATTGATGTTTGGTATGACTCCGGTGCCATGCCTTTCGCGCAATGGGGATACCCACACCGTGAGGGCTCGAAGGAGATCTTCGATTCCGCATATCCCGCTGACTTCATCTGCGAAGCCATCGATCAGACTCGCGGCTGGTTCTACACATTGATGGCGATCGGCACTCTCGTCTTCGATCAATCCTCCTATCGAAGCGTCCTCTGTCTCGGACACATCCTTGATAAGGATGGCCGAAAGATGAGCAAGCACCTTGGCAATGTCTTGGAGCCGATGTCGCTGATGGATCAGCATGGTGCAGATGCTGTCCGCTGGTTCATGCTCGCTGCGGGCTCACCGTGGAGCGCGCGACGCGTCGGCCATGATTTGATCACTGAAGTGGTTCGCAAGACCCTGCTGACTTACTGGAACACCGTCTCCTTCCAAACCCTCTACGCCAAAGCTGCGGGATTCACGCCGTCGCAGAACGGAAAGGCTCCCAATAGCGCTCATCTCCTTGACCGCTGGATCCTCAGTGAACTTCACCTCTTGATCAAGCAGGTGGATGAGGCGCTCTCGAACTTCGACTCTCAAGAGAGTGGTCGAGTGATCGCAGAGTTCATCGATCAACTCTCGAATTGGTATGTCAGACGTTCCCGGAGGAGATTCTGGGACGGCGACCTCGATGCGCTCGAGACCCTTCACTATTGCTTGGAGAACCTGACGTTACTGATGGCGCCCATGGTTCCTTTCATCACCGAACATGTTTGGCAGAAATTGATCACGACGGTCAAAGGTGGCGCCGCAGAATCGGTCCACCTCGCGGCCTTCCCCCTCTCCGATCCCTCCCTCATTGACCAGGATCTATCTCAGCAAGTGGCCCTCACTCGTCGACTTGTTGAGCTTGGTCGTGCTGCGCGAGCAGAATCTGCAGTGAAGATTAGGCAACCGCTCTCTCGCGCACTCATCTCGGCAAGAGGCTGGCAATCACTTCCAGCAGAGTTGCGGGATCAAATCTCAGATGAACTCAACGTCCTTGCGCTCGATGATCTCTCTGTCTCCGGCGATTTAGTGGACGTCTCAGTCAAGGCTAATTTCCGATCACTTGGTACGAAGTACGGCGCTTCCGTCCAGGCGATAGCGAAGGCAATCCATGCCAAAGACGCTGCGGATTTGGTCGCGGTACTTCGCTCGAAGGGTTCTACATCCATCGACTACCGCGATGCTGATGGCCACACCCAGAAGGCCGAGATCACAACCGAAGACGTACTCGTCACCGAGACTCCGCGCGAAGGTTGGACTTACGCCTCAGCCCACGGAGAGAGCCTTGCTCTCGATCTCACGCTGACGCCTGAGTTGCTCGCACAGGGCATCGCTCGCGAGGCGATCCGCTTGATCCAAGATGAGCGTAAAGCGCTCGGTTTCGACATCTCCGACCGGATCAGCTTGGTCTGGAACGCAAGCGAGGAGAACGTGCCTGCGATAACGACACACTCCAGCCGCATCGGCGAAGAAGTGCTTGCCACTGAGATCAAAAGGGATGCGACTCTCGCTCTTGCCGAGAATGAAATTGGGCTAGCACTTCGGTTGGAGCGCAAGCAGAGTCCGTAGAAGTCGCCTGCTCGCTGATCAAATCGGCAACGCGCGGATTAGAGGGATCACCAACCACTGAATACCGAAGAAGAGCACGATGAAGGAGAGATCGAGCGCGACCGGCCCCAATCGCAGGGGAGGCACGAAACGACGCACGAATGAGAGTGGCTTATCGGTTACGAGATAAACGATCTCCAAGATCGGAAGCAGTATCCCTCGTGGTCGCCATCCAGGCTTGAACATCCGAACATAATCCAGGATCAATCTTGCCAAGAGAAAGAGGACGAAGATATTGAGGATCTGAATAAGGAGAGAACCGAGGCTCATCTGCACTCACTCAGCTCTGGTTGAAGAAGTCTGCGGAAGCAGCTGCTGCGGCAGACTTGTCCTCAGCGCTCACCGTCACATTGGGAGGTGAGAGCAAGAAGACCTTTGATGTCACGCGTTCGATGGATCCGCTATGACCGAAGACCAACCCTGATGCAAAATCAATGATTCGCTTGCGCTCAGCATCATCCATATCGCTCAAATTGATGATCACTGGATTGCCTTGTCGGAAATGCTCACCGACTGTTCGAGCTTCGTTATAGAAGCGAGGATGGAGCGTGATGATTCGATCGAGGGCTGCGCTCTGAGCAATGCCAGGAAGTGGTTGTGACGGCGCGACCCGAGCTGGTGTCACTGGAGTCGTTGTCGCCGGAGAACTCACGGTGCGCAGAGCCGGTCGAGCGACCTCCGTAACTGCAGCTTCGTCAGGCTCGGTGAGCCCGAGGTAATCGGTCATCTTGCGTAGGCCTTTAGACATAGATGAATTTTAGGCTTCCGAAGTCCGTTGTCCGAGGATTGAGCTCCCGAGGCGAATATGTGTCGCACCATGTGCGAGGGCAAGACGATAATCACCACTCATCCCTGCAGAGATGGCTTGGGCCCCCGGTGCGATCGACTGCACTTCTTGACTCAGAGAGTGGAGCCATCCGAACGAATCGCTGATTTGAGAACTCGTGATCCCTGGGAAATGTGGCGCCACGGCCATGACGCCAAGGAAGTTACTGCCGAATCGGGAGACCATCAATCGGGAATACCGTTCTATTTCCCTTGGCTCGATGCCAGCGCGAGACGGTGGGTCAGAGGCTATGACGCTCTCACGCTGCGACTCGAATGCGAGGTCGAGATTTATCTGAAGAAAGACTTCTCGGTCAGGCGATATTCGCTCGATCACTCTCTCAGAATCCAACGAATGGATCACATCAGCATTTCGATTGAGCGCCGAAGTCTTATTGCTCTGAATCTGGCCTTGGAAGTGCCAGGTGATCTCATCATCCATCTCAGGTCTCATTGCCTGACGTTTGCTCAACAGCTCTTGCACTCGATTCTCACCGAAGTTTCTCTCCCCCAACTCGAAGAGGATCTCGATATCACTGACCGGAAAATTCTTCGTGACCACGATGAGAGTCACTCCCGACGCAAGCTCGCTACGCACCTCGCTCAATCTTCGGGCGATCTCGGCCGAACGATCCGATCGATTCATCACCAGGAAACGACCATGGCTTGACGTCCTGTGACCCGATCTCTCCGGTAGGAGTAATACGAGTCATCGCAAGAAACGCACTCACGTGTCCCGGCGAACCACGCCCACGGGATCTGATGATCCTCCAGGATGGAGATCACGCCGGCAGCCACATCGACCTTCTGCTCGGACTCTTTGAAGATGGCTCTGGGGTATCTAGCTGCTACGGCTAGATAAGTCTCCTCTGAGAGTGGGTAGCAATCACCGCAAATGGAAGGACCGATGGTTGCAGAGAGCCGCGTGAGGTCTGTCGTTGAAGCGAGCGCAACGAGAGCGGACTCCGTCATGCCTCCCACCAAACCCTCTCTCCCTACATGGACGGCAGCGATGATCTCTTCGCCAGCAAGAATGAGAGGGACGCAGTCTGCGACCTGCACTGCGAGCCCGACCTGATCGTTCCAGGAGTCACGGCGGATGAAGATGCCATCACAACTCCCCGTCGTCTCGACGGCTTCACACTCGATCATAAGGTCGCTATGGATCTGATCCATGAATCTGATTTCACTCAGTTCGCAGCTCGAGGCAAGGGCGGTGCGATTCAATATGACTCGTTCGATCTCGTCCCCAACTTTCGTACCGAGGTTGAAGGATTGATACGGATGAAGTGAATTACCGACCTCTCCAAGTGCGCGAAATCTTGCAGAGGCAGGATGAAACCCGGTCCTATTGGTGCACCAGATGCGTGCCATGGTCACAACCTATGGTGGAGGTCGGGTTACTACTACTTCATGAAGTCAGGGACATCGATGTCGTCTTCGCCCAAGAGTTCTTCGAAGCGAACCCGACGTCGAGGCAATTCCTCACCCTCTGTGTGACTCTCCATCGCTACAGCGATCGGGTCATTGCTCGGGATCGGATCAGCCTTACCGAGGAGCGCAGCGCTATCGATGACGGGTACGGAAACTCGCTTCGGCTCTCCCCCTTCGAAACCGGCAGCGATCACTGTTACTCGCACCTCGTCACCCAAGGTGTCATCGATCTGGGTACCGAAAATGATGTTCGCATCAGGATGCGCATACTTCGCAACCATCTCGGCCGCTTCATGTACTTCGAAGAGCCCAAGGTCTGAGCCACCCGCGATGGAGAGAAGCACGCCATGTGCACCATCAATCGAAGCTTCAAGCAACGGTGAGGAAACGGCTAACTCCGCAGCCTTTGAAGCGCGCGCTTCACCGCGAGCCGAACCGATCCCCATCAGCGCAGAACCTGCACCACTCATGACGCTCTTCACATCGGCGAAGTCGAGATTGATCAATCCCGGTGTGGTGATGAGATCAGTTATCCCCTGTACGCCCGAGAGCAGGACCTGATCTGCACTGCGGAATGCTTCGACAAGACTGATTGACCGATCAGAGATCGACAAGAGACGATCATTGGGGATGATGATGAGAGTGTCCACCTCACTCCGGAGATTTTCTATTCCCTCCTCCGCCTGCAGTGAACGTCGCTTTCCTTCAAAACTAAATGGTCGAGTTACGACACCGACCGTCAAGGCACCGATCTCGCGAGCCACCTTCGCGACAACAGGGGCTGCGCCGGTACCTGTCCCGCCACCTTCTCCTGCGGTGATGAAGACCATGTCTGCGCCACGAAGCACCTCTTCGATTTCTGTGATGCTATCGAGGGCAGCTTGCTTGCCGATGTCGGGAGACGCACCTGCGCCAAGTCCCTTCGTCAATTTTCTGCCGATGTCCAACTTCACATCTGCATCACTCATGAAGAGATCTTGTGAATCGGTGTTGATCGCGATGAACTCGACACCCTTCAAGCCAGCTTCAATCATCCGATTGACAGCCTTGCCACCGCCTCCGCCGATACCGACGACCTTGATGACTGCTAGATAGTTCTGCGGTGTGGCCACGATGCGCCTCTCAATGGGACTCTCAAGTTCAACTTGAGAGTCGAGTTCAGTAGTGCGCGCAAAAGTAGAGAGCGATGCAGATGCAATCAAACACCGACACGATGGAAAGTCTCAAGGCGAGGATCACTCTTACTGGCGGCACCTTCGCCGTCATCGACTGACGATTGGCAACCTTGGATTACTGACATCGATCACAGAAACTGCGCGATTTGCCTTCAATTTCATCAATTCTTCGACCACAAGTACCTTGGACGAGATCTCTTTCAACTCTCCCCAGGAGATGCGAATGAGCCGATTCGAAACCGGTTGATCCTCAGGATTCGAGCCGGTTTCCAAGGGAACCCGACTTTCTGTGATGAAGGTCGATAGCGAGGTTGCGATCACTCGCTCAGTAGGAAACTTCTCATGGATCGCGGCGAAGAGTTCCGCGGCGTCACCGCGGTCGACCTGTCTCTCACTCTGGATCTCAACCTTCGGAAGTTGCGTGTACTCCGCCGCCAGATCCCCCGGCAAATCAAAGAGTGTTCCGTCATCGGTCATGAATCTCTTGGTCGAACTGATCGAGCCCGTCGAACCACCAGTGACCGGGGTGTTCTCTTCAACGACGAAACGTGGAATTCGTTCTCGTACGAAGAGTCTTACCTCACCACCTATCCAATCGCGCTCCAGATTGACCTCACCGATCCACGGTTGATCTTTGAGCGAGCGTTCAATCGCGCGGGTGTTGATGCGGGCCAAGGGCTCTCCGACCTTGATGGTGAGTCCGGAAGTTCCCAGTTCATTCTCGATGAGTGCGACATTCTTGGGATCCGTCGTCTCGATCGATACCGACGAAATCGCGAGAAGTGACGACCAGCCGATGAGGTAGATCAAGCCAACGAGCATCGACGCAGCAAGGAGTGCGAATAACCTTCTCATTGAGGTCGATTCAATCTCGTGACTTCAGCGCAGTGAGGATCTTCGGCCCCAACTCCGTCACATCTCCGGCACCAAGGGTGAGGACGATGTCCCCCGGCCTCGCCCACATGACGATCTCTTCGATCACTCGGCTCGAATCACCAAGATGGATGGAATTCTTCGCTCTTTCCGCGATCGCCTCACTCGTTACACCGGGTAATTGATCCTCACCAGCGCTGTAGATGTCCATCACAACGGATCGATCCGCTCCCGAGAGCGCCTTCGAGAAGCCTTCGGCGAATGCTGCTGTCCTACTGAAGCGATGGGGCTGGAAGATGACGCAGAGTCTTCCCTTTCCCGCAGTAGCAAGCACCGCGCGCGCCGCCGAGATCGTCACCTCGATCTCCGTCGGATGGTGTCCATAGTCATCGACGATAGCGATCTCATCGAAGACGCCCTTGACTTCGAAGCGACGTGCTGTCCCACGAAAACCGGAGAGCGCATTGGTCGCGGCAGCAATGTCGATTCCCATGGCAATGGCAGATGCCACCACGGCAGCAGCGTTCATCGCGTTATGTCTGCCATGGATTGGGAGGCGCAACCGAGCTATCGCACCGCCTTGCCACTGCAAATGCGCCACTAATCCATCCGAGAGCTCTTCGATCTCATCGATCAGGAGGTCGCATCGATCAGAGGTTCCATAGGTGATCCTTCGTATGCCGCTCGGTACCGACAATGCCGACGCTCGGGGGTCATCGCCACAGATCACGACAAACTCTTGCGCAGTGGCGATGAAGCGAGTGAAAAGCTCCATGACCTCATCGATCGAGGAGAAGTTGTCGACATGATCGAGTTCTACATTTGTGATGATCGCACCATCAGGCTTGTAATCGAGAAAGGAACCATCTGATTCATCGGCCTCAACGACGAAGACATCTCCCCTGCCCTCACGTGCACTAACGCCAAGTGACGCAATCCTTGAACCTATGACAAAGGATGGATCGCGACCAAGCGCATCGAGCATCTGAGCGAACATCCCTGAGGTTGTGGTTTTTCCATGTGTTCCTGCGACCGCGATTGAGAACTTACCTGGAAGAAGTCGCGCTAATGCGCTGGCACGTCGAACGACCTCGATCCCTTTGGCTCTCGCTGCGCTGAGTTCGGGGTTCTCTTCTCGAATGGCGCTGGAGATAACAACATACTTCGCTTCGCCAACCTGCTCTGCTAGATGCCCTACATAAGTGGTAATGCCACGTGAGGCGAGAGATCGCAAGGTCGCACTCTCCTTCTCGTCGGATCCGCTCACCTTGAATCCGCGAGATGCCAGGATTTCGGCGATTCCACTCATTCCTGAACCTGCAATACCGATCATGTGGATATGACTGCCAGGCACGAAATTCGACGTACTCATCTCCCACTCCCTCGCGTCGGAGCAACAAGGATGCTGGCAACCATGCATTCGGTGGCATCCAATCGTGGTTGGCTCGAAACCTTTGGGCGCAGAGCGAGTGCTCGCGGAAGGTTCTCCAACAACCAATCGCCATCGAACTCTGAATCAGCGACTGCAATCGCAATCCCGGCTGCAACGAGTTCTTGGGCATTGAACGATTGTTCACCGTTTCCATGTCCGAGTGGAACCAAGATCGCTCGCTTGCCAAGAGCCAATAATTCCGCACAGGTAACGGCTCCGGCACGAGCGATGACGAGGTCGGCTGTCCGATACGCCTTAGCTATCTCCTCGATGAATCCAATCGGAAGATAGCCCTCACGATGCGCGCTGACCGGAATACGATCGAGATTTCCTGCGCCGACGGCATGACGGAAGCGGATCGTCTGGCTGAATTTCGGTAAGGCGCTCCAGACTGCATCGTTGATGCGCATGCTCCCCTGCGAGCCTCCCATAACCAGAACCTCACTCGTCTGAGATTCTTCATGGGTCGATCCACCCGCGCTATCTGCACGTTCCTTCGCGTAGTCGATGATCTCTTGACGTAAAGGCATGCCGACGACCGGAGCGTTCCAACTTCGGCCGACACTTTCGAAATTCACGAAGCATTCGCCACCGAGAGCCCTGCCTACTTTGTTGGCGAAACCGGGGAGGGCATTCGCCTCATGAAGGATGATCCGGCGACGGAGCAACCAAGCTGCTATGTAGACCGGGGTGGCGACATAGCCACCAAATCCGACTACGACGTCGGCTTTTGCTACCCATCGCATCGACTGCAGGATTGCGAAGACGAGACGGATGGGAAAGACCAGGATTGCGGGTCCTACTCGCCGCGGCATCGGGACTTTGATGATGGTATGACGCGAGAAAGGAATCTCGATTCCAGTCTCGACTGCCGATCGCGTGCCGACGAAATGGATCCCGGTTGACGGCGAAGCTTTGGAGAGCGCAGTCGCAACGGCGATCGCGGGACCAAGATGTCCCATCGTGCCTCCAGCAGCGAAGAGAACGCGCTTCATCACTTCTGAGAGTACTTGAGGGAGCGAGAGATTCTTTCCGTGATCTCACTCTTTACCTCAGGATCCCGCATGGCCACGCCCAAGACCAAGCCCAGCGCGGCGAATGTCGCAAGCAAGGAAGAGCCGCCGTAGGAAACGAGGGGAAGCGTCACGCCGATCACAGGGATGAGACCTGTTACGGATCCGATGTTGACCACGATCTGTATGGCGAACCAGAGTCCGACACCGCAGACGAAGAACCTCTCCAAGAGAGTTTGAGAGCGGAGTGCGATCTTGAATATAGACAGCAGGAGGAAAGCAAAGAGCCCAAGAAGGGTAAGAGTTCCTAGAAGACCCATCTCTTCGCCAATGACGGCGAAAATGAAATCTGTATGTGCCTCAGCGAGATTGCCCCACTTCTGTTTTCCGGCACCCAGGCCAGAACCGAAGACACCGCCCGATGCTAGCCCCATGATGGAGTGTGCAGGTTGCCATCCAGCGTTCTGATAGTGCTCCTCTGAGAATGGATCAAGGAGAGCCTTGATGCGATAGATGCGATTCGATTGAGTCAAGATCAAAATCGCCGCCATCAGAGATAGCGCAGCGATCGCGGCGACGAACCATCGAATCTGGATCCCAGCGACGAAAAGCACTGCTGCCGCGATGGCAGCGAAGACTAGAGCAGTACCAAGGTCCCTGCCGATGAGGATGAGTGCGATCATGGCGATGACACCGGGAAGCACTTGCATGGCGAGCGCACCCGGGCTCATCTGCACCTGGCGTTCCTTCATCTCCTCATGTCGAGCCAAGACGCCCGCCAACCAAAGGATCATGCCGAGCTTGGCGAACTCACTTGGTTGCATCGTGAATCCAGCGATGGAGATCCAGTTGACGTTGCCATTGACCTCTTTGCCTATCCCTGGAAGTTGCGGCAAAGCCAGTGCGATGAGCGAGAGTACAAGGGAGAGAGTCGACATCCGTTTCAAGAAAGCGAAGGGAGCGCGGAAGAGGAAGAGTGCAATCCCAAGACCGACGAAGAAGAGCAGCGCTTGCCTACTAACGATGGCGACAGAGGAACCAGATTCTTGAAGTGCTTTGACACTCGAGGCAGAGAAGACCATGACCAGGCCGAATACAGAGATCAAGATGGTCGGAAGCGCCACCCCATAGAAGTTGACCACCGGGCGTCTCATGATGCTCCCCCTTCACTCAATACGAGCTCTCTCACGGCACTTTGAAAGAGATCACCACGTTCCTTGTAGGAGGTGAATTGATCCATTGATGCACACGCCGGTGCGAGTAACACTGTGTCACCGCGCGAGGCGAGATTCTTGGCGAAGGTCACTGCTTCGCGCATCACTTCCCTGCCTTGCGTTGCGCCTACTTCGACGATCTTCATACTGGGATTGACCTCTTGGATCGCCGAGCGGATCAGAGGAGCGTCTCGTCCGACCAGGATCGCTGCCCTGACTCTCGAAGAAGTTGCGCGGACCAACTCATCCATCGATGCGCCTTTGGCAAGACCTCCGGCGATCCAGATCACGGATGGGAAAGAGAAGATTGCGGCCAACGCTGCATGCGGATTGGTGGCTTTGGAATCATCGATCCAAGTGACACCCTTCGACTCTCCCACAACCTGCAAGCGATGTTGATCGAAGATGAATGCAGATAGGCCAGCTGTGATCGCTTCTGCTCCGATGCCGATCGCCTTCGCGAGCGCAGCAGCAGCCATTGCGTTGCTGACATTGTGCGATGCCCGTGAGGGTAGAGCCCCCACCTCGATCAAGACCTCTGCGTTCATCGGGTCATCAACCAATGCCCGATCGACGATCAAGTCTTCTACAAGACCTATCTCCCCACGAGCAGGCGATCCGAGATGAAAAGGGATCAACTCACCCGTCGTAGAAGAAAGGAGTTCCGGCCAAGAACGACTCAAGGTGGCGTCAGAGATGTTGATGAAAGATCGTGCGGAGAGCGAGATCAACTTCAGCTTCGCGTCCCGATAGCGATCGAAGCTCCCATGCCAATCGATATGGTCAGGAGAGATGTTGAGGAGTGCGATTGCCTCGAATCGAGGGAGATCGCTCCATTGAATCTGGAAAGAGGAGAGTTCGATGGCGAGGACTTCGATCTCGGGCGTGATCGACTCGATCACTGTCCTTCCCACGTTGCCACATGCGACACCCGCGATTCCGGCGCACTGCATGATCTTCTCGACCATTTGAATAGTCGTGGTCTTGCCATTTGTACCTGAGAGAGCGATCCAGCGTTGTGCCGGGGCGATCTGCCTCTTCATCTCCCAAGCGAAGTCGATCTCACTCAGATACGGGATCCCACGTGCGCGTATCCCCTCGATGATCGGATGATCAGGTTTCCATCCCGGACTGATGATCGCTAACGCGCAAGATTCCGGCAGGTCGCGAGACGCGCCTTCAGCGCGATCATCGACCATCGTCACGCTTGCACCGTGAGAGGTCGCGAAATCCTGCAGCGCCTTACCAGTTACGCCTGCTCCAACGATGACGAGATCGAGACCTCGCAAACCTTCGACGGTGATCGATCCTGGAGTCATCTTCTTAGTTCTACCCCGCTACCCAGTCGGCATAGAAGAGTCCAAGTCCCAAGGCCATCGAGAGACCCGCGATGATCCAAAATCGAACCACCACAGTCACTTCGCTCCAGCCCGAGAGTTCGAAGTGATGGTGAAGCGGCGCCATCTTGAACACTCGTTTTCCCCCGGAGAGCTTGAAGTAACCAGTTTGAATGATCACGGAGAGAGTGATGATGACGAAGAGGCCACCGAGTGCGATCAAGAGTAACTCGACACGGAGAGTGAGCGCCAAACCGGCGAGAGCCGCACCAATCGCTAGCGAACCCGTATCTCCCATGTAGATCTGTGCCGGCGCGGTGTTCCACCAGAGGAATCCTGCGAGAGCTCCAGCGAATGCTGCCGCCAATACTGCAAGATCGAGCGGGTCTCGAACTTCATAACACTTCGGTGATGGTTCGATTCCACAGCTCTGTCCGAACTCCCACACACCGATGAGTATGAAGGCGAGGAAAGAGAGGATCGCAGCACCTGATGCCAAACCGTCGAGACCATCGGTGAGATTGACTGCATTGCTCGTACCCAAGATCATCACCAGGGCAAGAAGTATGACCAAGATTGGAGCGAGGGTGACTGCGGTATCTCTCACCGTGGAGAGTTGATCGGAGATTGGGGTCAGCCCTCTCTCGTCTGGGAAATTCCTTCCGGCCATTGCGAAGGCGACGGCGATCACTGCCTGACCAAGTAACTTCAACTTGGCTGATAACCCCTTGGAATTCCGGCGCGAGATCTTCAGCCAATCATCAAGGAATCCGATGAATCCGATTCCAACGACGAGACCCAAGACCAAGATCGCCGAAGTGGTGACAGGCACACCGATGATCAGATGAGAAATGAGATAACCCATCGTCGCTGCGAAGATGATCGCCACTCCCCCCATCGTTGGAGTGCCACTCTTGACCTGATGGGTCGTCGGTCCGTCGGTTCGAATCACCTGTCCGATTCCCCGACGCGTGAGAACCTTGATGAGCAGTGGTGAGAGAAGAAATGCCAAGATCGCAGCGAAGGCGCCGGCGAGGAGAATTCCTCTCATCTATCCACGCTCCCTTTCTTCATCTCTCGCTACTCCTTGATCCGACGATTCGGAGGATCTCTGAACACGGTTCTTGAGAGACTCGACAAGGTCAGCTGCCAATCGTTCCAGACCGATGCTGCGAGAGGCCTTGAACAACACGCAATCCCCGGTCTCGATGGAGTCGAAGAGTTTGCGTGCCTGATCGAGATCAGTGGCCAGAATTGTCTCCGTCTCTCCCTCGGAATCGACCAAGTACCTCTTCTCGTTGACCGCGATGAGGTAATCGATCCCGAGTGATAGCACTTCTCTGCCGATCTCACCATGCATCTCATCAGAGGCATCACCCAGTTCATTCATCGTCCCTAAGAAGGCAAAAGTGCGTCCACCGCTCTCTTGCGCGAGTAGCCGTGTGGTCTCCAACGCTGCCTTCATGCTCTCCGGATTGGCGTTGTAGGAGTCATTGATCACAGTCACGCCATCGATCTCGCTCAACTCCATCCGCCATCGACTCTGTGGTTCGAAGGTCGAAAGTGCGGTAGCGATCTCGTTCTCCGGTATTCCGAGAACGAATCCGAGAGCTGCAGTAGCGAGAGCATTGGCGACGTTATGGATGCCTGCTACCCGCAACTCCACCACCTCACGACCTCGAGGTGTGACCAATTCGAAGTGAGCGAAACCCCCGCGCGCCTCTACATCTGTCGCACGGACTGTCTCATCGCCTCTTTCACCAAAAGTGATGACAGTCAGGTCAGCGCGGTTACGAGCCATCAGGGGCGTGAACTCATCGTATGTTCCGAGGATCGCAATTCCCTCTTGATCGATGCCTGCTACTAACTCTGACTTAGTCTGCGCAATCGCTTCACGGCTTCCGAACTCCCCCAGGTGCGCGGTCCCGACTTTGAGAACGATTCCGATCTGCGGCTTCGCGATGGTCGCGAGTCGGAGGATGTCTCCCTTGTGACGCGCTCCCATCTCAGAGATGCAGTACCGCGTCGTTGGCTGGCACGATGTGATCACGATTGGAAGGCCGAGGTCATTGTTGTATGAACCTCGAGGGGCGACTACGGCGTCTTCTCTCATCCCACTGTGGAGACGGAGCATGTGATGAGCCATGTCCTTAGTGGTCGTCTTGCCCTGTGATCCCGTGATCCCTACGACAATCAATTCCTTCAACGATGCTCGATAGTGGCTCGCCCATAGCCCTGCGGCGACCAACACATCGGAGACTACGATCGCTGGGTCATCGACATGGCGAGAGACGATCGAAAAGGATGCACCTGATTCATTTATGAAGTCATGACCATCGACTTTTTCGCCTTCAAGTGCGAGGAAGATCCCGTCCTTGACTGAGGCTCGAGAATCGAAGAAGAGTGCACCATTCGTCTCTCGCGCCCTATCGGCATTGACGAGAGTCCCGCCAATGACTTCAGCAACATCTTCAATCGTCCATGTAAGCGTCAGGCGCTGGCCTTCATGTTTTGGAAAGTCATGAGTCGGCCTTGAAGTCGCGTCGCTCATCGTCGATTCAGCCTCGGCCTTCAATTGCCTTAGCTACCTCGAGGCGATCATCGAACTCTTCGAGCCGATCCTTGAATTGTTGACCACGTTCATGCCCTTTACCAAGAACGATGACAAGATCGCCAGGCTCAGCAAGCGAGACCGCATACTCGATCGCACTCCTTCGGTCGATTTCGATGCGTGAAGGCTCTTTGATCGCAAGTCCTGCCGTCATCTCCCGCAAGATGTCCGCAGGATCCTCACTTCGTGGATTGTCACTCGTGAAGATCGCGACATCAGATCCAGCGATGAGCGCTTGCCCCATCAGCGGACGCTTACCGCGGTCTCGGTCGCCACCACATCCAAGGAGAGCGATGATCCTGCCTGAGGTGCTCTCGCGAAGTGATTGAAGGACACGGGCGACAGCATCTGGAGAGTGCCCATAATCGACAAGAGCGGTGAATGGCTGTCCGAGTTCGACTCGTTCCATGCGACCGTGAGCTCCCTTGAGATTTCGGGATGCACTCTCGATGACGACAGGGTCCACTCCGCTATCGATGGCAAGAGCCAGAGCCATCAGATAGTTCTCCACATTGTGCGTACCGATAAGCGGGATCTCCGTCGAGATCAGAATGCCGCCGGGTCCTCGAATCTCAAGACGATTTCCGCGTCCTGTCACCTCTCGCTCGGCTACGAACCATGATGCACTTCTATCCTTCAAGGAGAGTGTGATGGTCTCGAGCGAGGTCATGGTGGCAAGACGCTTTCCATAGGCATCGTCGATGTTGATGAATGCGCGATCGGCATACTCATGAGTGAAGAGCGAAGCTTTTGCGGCGAAGTAGCTCTCCATGTCACCGTGGAAGTCCAGATGGTCTTGCGAGAGATTGCTGAAACCTGCTGCTGCGAAACGGGCACCATTGACACGATGGAGAGCCAGTCCATGAGAGCTCACTTCCATGGCGAGGGCGCGAACATGGAGTTGAGCCATTTGCGCGACACGACGGGCCAACTCATCGGCTGACTCAGTGGTGCGCTCGGCTTTCAACTCCAACCCAGGCATCAAAGTCGCAATCGTTCCCATCAAGCCAGCCGTGAACCCAGCGGCCTGCCACATCTCGTAAAGCAAAGTGGTTATGGTGCTCTTGCCATTCGTGCCGGTGACCCCGACCGCATGCATGCTTCGCATCGGATCACCATGGAACCAATGAGCCAAATGACCCAGATCTACCTCAGGGCGCGAGACGACGAGGACAGGAACTCGGATCCCGCCTTTTGCAGAGATCTTCGATTCACCCTCCTTGTCGGTCAAGATCGCACTCGCTCCAGAGGAGATGGCGCGTTCGACATATTCCGCGCCGTGACTGCGAATACCTCTATGTGCGACGAAGAGAGCGCCAGGAACGACTGAATCGGTCGAACTTGCGATCTCTGTGATCTCGATACCTGCAAGTTGGGAGAGCGAGAGACCGGTATCACCGAGGTAATTGGCGACGTCGACGAGTGACCTCGTCTGCGCTACAAGAGCCCGCTCATCCACGAGCATCGACTTTCTCTTTCTTCTTCTTGTCCTTCTTCACCGGATCAGCTGGCTTCTTAGGCTCTTCGCTCTCGGTAGCAGCAGTGGGAGTGCTGATCTTCCGCAGGTACTCCTTGTAACTCAAGGCATAACTGGATTCAGCCTTTGCCGTCGGCGGGATGTTCTGAGATTGAAGGATGTAACTCATCACTTCCTTGAAGACGGGGCCACCAAGATAGCCGCCGTAGTAGACACCCTTAGGCGCCTGAATGGTCACATTGACCACATAAGCAGGATCATCTGCTGGAGCGAAGCCGATGAACGATGCGGTGTAGCCCTTGTAACACCCGCACTTCTCATCATGACGCCACGCGGTTCCAGTCTTGCCTGCGACGCGGTAACCGGGAATGGCGGCAGTCTCAGCGGTTCCATGTGGTCCGACGACGCTCTCCATGATCAGGCGCATCTTCTTCGCAGTGTCGGAGGAGACCACTCTTACCGCATCTCCAGTCTTGTGAGCAGTGAATGCGCCATTGGGAGCAATCGTTCCCTTGATGACGCTCGGGGGCACTCGCACACCATCATTCGCCAAAGTGGAAAAGATCGAAGTCGCTTGGATCGCTGTCAATGAATAGCCCTGACCGAAGGAGATTGTTGGGAGTGAAGTTCCAGACCACTCTTTGACCGGACGCAATTTGCCCGCGGCTTCTCCGGGTAGACGAAGCTCGGTCGACTCTCCCAATCCGAATGCGCGCAGATAGTCGTAGAGGCGTTCCTTTCCAACCATTTCACCGATCTTGATGGCACCGGTATTCGTCGAGTTGGCGAGCGCACCTGCCACTGTGATCTTCTCTCCCTTGTGATACTCGTGATCCTTGAATGTCGTCCCATATCGCTTGATCTTGTAGGGAGTGGTGATGATCGTCTCTGGAGAGATCTTTCCCTCCTCCAAGGCCGCGGCGAAGGTGATCACTTTTCCGGTTGAACCAGGTTCATAGATCTCCTCAACCGTGAGATTCCGATAGAGAGCGGGGTCGACACCATCCCGATTGTTCGGATCGAATGTCGGATAGGTTGCGTGAGCGAGAATCTCTCCTGTCTTCGGATTCTGTACGATCACAGTTCCAGAGACTGCTCGAGATGACCTCACTACTTTGGTGATCGCGCGTTGCGCGACCCACTGCACATCCCTATCGATCGTCAACTGCACGCTCTCACCTGGTACTGAATCAAGCATCACTTCTTGCGTGCCTGGAATGATCGTCCCACCCGCATTGGCGTACGTGTAGACACCATCTTGTCCGGTCAGTTGGGAGTTGAGGCTGTACTCCAATCCGGCTGCTCCTGCACCCGCAGCATTGGTGAAGCCAAGTAGTGATGCTGCGAGTCGACCGGCTGGGTACTCGCGGTCATAGAGGCGCTCTGCCCAAAATCCACTGATCCGCTTGGCATAGCCGTTGCGTTCCTCGATCACCTTCTCGTTATAGCTATCTATTCTCGACTCCATGGTCCGCCAAATCGCAGGGCGCACCTTGTCGGCGATCACCACATACCTGCGATCCCCCGTCAAACGTTCGGCGAGGTAGACCTCATCCATATCCAGAATCGGTGCGATGACCTTTGCCACTGCCTCACCATCATGTATCAGCTTCTGATCCACGACGATTCGATACGAGAGCACGCTGCGAGCAAGTTCCACTCCATTGGCATCAAGGATCGCACCGCGGGGCGCTGGTATGGTCGCAGTTCGCTCCAATTCACCTGCAGCTTTGACCATGAGGTCGTTGGATCGGAGCGCTTGCAAGTCGAGAAGTCTGATCGCAAAGACCAAGAGGATGATGCCGATGATGGCAACTGCGATCTGAATCCGCTTTGGTTGGAGTGATCGGTCAGTTGCAAGATTCACGGGGAGAACTTCCTACCTGTCGTTGATCTCTATGAAACGTGGGCTGCCCGAAGCGACCATCCCCAACATCTCCGCCGAACGAGCGAGGCGATCAGGGGATGAGACATGAGCCAATTCGGTCAGTGCTGCCTGTCGAAGTTCCTTCATCTCGATCACCTCTAGCTTGAGGGATCGAACGGTGAATGCACCTTCTGTCAACGCGATGTTGAGGGTGAACATCGCCAGCAAACCTGCGGTTGCTATCGAGACGCAGATCATGACGAAGTTCTTGGAGTCTCTCTTTGCGTCGGTCAATGACGCCAGTGAAAGGTTACTCAGCGGCGCGACGAGAGAGAGCCGCCGCGTTGGGATGGATTTGCGAGTAGTCGCGGGTCCAAGTTCTCGTATTGCCATCAGGCTGCCACTCGAGTGATCGCGCGGATACGAACCGACTTGGCGCGAGGATTTACGAGCATCTCTTCCTCGCTCGCCTTCTCGCTGCCGTTGAAGATGAGTGCGAATTTCTGATCTTGACCAGGTAACTCGACAGGAAGTCCAGGAAGGTCCTTGCGCGCAGTGACGCGGGCGAAGTGCTCCTTGACGATGCGATCCTCGAGTGAATGGAAGGAGAGGACGACCATCCGACCTCCGACGGCGAGACGGTCAAGGGCGATCGGCAGTGATCGATCCAAGATGTCGAGTTCGCCATTTACCTCGATGCGAAGTGCTTGGAAGGTGCGCTTTGCAGGGTTTCCACCGGTCCGTCGCGCTGGCGCGGGAATCACTCGCTTGATGAGCTCGACTAATGTCGAACTCTTCGAGATCGGTTCCTTGGCTCGCTCAGCAACGATCGCTTTGGCGATCCTTGGCGCGAAACGCTCTTCCCCATATTGGCGCAAGATCCGAGTGAGGTCAGACTCTGAGTAGGTGGCCAGGACTTCGGCTGCGGTGAGGCCCTGGCTCCTATCCATACGCATATCGAGCGCGCTCTCCTGAGAGTAGGAGAACCCCCGCTCGACGGAATCGAGTTGCATGGAGGAAACTCCGAGATCAAGGAGGATCCCATCAACGGTGCGTGTGCCGAATTGATCGAGAACTTTCCCAAGATTGTCGTAGGAATCGCGATAGATCTGTACACGACCATGGAATGGTTCGAGGCGCTTGGCTGCATGAGAGATCGCATCTGCATCCCTATCGATTCCGATGATGGTCAGATGCGGAAAGCGCGTAAGCAATTCGAAACTGTGTCCGGCTAGACCGAGCGTTCCGTCGACGATGATCGGGTGTTCGCGACCTTCTATCGCAGGAGCAAGCAGCTCTACGGTTCTATCGAGACAGACAGGCAGATGGATCTCGGGCATCTTCCCCACCTCTCTCCTGCTGCTCTATCACTTGTGTTGCTCTATCTCTTGTGTTGCTCTATCTCTGGCGCTTCACACTTCTGTTGGATCAAGTCTTTTGAATCAAGGATTCGAATCCCGAATTCAGGTTGCGATGGAGTTGAAGAGACGCTCTGGTCACTGTCGGCCGACGGATGGGGGGGGTAAATCGGCACCGGGGAAGCAGTGCCGATTCTGTGAAGGTCGACAGTGGCCAGAACGGCCCTGCTCACTTCATCGCTATGTAGTTGTACTTCTGGAATTGGTTCCCTCAGAAGAGACCTGGAAAGATCTCCTCCGAGACGTTTGCAAAATCTCCTTCGCGGTCAGCGAGATAGCTCTGCCACGACTTCGCATCCCAGATCTCGACGCGGGTATTGGCACCGATGACCACGCACTCCTTCGTCAGTGAGGCGTAATCACGCAACCCGTTTGGGATGGTCACGCGACCCTGTTTGTCTGGAATCTCGTCGTGGGCGCCGGCGAACATCACTCGCATGTAGTCGCGAGCGCTCTTGGCGGTGAGTGGGGTTTGGCGAAGCTGCTCGGTGATTCGGGCGAACTCATCGGCCGGAAAGACATAGAGGCAACGCTCTTGGCCCTTGGTTATGACGAGTCCTGGGGCAAGGGGTTCACGGAACTTTGCGGGGAGAATCAATCGACCCTTCTCATCGAGTCGAGGTTCGTGAGTCCCTAAAAACACTGGTTTTCCCCTTGTTTCTTTACTTCTTGAGCAAGACCCCCGTCTCGCTCTATTCCCCACTTTACTCCCTTTTCCTCCCTTTTCAACCACCTATCGCCACTTATTTCCCCCGTACCCCCCACCCCTCCCCACCGAGGCGAGCGCTATCCGTGATGGCTAGGCTCGTCCGCCTATGTCCACCAGAACTTCAGAGATCTCGCAAACCCCGAATGGCACCCCTCTCATCACCGCCAAGGGTCTGATCAAGCGCTACGGGGACTTTGAGGCGGTTGCTGGGATCGACTTCGAAGTGCGAAAGGGAGAGTCCTTCGGATTCCTCGGCCCCAACGGCGCGGGCAAGTCGAGCACCATGCGGATCATCGCTGCCACCTCACAGCGAACCGGGGGCGAGATCACGATCCTCGGTAAGGACCCTGATCTCCACGGTCCAGAAATCCGCGCTCACCTCGGCGTGGTCCCACAGACGGACAACCTCGACACCCAGATCACGGTCGAGGAGAACCTCTACATCTATGGACGTTACTTCGGCCTCTCACGCCCATTCATCCGCAAGAAGATCGAGGAACTCTTGGAGTTCGCGCAGTTGGAGGAGAAGCGCAACACCAAAGTGGAGGCGCTCAGTGGTGGAATGAAACGGCGATTGACCATCGCACGTTCTCTCGTCAGCGAACCCGAGATCCTCATGCTCGATGAGCCGACGACTGGGCTCGACCCACAGGCGCGTCATATCCTCTGGGATCGTCTCTTCCGACTCAAAGAATTGGGCGTCACACTCCTCATCACGACCCATTACATGGACGAAGCTGAGCAACTCTGTGATCGCCTCATCGTCATGGATAAGGGAAAGATCATGGCGGAGGCTTCGCCACAGGAACTCATCCGGATCTACTCCACCAAAGAGGTGTTGGAGGTTCGATTCGGCTCCGAAAGGAACCAAACACTTTCGGACCAGTTGACCGCGCTTTGTGAACGAATAGAAGTACTCCCGGACCGCATTTTGATGTACGGCGAGGATGGAGAGGAGATCCTTGAGCAGGTCTACAAGAAGGGTCTACACCCTTTGACTTCGCTCGTCCGTCGATCCTCCCTCGAAGATGTCTTCTTGCGACTGACCGGTCGCTCTCTCGTGGATTGATGTCCAAGATGGCAAAGATGCACACCGGTGCGACGAAAGTCGAGAGCGAGCGAGTCGGGTCCCTCCGATTGGTCAACATCAAGAGAATCTCTCGCCAAGGCGCGCTCTCTGTCACTGAAGCTCGCATCCGCAACATGTGGAAGTTCTTCTGGGTCATCGCCTTCGAAGCACTCGCCAACCCCATGCTCTATCTCGTCTCAGTCGGAATCGGCATCGGAGCACTAGTCGATCAGAACCTTGGAAGCGAAGGCGTCGGCGGAGTCCCCTACCTAACCTTCATCGCGCCAGCACTTCTCGCCACGACTGCAATCACTGGTGCAATGGATGAGGTGGTCTTCCCATCTCTCGATGGCTTCAAATGGCAAAAGACTTACTTCGCCATGAACTCGACTCCACTCTCACCTCGTCAGATCGCCACGGGAGTGTTCCTCGCCGCCATGGTTCGAACGGTCTTCGCCGTGACTTGCTACTGGCTCTTGCTCTATCTCTTCGGAGCACTCGACTCTCCGACATCCTGGATGGCCATTCCAGTTGCGATCCTTGCCGGAGCAGGATTCGGAGCGCTGATGCTCGGCTTCGTCTCCTATGTGGACAATGAGGATCTCTTCCTTACCGTAATCAACCGTCTCATCATCATGCCGATGTTCCTCTTCTCAGGAACCTTCTATCCGCTATCGACGATGCCCATCTTCTTGCAACCCATCGGCTGGATTTCGCCACTCTGGCACGCAACCGAACTCGGTCGCTTCCTCACCTATGACTACGCCCTGCCAACACATCTCGTCTTCGTTCACATCGCGGTGATGCTGGCACTTCTCGTCGTAGGACTTCTATGGGCTTTCAAGAACTTTGAGCGGAGGTTGGCGAAGTGATCATCGATTCCGCAGTCGCCATCGCTCAGCGTCGCGTAGGTAAGCGTGGTGAGCAGTACTTCGCGGGACGCACCGGCGCTGTGATCGAGCGAAGCATCATCGCCTTCAAGTCTTCGAATTGGATCGTCGTTCTCACCGGCTTCGTCGAGCCTGTCCTCTTTCTCTTCGCATTCGGATATGGAATCGGAGAGTTGATCGGCACGGTCGCACCGGGACAAGGGCCTGAGATCACCTACGCGATGTACATCGCACCCGGCCTCTTGGCGACGAGCGCAATGAATGGCGCCATCTATGACTCGACCTGGAATGTCTTCTTCAAGATCAAACACGGCCGTCTCTATCAATCAATGCTGGCCACCTCGCTCGGCACGCTCGATGTCGCACTTGGCGAGATCATCTGGGCTCTCGTTCGAGGTCTGATCTATTCCATCGGATTCATGGCCATCGTGACACCGCTCGGATTGGTCACAAGCTGGTGGGCGATCGCCGCGATCCCGGCGGCGGTGATCATCGCTTTCGCCTTCTCGGCTATTGGAATGGCAATTACCTCCTATATGAAGACCTACCAACAGATGGACCTGATCAATGTCGTGCTTCTGCCGATGTTCCTCTTCTCTGGTTCCTTCTACCCGATCACCGTCTTTCCGGAATGGATCCAGAGCGTGATCCAAGCGCTACCGCTCTGGCATGCGATCGAATTGGTTCGTGGATTGATGCTGGGCAACGTATCGCTGGGACTGTTGACTCACGTGCTCTACTTCATGGTGATGATTTTGATCGGAACGACTCTGACTACGAAGCGCCTGACCGCGCTCTTTATGAAGTGATTACTCGTTCTCCTGCTGACGACGCTCCCAGCGTTCTTCCAAGGTAGCGCTCCACTTCGGCTTCTGCTTGGGTCGGACTTGCTTCACGCCAACCTCACCCTTGCCGGCCAAATTCGAGATGATGAGTACGAGTCCTACCAGCGCAAATACGAAGCCAACGATTCCAACCGGGACGGTCTGAGAGATCAAGCCCCCGAGGAGAGTGGCGATACCGGTGAAGAAGAGTGCGATGCCAGCGAACATCCGATTCTTCTTCGGCGTGCGAGCCTTACCCGAGAGGGTTGAGACCAACTTCGGGTCATCGACTGCGAGCGCAGCCTCCATCTCGGCCAGAAGGCGTTTCTCTTCATCGGAAAGAGGCATAGCGACAGAGTAGTCCCTCTCAAGCGGGGCAGTCATGTCGATTTCTACGCCCTAGGTTCAGAATCCCCTGAGTCTTCCTCGGGTTCCACCAATCGCGCCGGTCGAACGGAGCCTTTACCGAAACGAGCAAGGGCCTGGTCGACTGCGGAGACTGCCTCACGCCACCCTCTCGTTCTCGCCCCCAACTCCAACTGCTCTGGAGCGGACTCCGCCGAGATCAATCCTTCAAGTGAGATCCCGATCAACCTGATCCGGACACCGGAGAGCCGGAGCGCTAGGAAGAGTTGTTTCGCGACAGCGAATGTCTCGACGATTCCATCGACGGGATTCGCGATGCTCTTCGAGCGAGTGATGGTCTTGAAATCTGCGAACCGCACTTTGATCGAGATCGTCCCTGCCCTCAATCCGGCACGACGTAAACGATAGGTAGCCCGTTCAGTCAATCGCATCAACTCAGTGAGTATCTCTTCGCTCTCTTCCAAGTCATAAGCGAAAGTCTCTGCCGCAGAGATGCTCTTCTCGGACTCATCACTGATCACCTCACGGTGATCCCTACCCCAGGCCAATTCGTAGATGGCACTGCCCGAGGCCTCACCAAGAGCACGCTGGAGCGTGCCCAGCGGCGTCGTCGCGATATCAGCCACGGTGCGAAGGCCTAAGTTCAGCAGTACCTCGTTCGTCTTCGGTCCAACGCCCCAGATATCTCCAACCGGAAGCGGATGGAGGAATTCCAAGACCTTCTCTCCGTCGACTTCGAGCATCCCATTAGGTTTGCACTTTCCCGATGCGAGCTTGGCGATGAACTTCGTCGTCGCGATACCTACCGAACAAGTGATGCCCTGCTCACTCTCGACCTCCTGGCGGATGCGAGCTGCGATCTCTTGGCCGGTACCGAAGAGACGTTGTGACCCAGTGACATCAAGAAAGGCTTCATCGAGTGAGAGAGGCTCGACCTTGGGCGTGAAGCGATGGAAGATCTCCATGATGGAGTCAGAGACTTCGCTGTAGCGAGCATGGTCGGGTGGCAAGAAGATCGCACTGGGCGCCATCCGTTGCGCCTTTGCTACTGGCATTGCGGCACGGATCCCGAACTTTCGTGCCGGGTAGTTGGCAGAGAGCACTACCCCGCGCGCACCTGCACCGACGACAAGGGGCTTTCCTCTGTACTGCGGATGGTCGAGTTCTGCGACGGATGCGAAGAAGGCATCCATGTCGACATGGAGGATCACGGGCCTCTCACTCACAGACCGCAACGCTACGCCACCTTTCATACGAGAGCGCGAGATCCCATGCTTTGATGGCACGTAGCGATATCCCGCGTGCACCGGTCCTTCTCGTCACTGCTCTAACCAAGAGGAGTGAGCTGGAATAGAGCAATTCCGCTGCCTCTGACTGCACATCCTCGAAGAAGGTGATGTCGCTACAGCCATGACCGTCACTGAGCGTCAAGAAGATCACGCGCTTTCCAGATCGGATCGGTGGTGTCTGTAACGCCACCTTCACTCCAGCTACCAGTACCTCAGAATTGGAGCGCAGTGATAACAACTCGGATGACTTCACTGCGCCAATATGGTTGAGGAAATCTGCGTAGAACTCGATGAGGTGATGTGAGACATCCATCCCGAGGTGATCGAGTTCCAGCTTCACCTTCTCGCTCTTACTCAACTGTGGCAACCCGCTCTCGACGAACTCTGCCTTGAAACCGAGGGTGAATTGACCAGCGCTGGGTCTCTGCTCACTACCGCGTGCAAGACGATGGATATCACCGAGATGAAGCAAGAGATCGCGTCGATTGACTTGTTCGCCATAGATACTGGTGAACCCACCGAGGAGGATCAACGCCTCTGTGATCGGCTGGCTCGCGCCAGAGCGATAGACGAAGTCGTTCAAATCACTGTATGGACGATTGGTAATGATGCTTTCGATCTCCTCTTCGCTGATCCCTTGAACTTCGCTGAGGGCCAGAGAGATTGCGTACTTTCCTTCATCACTCTCATCGATTCGTGACACTCGATACCCCGAATCAGAGTTGTTGACATCGAGCCCTTTGATCGCGATCCCCCACTGCCGTACCTCGTCCAGGATCAATCTCTTCGGATACATCCCTGGGTCATGGGTCAGCAGACCTGCGAAGAAATGCGCAGGGTGATGAGTCTTGAGCCAAGCGGATTGATAGGTAGGGAGTGCGAAAGCAGCGGCATGTGCCTTACAGAAACCGAAGGAAGCGAAAGCGCGCAACACCTCCCAGATCTCATCGACCACATTCCGCGGATATCCGCGAGCGAGTGCGGTGGGATAGAACCAGTCACAGACTCGTTGTTGGCCTTCAGGGCTGCCCAGTTCTCTTCGCCTCTCATCACCTTCTGCTAGCGATGCACCCGTCATCGTCGCGATGATTCGAATCACCTGCTCGTGGAAGACCACCACTCCTTCGGTCTCGGAGAGGATCGGTTCGAGATCAGGATGGATCATCTTCGAAGGAGCGTGACCATGTCGGGCATTGAGGAAGGGAGAGATCATGTCGCTCTTGACCGGCCCAGGGCGAAAGAGTGAGATATCGATGATCAGATCGTTAAACGATGATGGCGTGAATTTGCCTACCAACTCCCGTTGTCCTGGACTCTCGATCTGGAAGAGACCGAGGGTCTTCGTCGATTGGATCAATTCGAAGGTCTTCTTATCATCGAGTGGAATCCGATCCAGGTCGATCTCACTCTCATCCACTCTTTTGATCTCGTTGATCGTGTAAGCGAGTGCCGATTGCATTCTCACGCCCAGGATGTCGAGTTTCAACAAGCCGATCTCCTCGACATCATCCTTATCGAATTGAATCATCGGATAACCGCTGGCATTGATCTCTAACGGTGCCCTGGTCCGAAAGGCCTTATCGGATAGCGCGATAGCGCAAGGATGCATCGCAAGATTGCGTGGCAATGAGTCCAATCTCTCTGCCAGACCGATCGCCATGGCAAGGAGCGATGAGTTGGAACGTGAGTGCTCCAGTGAACGTAACTCCGGAAGTCTTGCCATGACTTCCGAGATCCTGCCGGCGCGGATATGTGGCATCGATTTCGCCAAAATCTCGATCTCGGTGGGCGATATTGCGAGTGCCATCCCCACATCTCGGATCGCTTGTCTCGCTCGGTAACGCTCCACCATCGCGACGGTCGCGACCTGATTGCCATATCTCTCATGGACCAAGTCATAGATCTCGAGTCTTCGCGCCGACTCCACATCGATGTCGATATCCGGCAACTCTCGTCGCAGTGGCGAACAGAATCGCTCCATGATCAGACCATGTTCCAGCGGATCGATCGCGCTGATCCCCAGGAGATGACAGACCAAGGAGCCGGCGCCACTGCCCCGCGCTGCGACGCGGATCCCTAACTTCCGACTCGCCTCGGTGATATCGGCGACGGTGAGGAAGTAGGACTCGAAGCCAAGGATCCGGATGACATCGAGTTCCTCGCGCATCCGTTGCAACGCACTCTCGTATCTCGACGATGGAAGGTCCCCATAACGGCGATTGAGCCCTGCGAGATTTCGATCTTGGAAGATCTGGATCATCTCTCGCTCATCCCGCGCACCGACCATCTCCGGCTCTGGCAGATGGATCTCGCCAAGGCCGATGTCACGCTCTGGTGAGAGCATCGCGCGTTCTGCCAAGGCCCTGGTATCACGAAGCAATCTCCCACCACTGCGCTCACCTGCCATGCGAGCGATATCTCGGATCACCTCATCCATCTCACCGGTGGACTTGAAGAACGCCTCTGCATTCATCCGCTTGACGTTCTTCTCATGTAAAGGCGAGAGATGGCGTGCGGCATCGAGGACATCAGCGATCGGTGCATCCTCGCGAGCGAGCATCCTGATCTCATTGCTTACGACCGCGGTAAGCCCCTCCTCCCGTGCAAAAGAGAGGGAGCGAGCAGCGAAGGCGGTCGACCGCGGGCCAAGGGAGGCAAGATGCGAGACGCATTCGACCACCTGTTCCGCGAAGAGCGATTCGAGCGATCGATGATGGTTGAGAGCGAGTTCCCGCCTTCGATTCCAGATGCTCTCTTGGAGGAAGGAGTCGGGCCCGTGAAGGAGTATCAACTCCTTGGTGAGTTCGCTCTTCTCGATCAATATCTCCTGCGTCAGGAGGGGCTTTCGCTTTTGGGTATGACTCTGGGTATCGCCGATAGCGCTACTGTGAGTGTTGATATAGGTAAGAAGTTGGACCAAAGCAGGATAACCACCGCCGGAGCGAGCAAGGAGAGTGACGCGATTCCTATCGTTCAAGAACCTCAGTGAGATACCGATGATCGGTGTTATGCCAGATCTTGAAGCAGCTTTGGCGAATCGGATCGTCCCAGCGAGAGTGTCTCGATCAGCGAGAGCGAGCGCTGGCATCCCATATCGCGCTGCCGTGGCGATCAGATCATCTGGTGATGCGGTACCGAACTTGAATGAATATCCACTGACAGCGCGAAGGTGGATGAATGGTTCATGAGACATCGCTCTGGTATTCGGATCTCGGGTCTGATTTCGAACGCGATGTAGGTCGGATTCGCCATACGAAACCCTCGGCTAACTGCTCATCGGTGAGATCGGCGTTATCGATCCGCTCGATCTCGAATGTGGTCATCGCACCAACTGGTGCAGCCTCCACTCGCCAGAGAGCACGCGCACCATCATCAGGGCGATAGTTCCCATCACTAGCTCGGTTCCACCAACCACCGGCTTCGCGCCATCGCGAAAGGACGGCGTAGACCCGATAGCGACGATTGCGATAGGTGAACTCGATCGGCTCGCCATCGAAGAGCGCGATTTCGGAACGAGGTATCTCTGGCATAGGTAGACTCAATCTGAAGTTGAGGGTTTTAGAACATTTGTTCTAACCCTACTACCGGCCAGAGACATAGGCAACGAGCGGATCAGAGAGCACGGTTAGACCCCAAAAGTGACCCAAAACCACGCTCAACAAGTCACCAGCAATTAACCCCCCATTCAGACCAGCACAAGCAAACCATTCCTCAGTCGTCCTAACTTCAGCTTGCTTCGCACACCCTTCCCTAAAGCAGGGCCAAAGCAGCAATCGTGTCGCGCCAGCAGGATGCCGGCTCGCACGTTACGAGATCCGATAAGGAAAGGTCTGATGTTCAGAAATAGAAAACCTAAGCGCATTCCCTTGGCGATCACCTCAGTGGTGACTCTAGTAGCCATGACAGTCACGACTCTCACAGCAACCTCAGCTCAAGCGAGTTTCGACGAACCAAGTGGGGATGTGATCCTCACGATCCTCCATAACAACGATGGCGAGTCAGCGTTGCTCACTGAGCAGAGCTACCGAACGACGAGCGGCACCCTTCTTGCCGGTGGAGCAGCTGCCTTTGCATCAGTTATGAAGCGTGAAGTGAAGAACGCACGACGACTCAATCAAGCGATACTGAGTGTCTACGCAGGTGACTCCTTTCTTGCAAGCAAGGCACTGATTTGCGCTGATCCCGCTAACCCCAGTTCAACCAAACAAGTGCTGGATGGAGTCGCCCAGTCATTGATGCCATACGACGTCCACGTGCTTGGCAATCATGAATTCGACTATGGCACCGGATTCCTCCGTCGCTATATAGATTCCTTCATCAACAAAGCTCGCCATCCATTCATCTCCGGCAACCTGGATTTCAGCGCCAATAGTGATCTCTCTGGAATCAAAGCCAAGCGTTCAAGTCTGCTTCGTGGAAACTTCATCGGAAAGCAACTGGCAGCGAGCTATATCCATCGAGACTACAACACAGGTGCCTACTTCGGAGTCGTCAGTGCCATAACTCCAAATTTGAGAACCATCTCTTCACCTGGCACTGTGAAGTTGACATCTTCTGACATCAAGGGAACAGCGCTTGCAGTACAGGCTGAAGTCAATGCACTGCAGGCACGGGGACTCAACAAGATCATCTTGGTCAGCCACTTACAAGGCATCGCCTATGATAAAGAGCTCATCGCTCTAGTCAAAGATGTCGATGTTGCGATAGCAGGTGGCGGTGATGATCTTCTAACAAGTCCCGATGTCCCCGAGGCGACTCAGCTCATCCCTGGCGAAGCTAAGTCGGTTGGCAAGTATCCAGAGATGATCAAGGACGCCGCTGGCGTCGATGTTCCGTTGATCACCACAAAGGGGAACTACACGTACCTCGGTCGATTCGACGTCACCTTCTCGTCGGATGGTGAAGTGAAGGGCTACAACAAGACCCTCTCCTACCCAAGGCGAGTGATTCCGACTTCGGCGCTCTCACAAAGTCTCAATATCAATGACTCAGTGCGGCCGGATCCCAAAGTCGTCGAGCAAGCTGAAGTTCCACTACGGGCGTGCCTTGCCGGCTTCTCGACTCCAATCGCCTCCAGCAAGGTCGTCTTTGCGACAGATCGCGGTAGCGCCACGGTAGCTGGAGTGCGCACAGTTGAAACAAATGGTGGCAATCTCGTTGCTGATTCTTTCGTCCATGCTTATAAGAATCGAGCCGCAGGATTCGGGCTTCCTGCAGAGTCGACGACGAACCCTCTGGTCGCGGTCCAAAATGGTGGCGGAATCAGGCAGAACGGTGGTGTGACTCTGCCAACGAATGGTACTGCAGGCGCGATCAATCGTGGAAACACATTCGACCTGCTTCCTTTCGATAACAGGCTGGTAGCCATCACCGCAGTCAACGCGACGGATCTCAAGGAGATCTTCGAGAGATCCTGTTCGAGTGGCACTTCGGGTGGCGGACAATTCCTCCAAGTCTCTGGGCTCAAAGTAGAGTGTTCGCGAAGCGGAACTGCAATAGTGGTCTCAAATCCAACAGGTGACGCCTACGCGGGAACGGTCACCACTGCCGGTACTCGAGTTCGATCGATCACTCTCGCAGATGGTCGGGCCCTCGTCACTGCCGGAGCGGTCGTTGTAGGCGCGCCATCAGTAACAGTTGTAACCAACAGTTTCACCGCTGAGGGCGGAGACAACTATCCAACCTTTGCCAAGTTGACCAAAGTTGGGTTTGGGATCTCCTACGAGCAGGCGCTCTACGACTATCTGCTTAGCTTCCCAAAGAACTCCGCTGGTCTACCTGAGGTACCAGACACTGATGGGCGCTACAACAAGAGCACGGGAGAAGGCCGAATCACCTGGTTGCCATGACTTCCCCGTTCCGAAGGGTGCGGTGAGAAAACGGTCATCCGCGACACGCGGGTGACCGTTTTCGTTGAAATTTCAACTAAATTCTCCTAACCTTCCTCTCAGCAAGCAGGTCAATCAGATCTGCGTCTTCGACAAGAGAACAAAAAAGAAAAAAGGAGATCCATGGATATCGTCCTACTCATCGGCCGCGTGCTCTTCGCGCTGCTCTTCATCAACTCAGGTATCGCCCACTTCACTCAGCGTGATGCGATGTCCGGCTATGCACAATTCAAGAAGGTGCCAGCCGCGAAGTTGATGGTCCTCCTCTCCGGATTCATGATCCTGCTTGGTGGCCTCTTCGTAGCGCTCGGCATCTACGCAGATCTCGGCGCCCTTCTCCTCGCCATCTTCCTGGTACCGACCGCATTCATGATGCATAACTTCTGGACCATCCAGGACGCTCAAGCAAAGCAGGGCGAGATGATCAACTTCTTCAAGAACCTCGCACTCGCGGGCGCAGCTCTCGTGATCTTCGTCCTCGTCGCAACCGGCGCTGACTTCGGTCCTTCTGTGACGGTCGATCACTTCTTCGACATGTAACTCGCACTTCACTTCGAAAACCCCGGTGGAAAGCTCCATCGGGGTTTTCTTATGGGATAGTGCAGGGGTGGAACTGATCCTCGCGGTACTCGCAGGTGGAGTGATCGGTCTCGTCCTAGGTTTCGTGGGGGCAGGCGGAGCGATGCTCGCAGTTCCTATGCTCATCTACATCTTTGGATTCACGCCACTTCAAGCCACTACCGCCGCGCTCGTAGTCGTAGGTACAGCAGCGCTCTCGGGAACGGTGCCGAAGTTCTCTCGCGGTGAGGTCCTGGTGCGAGAGGCACTGACTATCTCCGCCTTGAGCGCCACTACAAACGTAACTTTCGCCCTCCTCGCACCGCGAATCCCCGAGAAGGCGATGACCTCTGGTCTTGCGCTCGTGCTCTTGCTGGCTGCCTGGTCGATGTTGCAGAGACCGATTAGGCCAGGATCCGAACGAAGGATGCCGATCCCGATCCTCATCCTGCTCTCGCTCGGAATCGGTGTGATCACAGGTCTATTCGGAATCGGTGGTGGCTTTGTCGCCATTCCCATCTTGGTCCTCTTCTTCAATACCCCAGCGGCGAAGGCGGCAGGGACTTCCCTTCTCATCATCTTCCTCAACTCGAGCATTGCTTTCTTGGTGCGGAACGGGAGTTGGGATCAAGTCGACTGGTCGTTGCCATTGATCATGGCAGTCGTCGCAATTGTGATCTCTCGAATCGGTTCACATCAAAGCTCTCGGGTATCACAAGACCTTCTCAAGCGCTCCTTCGCGGCGCTCCTGCTCTCGATTGCTATCTTCACCTTGTTCGAGACGTGGATCTTGGCCGAGTAGCCGGAGCACACCTGAAATGGAAGAGATACTGAATCGCCCCGCAGTGAGGCGAGTGCGCGCTGCGATCGAGGCGAACGCGCTACCGGGCGAGATCAAGGTCTTGAGTGAGAGTGCGAAGACTGCGGTCGATGCTGCCAAAGGTCTCGGCATCGAGGTCGGACAGATCGCATCCTCTCTCGTCTTCAAACTCCCGGATGGATCACCCTTGCTCGTCATAACGTCGGGACGGCATCGAGTCGATACCGACCTGGTCGCAAGGCATCTCGGAGTGAGCGCTCTTGCGCGCGCCGATGCAGATTGGGTCAAGAGCGTTAGTGGTTTTTCTGTGGGCGGTGTCGCTCCGATTGGCTGGGAAAGCGAGGATCTCTCCGTGAGAACGAAAGTAGTCATCGACCAAGCACTTGCTGAGTACGAAGTGATCTGGGCTGCAGCAGGACATCCCCATGCAGTATTTCCGACTTCTTTCGACGAGCTACATCGAATAACCGGTGCGACGCCACTCATCGTCGGAGATTGAGATCGAAGCCATGAGACTTGAAACTCAGGTCATCCCGCCACTGAGGTCCGCCACACGTGGGCAGCAGATCGAGGACATCCTTCTCATCCATGGCATGGGATCTGCGAGCACGGCTTGGCAAGTATTGATCCCGGAACTGCGACGCCACTTTCGCGTCATCACGGTGGATCTACCTGGACATGGAAAGACTCCCTTCATCAAAGGGACTCATATGGATCCGATTGCGCTAGCCGACATGGTCCGTACCTCGGTCGATGAGATCTCCACCGGTTATCACCTCGTCGGAAACTCACTCGGTGGATGGGTATCCCTCGAACTTGCCGCGCATCACGGGGAGAGAGTTCGTTCTTTGACGGCGCTCGCACCGGCTGGAATGTGGATCAATCCCTTCCAGCGTCGTTATCCCGCGACTGCCTTCTTGCGGATCTTTGCCAAGTCGACGCGTCTCCTCACTCCTCTCTTCCTCCACTTCGAATGGGCAAGGTCGTTGGGCTTCGCCAGCGTCAGTCCTCGTTGGCGAGATTTTTCGTATCGCCTCTGCATGGATGCGGTTCGTGCGATGACGGACTCCGACGGTTACTACCCAGCATTCGACGGCATGTTGATGAAGCGTTTTGAGAGCGAGATACCAGCGCAGATCCCGGTGACGATCATTTTTGGCGATAGTGACAACACTCTGCCAGCCCAGAGTTGTCAGGAGAGATCGCTCGCACCAGATCATGCACGCTGGGTGACACTCGCCGAGACTGGTCACGCTCCGATGTGGGATGCCGTCCCCGAGGTGATGGCAGAGATACTGATGACTTCAGGTAGAGAGCGAATCGGATCATGAGAGAAGCGCGAGTGATCTTCTGGCGAATCAAGCGCCGACACATCCCCTGGGCGATCATGCGGATGGGGTGGGATCGACTTCGATTACGGCGAGAAGGTGTCGACTTCTGGAAACTTCTTGGAACCGGCAGTGGTGAGACTTTCACGGTCCGAGATGCCAATCCCTATCGATGGGGCGTCATCATGGTCGGTGAGGATCTACCGAGACTCTCTCATTGGGATCGACGTGCTATCGCCTGCAAGGAGTTCTCCCTCAAGCCGATCGCCGTCAATGGCCGATGGGCGAAACGAGATCCCTTCGAATCCATGGCGAAGGTCGACGCCAAGACATGGGATGGCAAGGTCGCAGCGATCACGCGAGCTCGCATCAAGTGGCGCCACAACCGAGAGTTCTGGCACTCAGTCCCGCCAGTCAACATAGCGCTCCATGCATCACCAGGGTTGGAGAGTGCGATCGGAATCGGTGAGGCACCGATCGGCCTGCAGGGAACTTTCTCGCTCTGGGACTCACCCCAAGCGATTCGTGACTTCGCCTATCGCTCTCCCGCACACCAAGGCGCAATCGAAGCGACAAAGCGGATCGGATGGTATTCCGAGGAGATGTTCGCTCGCTTCGCAGTCGTGGAAGAGTCCGGAGACTGGTAGAAAGTTACTATTAGCACATGTCGATTCGACAATATGTGCCTCGCCGTCGAATCGGGCAGCAATTCACCATCTCCGAAGCGTTGCCGGTCTATCTGGTCTTCGCAGTCGCTCTTCTTCTTCAAGTCTCCTATCCACTGCTCGAAGGTGAAGCGCTCCGACTGGTCACGCTCGCAGTCGTCTATTGGGGCGCAGCGGCGATGGTGCTTCACTCCTACTACTCCTTCGGACCGAAGTTCGCAGTGCGCTTCCTACTCATCACCTTCTTCTATTCGCTCATCATCGAACAGATCGGCCATCGAACTGGCTGGCCATTCGGTGTCTATCAATATGACGCGTCGCTCGCTTACCAAGTCTTCGACATTCCGCTCGTAGTCCCATTCGCTTGGGTGATGATCTCCTATCCGATCATCATCGTCGCTCGTCGCGTCGCACCCCGTTGGGTCTTCCTCTACGGAGGTATCGGATTGATGGTCTGGGATTTCTTCCTTGATCCACAGATGGTCAATGCAGGCAGATGGACTTGGCAGATCGATGGCGCAACGGTGCCCTTCCAGCCGATGATCCCGCTCTCGAACGCATTCGGCTGGCTTCTGACGGGTATGGGATTGATGGCGCTCTTGCATGTCGCACTACCGCGCGAACGTCGCAAGCGCGGTCTCTCCAATGCGATCCCGGACTTCTTCTTGCTCTGGACTGTCTTCGGCGGCGTGATCGGAAATGTCTTCTTCTTCGGCTATCCCGAGATCGGGATCTCCGTTGGAATCGTCTTCACGCTCTACCTCATTCCTTACTTCCTCGCGCAACGACTTGGTCGAAGCGACTTCTGAGGGATGAAGTAATCGGTAACGTGGAGCCATTCATCTTCCAGGTCGCGATCCTGACCCTCTGCCTTCTCGCGCTCTCCCTCACTCTGCTCAATGCACTCACCATCTGGCGCGCCAAGCTTCCACCAGGGCAATGGACTGCTGGCGTCTCGCTGATGATCCCGCTGCGCAATGAAGCACGTAATGTCCCGCCACTCGCGGATTCATTGCAGCGAAGCCTTCAGGATGAGAAAGAGCGATCGACCTGGGAAGTGATCGCAATCGATGATCAATCCTCCGATGAGACCGGCCAACTCCTCGCTCTCGCTAAAGAGAGGATCAAGGAACTGAAGGTCCTCGAAGGTCAAAATCCTCCTGCAGGCTGGCTCGGAAAACCTGCTGCACAAGAGCGGCTATTCCAAGTCTCCACAGGTCGGTACCTCGTCTTCATCGACGCTGATGTGCGGCTCGAACCCGGGGCGATCTCAGCGGCGATATCGACGATGGAAAGTAACGAATGGGAGTGGATCTCGCCCTATCCGAGACAGGTGGCAGTGACTTTCTTGGAGCGAGTCATCCAACCGCTCTTGCAGTGGTCATGGTTCGCATCGGTGCCACTACGTCTTGCTGCGAAGCTTCGTCTCCCATCCATGGCGGTGGCAAATGGCCAGTTCTTCGTCGTCACTAGAGAAGCGCTCTCTTCGATCGGTGGTTTCGAATCCGTCAAGGGTGAAGTCCTAGAGGACATCGAACTCGCAAGGAGATTGTGGCAGGCAGGTTTCGCAGGTTCCGTGGTCGATGGCAGCGCTATCGCACATTGCAGGATGTACGAGTCGAGCCAGGAACTGATCGATGGCTACAGCAAATCCCTCTGGCGCGCATTCGGCTCACCATTAGGTGCCGCAGTCGCACTCCTTCTCATGGTTACGACCTCATGGTTACCACTCGTCGCCGGGATCCTGGGAGCTGCATGGGGTTGGATCGCCTTCTTCGCCATCTCACTCTCGCGTCTCATTGCAGCGCTTCGCACTGCATCGTTCTGGCAAAGCTTTCTACTTCATCCACTCAGCGTGGCTCTCCTTCTCTATTTGGTCTTTCGATCCTTCAGATTGAAACGAGCAGGGGCCTTGACCTGGCGAGATAGAGCGATCGCCACATGATGAGTCATCAGAGAAGAGATTCTCGCACCCTCGATATCGCGGTGATCGGTGCTGGCGTCGGTGGCTTGACCGTCGCAGCTCGCCTCGCGCACCGAGGACATCGCGTCACCATCTATGAGAAGAGTGACCGCGTCGGGGGAAAGTGTCACACCGAGTGGATTGATGGATTTGGATTCGACACTGGACCGTCGCTACTCACTCTCCCTGCTGTCTATCGCGACTTCTTCATGAAGACAGGACGTGGTGTCGACCTAGACCTCGTCGGATTGGACCCCGCATTCGATTATCACTTCGCAGATGGAAGTCGACTACAACTACCCAACCTTTCGCGTAATCGAGCTGTCACAGAGATATCCAATGCATTCGGAGAGCGAGCTGGCCAGGAATGGGGCTCGCTTCTCGAGCGAGCAGCAAGGATGTGGCAAGCATCTAGGACAGATTTCGTGGAACGGGCATTGCCATCAGTTCCGAAATTGATACGTCGAGGGAAGGTCATTAGAGACCTCTCGACTATCGCTCCCTTCACCACCTTGCGAAAATTCACAGAAAAGCGATTGAGCGATCGACGTCTTCGCTACATCATCGATCGCTATGCCACCTATACCGGATCTGATCCACGGAAAGTGCCCGCGGTCTTACTCACCATCGCATTCGTAGAGGAGGCCTTTGGTGCTTGGCACATCCGTGGCGGACTTGGACGTTTGGTAGAGAAAGTTGAGGCGCGGGCGAGAGAGCGTGGAGTCACGATCGAACTCTGCTCTCCCGTGACGAGGATCCTCCACGACCGAGCGAAAGTGACAGGAATTGCCCTTGAAGGCGGCCGCGAGATCAAAGTGGATGCAGTGATCTCAAATGTGGATGCCTATCGCCTTTACAACGGGATGCTGGCAATTGATGGTTCGAAGGAAGAGAAGACCGCTGGCGAACGACGAAACATCAATCGCACCACTCCCTCACTCTCTGGCTTCTCACTTCTCCTTGGCCTCAAGCCCTCGAAGCAGCGGTTGCTTCAAGCCCATCACACTGTCTTCTTCCCCGCCGACTATGACCGTGAATTCGATCAGATCTTCGAAGAGAAGATCCCGGTCACGGATCCGACCATCTACATATGCTCGCCAGATGACCCAGCGATGGTGCCGAGTGAAGGCGGCGAGAATCTCTTCATCCTCGTCAATGCACCACGTCATCAACCTCAGGGCGGTTTCGATTGGAGTGATGAGGCCGTAGCTCGAGACTATGGTGACAGGATCATCGAGATCCTCGTCGATCGGATTGGAATTGATTTCCGTGACCGCATCGTCGTGAAGAAGTTCCGTACTCCCCTCGATATCGAGAATGACTACGGCAGTGAAGGTGGCTCCATCTATGGCCCCTCAAGCAATGGGATCCGTGCTGCTTTCCGGCGCGCACCCAATGTCTCCCGACTTGCCGGCCTCTATAACGTCGGCGGTTCAGCTCATCCAGGTGGTGGATTGCCTTTGGTCGGACTCAGTGGTGAGATCGTCGCAGATGCGATCTCAGCGCAGATCAATCGTTGAATGTATCGCGAATCGAGAGAGTTGCCCTAACGCGATCGTCTGCAAGAGCAGCCAGAGCGCGGCGATGATCGTCACTGCGGATGTGAGCGTGACGGCGAGAATCTCTCCAGCGCCCGATGCTGCGTAGATCAATGCGATGACTAGAGCCACAGCAAGAAAGGACGCACGCACCGGCCTCTCGCTCACCGTGACGACACCGATCTCACTGACGCCAAGTCCGCCGAGCCGCGCTCTGATGTACTCCTGAGTCTGAGCCATGAGCCATGCCATGACGACGACGCGATAGTCGGCACCGATCTGGATGAAGGCAAAGGCCCAGAAGGACTCTGCAAGGCGATCTGCGATGGCATCGAGCGCGGCCCCCCTTCTACTCACATGGCCGGTCAAGAGGGCAAGCGAACCATCGACACCATCTGCTGCCAGCGAGATCACCAAAAGGAGTGCTGCGATGAGGAGTGGCGCGGCTTGCTCGCTTCCTTCATCCCGAAGAGCCACGATCAACAAGAGAGCGATGATCACACCGAATACGGTCATCGAATTCGCAGTGACCTTCAAATGTCGAAGGAGTGAGGCGACTCGAAATGAGATCGAGAGCCACCATCGCACGATCCCTTTGATCTCTGCGCCACCGTGCACTTCGCTCCAGCGGTCGAAGAATTCCTCACGCATCATCATCGAAGTCCGATTCGCGCGGTAATCTCCATCGTGGAGTGCGCTGAGTTCATCGTATAGAAGTGAAGGCCCGGCGCACCGACTCCGATGAGGTCCGAAGCGAGTTCGGAGGCGATCTCGATCCCCTCCTTGCGCAATGAGTCGGGATCATCCTGGAATCGCGAGATGCGATCGATCACGACCTTCGGCAATGGAGTGCCACCGAGTTCGGCCATCCGTATCAACTGCTTGAAGTTGGTGATCGGCAAGATGCCCGCGATGAGCGGACGATCCACCCCCTTGGCGGAGAGACGGTCGCGAAGTTCCTGGTACTTACTCACATCGAAGAAGAATTGGGTGGTGGCGAAGGATGCGCCCAGTTCGAACTTCCGAACCAGGACATCGACATCTCGCGCCGTCTCCCCTCCTGATGCGGGATGTCCATCTGGGAATGCCGCCACGCCGACAGTGAATCCTCGTTCAACCGCCAACTCCACGAGTTGATCAGCATGATGGAAACCATTCGGTGTCTGGATCCATTCGGCACTTGGACCGCCTGGTGGATCGCCACGAAGTGCGAGGATCGTGGCAATTCCACTCTCTTTGTAACGGGTGAGGATGGCATCAACTTCGCTACGAGTCGCACCCACGCAGGTCAGGTGCGCCACGGTCGGAATGGAAGTGCCTGCCGTGATCTCAGCGGTGATACGAATGGTTCGATCCCTAGTACTGCCACCTGCACCGTAGGTGACACTTACGAAATCAGGGTCTTTCTCCGCCAGGAGCGAGAGCGAGTCCCACAATCTCTGCTCGCCGGCCTCATCCTTCGGTGGGAAGAACTCCACCGAGAAGGTCGGCTTCGATGTAGCGCGAGAAGCCTGAAGAAGGCTGAAATCCATAGTCGGTGAGGGTACCCTCACCTTAGTGTCTTCTTCTGACGAGGCGGTGAATGCGCGCTCTCTCATCGCCACATTCCGAAGTCAGATCGATGAAGAGATCACTTCCTTACTCGACGATGCCGGCTCATACATCGATTCGATAGGCCCCGAACTCCTTCCGGTCTCGAGCGCCATGCAGAGCTTCCTTATCGATGGCGGAAAGCGTTTTCGCCCACTCCTTGGTGCCATCGGTTCGATGGCGGTCACCGGGATCGAACCAGATCGCGCCACAATCAAAGCGGTCGCATCCCTTGAGTTCCTCCATGCCTGCGCACTGATCCATGACGATGTCATGGATGGTTCAGATACTCGACGAGGCAATCCTTCGATCCATAGGCGCTTCGAGGCAATGCATCGAGAGGCACATCTCTCTGGGGATAGTGCAAAGTACGGAGAAGCGAGCGCGATCCTCCTCGGTGACCTGGCGCTGATCTGGGCCGACCTTGTCTTGCATCGATCCGGCGTAGGCTCCGATCGCCTCCTCTCAGTACTACCGATCTACGATGAACTTCGCGTCGAGTTGATGGCAGGTCAATATCTCGATGTCCACGAACAATCGCTTGCGACGGTCGATGCCGATCGCTCACTCAAGGTCGCCAAGTACAAGTCAGGCAAGTACTCCATCGAGCGTCCACTTCATTTTGGCGCGCGCCTCTCGCATGGCAGCGATGAAGCGCTCGTTGCGCTCTCTCGGTATGGCATCCCTATCGGCGAGGCATTCCAACTTCGCGATGACATCCTTGGAGTCTTCGGTGACCCAGAGCAGACCGGCAAACCTGCCGGTGATGACCTCCGTGAAGGTAAGCGAACCGTCCTGATCGCTTTGGCGGTCAAAGGAAGCCGTGACTCCGAGATCTTCTCCGCATTGGGCGATCCTCATCTCGACCCAGCGAGAATAGAGCGGATTCGTGAAGCGATCATCTCAAGTGGCGCGCTGACCCGAGTCGAGGAGATGATTAGCGACCGCGCCGAGCAAGCTGAAGAGGCTCTCTCTTCGAGCGCCATCGCCGAGGAAGCAAAGCCGCTCCTTCGGACCATGGCGCAGATGGCGCTCCATCGCTCCAATTGATCTATCGACGAGAGGCTCAAGAGTGAGACGAGATCGCATCCGCAAAGTCAAAGGAGCGACCGATCGCATCGTGATCGTTGGCGCCGGCCTTGCCGGTTTGAGCGCTGCACTTCTTCTCGCGGGCGAAGGTCGTGAAGTGACGATCCTGGAACGCGAATCAGTTCCTGGAGGGCGCAACGGTCTCCTACTGAAGGATGGCTATCGATTCGACACCGGACCGACAGTGCTGACTATGCCGGATCTGATCGAAGACGCCTTCAATGCAGTCGGTGAGACCACCAAGGATTGGCTGGAGTTGATGCCAGTCTCACCGCTCTATCGCGCCTTCTATGCCGATGGATCGCAGCTCGATGTCCATGCAGATACGAAGCAGATGGAAGCGGAGATCGCCAAGGTCATCGGAGGCGATGAGGCAGATGGTTATCGTCGCTACGTCGACTTCGTCACCAAGCTCTACAAGTACGAGATGAACGACTTCATCGACCGCAACATCGACACTCCTTTCGACCTACTCACTCCCAATCTCGCGCGATTGGTCGCAATAGGTGGTTTCAGGCGTCTCGCACCACGAGTAAGCGACTTCCTCAAGGATCCAAGGACACAACGCGTCTACTCCTTCCAAGCGATGTATGCGGGAGTCAGCCCACAACAGGCTCTCGCCATCTATGCCGTGATCGCCTATATGGATTCAGTGGCCGGTGTCTTCTTCCCGAAAGGTGGCATGCATGCCCTGCCGCGCGCCCTTGCTGCCGCGGCCCAAAAGCATGGCGTCACGATCAAGTATGAGAGCAAAGTCGTCGGGATCGAGCGGAAGAACGGCAGAGCGACAGCGGCGCTCACAGCCAATGGCGAGCGCTATGAGTGTGATGCGCTGATCCTCAACCCTGATCTACCGGTGGCATGGCGTGAGTTACTAGGTCATGTGCCGCCACGATTGAAGAGATTGCGTTACTCGCCCTCCGCAGTGACGATGTTGATCGGATCCTCGAAGAAGTACGACCATGTCGCCCATCACAACATCCACTTCGGTCACGACTGGGATGGCGTCTTCGATCAACTCATCGAGAAGCAGGAGTTGATGAGCGATCCAAGCTTCTTGGTCACCGTCCCCTCGCATGATGATCCTGAATTGGCTCCACCAGGAAAACACTCCTATTACGTCCTCTTCCCGACACCCAACCTCGATGCCGATATCGATTGGCGGACGGCGAAGAAGAGTTACCGTGAGAGCATGTTGCGCTCCTTAGAGAGCCGTGGCTATCCAGAGTTCGCAGAGTCGATCGAAGTCGAAGAGATCACCACTCCATTGGAATGGGAAGCGATGGGAATGGAACGTGGCGCACCTTTCGCCAGCGCACATACCTTCTTCCAAACTGGTCCCTTCAGGCCTCGGAATATGGCGAAGGGCTACGAGAACATCGTCTTTGCGGGATCTGGGACACAACCTGGAGTCGGTGTGCCTATGGTGCTGATCTCTGGAAAACTCGCAGCGGAGAGAATCATCTAAAGGTGTCTGCAGAGCTCACTCGCGCAGGGATCACTGATCCGGATCTCCAACGCTCCTATCTCGCCTGTCGAGACCTCAATGCCCGTCATGGAAAGACTTACTTCCTGGCGACTCGACTCTTGCCACCAGAGAAACGTCCTTACGTCCATGCTCTCTATGGCTTTGCCAGATACGCAGACGAGATCGTCGATGACCTCGCCTCGACGCTGACTCCCAATGAGAAGCGTTCCTGGCTCGAAGGTTGGAGTAGACAGATACTCGAAGACCTTCGCTCCGGGCGATCCGATGACGAGATCGGACGGGCCCTCATCGATACCGTCAATCGTTGGTCGATACCGACCGAGTACTTCGAGGCCTTCCTCCACTCCATGGCGATGGACCTCACCGTCACGGAGTATCGCGACTATGGGGCGCTCTCGGAGTATGTCTATGGTTCTGCTGCCGTGATCGGCTTGCAGATGGTCCACGTACTTGGCGTTCGTGATGGTGCGAACTTCCAGGCGACTCTTGAGGGCGCCAAGAGCCTCGGCATCGCATTCCAACTTGCCAACTTCATCCGCGATGTGGGTGAGGATCTCGATCGCGGTCGGGTCTATCTCCCACTTGATGAACTCGCTCGCTTCGGGATTGACCGAGAACGACTCGAGCGGCGCACCGTCGATAGCGACTTCGTCGAAGTGATGCGGTATCAGATCGCACGAGTCCGCTCACTTCAGGCCGAGGCAGATAAGACCATCCATCACCTCACACCTGAGTCGCACGGTTGCATCAAAGCCGCTAGTGAGCTCTACTGCGGCATCGTCGATGAGGTGGAGCGGATCGATTACCAGGTCTTCAACAAGCGGGCGAAGACCTCGATGATGAGAAGAGTCGCAGTCGCACTGCCCGCCTGGTGGCAGATGCGCAAACTTTGGAAGTAAACGATCCTCGCGCTCAGCTCCTGATGCCGCGGCGCCCCCAGAAGACCCAGAGTGCCATGACATTGGTGACCAAGGCGAAGCCAAATCCGAGGTCCTCGATCGGCGCGAATGCGATGCGCAATCCAGTGATCATGTCATCGGAGTAGATCACTATCTCGTTGTAGGTCAGCCAACCGTTGGTGATGAGTTGGAAGAAGACGATGATCGCATAGGAAGTCCAAAAGACCTTTCGGGTAAGCAACCGGGTCCGCAAGATATATAGGTCATTGATCACGGTGAAGAGAATGGCGAATAGGACTAGCTCGGTGTAGGTCATCGCTCCACCTCATCGCCGACGATCCACTTCTTCTTCACATTCCTCACGGCCTCAAGGGTCAATATCCCTGCCATCGGTACGACGAGAAAGAAGAGGAACTCTTCAAGGGGAATCTCCAGTGGACCGTTGATCCCGAGCGTTTGTGCAGCATCGAAATCCCAATGACCGCGGCTCACGGCATAGAAGTCCCAGATCAGGAATATGGTGGAGATTGGGAGGATTGCAAGGAGTGCGCGCCTGATACGAACCAGGACGCGAGTCTTCAGGACGATCTCCAGCCAGAAGGATCCGAAGACTGTAAAGAGGATCATGGCGAGATACCCATAGCGATCCATGTCGGGATGCTAACCTTCTCGGAGAACGGGAGCCAAAAGTTGGCTGAGAGGGTCCAAAATGGGCCGACCGTAAGACCAGTCTGGTAATGCAGACTTTTGGGAGAGAAAAATGAACACAGTTCTTTTCACAGCTTGGGGATATGACGTAACACTCTTGGAAGGTCTTGCGGCGACCACCGCACTCGTCGCGGTCTACCTCGGGACCACTGGAAAGCGCATCATGTGGCCCTGGTGGGTGATCAGTTCCTCTCTATACGCGATCTGGTTCTATCAATACGAGTATTTCGCGAGCATGGCCACCCAGTTCATCTTCATCGCATTCGCCATCTGGGGTTGGTTCGGTTGGGGACCGCGAGGGGCCGATCCCTCAAGCATTCCCTGGAGATATCGCGCGATCGGTCTCGGTGCTTTCGCAGCTGCTTGGATCGCCTTTACCCCCTACCTTCAATCTGTCGGAGCGGTCTACATCTGGAGTGACACTCTTGGTCTTCTTGGAAGCGCTCTCGCACAATTCGCGATGGTCAAGGAGAAGTGGGAGAACTGGTTAGTTTGGTTAGTCGTCAATGTGGTCTTGACGGTGCAGTTCTGGCTCGGCGGAAGTTACTTCACTTCCATCGTCTATCTCATCTTCACCGGAATGGCTATCTTGGGTCTGGTCCGTTGGTATCGGCGTGCACAAACTCCATCGCCTGCCGTTTAGCGAAGCGTTATCACTCGCTCTCGAACATGCCACGAAGGCCTCGCCTCTTGTCGGTGATGTCCGAGTCGTAACCATCGATGGCAGGGCAGGCGGTGGCAAGAGCACCTTCGCTGATGCCCTCTCGCCGCTTCTCGATGATGCGCCCATCGTGCATATGGATGACCTCTACCGAGGATGGGATGACGCTCTCACTGCGCAACTCACGGCAACACTAAGGGATCAGATCTTGACGCCCATCGGGCTCGGGAGGAGCGGTGGCTATCGCGCTTGGGATTGGCATAAGGGCATGGCGGGTGAGTTCCGCACCATCCCGAGACATCCCTTCCTCATTCTGGAGGGAGTGGGAGCGTCGCAGCGAATCGTCAGACCATTTGCCACCACGATGGTCTGGATAGAGATCACACCGTCTCGCGGTCTAGAGAGAGTGATGCGACGAGATAGCGTCTTCGCAACGGACCTGGAGCAGTACAGAGGTCGCATTCTCTCTTGGCAAGGTGAGGAGCTACTCCATTTCGCGCGCGAAAACACATTCGACACAGCGCATCTGCGTTTCGACGGCGAACTCTTCGTCTGAGTCGGGTGGCAAACACGGCTCACTACGCTCAACCATCCTAAAATCCGACCGTGGCTGATCTCACCGGTGAAGTGATCGATGGTCGATATCAACTCACTCGGATCGTTGATGCTGGCGGGATGGCAACCATCTATGCCGCGCTCGACCTACGACTCGATCGCGAAGTCGCCGTCAAGATCATGCATCCTCATCTTGCTAACGATGAGAACTACGTCTCTCGCTTCATCCGAGAGGCCAAAGCCGCCGCTGCACTCTCCCACCCCAACATAGTCAGCATCCAGGATCAAGGCTGGAATCAGGGAGGGACGCCCTGCGTCTTCATCGTCATGGAGCTGATCGATGGCTCGACTTTCCGTTCTCATCTGGATCATCAAGGTCGAATCGAGTTAGAGCCAATGCTGCGGATCATGATGCCAGTGTTGAACGCTCTCTCTGCGGCACATCGACTCGGAATCGTTCACCGAGACATCAAGCCTGAGAACATTCTGATCGCTCGCGATGGTCGAGTGAAGATCGCTGACTTCGGGCTTGCTCGTGGCTCGCTCATCGGTGAGACGATGACGGCCGAAGCCTCTGTCGTGCTTGGCAGCGTCTCCTATCTCGCACCGGAGCAGGTTCAACGCGGCGTGACCGATGCTCGAAGCGATGTCTACTCGGCAGCGATCGTGATCTTCGAAGCCCTGACGGGTGAACGTCCATTCATGGGAGAAGATCCGGTTCAGGTGGCGCTCAAGCACGTCAAAGAACGTGTTCCTCGTCTCTCGCAGTTGCTTGTCGGAATAGATCCAGCCCTCGACGATCTCATCTATCTCGCTACATCGAGCAATCCTGACGATCGTCCAAAAGATGCCGGTGAATTCCTAGAAAGGCTTCGTGCAGTCACTTCGACCTGGGATCCATCTGCGAAGAGCAGTGCACAGATGAGCCTAGAGTTGGACCTTCCACCTGCCGCGAAGAGCGAACTCTCTCCGAAGCGAGCGGAAGAGAATCCGTCTAATAACAGAGCTAATGAACATTCCAAAGTGATGCGAGATGAGGATCAGGTGAGCAAGCCAAAGAAGCGGAAACTCTCGAAGCGAGTGAAGAGAAATCGCACCATCGCCGCCCTCATGCTTGTCGCTCTCGTGACTGGCGCCTGGTATCTCCTCATTGGACCGGGCAATCGAGTCGTCGTTCCCTCCGTTGCTGGCATGAGCATCGTTGAAGCGACCAACAGACTCACTCCGTTAGGGCTCTCCGTCGAGATCGGGGAACGTGAGTTCAGTGAGGTGATCGAAGAGGGTCTCGTGCTTCGCAGTGATCCAGCCGGTGGAGGCCGAGTGTCCGAGGGTGGCACCGTCAACCTGATCGTGAGTCAGGGCAAGGAGCGCTACACCGTTCCTTCCATCGCAGGTCTGACCCCAGAGGCTGCAAAGAAATTGATTGAAGATAGCAACCTCCAGGTTGGCACTGTGAGCGAGAGATTCAGTCCTGATGTCGAGAAAGGATTGATCGCGAGTCAGGAACCGACTGCCTCCGCTCGGGTCAAGCGAAACTCTCTCGTCAATTATGTGATCAGCAAAGGCACCGAGGAGGTCCTGGTCAAGAGTTATGTCGGTCAGTCCGGAGAACAGGCGCTCAACGAACTCAATGCTGCAGGTTTCGACGTCGACGTGCAGTATCAATACTCGGAGACAGTTCCACTCGGTGCTGTGATCGTGCAAGTTCCAGCAGCTGACCAACCGCTCCCGAAAGGAAGCGCGATAGTTCTCACCGTCTCAGAGGGAACGGAGTATGTCTTCATCCCTAATGTCCTCTCTCTTAAGGGCGCCGAAGCCAAGAGACTTCTCTCCGATCTCGGATTGAACGTGGAAACGAAGACGATTGGCAGGCGAGAGAACAAGGTTGTCACCAATGTCTCCCCCAAGGTCGGAGACCGCGTCAAGCGTGGCAGCACCGTGACGATCACTCTGAGTTAGTAGGAGATATCCCTTCCGTTAGACTCGCAATGTGCCGCGCTCCAAGCAGGTAGAAGGTGTGAACCTTCTACGTCCACGCATAGGCGCGCATGTCCCTACTTCGGGTGGGATGGCGAAGCGATCGATTCAATATGCAGAGACGATCGAGGCTGAGGCAATCCAAGTGTTCGCTTCGAACCCTCGGGGTTGGGCGATGCCAGATCCTGATCCCAAGGCGGATGCCGCCTTTCGTGAGAAAGCTGACGCACTTGGCATAGAGACGTACATCCACTCGCCTTTCCTGGTAAATCTCGGTTCGCCTAACCCATCTACCTACGAGAACTCTCTCAAGTCGACTGCCTATGCCCTTCGACGCGGTCGCGAGATCGGTGCACTCGGCGTAGTCGTCCACACCGGCTCAGCCGTCGATGAGTCTTTCGTGGAGTCTGCGTGGCGACAGATCACCAAAGGGATGTTACCGATACTCGAAAGCCTCAAAGAGGATGACCCGTGGTTCTTGCTCGAACCCACAGCTGGTCAAGGTCAGTCTCTGGTCAAACGCCTCGAGGATCTCAATTCCTATCTCAATGCGCTCGAACATCATCCAAAGGTGGGAATCTGTCTCGATACTTGTCACGTCTTCGCAGCGGGTCATGACATCAAGAGCAGAGGCGGAATGAAGGCAACGTTGGACCTCTTGGTGGAGATCGTAGGGATCGAGAGGGTTCAACTCGTCCATGCCAACGACTCCATGGATGTCTTGGGTTCGCTCAAGGATCGTCATCAGAATCTCGGTGATGGCGAGATCGGTGTCGATCCGTTCAAGGAGATGCTCGCTCACCCAGCGATCAAGAATGCTCCGCTCATACTGGAGACACCGGGAGAGGAACCAGAACACGGGCGTGAAGTAAAACTTCTGAAGAAGATGAGGGGTGCGGTGGCGAAATGAGTTCCATCCGATTCAAACCATTGGCTCCTCTTGCGCTGATCACTGTCGCGGCTATGTGGGGTCTGGCCTTCGTCCTCATGGTGGATCCGATCGAGCGACAAGGCATCAATGACTTCCTATCGTTTCGCTTCCTCTTTGCCACGCTCTTCCTTGTCGCTATCCGACCACGGGTCATTGCGAGCCTCTCCAAGAACCTGATCACCAAGGGTGGGATCGCGGGCACTTTCCTCGCACTCGGATACATCTTCCAAACACTCGGACTATCTCTCACGACTCCTGCAATCACCGGATTCATCACTGGCCTTTATGTCGTGATCACTCCCATCTTCGCCATCTTCTTCCTTCGATCGAAAGTTCGGATGATCGGGTGGATAGCAGTCATGCTCGCGACAAGTGGACTCCTCGTCCTCTCATTCAATGGTTTCGAGATCTCCTGGGGAGCCATCGCCGTCTTCATCAGCGCGATCTTCTTCGCTGCCCACATCATCACCTTGGGGGCTTGGAGCAAGGAGTTCGACATCTACTCCTTGACCACGATGCAGCTCGCGACATGCGCGATCCTCACCACGATTGCCGCCCTACCCGATGGCATCAGCGGGCCCGTAGGTAGCAATGGCTGGTACGTCGTGCTCTTCACAGCGCTCTTCGCCACCGTTCTTGCTTTCATCGTGCAAACATGGGCGCAATCGATCATCGCAGCAACGACAGTAGCCGTGCTCTTGACCACCGAGGTCTTCTTCGCCGCCATCTTCTCTGTCGCAAGCGGTACCGAGGTTCTTACCCTTCGAGTGATACTTGGTGGAGTACTCGTGACAATCGGTATGTATCTCATCCTCTTGACCGATAGATCTGAGGATCCAGTCGCAAGAGCGGCAAAAGATGCTCATTGACCTTCGCTCTGACACCGTAACCAGGCCAACTCCAGAGATGTTGGCGGCGATGAGTCGGGCGAGAGTCGGTGACGATGTCTACGGCGACGACGAAACCGTCAATGCCTTCGAGTCCCGGATGGCAACACTCTTCGGTAAAGAGGCCGGACTCTTCACCTCAACTGGCTCACTCGCCAACCAACTGGCACTTCGCACCTTGGTGCGCGAAGGTGAAGAACTTCTCGCCGACGAGAAGGCTCATGTCGTCAGAGCAGAACTCGGAGCTGCCGCGGTACTCAGTGGGATAACCACCCGCACCTTTGCCAGTAAGAGATCGATCCTCGATGCTGAGAGCGCCTTCGCAGTGGCAACTTCAGATGCCGGCCCCTACCTGGTCTCCACCACTGCTATCGCTGTGGAGAACACCCACAACTTCGGAGGTGGCGTGATCCAGCCCCTCGATGAGATCGCCAAGCTGCATCGCCTCGCAAGCTCATCTGGAATCTTGCTCCATCTCGATGGCGCTCGAATCTGGAATGCACACATCGCTACCGGTATCGAGTTCAAGGAGTATGGACGCTACTTCGAAACGATCAGCGTCTGCTTCTCCAAGGGCCTGGGAGCGCCAATCGGATCGATGCTGATCTCCTCGAAGGAAAGGATCGCAACGGCTCGTATCTGGAGAAAGCGCTTCGGAGGTGGGATGCGCCAGGTGGGCCTCTTGGCGGCTGCTGCAGAGTTCGCTTTCGACCATCACCTTGGGCGACTAGAAGTGGATCATCGTCACGCGAAAGTTCTCGCGGAAGGAATCGCACACGTCGACGAACGACTGATCGACATGGAGACTGTGCAGACCAACATCGTCGGCATCGACCTCTCTCCGCTCACCGTCACCGCCGCGGAACTCGCTGAGACCCTTCGCGCAAATGGAGTCTTGGCTGGAGCATTAGGGGCGAAGTATCTTCGTCTCGTCACACATGGCGATCTTTCAAGTGATGAGATCGATCAAGCAGCGAAGGTCATTCAAGGCGCCCTCAAGAGTGCGGGATAGCGCCTTCGAACTGCAGTAGCCACTCTTTCTTCTTCGAACTATAACCGTAAGCACCGATCGAACCATCACTAGGTACGACTCGATGACATGGGATGATCAGAGGGATTCGATTGCTGGCGCAGGTACTGCCGACGGCGCGACTTGCATCCTTCGATCCCGATCTCCGCGCCAACTCCTTGTAGCTCATGGTCGTGCCGGCAGGAATCCTTCTCATTGCGCGAAGCACACGAGTGCGAAATTCAGTCTCAGAGAGTTCCACCGGAATCCTCTCCAAGGCATCAAGTTCTCCGTGGCAATAGGCGCGAAGAGCTGATGTGATGACTGGGATCGTCTTCACGATTCGACCTTTCGCATGCAACTTCCTCGTAGAGCCGAAGGTTGCTTCGATGACTTTGCCATCACGAGTGGTGAAAGAGAACGGTCCAACGGGTGTTGCGACACTGCTCGTGAGCAGAGTCATCGTTCGCTGAGTTCGCCAGCGAGCAGGAATGCCAACTCCAAACTCTGAGTGTGATTCAGGCGCGGATCGCAGGCACTCTCATAACGCGTGGACAGGTCCTCATGTGAGATTTCCTCGCCACCACCGACACATTCAGTGACATCGTCTCCCGTGAGTTCAATATGGATTCCACCGGGATGGGTGCCGATGGTTCGATGGACTTCGAAGAATCCATGTACCTCTTCGATCACATCCTCAAAGCGTCGCGTCTTGTATCCGGAGGGGGCTTCATAGGTATTTCCGTGCATCGGGTCCGAGACCCAAAGCACTTTCGCGCCGATCTCCTCAACACGGCGCACAAGTGGCGGCAACGCTTCACGGATGCTGGAGGCGCCCATTCGGGTGATGAAGGTGAGTCGACCAGCCTCATTCTCCGGGTTCAACTTCGTAATCAACGCCTCGACCTCACTTGCCGTGGTCTTCGGTCCCAGCTTCACGCCAACTGGGTTCTGCACCTTGGATGCGAAGTCGATGTGAGCACCATCGATCTGGCGAGTCCGCTCACCGATCCAAAGGAAGTGCGCAGAGACCGCATATGGCAGATCGCTCCGTGAATCGATGCGCGTCAGTGCGAATTCATACGGCAGTATCAATGCCTCGTGCGAAGCGTAGAAGTCAACCGTCTTGATAGCGTCATGTTCGATGCCAGCCGACTTCATGAAGTCGAGTGCTCGACCGATCTCCTTGGCCATCGCCTCATAGCGCGGTCCGATCTTGGAGTCCTTGATGAATCCTTTGTTCCACTCATGGACCTTTCTCAGATCGGCGAATCCGCCATGAGTGAATGCGCGAACGAGATTGAGGGTCGCAGATGAGGTGTGATAGACGCGAAGCAATCTCTCTGGATCCGGTCGCCTCGCCTCTTCGGTGAACTCAAGGTCATTGACGGCATCACCTCGGTAAGCAGGTAGCGAGATGTCCCCTCGTCGCTCATCGTCCCGGCTTCGCGGCTTGGCGAATTGGCCAGCCATCCTTCCCACCTTGATGACAGGCATGCTCGCGCCATATTGCAATACTGCAGCCATCTGCAGGATGGTCTTGATTCGATTTCGGATGGAGTCTGCTGTGGCTGCCTCGAAGGTTTCGGCACAATCACCGCCCTGCAACCAGAATGCCTTGCCCTCCTGCGCCAACGCGATGCGAGACTTGAGCGCGTCCGCTTCGCCTGCGAAGACCAATGGCGGCAGTTTGCGAAGATCTGCTTCCACTCTCGCAAGTTGCGCACGGTCCGGCCACTCTGGCTGTTGCGCAGCCAGAAGTGAGCGGTCGAAGAGTCGATCCAAGTCCACCATCACGCAAGCCTAGGAGAATCGATCGATCAGCCGAAGAAGATTTCGGCTTCGCTGTAGAGCGCTGGATCGACGGTCTTTAGCTGCGTTGTCGCCGACGCCAACGGGACTCGCTTGATGTCGGTCCCATGGAGCGCCACCATCTTGCCCCAATCCCCCTCATGTGCTGCGGTGATCGCATGGAGTCCGAATCTCGTCGCGAGGACGCGATCAAATGCAGTCGGCGTACCGCCACGTTGAATGTGACCGAGCACTGAGGTGCGAGCCTCTTTGCCTGTTCGCGACTCGATCTCGCGTGCCAGCCACTCCCCGATACCAGAGAGCTTTACGTGACCGAAAGCGTCCTTGCTCGCATCCTTAGTGACGATATCGCCATCCTTCGGAAGAGCACCCTCTGCGACGACGATGATGGGCGCATAGGACTGCGTGAAACGAGATTCCACATAAGAACAGACACGCTCCAGATCGAATGGGACCTCTGGGATGAGGATGCACGAAGCGCCACCTGCAAGACCAGAATGAAGTGCGATCCAACCAGCGTGACGACCCATCACTTCCACGATGAGCGCGCGATGATGCGACTCGGCGGTCGTGTGAAGACGATCGATTGCTTCCACGGCGATGTTGACGGCGGTATCGAATCCAAAGGTGTAATCGGTGTTGTTGAGATCGTTATCAATTGTCTTCGGGACACCGATGACCTTTACGCCGAGTGAGTCCAGTTTGGTCGCGACGCCTAGAGTGTCCTCGCCACCGATCGCGATCAGAGCGTCGACTCCATGTGAAGCAAGATTCTTCTGGATCCTCTCAACTCCGCCATCGATCTTGAATGGATTGGTTCGAGAAGAGCCCAGGATCGTGCCTCCTCGCGGGAGGATTCCCCGCGTCGCCTTGATGTCGAGAGGCATGGTCAATCCCTCAAGGGGACCCTTCCAACCATCACGAAATCCCACGAACTCGTAGCCATACTCCTTCTCGCCCTTACGGACGACGGCTCGAATCACAGCATTGAGACCAGGGCAATCTCCGCCACCAGTTAGGACACCAAACTTCATATCGATAATCTCTTTCGGTAACGCGCTATCGACGGGACAGGCTCGATAAGCGCATTCAAGTGGTCATCATTGACTGGCTCAGTCTAGCGTTAGGGTCATGGCGTTACAGGAGAGTCTTCCCTTTGAAGGTGGTGGGAAGATCTCGGCGGTGCGATTCATCGCCTTTGACCAGCTGGGTCTTCAATCCAAGATCCTCGATTCGATCGATAAGGCCACTGAACTCATCCTCTTCGTAGAGAGTGATGCGAATCTAAGAGGTAGGCGTTGGCATATCCAAAGGCTCTTCTTCTTGGTCTCATCAGCACGTCACTTCGCCCAAGAACTCGCCGCAACCGGGTACCAAGTCCTCTATCTCAAATCTCAGGACTTCTCCTCTGCATTCAAAGGGATCAATGACGCCTTCCCGTCGGCGGCGAAGGTAGCGATGGAACCCGCCTCCTTTCGACTCCATAGGACCTTGATCGACCATGGTTTCAAACTCCTCGAAAACGATCTCTTCCTCACGCCAAAAGAGGAATTCCAGGCGTGGGCAACTTCGAAGAAGTCGTTACTGATGGAGAACTTCTATCGAACACAGCGAGTTCGACTCAACATCTTGATGGAGGGAAGTCAACCGCTAGGTGGCACCTGGAATCTCGACCATGACAATCGATTACCGCCACCGAAGGATCACAACTGGCCCGAATACCTTCATCACGAGCGAGACCTGATTGATAAAGAGGTTATTGAAAGCCTTCGAAAGAGTTATCCGGATCTTTGGGGCGATGACCCTGATGAGAGTTGGGCAACGACTCGCGCCGGTGCCTTGAAGCAGTTGGAACACTTCGTGGCGCACCACCTCAAGGACTTTGGACCCCTAGAAGACGCGATGCCGAAAGATGAAGAGAGCTGGCAGGTACATCATTCACTTCTCAGTCCTTACCTCAACAACGGACTCCTGCATCCCCGAGAAGTGGTCGATCGAGCGATCGCCCGATTCGAAGAGGGCGATATTCCTCTCTCGTCGATCGAAGGTTTTGTAAGACAGATCATCGGCTGGCGCGAATACGTCTATGGCATCTACTGGCTCTTCGGTGAGGAGTATCGGAAAGAGAATCAATTGCGCGCCACCAGATCACTCTTGCCACTCTTCCACGAGCCAAAGCGGACGAAGATGGCCTGTGTGAATGACATCGTCTCCTCAATTGAGAAGCGAGCCTGGGTCCATCACATCCCCCGATTGATGGTCCTATCGAACCTTGCACTCCTTACTGGTATCGAACCTGAAGAGTTCTTGGATTGGATGTCTGAGGTATTCATCGATGCCTACGACTGGGTGATGGTTCCCAACGTGATCGGTATGGGCGTACATGCCGATGGTGGCAGGATGATGACCAAGCCCTACGCCGCAGGTGGCGCCTACATCTCTCGCATGTCCAATCACTGCAAAGGTTGTGTTTTCGATCCAAAGACGAGAAGCGCCGAAGATTCCTGTCCCTTCACCACTTTGTACTGGGATTTCCTTGACCGACACCGGGAGGAGTTTGCGAAGAATCATCGCATCGCCCAACAGGTGCGCGGACTCGACCGCCTCAAGGACTTGGATCAGCTCCGCGAACGTGCGCGCGCGGTCCTAGCCGGTTTGAGCGAGGGCACGCTCTAGCGCGTGATCCGCACTCCCTTACCGACCACAACGATTCCAGAGTCCGATACTGTGAAACGTTCGCGGTCGCGCTCTAGGTCGAAGCCGATCGATGCCCCTTCATCGACGATGACGTTCTTGTCGAGGATGGCATTCCTGACTTGAGCGTGTGCCCCGATTCTCACCGAGGGCATCAAGACCGAGCCTTCAACGCGCGAACCCTGCCCTAGTTGCACGTCATATGAGGCGACGCTCTGGAAGAGGGTTCCACCGGAGAGGATTGAACCAGCACCGACGATCGATTCTTGAGCGGAACCATAATTGGCGAACTTCACCGGTGGCAGTGATGGCGGATTGGTAAGCAACGGCCACTCATCGTTATAGAGATTGAAGATCGGATGGACCGATACGAGATCCATATGTGCTTCGTAATAGGCATCAATGGTTCCCACATCCCGCCAATAACCGCGGTCGCGATCAGTCTCACCTGGAACTCGATTATGGGCGAAGTCGTAGGCCCGAGCCATTCCTTCTTTGGTCATCATCGGAATGATGTTTGCCCCGATGTCATGACGGCTCTCGGGATCAGCAGCATCAGCGAGGAGCGCCGCTTCCATGGCATCACGTCGGAAGATGTAGTTACCCATCGAAACGAGAGAGAGTTCAGGGTTCGACGGCATCGCAGGTGGATTGGCGGGCTTCTCATGGAATGCCTTGATGGTCACACCGTCTTCCGCCAACTCGATCACACCGAATTCATGGGCTTCGGATCGCTTCACGCGGATCGCGGCGACCGTGACTCCGGCACCACTTTCTCGATGCTGTTGATACATCTGGTCAGGATCCATCCGATAGACGTGATCTGCGCCGAAGACCAATACATGTTCTGGACGTTCGTCCTGGATCAGATTGAAGTTCTGCAAGATCGCATCTGCACTGCCTGTGTACCAACGAGGACCGAGACGTTGTTGTGCCGGAACAGGCGTGATGTAGTTTCCAAGGAGCGATGAGAGTCGCCATGTCGTGGTGATGTGCCGGTCAAGAGAGTGCGACTTGTACTGCGTCAGCACTGCGATCCGAGTCATACCAGCATTGACGAGATTCGAGAGTACGAAGTCGACGAGGCGATAAGAACCGCCGAATGGGACCGCAGGCTTAGCGCGATCTGCAGTGAGCGGCATCAGCCGCTTGCCCTCACCACCCGCAAGGACTATTCCAAGCGGTTTGTTTCGGCTCACCATGACGAGAGTGTAGCGATGAGCCATTTGCGGGGATAGAGGATTGTGACTGTCTTATAGTTGTGCTCATGTCAGCGCTTCACATCGGAATGATCACTCGTGAGTGGCCACCGAAGGTTTATGGCGGTGCTGGAGTACATGTGAACAACTTGGTGGCAGCGCTCCGCGCTCAGCCTGGTGAGAATTCCGTGAGCGTCGATGTCCACTGCTTCGATGGACCACGAAGTGATGCCTTCGGGTATGAACTCGATCCCACGCTCCCGCCGATCAACCCAGCACTTGCCACCATGCTGCTCGACCACGACATCGCTATGTCCATGGGGCGGGGAGTCGGAGCGAGGGCACAGATAGTCCATTCACACACCTGGTATGCGAACTTCGCCGGTGAATTGGCGCGACGCGCACTTGAGATACCTCATGTGATCACCGCGCATTCACTCGAACCACGTCGACCTTGGAAGGCAGAGCAACTCGGTTCCGGATACGTGATCTCCTCTTGGATCGAGGAGAGTTCTTATCGAAATGCAGATGCGATCATCGCAGTCAGTGATGGGATGCGAGATGACGTCCTTGAGAGCTATCCATTCCTTGACCCATCGCGCGTGAGGACCATTCACAATGGCGTAGATAGCAACCTCTTCGCACCTCGCGCCTCGAGAGACTTCATCGAGGCGGAGCAGATTGTCGGACCTTTCGCGCTCTTCGTCGGCCGCATCACTCGACAAAAAGGACTCGGGCATCTCCTTCGCGCCTGGGAGTCGGTCGACCGCAATCTAGGTCTCGTCATAGCAGCCGGAAGTCCCGATGAACCAAGTATCGGCAAGGAAGTCGAGGGACTGATCTCCCAACTAAAGGAATCTCGGAGGAACGTCCACTGGTTCCCAGAGATGCTAAGTCACGCGCAACTGACGGAACTTCTCACGCATGCTGAGATGTTCCTCTGCCCTTCAATCTATGAACCGCTCGGGATAGTGAATCTTGAGGCGATGGCATGTGAATCTCCGGTTGTGGCATCTGCAGTGGGAGGGATTCCCGAAGTGGTGGTCCATGGGGTGTCGGGTGATCTTGTCCCCTACAGCAAGGATGCTCGCGACTTCGAGTCAGACTTCGCTCAGACCATCAATCTCCTGTTCGCCGATGATGCTCGGCGAGAGCGTTATGGGAAAGCCGGGCGCGAACGTGTTAGAACACAATTCAGTTGGGATCGAATCGCATCCGAGACAGTTTCGCTCTATCGCTCCTTGCTTCACTAGACTTCGGGCTTGTTCGCGAATTCAAACTCGAGACGATATTGAGGGCTAATTGACGAAAAAGGCATGGGGACTCTTCCTGCTCATTGGAGTTCTCTGGGGTATTCCCTACTTCTTCACCAAGATCGCGGTTGAGTCCGAGGCGCCAGTCCAGCTCATCGTCTTCACCAGGGTCCTCATCGCTTCGCTGATCCTCCTTCCCATCGCGCACTATCGAGGCGTCTTAATCCCCGCACTGAAGCATTGGAAGGTCATTGCACTCTTCGGCATCGGAGAGATGGCGATTCCATGGTTCCTCATCGCGACCGGACAGAAGACTCTCCCATCGAGTACTGCTGCCCTACTCGTTGCGACGGTCCCGCTGTGGGCTTCGATCTTCGCGTACTTCTATGGCGACAAGACAGTCTGGCACGGTAAGCGTGTCGTCGGGCTCATCGCAGGATTCTTCGGCGTCTTCTTCCTCGTCGGATTCGAAGGGATAGGAGTCGGCGCTTCGCTCTCCGAGCAGATCGTTGCAGTAGCGATGCTCCTTACCGCAGCGCTCTTCTATGCAGGTTCGGTCTCGATGATAAACCAGCGAATTCCGCATGTCTCCGCACTAGCGATCAATGCGATTGCTCTCAGTGTTGCAACGCTCGTCTATCTGCCCACTCTCTTCTTCGTTCTTCCGACTGCCATTCCTCCTGCAGATGCGATCGCAAGCGTCTTCATCCTGGGTGCGGTTTGCACGGCGCTGGCATTCGTCATCTTCTTCAAAGTCTTGGCTGAGATCGGACCGGCGCGCGCTTCGTTGACTGTCTACATCAACACTCTCATCGCGGTCCTCTTAGGAACCATCATCCTGCGCGAACCAGTGACCACCTCGATGTCCATCGGTGTGGTCCTTGTCCTACTCGGGTCATTCCTGGCAAGTAGGCGGCCTAGCCCCGCTCTCGGCTGAGATCAACGATCGCGGATGATTCCGAATCTTCGAAGCGCTTTGGGATCGCGTTGCCACTTCGATGCCACCGAGACTGTCAGCGCTAGATAGACCTTCTTTCCTACGATCTCTTCGATCGCAGGTCTCGCGATCGTTCCGATCTTCTTGATGTTCGATCCAGCTTTACCCACGATGATTCCCTTTTGACTGTCGCGCTCGACGAATATCGTGGCGTCAATAGCGACCAGGCCGTCACTGCGATCCTCGATCTCGTTGACCAAAACGGCGATCGAATGGGGTAACTCCTCTATCGTTCCCAAGATCGTCGCTTCGCGGATCGCCTCCGCAATGCGAGCGCTCACGTCTAGATCAACCAAGGTCTCGTTCGGATAGTAGGCGGGGCCTTCAGGTAGATACTTCTCGATGAGATCCTGGACGATCCAAAGCTGCTCGCCCTTGAGAGCCGAGATCGGGATGATTTCGTCCCAAGAGAAACCATGATCAGAGGCAAGCTCTGCTGCAGAGGAGAGGGCACGCAGTACCTGATCCTTGCTGACTCGGTCGATCTTCGTGACGATGCAGAATCGTTTGCTTCCCTTCAGGTCAGCAATCGAGCGCGCGATGAAGGCGTCACCTTTTCCTACCTTCTCATCGGCGGCGATAGTGAATATGACGATATCGACCGAATCAGTGGACTCCTTGGCTATCGCGTTGAGTTCGCTGCCTAGGGATGTCTTTGGTTTATGGATACCTGGGGTATCGACGAGGACTGCTTGAAAACGCTCATGGGTGAGGATTGCGCGGATCGCATTGCGTGTGGTGTTGGGATGTTGCGAAGTGATGGTCACCTTCTTGCCGACCAAGGCATTGATCAGAGTCGACTTGCCCGAATTAGGCCTTCCGATGATGGCAACGAACCCGGACTTGAACATTGTCTAACTCTAACCGGAGTCGATCTCTCGCAATTACAACGGTGAGACCATCTCCACCACATCCGATAGTGAGGTCACGATCTCTGCTGTTCTATCTGCGATGAGTCGATGACAACCTTCACTCGTAGGCGAGGTGATCGGTCCCGGCACCGCCATCACTGGACGGAGTAACTCTGCGGCGTCTCTTGCGGTCCGAAGTGAACCACTCCTAAATGCTGCTTCTATGACGATAGTCGAGCGAGAGATGGCGGCGATCAATCTATTTCGCGTCAAGAATCGCTCCGGACGGGCACTCGCTTCCGGCATCACCTCAGAAACGACCGCACCACGCTCTGCTATCTCCTCGAAGAGGCGTCGATTGGAGGCGGGATAGTCGACCTTCAAACCACTTCCGATAATCGCAATGGTGAGTCCTGAAGTAGCGAGTGCGCTTCGATGAACCTCCGTATCGATTCCAAGCGCTCCCCCACTGACGATCACGAAACCATGATCTACAAGTCCCGCCGTGAGGCTGCGCGTGGCCGAGAGGCCGTAATGGCTTGGATTCCTAGTGCCCACAATGGCGATGCTTTGCTCTTGGGGCAAGAGTCCGCGAACAGTGATCCCGATGGGAGGGGCTAGGAGATCATTGAAACCGGATGGCCAGCTCGTCATCTCGGGTGTTATGAATTGGGCACTGGCGTTGATGATTTCCTGGTGAATGGCCTCTGGCTCACGTAGCACCTTCTGCTTTGCAAGATGATCTCGCGTCGCGATGACACCTTCCTCGTGGATCTGTAGAGCGATGCGCTTGTCACCTGGGAGCGTGTGTTCGAAGAGTTGTAGTCGCGCATCGAATATCTCGTTCGCGTCGCTCATAGTGACCCTGATAGATGTTGCTTCATCTCGATGGCGCGATTGACCTCGTCATCTCCCGGACGATCACGCCCGGCGAGGTCAGCAAAGCTCCAGCCGAGGCGGATGATCCGGTGGAGAGATCTAGCGCTGATCGCACCATCGTCGAGTAGATCAAGGAGTCGTACCATCGCACTCTTCTCTGGGCGATATCTTCCCCTCAAGAGTTCGCTCGGGATATCCGCATTGAGAGTGAAGCTCTCCTCCTTGAATCTCTCTGCGGCAGTCTCACGGGCTCGCCGGACGCGCTCTCGAAGAAGCTCACTCGTGATCGCCGAGTTGCTCACTTGAAATGCGCTGCGACCGGGCGCATCGACTTGCAAGGTGATGTCGATGCGATCGAGTAGTGGACCACTGAGTCGTTGCAGGTATCTGCGAATCTGCACTGAGGTGCAGGTACAACCTCTACCGCGCCCGACGAGACGTCCACATGGACAAGGATTGGCGGCAAGGACCAGCATGAACTTCGCTGGGAACGTGTAGGTACCGCTTGCACGAGCGATCGAGACACTCTGCGACTCCATCGGCTGTCTCAGCGCATCAAGGGTTCCAGGATCACATTCCGGAGCCTCATCAATGAAGAGGACGCCGTGATGAGCTTGTGATGCTGCACCGGGGCGGATTGATTGAGAACCACCCCCAATCAACGAGACCTTCGTTGCGGTGTGATGAGGAGCGATGAATGGTGGATTGGTCCGGATCCCTTCGAGGGGATTCAGGATGGAATGGATCGCGTTGACTTCAAGGATTTCGCTTCGCGTCAAAGGGGGAAGGATCGTCGGAATCCTCTCCGCCAACATCGTCTTCCCTGTTCCCGGGGGTCCGATCATCAATACATGATGACGCCCCACTGCTGCAGCAGTGAGGAAATCGATCGCCGGTCCCTGTCCAGCGACATCAGAGAAGTCGAGGAGTGCGGATGCCTCATCCATCGGATGCGTATTCGATGTGATCTCATCAAACTCATCACATTCTCCATCGAAGAGTCCTTCCTGGATAGTGCCGGAGAGGATCGCAATAGCTTCTCGAAGTGTCCGGGCGGAAAAGACTTCGATCTCCTTGATCAAGTTTGCCGCCGTGAGATTTCCAGCAGGCAAGAGTGCGCGCTCTCTGCCATTGCGAAGCGCTGCAAGTAGTGCGGGGACGATTCCGCGAGATGGTCGCAACCGACCGTCAAGGGAGAGTTCGCCAAGGATGACGATTCCCTCGACCAATTCGTTTCTCAACTTCCCATCAGCGATCAAGATCGCGATTGCAATCGGTAGGTCGAAGCTGGAACCTGTCTTGGGAAGCCAAGCGGGTGAAAGTGAGACCGTGATCCGCGATTGAGGCCAGAGATATCCCGAGTTCGCTAAGGCACTTCTCACACGCTCGCGAGACTCCTGTAATGCTGAGTCCGGTAACCCAAGGAGTGCGAATGAAGGGATTCCGGGTGCGATGTCGACTTCTACGGTCACTATCTCACCATCGATGCCATGGAGAGCAACTGACTGAGTCCGTCCGATCACAAGATCACTCGTCGAAGATGTCGCACCGTTGGCAGGACTAGATCGTCAATCGAGATGACATCTATCCGATAGTCACCTTTCACACCCCTCGCTCTGCACCAACCTCTAGCGAGGTGATGAAGCCTGCGGTACTTCTCAGGTGTGATTGCTTCACTGCCGACACCGAAACGGCCACTCGTGCGGGTCTTCACTTCCACGAAGACGATCTCGCCAGTCCTATCTTCAGGACTTTCACCGACGGTTACTCGCGCAATCAGGTCTATCTCGCCCTCATCACATCTCCAATTGCGCTCGATCACGGTAAGGCCGATGTCATTGAGATAACGCTCTGCGATCGCCTCGCCGATGAGTCCCACGATCCTTGCTCGTTCTGTTTTTGCCATTCGGGGATCCTGTAACGGTGCGACCGAAGAAGTCGTGCGGTTACTGGCGAATGTGGACTAGCACGCGCTGTGAATCAGGGCGCAATCAACTTGGCTACGTTGGAATAAGAGCGACGATGGATCGGCAATACGCCGTGCCTCTGGATCGCATCCATATGCGCTTTCGATGAGTATCCCTTGTGTGAGGCGAACCCATAGCCTGGATACCGTCTATCTAGTTCGACCATGATCCGATCTCTGCTCACTTTTGCGACGATGGAGGCAGCTCCAACCGAAAGTGAGACCGCGTCTCCCTTCCAGACTGCAAGCGATGGCATCGTCAGGCCATCGATCGGATAGCCATCTGTGAGTGCATAGTCGACTTTCGCATCGAGTTGCGAGATCGCCCGGCGCATCGCACCCTCATTCATCGCTTGCAGGCCTAGGCGATCGATATCGCTAGCTTCGATGATCACCACTTCGATTGCGACCGCTATCCCTTCAATCTGGGAAAGGAGGGATTCACGATCCCTCTCACTCATAGACTTGCTATCAAGTGTGAGTGATCCTCGTCTTGCATCGCCCAAGAGAGCCAACAATCTCTCTGATCCGGTGCGATCGAGCGCGACAGCGGCGGCCACCAGTGGTCCAGCACAGGCTCCACGACCGGCCTCATCCACCCCGGCGATGACCTTCAATTCATGTGCGAAGAGCGAGTCTTCGATCCACGTCACTCCCACTTACTTGTCGGCATCTCCCGCAGGCGCATCCGACAGGAGTCCGTCATAGCGAGATAGGAAAGTGATGTTCTTGATCGGCCACACGATTGCAAAGGCCCTTCCTGTGACTGCCGAGAGCGGCACGAAGCCATCGTTGGCATCATCCACATGGAAACGTGAATCGGCGCTCGCGCCACGATGGTCTCCCATCACCCAAACGAATCCTTCCGGCACTGTGACATCGAATTTCGTCTCGCTTGCCTTGTCACCAGGGAAGATGTAGGGCTCATTGATAGCGGTGCCGTTGATCGTCAAAAGATCGTTTTCATCGCAGCAGACGACCTTGTCGCCAGCCACGCCGATCACGCGCTTGATCAGATATTGCTTCGCAGGGTCAGGCAAGACTCCGATGAAGACCATTGCTTCTCGGACGCGTTCTCGGATGCCGCTTCCAAACTCACCTGAGTCCTCAGGCAGCCACCCGGCCGTATCGCGAAAGACGACGACATCCCCGCGGTCGACTTCGGAGAAGAAATTGCCGAGTTTGTTGACGGCTACACGATCATTGACGAGGAGGGTGTTCTCCATGGAGCCAGACGGGATGTAGAAGAACTGGACCAAGAAGGTCTTGATGATGATGGAGACGATGACTGCAATCGCAACCAGAATCGGCAACTCCCGAAGGAGGGATCCCCTGCGTTGCGCGCTCATGAAGAAGAAGGCGAGGAAAGCGCGAGCTCTCTAAGCCTTGTTCTCGTCTGAGTTCTCGCTCGTGCTCTCTTCTGCGACTGCTTGCTCGGTCGAAGCCACTGCTTCTGCTGGAGTCTCCTCGACGATCGCTGGAACCTCATCGAGAACGGCTGCCACTTCAGCCTCGGTCACTGCAGCGCCAGTAGATGGGACAAGCTCATCGGCGCCACGACGCTCACGAATCTTCGCAGCTTTGCCACGGAGATCTCGGAGGAAGTAAAGCTTGGCTCGACGGACCTCGCCTCGACGAACTACTTCGATCTTCTCGATGACAGGTGCGTGAACCGGGAAGATCCTCTCGACTCCGACGCCATAGGAGATCTTTCGGACAGTGAAGGTCTCTCGAACCCCAGAACCCTGACGGGCGATGACGATTCCTTGAAAGACCTGGACACGGCTCTTGTTACCTTCGATGACTCGAACGTGGACCTTCAGTTCATCTCCAGGTCGGAATGCAGGGACATCCTTTCGCAGTGACGCGACATCAACAGAATCAAGGACGTTCATGGCAACCTCTGGATTTCACTCGAAGACAAGACATGTTCTTTAGCCTGCGTATCTTGCCACAGAGCAGGGCGTGAGAGCGAATCGCCTTCTGAGCGCTATCGATAGGCGCTCAAGAAGCCCGTCAATCGCTGGTGGAGGGCCGGATTAGCGGCTACCAACCGGGAGGTTTCGCTCTCGCCACCCGAGACAACGCCCCCTGCCTCGGTGATGATCAATGCCCCAGCAGCCATGTCCCACTCCTTCAAACCGACTTCGAAGTAGGCATCGAGAGTTCCAGAAGCGACATGACAGAGATCGACTGCTGCTGCGCCAAGCCTTCTGATGTCTCGACATTGCGGCAAGAGGTCGTTGATCACTCGCACTTGATCTTTTCGCAACTCCATGGAGTAGGCGAAACCTGTTCCGATCAACGCGCGTTGAAGTTCACTCTCTTCGCTAACGTGTATCCGCTCGCCATTCTTGAACGCACCCTCTCCACGGCAAGCCCACCAGGTCGACTCCTCCAAAGTGGGAGCGTGGACCACTCCGACGATCGTGCCACTCGAGTCCTTGCATGCGATCGAAATGCACCAACCGGGAAGTCCGTAGAGATAGTTGACGGTCCCATCAAGTGGATCAATGACCCACGTGAGTCCCGACTTGCTAGGACGAGACGCCCCCTCCTCGGCGACGATGCCATCATCGGGTCGAGCAGTCAGGATCCTCGAGACGATCATCTCCTCTGCCTCTCGATCCATCTGCGTAGCGATGTCAATGGCAGTGGACTTCGTCTCGATACTGAAACCATCCGGTCGATTCCGCAGGAAAGTGCCGGCCTCTTTCGCCACCCGCAGCGCCAGATCTAGTAACTTCGAACTCTCGTTCACATCCTTATCCTCTCGCAGTTCCTGGGTCGAGACACCTCCCTACTCGCCTCACCCCGATCCCTTCATCGATATGGCACGCTTGGACCAATGAACGGCGAGTACAGGGATCATTCGAAGGATCTCCGAACAGTGGGGCGAAGCGCCGATGGCGAATCCCTCGATCTCCACGATCTCGACGGCAACTCTTACTCACTTCGAATTACTGACCACCTCAGGAGTCTCGTCAACCAACCCTTGCCTTCGCAGAATCGAGCCCAACTCCACACAGTCGGTGGCGAGGAGTCTCCCGAAATCTCGATCAAGGAGATCCAGGCCCGGCTTCGCTCTGGTGAGAGCATGGAGAGCATCTCCGAACACGGCCACGTCTCCTTGGAGAAGGTCGAGAGATACTCGCAACCGATCCTTCAGGAGCGCTCCTACATCATCTCTCTGGCACAGAAGTGTGAACTCAAGAGACACAAGTCATCTCTTCTAGAAGTCATCACCGATAAGTTGTCGCCCCGCGGCGTAGAGATGAAGAGTTGTGAATGGAACGCCTACCGTAATGATGACGGAACCTGGCAGATCATCCTTGAGTATCCGACTCGTGAAGGTAAAGGTTCAGCCGAGTGGCGCTTTGAGAGTGTGAAACGTCGCATCGATAGCGATGACAACGGAGCCCGCTGGATCATGGATGAAGAGCCTGCTCCAACGAATGCAGTCGTTCGTCCGATCCGTAGCGAAGATGCTCCTCCTCGGTTGATCTCTATCCGCAGCACGCCAATCTCAAGTTCGGATTCAACCGTAGCCTCGACTACGAATACCGAGAGTCCATCACCAGTCCATCGCTTGGCACCGAGTGAGACTAGAGAGTTCGATGCCGGCTACACCGACTCCGATGATCTCGATGAAGCGCTTGACGATCTCAAGAGCACTCAGATCGATGAAGATTCCGTCGACAGCGATGAGCTCTTGCTCGATATGAGCGATGAGCGGATACCTAGTGATGCACGACGCGATGGCGTGACCCGCAAGGTCTCGATCCCATCATGGGACGACATCATGTTCGGCGCCAGAAAGAACGACCCTAAGTCCGAATAAGAAAGTCCGAATAGGTAAAGTCCTAAGGAGAGCACGTGGCAGCCTCGACACCGATCCAGATTCCTGCAGAACGGCTCAACGGCCTTC
>CAYORK010000001.1:12170-75936 GCA_964406345.1 uncultured Actinomycetes bacterium | reverse complement strand
CACGTGGCAGCCTCGACACCGATCCAGATTCCTGCAGAACGGCTCAACGGCCTTCGTCGCTACAACTTCATCGCCGGCATCTTCCATCTCGTCCAAGGGATCGCCATCATTGCTCTAGCGAACGACTTCGCATTGCCAGTCTCGGTCAACTATCTCAAGGACGCGCCTGTGCCAGGAGCGGACTTTGAAAGTGTCGCCCTCTTTGACTTTCCGATCGCCCTTGGCGTCGCCGCCTTCTCGCTGTTGAGCGCATTGGCACATCTTTGGATCGTCGGCCCTGGCTTCAAGGGTTACTCGGAAGACCTCCGCAATCAACGCAACATCGCTCGTTGGATCGAGTACTCGATCTCATCGACTCTCATGATCGTAATCATCTCGCTCGTCAATGCTGTCTGGAACGTGGTGGCATTGATCGCGATCGCAGGTGTCAATGTCGCCATGATCCTCTTCGGATGGCTGCAGGAGAAGTACGAGGAGCCAGGTAAGGGAGGGCTCCTCCCCTTCTGGTTTGGCTGTATCGCAGGAATAGTCCCGTGGATCGCAATGTTCTGGTTGCTCTTCTCCCCTGGAAGTTCGAGCGAAGCACCTGGATTCGTCTACGGCGTCGTCATCTCACTCTTCCTCCTCTTCAATTCGTTCGCAGTAGTGCAATGGCTGCAATACAAGCGAATAGGAAAGTTCGCTGACTACCTGGTCGGGGAACGCACCTACATCACACTCTCATTCATCGCGAAGTCAGCGCTTGCCTGGCAGATCTTCGGCGGAGTCCTGGCGACTAGTTCGCTCTAATAGCAACTTCCCCGCTTCGCTCCACTAGCGTCGCACCGTGAAGACTCCTCGACGGATCTTGCCTGCGGCTCTCCTGCAGACTGCCAACCTCGCTTCCGGCCTCGGCAATGCGATGGTCATGATCTCGATTCCGTGGCTGATCCTCCAAGAATCCGACTCCCCCTTCTTCGCCGGAGTCGTCGTCGCTCTCTCCTCGTTGCCACCCTTACTGATTTCTCCGATCGCAGGGTGGATCATCGATCATTTCGGAAGAAGATTGGTCAGCGTCATCTCTGACCTGCTCTCAACGATCTCAGTTGTCGCTTTTCCGCTCATCTATCTTTGGTTCGGCCTCGACAATCTCACCATCCTTCTGCTCGCCTTCTTCGGGGCGCTCTTCGACCCAGCGGGATACACAGCAAGGAAGACGCTTCTCGTAGACGCTTCGAGAGCCAGCGGAATCAATCAATCACAGCTCAATGGGTTCCATGATGGAGTCTTCGGACTCGGTTGGATTGCAGGCCCAGCACTTGGCGCATGGATGATCGCAACCGTAGGAGCCATCAATTCATTCTGGGTCGCTGGCGGACTCTTCTTCATCTCCGCGATCGCTATTGCGCTCCTTCGACTGGAAAGTGATCGTGCGTCAACCTTGGGTGATCATCTTGGTGAAGAAACGAGCGAACCCGCGGTCACACTGCAAAGTCTCTCTCGCGGTTTCGTCGCGCTCTGGCAGGACAAGTTGCTTCGTACCATCACGGTAGCGATCCTGATCCTTGCAGGTGTGTATCTGCCTACTGAATCCATCATCCTGCCGACCTACTTCGAAGAGATGAACTCTCCTGCGCAACTTGGAATCATCATCTCCCTCCTTGCAGCAGGATCGACGATCGGCTCATTCGGTTATGGCTTCCTCAGCAAGAGGATGAGGCGTCGCACCATGGTGCGGTTCGTCATGGTCGGAACTGCAGTGAGCATCGTGCCGATGGCACTTCTACCCCCCATAGCGATCCTGTCGATCAGCGCATTCGCCCTTGGTCTCTTTTGGGGACCTTTCAATCCTATGATCACATCGCTCATCCAAGAGCGCATCGACGAGAGCGAACAAGGGCGCGTCTTCGGCGTGCAACTAGCGACCTTCTACGCCGTACCACCACTTGGAATGCTCCTGACGGGATGGTCAGTCGAGTCATTCGGAGTCGGTGGCACATACATCGTGCTCGCCATCATCTTGAGTGCAACCGCCCTCATCGTCCTCTTCACTCGCTCGCTGCGCGAAGAGTTCTAGATGGCAAAGCGTCGTAACGGGATCGCACTCTCTATCTTCGTCATCGCACCGTGATGACCGACCATCCGTGACTGCATCTCTTGCCGCTCTAATTCGATAAGTACCGTGTCATCGGTGGGTATCGCGATGATGTCACCGATTCGGGCCTTGATCCCAGGTTCGATGGGGTCGCCATACGCCTCGCTTGCTTGAAGGAGGGAGACTCGATCCCCGAAGAAGTCACTCCAACGTCTCCGAACTCTTTCAATTCGCTCCTTTAGGTGATCGCCACTCATCTCCACTGAGCCGTTGCCAGTGAGATAGAGATGTCTCGCTCGTGGTTCGCCTCCGAGAAGCACGACATCGTCAAGGAGATCATTGTCGAGACCGAGTACTACCTTCTCGCCGGCATTGACCATTCCGTGATCGGCGGTGATCCATAGTCGCGAGCCCTTAGGGAGCGTTGCGATGATCCTTCTGACCAAGTCATCGACGCGTTGTAGAGCTGACAGCCACTTACTCGATCCAACACCGTGACCATGCCCCGCCTCATCGACATCATTCAGGTAGAGATAGGTGAAGGAGGGACTTCGCTTCGTCGACGCTTCTAGGGCGGCGATGATCTCATCATCGCTCTGAGCTGGCAGATAGCGAGCCCCGCGTAGAGAGGCTTCAGTGAATCCGCTTCCTTCATAACGCTTAGAGGCGATATGAAAGACATCGATGCCGACCTTTGTGGCTCGTTCGAAGAGAGTTGCTTCTCGCTGCCAGGTCAGCGGATCGATCCTTGGGTCCCACTTCAAACCATTGAGAAGCTGTGGTGTCCCCTCGCTCGCAAAGGGGATCCTCATCGTGTAACCGACCATTCCGTGGACCGCAGGTATCTGGCCGGTCCCAAGACTCGTCAGATTGGTGACAGTGGTGGTGGGAAAGTAGGAACGAAGTGAGGTGAGATGAGGCTCTGACTCTCGAGAGATCACCGGGATGGCAGCCACGTAATCATCGAAGATGAATGAGCCAAAACCATCGATCAACATCACCACGTCGGATCCTCGAGTGAGCTCGATATCGAGCGGATTGTCGATTCCTAGGCCGAGCGAGGCGAAGACCGAGCGAGTCAGGTCGGCAAGTCCGGGCTCAATGGTCACATCGCAATCTTGCCAGTTCTGATCTTCATGAAAGACTTGCGCTGCCAATCTGGCCCTTGAGGACCCACGCTGGCTACTTGCAATGAGAGTCGGTCAGGAGCGAAATGGAATTCATCACCTCACCCGAAGTCGAGATCGCTTTGAAGAAGGGTGACCCCGTAGTCGCGTTGGAATCGACCATCATCGCGCACGGCTTGCCTCGTCCCAGCAATCTCCAGGTCGCCCGAGAGGTCGAGGAAATAGTCCGCGCCGAGGGAGCAACTCCGGCGACGATCGCACTTATTGATGGTCAGGTACATATAGGTCTAGAGGATGACTCTCTCGTCGAACTTGCTGAGCGAGATGACATCACAAAGGCATCCACTCGTGACTTGCCGATCCTGATCGCGCAGCGGAAATCAGCGGCAACAACAGTTGCCTCGACTGCCTATCTTGCCTGGCGCGCCGGCATCTCCACTTTCGCGACAGGTGGACTCGGTGGCGTGCATCGCGGTGCATCGACCAACTTCGATGAGTCCGCGGATCTGACTCAACTTTCGAAGACTCCGATCACCGTCGTATGCGCCGGCGTGAAGTCGATCCTCGACATTCCAGCAACGCTGGAGCGTCTCGAGACTCTCGGAATCCCCCTCGTTGGATATCGAACCGATCGATTCCCCGGGTTCTACTTGGTCGATAGCGGCTTCCCGCTCGAGTATCGCGTCGAAAACAGCGATGAGATAGCCCGAGTGATGCGAAGTCGCACGCACGATGCCGCGCTCATCGTCGCCCAGCCCACATCACATCCGATGGATACAGCGAAGCACCATCGCCTCCTCAGTGAAGGGTTGAAGCGAGCTGAAGCCAACGGTGTCGTCGGTAAGGCTGTCACTCCTTTCCTGCTGGAGTTCTTCCATAGCAATAGCGAGGGCGAGTCGCTCCGCGTCAATACCGAGATCATCAAGGAGAACTCGCGCCTCGCGGCGAAGATCGCGGTGAGTTACAGCGCCACATGACCGAGAGAGAAAAGACCCGTCACCGAGTGCTCTGTATCGGCGACATCGCCCTTGATGTCATAGTGAAGTTGGAGATCGATGGTGGTGCGAGCGCACTTGCCGGACTTCGGTACGGAAGCGACACCCCATCCCAAGTCATAACTCGCGGAGGTGGAACAGCAGCGAATGTTGCTTCATGGCTCGCGACCACTGATGTGAAGCCAGAGTTGCTCGCTCGAGTCGGCGATGACTCGGTCGGAAGCGCACTCGTCGCCGAATTGGTCGCCGACGGAGTCGAATGTCATGTACGGACCATCTCAGATCTCGCTACCGGAACAGTCGTGGTCTTGGTCGACAGAAGTGGCGAACGCACCATGTTCCCAGATTCCGGTGCGAACGCAGGGCTCTCTCCGAAGGATCTCCCCTCGCTTGAGAAGATCGAGGTCGCCTATCTATCGGGTTATGCGCTCTTCAATAGAGAATCTCATCAAGGCGTTCTGGCAATACTCGAAGTCCTAGATCAGGCGGCAATCCCCGTCATCTTTGACCCAGCATCGGTCGGCACCATGTCCACTTTCGCTGACCACTCCACGATCGTCTCGATACTCTCACACTTGCCGAAGAGGACAGTGATGATCCTCAACGAATCAGAGGCGCGCTATCTCGCGGCAAGCGAAAGTGCGTCATTGGAAGAGGTGCTCGCGACTCTAACGCGGTGCGCAGAGATCGTGGTCATCAAACGAAACGAGTCTGGTGCAGTCGCTATCGATGCGAATTCCGGAGAGATCGTCAGTGATAGACAACCGAGGAGAGAGCCGGTGGACACCACCGGTGCCGGCGACAGTTTCGCAGCTGGATTCATGGCGGAATGGATCAAGGATCGTGATCTTCTTGCCTCACTCAAGAGTGGGAACGAGATGGCAGGGCAATGCGTGCAAGTCATCGGCGCACGCCCACGCAAATCCCCATGATTCTTGCCGGAGCAGGGCAGAATCCACCCCGTGCCAAAGCAATCGACCAAGCAATCGAGCAAGCAATCGAGCAAGCAGAAAATCCAAGGCCCTAAGCCGGGCGAAGACGCCGGGCGAATCGTCGATATCGACGTCGCATCGGAGATGTCGGACTCCTTCCTGGAGTATGCCTACTCGGTCATCTACTCCCGTGCTTTGCCCGATGCACGCGATGGCTTGAAGCCAGTGCATCGCAGGATCCTCCATCAGATGGTGGAGATGGGTTTGCGCCCCGATCGCGGTCACGTCAAGAGCGCACGTGTCGTCGGTGAAGTGATGGGAAAGCTCCATCCCCATGGTGATGGCGCGATCTATGACGCTTTGGTCCGCATGGCACAGAACTTCTCGATGCGGCTTCCGCTCGTCGACGGACACGGCAACTTCGGCTCTCTCGACGCGGGTCCTGCTGCGATGCGTTACACCGAGGCACGTCTTGCGTCAGCGGCGATGGCAATGGTCGATGAAGCGGATGAAGAGACGGTCGACTTCGGCGCCAACTACGACGGTCAACTCCTGGAACCTCTGGTTCTTCCGGCGGCCTTTCCTAATCTTCTCGTCAATGGTGGTAGCGGTATCGCCGTGGGCATGGCGACCAACATGGCGCCACACAACCTAGGTGAGGTCATCGCAGCAACTCGGCACTTGATCGAGAATCCAAAGGCGACTCTCAAGCAGTTGATGAAGTTCATACCGGGACCAGACTTTCCGACCGGTGGTGAGATCCATGGCCTGAGTGGCGTCGTCGATGCATACACCACCGGCAAGGGCTCCTTTCAGATTCGTGCGACCGTGGAGATCGGGAAGGTTTCAAGTCGTAAACAAGGATTGACGATCACCGAACTTCCTTTCACGATCGGACCCGAAAAGGTCGTCGAACGAATCTCGACGCTCGTGAAGTCGAAGAAGGTCCAAGGAATCTCCGACATCATCGATCTCTCAGACGGTCAGAATGGCACTCGCGTCGTGATCGAGATCAAGAACGGATACGAGCCAGAGAAGGTCTTGGAGCAGCTCTACAAACTCTCCCCTCTCGAGGATCAGTTCGCCATCAACGCGGTAGCACTCGTCGATGGCAAACCGCGCACCCTAGGTTTGAAAGACCTCCTTGACGTCTTCATCACGCACCGCATCGATGTGGTCAGACGTCGATCCATCTATCGCAAACGCCGCTCCGAAGAGAGATTGCGGCTGGTCGAAGGTCTTCTCAAGGCGATCGTCGACATCGACAAAGTGGTCAAGATCATCCGAGGAAGCGACGATGCAAGCGAAGCCAAGGCCTCTCTCATCAAGAGCTTCAAGCTCGACGACGAGCAGGCCACATACATCTTGGATATGCCTCTCAGGCGGCTCACCAAAGTCTCCAAGATCGAACTTGATAAGGAAGCCACCGATCTCAAGGCATCGATCAAGGCCCTGACGGCGCTCCTCGGAAGCGAGGAAGCGATTCGCAACCAAGTGTCGACCGAACTCGAAGAACTCGGAAAGAAGTTCGCGACACCACGCCGAACGCGCTGTATCGCCTAAGCCTTCAACCTTTACTTGAGCCTTACCTAAGTGAGATTTCCGTAATCATTCCGTGATGCGCCGTGCGCGGGAAAGTTCGCGGCGCAACCCTAGGATTCACGCACACAATCAACCGCGTCGCTCTCACGATGCCTTCCCTTCTGATTGTTAATCGATCGGTTACCCCGTCGAATCGAAAGAATCTCGACGGACCTTTGAGAGGAGATTCATGATCAAGCGCATTACAGCTGTCATGGCTGCAGTCGCACTTGCAACCGTAGGTTTCGCTGCACCTTCGAAAGCAGCAACAGAGGCTGATTGCGGCAAAGGCAGTGTTCTTTGCATCGGTCTAGTCACTGATACTGGCAAGGTGGATGACAAGTCATTCAACCAGTCAGCATGGACCGGAGCGCAGAAAGGCGCGAAGGCTGTCGGAGGTTTCGCGAAGTACATCGAGACCACCGATCCAAAGGATTATGCAAGCAACATCAAGCAATTCACTGACAAGAAGTACGACGTCATCATCGGTGTCGGATTCTTGATGGCAGAGGCAATCACAACTGCTGCGAAGGCATATCCGAATGTGAAGTTCATCGGAGTTGACCAGTTCCAGGGAACAGCAGTGAGCAACCTCGCTGGACTCGTCTTCCCAGAAGACAAGGCTGGCTTCCTTGCTGGTTACCTCGCAGGTCACCTCACCAAGACCGGTAAGACCGGTGCAGTACTCGGAACCGATACCGTTCCTCCGGTTCGTTACTTCGGCGAGGGATACCGCAATGGTGTCGCTTATGCTGCGAAGGAACTGAAGAAGAAGTACCCAGCAACCCGTCTGATCTATCACGCTCCAGACAACGCCTTCAACGACCCAGCATGGGGTGCAGCAACTGCTCAGCAATTGCTCTCCCAGGGCTTTGACGTCATCTTCGGCGCAGGCGGAAACACCGGAAACGGTGCTCTCCTTCGTATCGCCAAGAAGAAGGGTGTCTTCTGCATCGGTGTCGATTCCGATCAGTGGAACACACTTCCAGAAGCACGTCCATGCTTGGTCACTTCAGCAATGAAGTTGATCGACAAGGGTGTTGAGAACATCATCAAGTCTGCTAAGGCAGGCACATTCAAGGGCGGTAACGTCTTTGGTGATGTCGGACTCGCTCCATACCATGGCTTGCGCAGCAAGGTACCTGCTGACGTAAGGAAGAAGGTAAGGGCGATCACTCCGAAGGTTCTCAACGGAACCGTCAAGACTGGAGTAACTCTCTAAGGTCGAAAGCTCGCACTCACTCGAGTGTGAGTCATGACATGACAAATGGGAGGCGTGTTGAAACGCCTCCCATTTGCACACTACGCTTCATCGAATCCGAGTTCTCAACGATTCATAGAGTCCATAGAGAAGGTCGATCATGCAGAAGTCACGAATTGACTTTGGTTCCTTTGCTATCCCACTTCTCTCCGTCGCCGTAGCGCTCTTCTTCGGCGGGATCCTGGTCTACATACAAGACATCAATCCGATCACCGCCTATACCGCCCTCTTCACGACCGCCTTCGGTTCCTGGGATGGAATAGCCACTACCTTGGCAAAAGCGACGCCTTTGATCCTCAGTGGACTTGCAGTCGCAATAGGTTTGCGCGCTGGTCTCTTCAACATCGGTGCGCAAGGACAATTGATCTCGGGAGCACTCGCTTCCGCTTGGGCCGGCTATGCCCTTGATCTACCAACGCTCATCCATATCCCAATTGCGATTCTCTTTGGTGCCTTCTTCGGCGCTCTCGTCGGATTCATCGCTGGTGCACTCAAGGCTTATCGCGGCGTCCATGAGGTGATCACGACAATCATGCTCAACAGCATCGTCATCGCCCTGGCAGATTTCTTAGCTTCACGCCCCTTCAAGGAACCAGATCAACCTCTCACTAGGACTCCCGAGATCCAGGAAAGCGCACGAATCCCTGACTTTCTCGGACTCCCCTTCGGATTCTTCATCGCTGTTGCCATCGCCTACGGGATGTGGTGGTTCCTCGGAAACACAACATCAGGTTTCCGCATCGAGACAGTCGGCAAGAACAAGAATGCTGCGTGGTACGCCGGAATGCCGGTCAAGCTCACTGTCGTCATCGCCATGGTCGCAGGTGGTGCCATCGCCGGCATCGCTGGTGCGATTGAGACGCAGAGCATCGTCGGTCGCTTCGAACCGGCCTTCAATGCGGGGCTTGGTTTCGACGGAATCACAGTCGCTCTCCTCGCCCGTGCGAATCCTCTCGGTGTGATCCCAGCAGCAATCCTCATCGGAGGTATGCGAGCGAGTGGATCTACGATGCAGTTCGAAGCAGGTGTCGCTCCCGAACTCGTCGATCTCCTCTTGGCGATGATCCTCTTCTTCGTCACTGCTCCACTTCTAGCGAAGTTGCTTCGAAAGAAGGAATCTGGCGTGACTCTCACGAGTGGATGGGGCAACTGATGCGAGTGACGACATCCAAGGTAGTGACCCTGCTCTCCATCGCAGTCTTCGCATACTTCTACTCACAGAACGATCTCGTGACGACCTCGGTCGTCTACAGCGCGATCCCACTCGCACTTCCTCTGGCCCTTGCGGCGATGGTCGGTGTGCTCTGTGAAAGAACAGGTATCGTCAACATCGGCATCGAGGGCACGATGTTGGTCTCAGCCTTCACTGCCTTCTTCGTCGCAGCCATCTTCGAAGACACTGTGACCGGCCTCGTAGCGGGCGTCCTCACCGGGATGGTCGTAGGCCTGCTCTTGGCAGTCATGTCCGTGACGTGGAAGATGGATCAGATCATCGCGGGAGTGATCATCAACATCCTCGCTGCCGGCCTCACTTCATTCCTCTACCGACAGGGTTATTCGATTCCGACGACACTTCCGCAATTCGACATCACATGGCTTGCTGGGATCCCGGTCCTTGGACCGATTCTCAACTTCCATGGCCCCATCACCTACTTCGGAATCTTCTTCATCTTTGCGCTCTGGTTCGCGCTCTACAAGACACCATGGGGTTTGCGCTCCCGTTCCGTCGGTGAGCATCCAAGCAGTGCGGACACTGCCGGCGTCTCGGTGGCGAAGCTCAGATATCTCAACGTGACGATCGGTGGAGCGGTCGGGGGCCTCGCCGGCTCCTACCTCGCGCTTGAATGGGTCGGCATCTTCGAACGTGGATTCACTGCGGGTAAAGGTTTCACTGCGTTGGCCATCATGATCTTCGGACGCTGGAACCCACTAGGTGCCTTCGCCGCTGCCATCTTCTTCGGCCTTGCACAAGCTGTGACAAATCAGTTGATGATCGATGAGGTCATCAACATCCCACAGCAATTCATCAACATGTTGCCCTACGTATTGACGATCGTCGTTCTCGCCTTCGCAGCTGGAAAGGTTCGACCACCTGCCGCCGAAGGCCAGCCATATGAGAAAGAGAAGGTCTAGAAGATGACCTCCCTTCTTGAGATCAAGGATGTGACCAAGACTTTCGGCACCGTGGTCGCCAACGATCGTGTATCGCTCGAAGTGAAGCCTGGAGAGATCGTCGCACTGCTTGGTGAGAATGGCGCTGGCAAGTCGACTCTCGTCAAGGCAGTGTTCGGGCTCGTACGACCAGACTCCGGCGAGATCAAGGTCAAAGGCGAGGCTCTCGAGTTCGGCGACACTGCAGGCGCGATCCGTCGCGGCGTCGGCATGGTGCATCAACACTTTCAACTCGTTCCCGTAATGAGCGTCACCGAGAACATCATCCTCGGCGACGAACCACGCAGAGCCGGATTCATCAGTATGAAGAAGGCACGGGAAGAGGTTCTCTCCCTGGTCGAGAAGTACGGGCTGGAGGTCGATCCGGATGCGATCGTCGAAGACTTGCCAGTCGGCACCGCACAGCGAGTGGAGATCTTGAAAGCGCTTCGCAAGGATGTCGATCTCTTGATCTTGGATGAGCCCACTGCAGTCCTCACCCCGCAAGAGACCGATGAACTCTTGCAGGTCCTTCGCAATCTCGCTGCGAAGGGAGTTGGGATCCTCTTCATCACTCACAAACTCCGCGAAGTGATCGCAGTCGCAGATCGAATCGTCGTCCTCCGGGGTGGAAAACTCGCTGGTGTTACGACACCGAAGGAGAGCGATGAGTCCGATCTCGCTCAAATGATGGTGGGACGCGCAGTCGTTCTTCAAGTGGATAAAGGTGAAGCGAAGCCTGGAACAGTTGCACTCGAAGTGAAGGACCTTCGCGTGCTCGATGACCGCAAGTTGGAGGCCGTGAAGGGCATCTCCCTCCAGGTCCATTCCGGAGAGATCCTTGGTGTAGCCGGTGTCGAAGGCAATGGGCAGCGAGAATTGGTAGAGGCGATCTGTGCGATGAGATCTCGAGTGAGCGGAGAGGTCATCGTCGCAGGCAAGCCGCTTGCGAATATGAGACCAAAACAAGCTCACCTCGCTGGCGTCTCCCACATCCCTGAGGATCGAGAGAAGGATGGCTTGGTCTCTTCCTATTCCATCGCTGACAACCTAGTCCTCAATCGTTTCGATCAAGCGCCATATGCGAAGGGGTGGATCCGAGACCTCGATGCCGTCGATGAGAATGGTGCCGCCTTGGTCAAGACATTCGATATCAGGACGCCTTCACATCGCAATCCCGCTTCGTCACTCTCTGGAGGTAACCGTCAGAAGGTGGTGGTGGCTCGCGAGTTGAGCCAGAACCTTCCCGTGGTGGTTGCAGCGCAACCCACTCGAGGAGTCGATGTCGGCTCGATTGAGTTCATCCATCAACAACTGATCAACGCTCGTGACAACGGTGCTGCAGTCCTCCTGGTTTCGGCAGAGCTTGATGAGGTCCTCTCCCTCGCAGACCGGGTCGCCGTGATCTCAGGTGGGAAGATCGTCGCAACAGTTGACGCCGAAGGCGCGGATCGCAATTACATCGGTCGTCTCATGGCCGGGCTCAAGGAGTAGCCGTAACGAAGATGATCGGGATCATCGCCGGCACCGGCTTCTACAATCTTCCTGCACTCCAAGGTCGCCCGAGTGAAGAGATCAAGAACAGATTCGGTACCGCCAAGATCACCCGTGGTATCTGGAATGGCGTCGAGATCGCCTTCTTGACTCGTCACGGTAGCGATCACAGCGTCCCGCCTCAACGAGTCAACTACCGCGCAAACATTCAAGCGCTCAAGGACCTCGATGTCTCCTATGTCATCGCAGTCAATGTCGTCGGTGGCATCGATCCCATGCTCAAGCCAGGCGATCTCCAATTGGTAGAGGATTTCATCGATTTCACCTCGGGTCGCGAGCACACTTTCTTCGACGGGGTGCAACCAGAGGGCGTCAAACATGTCGATGTGGTGGATTGCTACGACGCAACGGTTCGCGCTGTGCTGAGAGAGAGTGCAGCGACACTTCAGATTCCGCTTCACGAAGGCGGGATCTATGCCGGCTTCAACGGACCGCGCTTCGAGACTCCAGCGGAGATCAGATTCGCAGCGCTATCAGGAGCGAGTGTCGTCGGAATGACTGGGTGCCCTGAAGTGAGCCTGGCAAGAGAGGCCGAACTTCGATATGCAGCGATCGCAGTCGTGTCGAACCCTGCTGCAGGCCTCTCGAAGGAGCCCATCACCACCGAAGAGATCGGTCGCGTGATCGAGGCTGCGAGCGCGCGCGTGGTCTCCATCATCGAAGACGCACTCCCAATACTCGACTCGAAGAAGTAGACATCACGATGTCGAAACGAGTGGTCCTAGATCGCGTCGATCACCTAGTGACCGTCGACTCCAACGCTCTTGTCATCGAAGGGGCTGCAGTTGCGATTGAGGATGGCACCATCGTCGAAATCGGGACATCCGCATCGGTGGCGGGCGATGAACGAATCGATCTTTCGGGTCATCTCGTCGCGCCGGGACTGATCAACTCACATACCCATCTTGCGATGGCGCTCCTACGTGGTTGGGCGGAGGGCGTAGACCTCCAAGGTTTCTTGGAGAGAGTCTGGGCAGCCGAGGGCGCAATCATGAACCCGGAGACATGTGAACTTGGCACCGAACTTGGCGCACTCGAAGCGCTCCTCGGGGGCACGACGACTGCGCTTGATATGTACCTTCATCCTGAGTTCACTCACCGCGGTGCAGTGCGAGTTGGGCTCCGCCACATCTCGGGTCCGATCTTCTTCGACTTTCCGGGACTCGATGCAATGCAGTGGCATGAGCGAATCGAATATGCCCGTGCTTGGCCCGAGAAGGTCTCGCAGATCGGTGGTCCTGAGGTTCCGCTCTATCTGATGCCGCACAGCACCTATACCGATTCTCCAGAGCATCTCAGTGAAGTGACCCAGATCGCCGAGGAGATCAATGCGTCGATCCATCTTCACATCTCAGAAACTCTCGCTGAGAACAAGGATGTCGCAGAGCGCTACCAAAGGACTCCGGTAGAAGTCTTAGAGTCTTCCGGAATGCTCTCGCGCCATGTCGTCTATGGCCACGGTGTTCACCTGACCGATCACGACATCGAAGTGACCAAGGGTGCTGGAGCGGCGATCGCACACTGCCCGGGCAGCAATATGAAGCTAGGGAGTGGTCTCATCAATTTGAGTCGCCTCCAAGACGCAGGAGTCTCCGTGGGACTAGGCACCGATGGATGTTCATCGAGCAATGATCTCGACATGTGGCAAGCGATGCGAATGGCAGCTCATGTCCAGGCCATCACCTCCTCCCCCGCACGCGTCGATGCCTCCAAGATCTTCGCTGCTGCGACACGAGATGCAGCAAAGGCTTTGATGGTCGATCACTTGGTCGGAAGTATCGAAGTCGGCAAACGAGCGGATCTCATCGCGATCGATCTCAACAAACCGCACCTCACTCCCATTCACGACATCTATGCGCTCCTCGTCTTCGCCGCAGGCCGTGGTGATGTCACCGATGTCTGGGTCGATGGCGAGCGCGTGGTCAAAGACTCGAGAGCGGCGAGAGTCGATGCCAGCGAGATCATGACAAGGGCGCGCCTACGCGCGGAATCACTCAAGGTTCTACGGTGAGTGCCGCAGCAAAGTTGATCCACGACCTTTCGCTTCGTCCACTTGAAGGCGAAGGTGGGATGTGGGCTCCGATCTTCAACAACGGCCAAGCAAGTGCGATCTACTTCCTCATCGAAAGTCCAGATTTCTCTGCCTGGCACCGTATCCCCGAGCAAGAGATGTGGGTCCATGTCGCAGGCTCCCCGATGCTTCTCTACACAGTGGATGAGGAAGAACGTGCTTCTCGCCATCTCCTCGATAACAGCACTTCACACTTCCAGGCAATCGTCCCACCAGGGCGGTGGATGGCTGCAAAGCCTGCATCTGACTGGTCGCTCGTCATCTGCGCATTGACTCCTGCATTCTCGAAGATGGAGTTGGCCACGCGCGCTCAGGTGGAGGCCTGGGATCTTGCTCCCGATCTTAGGGAAGAGATGCGAGGCTTGATCCATGCTTGATCTCTCGCGCAAGAAGCGGATCCTGATCACGGGAGCAAGCGGTGGTATTGGAAGTGCCATCTCCACTCTCTACCGCGATCGTGGCTGGGAGGTCTTCGCTCAGTATCACCAGAATGAGCCGGGCGTTCTTAGCATCACGTCCATCAAGAAGGACCTCTCACAACCCGAGGCAGGTCGAGAACTTGTCGAGTCCGTAAGGCCTCACCTGGTCATCAATTGCGCTGCGGATCAGAGTGTCTTCGAGATCGACTCTGATGGGATCCATGAGAAGTCGATGCGAATGCTTGCGATCAATCTCATCGCGCCGCTTGAAATCATGCGGGCTGCGGCGCGGACGCAGTCAGAACTCTGTATCAACATCTCTTCCATCGAGTCTCTCGCAGCGCGCAGTGGCCATGCTCTCTACGGTGCTAGCAAGGCGGCACTTGAATCCCTTACTCGAAGCGCTGCATTCGAGCTCGCACCGATGCGTGTCCTTGGTCTTCGCCTTGGTCTCATCTCACGCCCAGGTATCGAAGAGGCTTGGCCTGATGGAGTGAAGGCTTGGAACGAGGCTGCGCCCCTCAAACGGATGGCTAGTCCAGAGGAGGTGGCACGCGTGATCTCTTCGATCGCATCCGATGACTTTCGATGGGCCACAGGGACAACGATCGAATTCGATGGCGGCATCAACGCCAATCCAGGTTGGTGAGAGCTAGGCGTCGATACGCTCTCGACTGATTTCGGCGCTCGAGATGAATTCCTTGCGCGGTGCCACTTCGTTACCCATCAGAAGTTCGAAGACTGACTCTGCTGCCGCGGTATCCGAGATAGTGATCCTTCGCAGGGTGCGGTGCGCCGGATCCATCGTGGTCTCGCGCAATTGATCGGCATCCATCTCACCAAGGCCCTTGTAACGCTGGATCGGCTCTTTCCACTTCTTTCCTGCTTTGGTCAGCTCTGCCAACTTCTTCTTCATCTCATCATCGGAGTAGGTATAGAAGACCTCCCCCTTCTTGCCACCACTTCCCAACACCTCGATCCGATGCAATGGTGGGATCGCCGCGAAGACGCGACCCGCCTCGATGAGTGGATGCATGTAGCGGTGCAAGAGTGTGAGCAAGAGGCACCGGATGTGTGCCCCGTCGACATCGGCATCCGACATCAAGATGATCCGGCCATACCGGGCATCATCGAGTTGGAAGGATTTCCCCGAACCTGCGCCAATCACCTGGATGATCGATGCGCACTCCGAGTTATCGAGCATCTGTGAGAGTGATGCCTTCTGGACATTGAGGATCTTTCCGCGGATCGGAAGGATGGCTTGGAACTCTGAGTTTCTCGCAGCCTTCGTGGTTCCGAGTGCTGACTCACCCTCGACGATGAAGAGTTCGGTGCGTGCTACATCCTCCGAACGACAATCAGAGAGCTTGGCAGGAAGTGAGGAGCTCTCCAACGCGTTCTTCCGGCGCTGCAATTCCTTATGGGCTCGTGCACTGATACGTGTACGTGAAGCATTCGCGACCTTCTCCAGGACCGCTCGTGCGGTCGCTTTGTCCACGCGCTTGCTTGAGGTGAAGAAACGCTTCAACTCATCTGAGACCACTTGGGAGACGATCTTGACCACCGCAGGCGTACCGAGGACTTCCTTGGTCTGACCCTCGAATTGCGGCTCCTGCATTCGCACTGTGATCACGGCGGTGAGGCCCTCGAGGATGTCGTCCTTGATGACATCAGCCTCGTTCTTCTTCAGCGTCGATGACGATCGCAGTTGCTCGTTGAAGACTTTGGTGAGCGCTCGCTCGAAGCCTTGGACGTGAGTTCCGCCCTTTGGGGTCGCGATGATGTTGACGAAGGAACGCATCGTGGTCTCGTACCCATTGCCCCACCGCAGCGCAATATCGACGCCCATATCTCGTTCGACCTCGGTCGGATTCATGTGGCCTTGATCGTCAAGGACTGGGACGGTCTCTTGATAGTGACCACTTCCGGTCAGTCGGACCACTTCACCGATTGGTTCATCGCTCTGGATGAATGCGCAGTACTCGGAGATACCACCCTTGTGGAAGAAGGTCTCTGTCGTCGAACTCTTGGTTCGATTGTCATTGATCGTGATGGTCAGTCCAGGAACAAGATAAGAGGTCTGGCGAGCCCGCTCATAGATCTCATTGAGGACGTATTCGGCATCTTTCAGGAAGATCTGTTTGTCGGCCCACCACTTGATGCGGGTACCCGTTACCTTCGCGGAGATCCTGCCCAGAGTTCGAAGACCTGATTGCTCCGAGAAGGGAGCGTTCGGTCCATCACCATCGAAGATTCCTGGTGTGCCTCTTTTGAACGACATCCAATGGATCTTGCCGTCACGATCGACTTCGACATCAAGTCTTGATGAGAGTGCGTTCACGACAGAGGCACCGACTCCGTGAAGTCCACCGGTAGCGGAGTAGGAGCCGCCCCCGAACTTTCCACCGGCATGTAGTTTCGTCATCACGACTTCAACGCCAGTAAGTCCTGTTCGTGGTTCCTTATCGACCGGTATGCCTCGACCATCATCGTGAACCTCAACGGAACCATCTGATTCGAGATTGACGATGATCTTCTTACAATGCCCCGCGAGGGATTCATCGACTGCGTTATCGATGATCTCCCAGAGGCAATGCATTAGGCCACGAGAATCAGTGGAGCCGATATACATACCGGGTCGCTTACGGACCGCTTCTAACCCCTCGAGTACGGCGAGATCTTTAGCGGTGTAGCTCTCCTCGACGCGTGTCTCCAAGGAATCACCGGAAGTATTGGCTTTTTTCACAGGTGGGAACTCTAACTATGACCACCGTCGTTTTCCGATATATGAGATGCCAGACACGCCCCAAGTGGCTCACATCTCTATCATCAGGCAGGGAATAGAGTCGGCATCAAGAGGTGTTGACCACCTAGTATTGCTATCAGGGCATTACCGTCAAGGTATTGCCGTCATGGAGTGCCAGCGAACAGAGAGGGAAATTCGATGACCGATCAGGTAGTGCTAGAACAAGCCCCGCTCAACTCAGTCGATCGATGTGATCGCTGTGGCGCACAGGCCTATGTCCGAGCCACTCTCCTCTCAGGTCTCCACCTCTTCTTCTGCTCGCACCACGCTAAGGCATATGCCGAGGGTCTTAGGGCGCAGTCGGTTCACATTCACGACGAGACGCACCGTCTCGCCAGTGAGTGATCTGGCACTTCCGTAGATCATTTCCCGATCACCTTCATCAGCGCACTCCTGATTCGACTCTTCTTGGCCCTCGACTCTGCATGATCCAATGCCCGGATGTTTGAAAAGAGGGCATTGGCTCCCAGATAGCGAAGAGGCTCTATCGGCCACTTCCTCTCTCGCTCAGACCCTGAGCTGATCGGCATCGAAGCGAGCAACCTCTCGCCTCGAGTTATCTCAGCAGCCACTGCACGCGCAGCGATGAAACTCATCGTCATTCCATCGCCAACATAGCCGCCAAGTTGAGCAAAGCCCTCTTCTTTGTTCACAACGATGCGACTCTCCCAATTGCGCCGGATCGCGATCGCGCCACCCCAATGGTGCGTGATCTCGATCTTTGCGAGACTGGGAAACCACTCCTTGATCATCTTGGTCAGCTCGTGATGTGTAGCGCTTTCCGACTCCAACCGTGGATCAAGGCGAGAGCCGAAGGGGTAGCGCGCACCGCGTCCACCGACTGCAAGGCGGGCATCGCTCGTCATCTGCGCATAGTTGACATTGTTCGTTGCCTCAGCGATCGCAAGTCCAGGGTTCCAGCCCACTGCACCCTGCTGGCTTGCGGAGAGCTGCTCAGTCGCGACCATCAGCGAGTAGAGTGGAATTTGGGCCCGGCTTGGCTTACGAAAGGCTTCTCTCGCGTCAATGGTCCACTTCGCTCGAACTGGATGATCGTTGACGAAGAGAGATCCTGATTGACGCAATGCACTTGAATGTTGGTAGAGAGCAACGCCGCGATTCCTAAGATGGATGGCGAGGTCAAGGAGGAGCCCTCGTGGATTGACCGTTGCACATTCCTCGGTGAAGAGTCCACCGAGGGCAGAGGGAATGGACACCTTCTGGTGCGTCTCGCGAGCACTCAGAAGATGATGTCTCTCATCAATCGACCCCTGCAGTCGCCGCAGTTGAATCTGATTGGTCGCGAAGATGAGGGAACCTGCCTTGCGATAATCGGATCGTGGCGAGATCTTGCGCGCGATCTCGCCGATCTCATCGACTCCTCGCGCCAAGAGATCAGAGAACGCCCCTATGTCGCGGTCTGGATAACGGCTTGCGAGAGTCTTTCGTTCGACGGGGTAGTCGGCAGAGACCCAACCACCATTTCGACCTGATGCACCGAATCCGATTTCCTCGCGCTCGAAGATTGCGATAGAGAGTGTCGGATCGAATGCGAGAAGGTGGAATGCGGACCAAAGTCCTGAGAAGCCACCACCGATGATCGCTACATCACACGCGACGTCAGAATTGAGGACAGGAAGCGATAGCCCCTCAATGCCATCGCGCCAGAGCGGATGGCTATTCGGCGGTGAAGCCGGCCTCACGGTGAGAGCCGTCGCAGTAGGGCTTTTCCTTCGAATGACCACATCGGCAGAGTGAGAAGTCGGTCTTGCTCTCGATTACGTTTCCATCACCATCGACGAAGTCGACAGTTCCGGTGACTCGAATGGATCCGTTTGGCTTGACTCTCATCGTTACGCGATCAGACATCGTTACTCCCCTTTGATCCTAGATTCCTAGTTTTCTTGAGTTCATTCCTAGTCAAGGTAATCGCGCAGGGATTGTGAGCGCGATGGATGACGAAGTTTGGACATCGTCTTCGATTCGATCTGACGAATTCGCTCTCGGGTCACGCCGTAGACCTTGCCGATCTCATCGAGGGTCTTCGGCTGTCCATCGGTGAGACCGAATCGCATCTTGACTACGCCAGCTTCACGCTCAGACATGGTGTCGAGGACCTTGTGGAGTTCTTCTTGCAAGATGGTGAATGAGACAGCCTCTGCAGGAACGATCGCTTCGGAGTCTTCGATCAGGTCACCGAATTCGCTGTCGCCTTCCTCGCCGAGCGGAGTGTGGAGGGAGATTGGCTCACGGCCGTACTTCTGGACCTCAACGACCTTCTCCGGAGTCATATCGAGTTCCTTCGCCAGCTCTTCCGGCGTCGGTTCGCGACCGAGATCTTGCAACATCTGGCGCTGAACTCGTGCGAGTTTGTTGATGACTTCAACCATGTGAACCGGGATACGGATGGTTCGCGCCTGATCCGCCATGGCGCGGGTGATTGCTTGTCGGATCCACCATGTCGCATATGTCGAGAACTTGTAACCCTTGGTGTAATCGAACTTCTCAACGGCTCTGATGAGACCAAGGTTTCCTTCCTGGATCAAGTCCAAGAAGAGCATTCCACGACCGGTGTAACGCTTTGCGAGCGAAACCACGAGTCGCAAGTTCGCCTCAAGGAGGTGGTTCTTCGCCCTCTTTCCATCCTCGGCGATCCACTCGAGCTCTCGCTTGAGGGAGCGATCCAACTTCTTATCCTTTGCGAGCCTCTCCTCTGCGAAGAGTCCGGCTTCGATGCGCATCGCAAGTTCGACCTCGAGTTCAGCATTGAGAAGTGCTACGCGACCGATCTGCTTGAGGTAATCCTTGACTGGGTCTGCTGTCGCACCGGCAGTGAGAACCGTCTGTGGTGGTGCATCGTCTTCTTCGGAATCCTTGAGAGTGAACTCACCCTCTTCACGTGGCGTTTCTTCGGTGAGATTGACGACGCGAACATCACTCTTATCTTCACCTTCTTCACCCTCGCCACCTTCAGTAGCGATGGCTTCGAGATCTTCAAGTTCGACTTCTTCGAGTTCGACTTCTTCGCCGTCGACGATGACCTTCTTTGCCGCAGTCGCCTTAGCTGGAGTTGACGTTGCGGGAACTCCGTCCCGAGCCGCCTTCATGGCTTCGAGTTCGGCTTTGGTTGGGAATCGTCGTGGACCAGCGCTTACCTTGTCGTGCTTCGCAGCGCTTGTCCCTGTCGACTTCAAGGCTTCGAGTTCGGCTTTGGTTGGGAATCGTCGTGGACCAGCGCTCTTCTTTGCGACGACCTTCTTCTTCGCCTTCGGCTGCGCCGCAGGCTTCGCAATCGTTCTGATCGGAGCGAACTTGCTCGTGCTTGACTTAGGTTGGGCCTTTTTCGAGGCAACCGTCTTCTTACTCTTGCCCTTAGCAGCTAAGACTTTCTTCCCGGATTTCTTCGGGGACTGCTTTTTGGGCGCACGAGATACAGGCAAGATGAGTCCTTTGGTTTTTGACCTACTGATCTGATTCAGTCGGTCTCGACACTTTCCTGGGCAGGCATATTATAAATTATCCACAGGCCTCGGCGAGTCAGAATCGCCGCCGTTCGCCTCATCAGGCTCAACGAGAGTAGTTGTGGAGAGATGAGGCCTCTTCCTAGAGCCGTTTTAGAGCCGTCCAGCGCTATGGACTCGAGCCAGGAACTCCTTCGTTTCGGGTTCCTTCGGGTCGTCGATCACTTCCGCAGCGCTTCCGCGCTCAAGGATTCGACCTCGGTGGAGATAGCAGAGTTGATCAGCCACCTGTTTGGCAAAGCCCATCTCATGGGTCGCGATCACCATCGTCATGCCATCGTTCTTGAGGTCACGAACCGTCACCAAGACCTCATTGACGAGGACCGGATCGAGCGCAGAGGTGATCTCATCAAGGAGTAAGAGTCTTGGTCCACAAGCCAAGGAGCGAATGATCGCAACACGTTGCTGTTGTCCCCCGCTAAGTCGGTCCGGGTACTGATCTGCCTTCTCGCGGAGTCCGAATCGGTCCAAGAGCGCGAGGGCTTTCTCGTACGCCTCCTCTTTGGGGATGCCATGGACCTGGATGGGAGCGAGCGTGATGTTCTTGATCACCGACATATGGGGAAAGAGATTGAAGGACTGGAAGACCATCCCGAGACGGCGTCGAACCTGATCGGGGTCGATATCGACAGCGGTGATCTCCTGGCCATCAAGGCTCATCACGCCATCGTCGATTTGCTCCAAGAGGTTGATGCAACGAAGAAGAGTGGACTTGCCGCTTCCTGATGCACCGATGAAGACCGTCGCGCTGTGATCCTCGACCTCAAAGGAGATGTCAGCAAGGACGATCTCATCGCCGAAAGTCTTTCTGACGTTCTTGACTGAGAGGAGCGCACTCATGCCGAGCCCTGCGCATTCTGGGCCTCCATCGAGCGACGTAGTGCTCGATCGGTGTAACGGGTCAGCGGGATCGTCACCGCAAGGAAGACCAACGCTGCAATGACATAAGGGGTGTAGTTGAAGCTTTTCGCCGTCTGGATCTGAGCCGCTCGAACTGCATCCGTGACACCGAGTATTGAGATCAATCCAGTGTCCTTGATGAGCGCCACTAGATCATTGAGCAGCGGTGGCGTGACTCGCTTGAGAGCCTGTGGCAAGACGACATGACGCAGAGTTTGGAAGTGAGTGAGCCCCAAAGAGCGAGCCGCAGCCCGTTGACTTGGATGGACGGTGAGGATGCCGCTTCGAATCACCTCGGTCACATAGGCGGTGTAGGTGATGATGACGGCGATGGTTCCGAGAATGAGGACGCTGTTGGTCACTCCGGGGATCTGCAGCGCGGGGATTCCAAATCCCACCAAGAGAATGACAAGCAGCATGGGGATGCCTCGGAAGACATCGACGTAGAGAGTTGCGAGGAAACGAAAGGGAGTCAACGCTGGTGAACGAGAGGTTCTGATCAACGCGAGACCGAGACCGAGGATCGCCACAGAAGTGCCCGCGATGAGGGTCAATGTGACATTGGTACTGAATCCAAGAAGCACCTTCGGCAAGATCTCGACGCCATAAGCCCACTTGAAGAAAGTGTCGCGGAGGGAGATCCATCCTGGCGACGTGACCAAGATGACGATGAGAGCGCCGAGGACAAGGACGCTGGAGATTGAGGCTATAGCGGCGTTCTTGCGATTACGGGCTCTTCTTTGCTGGCGCCTTGCGAGCTCTTCTTCGCTCGGTCGCCAACCGTCTGCCATATCGGGAGCACTCATAACTCACTCCTCATGCGCCCGATATGGTCGACGTCATTGAACTTACTTCTTGCTTGCTCGAATAGTCCAGGAAGGATTACTTGAGCACAGGTGCGCCGGCAGCATCTGCGAGCCACTCTTCAGTGATCGCAGCGAGGGCACCGCTTGCAGCTATGGCATCGACTGCTGTCGAGACGCAACCGGTGATCGGGTTGTCCTTCGAGAGCAAGAGTCCAAAGCCCTGATCGCCCGAGTCGCTACCGTCGATCTGACCGACGATGACGCCTTGATCGATCTCAACTGCAGCGAGATAGAAGGCGGTAGGAAGATCGACGACGATTCCATCGATCTGCTTGTTCTTCAGTGCTGCGACAGCATCAGCGTTGTTGTTGAACACCGATGGCGTCAGGCCAAGCGCTTCGATCGCTTCGAGGGAGGTCGTAGAGACAGCTGCACCGAGTTTTGCACCGGCGCTCGCCAAACCAGCGAGGTCAGTCACAGACTGGATGTTGCTTCCTTCGAAGGAGACGATGGCTTGATTTGCCTTGTAGTAAGGCGAGGAGAAGTCGACGACTTCCTTGCGCTCATCTGTGATCGAGTATTGCTGGAGATTGAAGTCGAACTCCTTAGGTCCTGGTGCGATCGCGCCATCGAATGTGGTTCGAATCCACTTGACCTGATCAGCTGTGTATCCGAGCTCTTCTGCTACTGCATATGCAACCGCAGCCTCGAAGCCCTTGCCCGACTCTGGAGCATCATCGATCACCCATGGGTAGTAAGCAGGCTCACCTGTTCCGATTGTGAGGAAACCGGATTCAACGGTAGCGAGTTCACCAGGGGTGCACTCACTGCTCGCGCTCGAACTCTCATCGCTGGAGGATCCGCAACCGCTCAGCGCGAGCGCAGCAAAGAGGATTCCGATGATAGATAGCTTGAATTTCTTTGACTTTACCTTCATTAGAACTTTTCCATTTCCGAACATCAAATAAGCCGGACCTGGCAGTCGTTGACAGACCCGCGCTTGTGCGATGACTTTCATCGCACCTGGTCTTCACCCGGAGCACCCCACCGCGGTGGAGGGTTGCCGTCCAGTCAGCCGGGGCCTTACGAAATCGATCCGAACTGGAACTCGTGACCTGGTGCGTAACTTAGGGATGAGGCGCGAAGTTGTCTACCGAGAAACGCTCTCCAGGCCATGGGCCTCAGCCACCGCCTGGTAGTAGATCTTGCCCAGATGGACATTGAGGCCGAGCGCGAGACTTGAATCCTCGTCCATCGCCTTCTGCCAGCCCTTATCGGCAAGCGCAAGGGCATACCGGAGGGTGACGTTGGTCAGGGCATAGGTGGAAGTGTTCGGGACCGCGCCAGGCATGTTTGCTACGCAGTAGAAGGTGGACCCATGGACTGGGAAAGTCGGGTCTGCGTGGGTCGTCGGCTTCGAATCCTCAAAGCAACCACCTTGATCGATGGCGATATCGACAAGCACGCTGCCAGGCTTCATCCGCTTGACCAGCTCGTTGCTGACAAGGCGTGGCGCCTTCGCGCCATGCACCAAGACCGCACCGATCACAAGATCCGCCGACAGAACCTGATCCTCGATCTCATAGGAGTTCGAAGCGAGAGTCCTGACATTTCCTTGGAAAAGTTCATCGAGTTGGACCAGTCGACGAGCGTTGACATCGAGGATTGTCACTTCGGCGCGCATGCCATGGGCGATCGTCGCTGCGTTGACTCCAGCGACTCCGCCACCGAGAATCACGACGCGTCCTGGACGTACCCCTGGGACGCCACCAAGGAGGACGCCGCGGCCACCATTGCTCTTCTGGAGAGCAGTGGCACCTACCTGAACCGACATGCGACCGGCGACCTCGCTCATCGGAGCAAGCAATGGAAGGTAACCGTTGACATCGACGGTCTCATAGGCGATCGCAGTGATTCCACTCTTGATCAATGCATCAGTGCAATCCCTAGAAGCAGCGAGATGTAGATATGTGAAGAGGACTTGGCCCTCTCTCATCAAGGGATACTCGGGTGCAATGGGTTCTTTGACCTTCAAGATCATCTCGGCGCGAGCCCAGACCTCTTGCGCAGTATCGAGGATCTCCGCTCCTGCGACACGATAGACATCATCTGAGATAGCAGAGCCGAGCCCTGCACCCTTCTCGATGACGACCTTATGTCCGTGGTTGATGAACTCCTTCACTCCGGCGGGAGTGATGGCAACACGATACTCATGGTTTTTGATCTCTTTTGGAACGCCAATGAGCATTTCGTAACTCCCTCAATCGAGTCCGGGTGGTCAAAATCTGACATCGACACTGCAACATCACTCGATGTAACAATGCTGATAAATCCTACAACCCGGGGCTGGGCTCGATAGGTCTTCTTCTATGCCCAATCAATGGAGCGATCAATCATCGAAGATCGCGCTAGTGATCTTGGGATGGAGCTCTGTTCGCATAGTGGCGAAGGTCTCTGCCGGCCACCCTGCGTTGAAGACGCGTTTGAGAAGTAGTGCCAACGGATAAGTGTCATCGGCCTCAAGAGCCTGCTCCAATGAACTCGTTGCTAGAGCCAGATCTCCGACCTCATAAGAGATAGCAGAGAGCAATGTGGCAGGTGGGGCAAGGAATCGAGTGGGCGCGATGCGAACAACCCACTGCCACATCTCCACATGCTTCTCAAGATCGTTGCGCTCCATACACCCGAGCGCGAAGTCGCGGACTTGTAGATCGCGAAGTCGCATCAAGAGGAGTGCGATCGTGGCGGGATCGGGAGAGAAGTCCTCGAGCCCGAACCCTGCGATCAATGCCTTGAGGGCTTGTACTCCCTCGCGTTGCGCTGGTTTCGGATCATGTCGGTAGTCGATCTCACTCAAGAGCTCTAATTCGAGGGTGATCGATTCGGTCAGTGAAGAGTTGATCTTGTCATCGGATTGCGATCTGTTTCTTGTCATGTCTCCAAGAGTGGGACAGATGGGAGATCGTGCGCCGACAGATTCATCCCACCTGTGCAAGTGAGAGCCAATGTGGATTTCTCTCGCTAATCAAGGAGGCGATGGGGAGCCTCACGAACGTCAAGAATCTTCGTACTTCGCTGAGTGATCTTTCCCTTGATTGGAGCCTTCACTCCTGCGACAGTGAAATCACCACTCCAGGTAGTGATCAATGAGATCTCCTTGGCGCCAGGTTGGTAGTAGGTGAAGGTGTTGAGAGGTGATGGATAAGGGGCACCTGGGAACGATGTGGTGCGTGTGGTCTCGATGAGACCATCCCCGTATCTCCATTCGAAGCTGGGAGTCAGCTCCAGCCTTACCGGGACTCCCGAGACTCTTATGGTGACGTCAAACGAGGTCGGAGTAGGGCTCCAGAAATAGACCGGGCGACCGATTACCGCTCCCTCTGGTGGTTGTGTTTGCAGCGAGCCGAGGGGAATCAATTGACTGACGCGATCCGAAAGGGAGGCAGTTACGACCTCTGATCGATTGCTCGTCGAAGATGAGCGACGACGCTCTGATCGCGTCGCAGCCGCCTTTCTGGCCGCTTCACGCCAAGCTGCGTAGAGATCGGGATGATAAGGAATCCATGTTCGCTTCGGATCAGCCATTGCACTGAATGATCCTGAGACTCGTGGAGCTCTTCTCGGGCGCACACTTTCCTTGCGAGATCCTGGCCTCATCAATGAGACGACAACTTCATCGCTCTCATCATCAGCAGTGACTGAGATGCATTCCTCAGTCGAGCACTCCTCTGCTTGCGCGGTGTGAGTCGGGACGACGATCATCGAAGTGACGAGAGCCAGGGATAGCAGTATTCGCGAAAACATCGCGCCAAGGTAGGGAGAAGTCCACTTGATTCTGGGGTGGTCCTCCTAAGGTGTGGGTTTCCAATTGCTGTGGAAAACTCAACTCATGGCAGCGCGCGATGGCGATGGTTGGATCGAATGCCGTTGCGGTTCTCGCCACTGGGGACTCAATGGAGCGGCGGGACTCTTGCTCGTCCGATCCAGCCAAGTACTTCTTCAACTTCGCGCACCATGGGTCCATAACGGAGGCACCTGGGGAATCCCCGGTGGCGCTCGCGACTCACATGAAAACTGGGATGAAGCAGCGATCCGTGAAGCGATGGAGGAGATCGGTATCAATGGCGAGATGATCGATCTTGAGCGCGCATTTCGCTTCTCAGATGATCATGGTGACTGGCGCTACGAGACCATCATCGCGCACGCCCTCGACCACTTCGCTATCGGCGAGAGCAATCACGAGACGGTCGAAGCGACCTGGGTGGAGATGGAAAAGGTAGAACTACTTCCTCTACACGCGAGCTTTGCCAAGGCCTGGCCCAGCATCAAGACTCTCATCGAGTCTTCGCAATGACTCTTTGACTAAAGCACCATCCTCGGTACGCCAGAAAGGTGGCATCGATTCGACCAAGATCTTTCCGTAGCGCTTCCTTGTGATCCGAGAATCGAGGATTGCCACAACGCCACGATCCTCGATTGATCGAATCAATCGACCACTTCCTTGTGCGAGCAAGAGTGCAGCGCGTGGCAGCGATACATCCATGAAACCTGAGCCTCCTGCGCTATCAGCCTGCTCACTTCGTGCCGCCATCACCGGATCATCAGGACGCGGAAAAGGAATTCGATCGATAGCGACGAGTGTGCAAGCAGGGCCAGGTACATCCACGCCTTGCCAGAGCGAGATGGTGCCGATCAGTATCGACCTCTCATCATGGGCAAACCTCTCCACCAAAGATCCGATGGGATCGCCCCGACGAGCAGTGATGATCGTGAACTCAAGATCAGCGAGAACCTTACGTAGATGCATGTCGGCTGCTTCGACGCCTCGCCACGAAGAGAAGAGTGCGAGAGTCCTACCGCCCGCCGCTTCGATCAACTCCCCTAGTTCATCCAGAGCTTCTTGAGTTGGGCCATCACGGGTGGGCTCTGGCAGGTGTGAGGCGAGATAGAGCATCCCTTGTCGTTCGAAGTCGAAAGGTGACCCGACATCGAGTGTCTTCACATCTTCAACCTCATTGATGCCAAGTCCGCGCTTGATCGATTCGAAGCTTCCACCGACTTTGAGAGTGGCGCTCGTTGCGATGACCGGTCCGTGTGCGAAGAGATTCGAGGCCAGTACTTCGGAGACTTCGAGAGGGGCCAGATAGAGGGTATTGAATGTCGGTTCGTACCAAAGCACCTGTGCATCTTGTAGACGAAGCATCTTTGTCGTCACCGTCTTGATCTCATTGATCGCGCCTTTGACTCGCGCTCGCTCTGCGAGGAGGTCGACGCTCTCAATCGACTCTTCACTCGCAAGCCTTGCGGAGATCGCCTCGCTGCACTCCTTCACCCTGCGTATCGATGATTCGAGTGATGAAGGAAGTTCTGTTAGGCGGCGTTGTTCGTTTGTTGCGGAGAGGAAGTGATCTCGAAAGCTCGTCATCTCATCTTCGAATTCCTCACCCGCTGCAGTGAGTTCGTGGCCCGGTCCAGATGCCTTTTCGCCGGCATACTTCCGATAGAGCGATGCGGCTCGCAATACTCGCGCTGCAGTCAATTCCTCTGTCACGGCCTGAGTGGTGCGATCGACGAAATCATGCGCCTCATCGAGGATCACAACATCGCGATCAGGAAGGATCGGGTGTGAGTCGACCACTTCGATGGCAAGGAGGGTGTGATTAGTGACGACGATATCTGCGTTCTGCGCTTTCGCCTTCGCTACGACCGCAAAACAGGTGCTACCGAAAGGACACTCCTCGGCCCCCATGCACTCCCTACCGCTTACAGAACTCGCGGCCCAAACCCTGCGATCGACCTCGGGAGCATCATCGCGATCCCCGGAGATACCTGCGATCTGACTCCATTCCCGCAGTCGTTTCGCTTCTCGCTCGAGAGTGGAGACTTCGATCAATGCATCGGTATCGAGGTCAGGGGTTCCAAAGAGTTTTTGCTTGCAGAGATAGTTCCCTACCCCCTTGTAGACAGCGAATGAGATCTCACGCCCTAAGGCCTTCTCAACTCCTTCCTTGATTCGCGGAAGATCGCGTTCTACAAGTTGGCGTTGCAAGGCAAGAGTCGATGTTGCAACGAGAGCTCGCTTACCGCTCGCTAGAGCGGGTATGAGGTATGCGAGTGACTTGCCGGTACCAGTGCCAGCCTGCACCAAGAGATGGGTGCCAGATGAGATGGCCTCATCAATCGCTTCTGCCATCTCGACTTGGCCTGGGCGATCACTTCCACCGATCGACTCGACCGCTGCTTTGAGAGTCGATGTGAGTTTGGTATTCAAAGATCCATCCTGATCAAGAGTCAATCCCAAGCCAATGTTCTATCCACCCGGAAAACAAATCAGCCCCCTTGCGGGGGCTGATTCTCTACTACTGATCAACTGCAACCAGATGTGGATCCACATCCTTCGCAGACATAGCAGGCACCTGATGGGCGCATCTTCACTCCGCATGTCATGCAGAGAGGTGCATCGCTCTTGAAACCTGAGATCTTCTCCAAGAGTTCGGTCGAAGATCCGACGGTCGAAGTATCGACGGCTGGCGCCTTCGATTCGATCGTGATCTCAACCGGTGCTGGAGCGACTGCAGGGGCTGCTTGCGCATATTCACCGCTGTCGAGTGCATTTGCACGCTCTGCTGCGGTGTAGAGCCCCATCGCTGAACGAGTCTCGAAGGGAAGGTAATCAAGGGCAAGTCGTCGGAAGATGTAATCCATCATCGACTGTGCCATGCGAACATCCTTGTCATCGGTCATACCCGCTGGCTCGAATCGGAGGTTGGTGAACTTCTCGACATAGGTCTCGAGAGGAACTCCGTATTGCAGACCGATCGAAACTGCGATCGAGAAGGCATCCATCACTCCGGCAAGGGTCGAACCTTGCTTGCCGAGTTTCAAGAAGATCTCGCCGAGGGCACCGTCTTCATAGGTACCGGCGGTGAGGTATCCCTCTGCGCCAGCGACTGAGAACGATGTGGTTCGCGATGGACGTGACTTTGGTAGTCGCTTGCGGACAGCAGGAGCAGGAGCTGAGGCCGAAGAACTCTCTTCCTTCTTTGCTGCCTTGCCATCAGAGAGCGGTTGGCCGACCTTGCAGTTGTCGCGGTAGACAGCGAGCGCCTTGAGGCCGAGCTTCCAACCTTGGTAATAGACCTCTTCCACCTCTTCGACAGTCGCGCTCTCTGGGAGGTTGACGGTCTTTGAGATCGCGCCGGAGAGGAATGGCTGGCAAGCAGCCATCATCCGTACGTGGCCCATGGCTTGGATCGGACTTACACCCATGGCGCAATCGAAGACGTCGTAATGCTCCTTCTTGAGACCTGGTGCATCGATGACGTTTCCATTGGCGGCGATGTACTCGACCACGGCTTCGATCGTCTCGTCGGTGTAACCGAGTCGCTTGAGCGCTAGTGGCACGGTCTGGTTGACGATCTGCATCGATCCGCCGCCGACCAACTTCTTGAACTTGACCAAGGCGAGGTCTGGCTCGATACCAGTGGTGTCGCAATCCATCATCAAACCGATGGTGCCGGTCGGTGCGAGAACCGAGGCCTGCGCGTTACGCCAGCCATTGGTTTCGCCGATCTTCACGCCTTCGTCCCAAGCCTTGTTCGCCTCAGCCCAGACGCTGCGATCGATCTCAGACATTGACTTCGCCGAGAGCGATGCTGCCTGATGCTTCTTCATCACACGTGTATGTGCGGCTGCGTTGCGGGCATAACCGTCGTAGGCACCGACGATTCCTGCCAACTCGGCGGAGCGACGATAGGAGACGCCAGTCATCAAGGATGTGATCGAACCGGCGAGTGAACGTCCGGCATCGCTGTCATATGGCATTCCGCTCGCCATCAAGAGCGCACCGAGGTTGGCATATCCGATACCGAGCTGACGATATGCACGAGTGGTCTCACCGATCGCTTCTGTTGGGAAGTCTGCGAAGCAGATCGAGATATCCATTGCAGTGATGATCATCTCGACGGCCTTGGTGAATGACTTCGCGTCGAATGAACCGTCTTCCTTGAGGAACTTCATCAAGTTGAGTGATGCGAGGTTGCATGAGGAGTTGTCGAGTGACATGTACTCCGAGCAAGGATTGGATGCATTGATGCGACCGGTCTCTGGATTGGTGTGCCAATCGTTGATGGTGTCGTCGTATTGGATACCTGGATCAGCGCAAGCCCATGCTGCTTCCGACATCTTGCGGAAGAGGTTTTTGGCAGAGATCGTCTCAATCACTTCGCCGGTTGCGCGAGCGCGGAGTCCGAAATCTTGACCGTTCTCATAGGCGCGCATGAACTCATCGGATACACGAACTGAGTTGTTCGCGTTCTGATATTGGACCGAGATGATGTCCTTGCCGCCGAGATCCATGTCGAAACCAGCATCACGGAGGACGCGAATCTTCTCTTCTTCAGAGACCTTGGTCTCGATGAACTCTTCGATATCTGGGTGGTCTACATCAAGAACGACCATCTTTGCGGCGCGACGTGTTGCGCCACCGGACTTGATGGTTCCTGCTGATGCATCAGCACCACGCATGAATGAGACCGGTCCGGATGCATTTCCACCAGAGCTTAGGAGCTCTTTGGCAGAGCGGATGCGGGAGAGGTTGAGACCGGCACCGGATCCACCTTTGAAGATCATTCCTTCTTCGCGGTACCAGTTGAGGATCGAATCCATAGTGTCATCGACGGAGAGGATGAAGCATGCGCTGACCTGTTGTGGTGCAGCGGTTCCGACGTTGAACCAGACTGGTGAGTTGAATGAGAAGACTTGGTGCATCAACATCCATGTCAACTCGTGTTCGAAGATCTCTGCATCAGCATCGGTTGCGAAGTAACCGAATTGCTTTCCTGCGCGGACATATGTCAGGACGACGCGATCGATGACTTGGCGGAGCGACCATTCACGATTCTCATGTCCGACTGCACCACGGAAGTACTTGGTGGTGACGATGGTCGATGCATTGACCGACCAGAAATCTGGGAACTCGACGCCTCGTTGTTCGAAGATGACCTCGCCGCTCTTCCAGTTGGTCTGGACGACATCGCGACGTTCCCATGTGGCTTCGTCGTATGGATGCTTCCCTGCGGTTGTGTAAAGACGCTCGATGGTGAGGCCTTTGTTCTTCGACTTCGAAGAGGGTCGATTGATGACCGTATCTGACATTTCTATAGCTCCGATTTCCTGGTGTTGTTAAGTTGTTTTGATCCGCGGGGATAGATCGCTTGGGGAAGCGTTGTACTTGGAGGGAAGATTCGCGGGGGAAGTTCGCGATGAAATCTCGGATGAGGAATTCGATGGCATCGCTCGCAACAATGCGATCTCGCCTTCGAAGTCGTCAAGGGAGGAGAAGTTACGGTAAACCGAGGCATAACGCAGGTAGGCGACCTCATCGAGTTCACGGAGTGGCGCAAGGATTGCCATGCCCACTTCTTGCGCTTCGATCTCTGCCTGGCCCGTTGCCCGGAGGCTCTCTTCCACTCGTTGTGCGAGGAGTGCTAAATCATCCTCATCCACCGGGCGGTTCTGACAAGCCTTTCGGACGCCGTTGATCACCTTCTCGCGACTGAAGGGCTCTGTGGCCCCGCTTCGCTTGATGATCGCCAAGATCGAGGTCTCCTGGGTGGAGAAACGAGAGCCGCACTGAGTGCACTCTCTCCTTCGACGGATGGCGCTGCCCTCTTCGACTGGCCGAGAGTCGATGACCCTGGAGTCATCGTGTCGGCAGAAGGGACAGATCATCGGCGTGTCTAACCTTTCAATATTGGGAATTTCCCAGATGTGGGTGTATCCCGAAACTTCCTCAAAAGTGGCTGAAGACCACTAGGTGTGGAAGGTTATCGCAAAATCACCCCAACATCTAGTGGTAACTGTAGACCCGGAGTTGAGGGTTCCCTGGCATTTACCCGCGTGTCGGGATGATCAAGCGCGTACCAGCAGAAAGGCTCGGCGTGCTGAGCGCGTTGAGCTCGATGATCCGGGCGACGTTCTCCTCTTGATCGCCCCCAAGGAGTTTGGCGATCGACCAGAGGCTTTCGCCAGGGGCAACCACGATTACCTCGAGGTGCTCTCGTCCGCTCTCCCCACTTTCCGATGTATCTGCGGATACCCCTGAAAGCGCCGAATAGCCACTCGCGATGAGGATCGACATCGAGGCCACTAACGCGATTCTTGAGATCAGTCGGCCCCGCTTCGTCAAACGAACCCCTCGAAAAGCGCTGTTTTTCAATGGTTTTTCCGCCAACTGAAGTGATGGGATCGTCGTGGCGATTGCGTATGTGGTCATTGCGTCACTTGCCTTCACAACAGGGTCATCGACACCGGGGATAGTGTTCGAACACCTGTTCTAAACCGAAAGGTACACCTCCCCTCCGACACCAGCAAGTTTTTTTCGAACATTTGTTTGAATTTTTCCCTCTCCCCCCGTAGCCTTACCCCATGAGCGAGATCCTTGAACTCCCCGACTCCCTGCCCGATGGCACCGGTCTGACCCAGCGCCAACACGCGATCCTCGAGGTCATCCGTAAGTCCGTTGAAGAGCGTGGCTACCCACCCACCATGCGAGAGATCGCCCAAGCCGCAGGTCTTGCCTCCCCCTCTAGCGTCAAGTACCAACTCGGTGAACTGGAGGCCAAGGGCTTCATCCGCCGTGACCCCTCCCGAGGTCGAGCGGTCGAGATCAAGGGGATCTCCGAGAGTGGGGCCGAGGTCGCCAAGACCCATGCCGTACCCCTCGTGGGTCGCATCGCAGCTGGCGCACCGATCCTCGCCGAGCAAGAGGTAGAAGAGGTCTTCCCGCTTCCAGCGACTCTGGTCGGAGAGGGCGAGCTCTACATGCTCAAGGTCGTTGGGGATTCCATGGTCGACGCCGCAATCTGCGATGGGGACTATGTAGTCGTCCGATCCCAGAAGGATTGCAATAAGGGCGAGATCGTCGCTGCCATGATCGATGGTGAGGCGACGGTAAAGACCTTCTCCGTGAAGAACGGCAAGGTCTGGCTCCTGCCCGCCAACGATGCCTACGCCCCGATTCCCGGTGACAAGGCTGAGATCCTCGGAAAGGTGACCGCAGTCCTTCGGTCAGTACGGTAACGAAACTCACTCCAAGCGAGCGCTAATTAGGCAACGTTTTTGTTGCGTTATTCGAAACTCTCTTTTACCCTGCTCTCCAGGTTGCGACAGCCGCCGTCCTAGAGAGGAAAAACGTGAAGAACGTGAAGAAGAGACACTTATCGATCGCCGCGCTTGCCATCATCACGGCAAGCCTCCTTGCGGGTTGCTCCTCTGACTCCAGTTCAGAGAGCAAAGAACTCACGATCTACTCCGGGCGAAGCGAAACCTTCATCGCCCCTTTCTTGGCAGCCTTCGAAGCTGAAAGTGGAATCAAGCTCAACGTCCGTTATGGTGATTCTGCAGAACTCGCCGCTCAGATCCTCGAGGAGGGTGAGAACTCCCCTGCCGACCTCTTCCTCTCCCAGGATGCTGGCTCTCTTGGAGCGGTAGCCGAGGCAGGTCTCCTTGCAGATCTACCCGCCGAGATCATCTCCAAGGTACCGACTCGCTTTGCCTCCGCGGATTCGAAGTGGGTTGGAGTGACAGGTCGAGCTCGAGTATTCGCCTACAGCCCTGAGCGCGTAGGTCAGTTGCCCTCCTCATACCTCGACATGACAAACCCTCGATATCAGGGTCGCTTTGGAATAGCCCCTACCAACTCCTCATTCCAGGCATTCGTCACTGCGCTTCGGCTTGCCAATGGAGATGCCGCGGCTGAGCAGTGGTTACGGGCACTCGTGGCAAATGAACCCAAGTACTACGAGAAGAACGCGATGATCGTCGAAGCGATAGAGAATGGCGAGATCGACCTAGGTCTTGTCAACCATTACTACGTCTTCGAAGTGGCCAAGGCATTGGGACGAGAAATCTCCGTCAAGGATGGCTTCTTCGCTGATGGGGACCTCGGGAACATGATCAATGTCTCCGGCGCCGGAATTCTCGCCACATCGAAGCGAGGAGATGCTGCCTCAGCCTTGATCGAGTATCTCCTTCGGGAATCCACTCAGAAGAAGTTCGTTGCAGACACGAAGGAGTACTCACTCCTTGATGGTCTTGCCGGTCCTACTGGGTTGCCAGCTCTGAACGAGATCGCTGCGCCTGCCGTCGACCTCAATGCGCTCCGTGACCTCAAGGCGACACAAGAACTTCTGATCAAGGTGGGATTGCTCTGACCCTGGCCATTGATAGGCCAGAGACCGGCAAGGCGAAACAATCACCTTTCCGTCTTGCCGGTCTCGCTCTGACTGCCTCGCTTCTTTCACTAGCGAGCATCCCATTCCTTTACCTGATTCTTCGCGTTCGAAGCATCTCAGGTGAAGAGTTACTGGCGATCCTCTTTCGACCGAAGACGATCGAGATCATTCTCAATACATTCACCCTCGCGATCGTCGTTGCCACTCTCGCTGTATTGATTGGCACCCTCTTTGCCAGCCTCATCTTCTCGAGCAACTTTCGCAGCCGCGGCCTCTTGCTCGCCATCTCAGCACTCCCCCTTGCCATCCCCTCATACGTCTTCACCTATTGCTGGATAGCGATCTGGCCAAACTTCAGGGGACTCTGGGCTGCAGCCCTGGTCCTCACCTTCAGCACCATGCCTTACATCCTTTTAGCCGCGTTCGCAGCGCTGCGGCGTATCGACAAAGTGCAGGTCGACGTCGCTAGGTCTCTTGGTTGCAATCGCTTCCAAGTCTTCACTCGTGTCATCCTTCCGCAGATCCGTAATTCGATCGCAGCAAGCACCCTCCTGGTCATCCTCTATGTCTTCAGTGACTTTGGCGCGGTCTCACTCCTTGGCGTCGACACATTCACTCGGGCCATCCAGAATCTCTATCGCGCCTCCTTCGATCGCCAATCCGCCGCACTTCTCGGATTGATACTTGTCATCTTCGCGGCAGTGCTGATCTTCGCCGAAGAGAGACTGCAGCGCCGCAACTTCAACACCCGCTCCTCCTCTCGGATCAAGGAAGAGATTGCGCTGATCACCAAGCGCACACCTAAGGCGTTCGCGTTCACAGCGATCATCGCCTACTCACTGCTGGCTCTCGCCGTCCCGGCCTATGTATTGATCACTCGCATGGTCGGCAATTTCCAAGGAATCGATCTCGCCTCCCTTGCAACTGCGACCTTCAACACCATCGTGGTGGCGACCCTCGGTGCAACGATTGCGATCCTCTTTGCCTTACCGCTCGCTTGGACCATCATCACCACACGAAGTCGCTTCGCTCTTGCCACAGAGAAAGTAGTGCTGATCACGCACGCACTCCCTGGAGTCGTCCTCGGTCTCTCGCTCGTCGCCTTCTCCTCGAGGATCTCCTGGCTCTATCAGAGCATCGCCCTGCTCGCCTTCGCATACGCACTTCTCTTCCTCGCAAAGGGTGTCGGCGCAACCCGGACCAGCATCGAGCGAGTTCCAGTCGGTCTCAAGGAGGTTGCCACCACACTCGGCGTCTCACCGTGGGAGACGATGCGAAGAGTGACAATCCCACTCGCAGCCCCAGGAATCGGCGTCGGATTCCTTCTCGTCCTCCTCACTGCGATGAAAGAACTTCCGGCGACATTGATGCTTCGCCCCACCGGCTTCGACACCCTTGCTATCGAGATCTGGTCTGCGGCTTCGATCAATCGATTCAATGAAGCGGCTCCTTACGCACTTCTCTTGATTCTCATCGCGGCGATTCCGACCTTTATCCTTTCTCGACCGGATCGGCAGTTCCAGGATGAAGGGGGTAGGTCGATATGACATCACTTGAAGTCAACTCACTCACCGTCCACTTGGGATCACGCAAGGTCCTCGATGATCTCTCGATCACCATCGCAGCAGGGACATTCACTGCGATCTTGGGGCCAAGTGGATGCGGCAAGACAACCCTCCTTCGTGCGATTGCAGGTCTCGTTCCACCGACTTCCGGCACGATCCGCTTTGGAAAACAACTCGTCAGCGTCTCATCGCTCGTCCTGCCGCCACATAAGCGACGGATTGGCTATGTCCCACAAGAGGCCGCGCTCTTTCCTCACTTGAGCGTCGCCGAAAACATCGCCTTCGCGCTCGACAAAGAGAACTACACCAAGGATCGTCGTCGAGTCATCGTCGCGGAGATGCTTGAGTTGATCGGTCTCTCCCATTTCGGTGACCGGATGCCAGGAGAGCTCAGCGGTGGCCAGCAGACGCGCGTCGCCTTGGCTCGCGCCCTCGCAATCGAACCGAAGATCGTCCTGCTCGATGAACCCTTCTCTGCTCTCGATGCCGCACTTCGCAACGAGTTGCGCGAAGAGGTATCGACTCTGCTCAAGAAGCGAGAGACGACCGCGCTCATGGTCACTCACGATCGCGAGGAAGCGCTCGTCACGGCCGACATGATCGCCTTGATGCGCGAAGGGCGGATCGTCCAACACGGCACACCCGCCGAGGTCTACTTCTCTCCGACGACGCCATACGCAGCGGTCAGCACAGGTGATGCTCTCGTGCTACCTGCGAAGAGAGCCGGCGAAAACATCTTCCATCCGCTCACCTCTGGCGTCTCGCCTGAGAGTAGTGAGAGTGGCACCATCGTCATCAGACCCGAGGAGATCTCAGTGAGTCGAGATCCGAATTCCGGACAACGTGCGATCGTGACCAAGATCGAGTACTACGGTCATGATGCCGTCGTCGAATTCGGTCTGATCGAATCGGCCTATCTCGGCACTCTCAAGGCGCGGATCTCGGGCAATACTGAGTTCCACTTAGGTCAATCGATCTACGTCGACCATGTCGGACCGATACGTTGGTTCGCTAACTCCTGAAAACCAGTAATTCGCTCTCGAGTCTTCGATCGACTCTGCCGCGAATTCGAGTCCCGCTCTCCTCATGCGCTTCCAGATCGATCTCCCCTAGTCGATGGAACTTATTGACGAGATCTCCTCGGTTATAAGGGATCACCACTTCGATCTCAATCGCTGGGCGAGGAAGCGCCTCCTCGATCGCACTCTTGAGTAGCTCGATACCGCGACCACTCTTGACGCTGATCGCGAAGGCATCGCGCTCGTTACGCAGAAGGAGTTCCAAGACTTCGGGGTCTGCGATATCCGCCTTGTTCACGACCAAGATCTCTGGGATTCCAGCGGCTCCGATCTCTCGCAGAATAGATCGCACCGATTGCACCTGTCCAAAGGGATCTGGGCTACTTCCATCGACGAGATGGATGATCACATCTGCATGGAGTACTTCCTCAAGGGTCGACTTGAAAACTTCGACAAGTTGTTCCGGAAGGTCTCGCACGAAACCGACAGTGTCGGCGAGGGTGTAGAGGCGACCATCTTTCGTCTCACTTCGTCGAACGGTCGGCTCCAAGGTCGCAAAGAGAGCGTCTTGGACCAAGACACCGGCGCCAGTCAATCGATTGAGAAGAGAGGATTTCCCAGCGTTGGTGTACCCAGCGATGGCAACGGCAGGGACTCGATTCTCATCGCGCTCCTTGCGCTTGGTATCGCGTGCGGTCTTCATCTCCTTGATCTCGCGACGCAACTTCGCCATCTTGTCGCGGATCCTTCGACGGTCGATCTCGATCTTGGTCTCACCAGGGCCACGGCTGCCGATACCGCCAGTGCCGCCAGCCTGGCGCGAGAGCGACTGCCCCCAACCACGAAGCCTCGGCAAGAGATAGCTCATCTGGGCCAACTCAACCTGCGCCTTACCTTCGCGACTCTTCGCATGCTGAGCGAAGATGTCGAGGATCAGTGCGGTGCGATCAACCACCTTCACTTTGACCTTGTCCTCGAGGTTCTTCAATTGCGATGGACTCAATTCGCCATCACAGATCACAGTATCCGCACCGCTCGATTTCACGATTCCCTTGAGCTCTGCAACTTTTCCAGATCCAATGAAGGTCGCAGGATCAGCCTTGTCACGACGTTGGATCAGGGCATCAAGGACTTGCGATCCAGCAGTCTCCGCAAGAGCCGCAAGCTCTGTCATGGAGTTCTCAGCATCTTTAGCGGTACCTGTCGTCCACACTCCCACCAAGATCACACGCTCAAGTTGTAGTCGGCGGTACTCGGCCTCTGAGATATCGGTGAGTTCCGTGGAGAGGCCTTGAACGCGGCGTAACGCTTGGCGATCTTGCAAGGCCAGTTGGGTCGAGACGAACTCATCGGGTTTGAATTCGAGCGTGATCTCGCTCTCTGAGAGATCATCTTCTCCGGTGAGATCTAGATCCTTATCGATCACAGCCTCGAGTCGCTCGCTCTCGGCGATCAATGAGTCGTAGTCGATCTCTCTCATGTCAGAGTGGTCTCATCGCAAGAACTCTGCGAGGTCGAGATCTCGAAGCAGCACCGCAGGTCCGGTCAGCGTCGCGTTCTCGTGCGGGTCGATATCGACGACAAGTCGTCCACCAGGGGCATGGATGACCCATGAAACGGGCGCTTTCTTACCCTTCTTTATGGTCGCAGCCATGGCAACGGCGCAGGTCCCCGTTCCACATGAACGCGTCTCTCCGCTTCCACGTTCGAAGACACGCATCTTCAACTCGCCGTTATCAAGGAATTCGACGAACTCGACATTGACACCTTCGGGATACTCCGAAGCGGGTTCGACGATGGGAGCGTTCGCAAGCAAACCCACCTCTTCGAGGGAATCGACAAAGAGGACGGCGTGCGGGTTGCCAACATCGATATTGAGACCCGTGAACTTCTTCCCATTCTGGATCCCACTTACTTCTCCCGGGACGTGCGATACCTGACCGAGATTGACCGCGATATCACCCTGCTCTGGGACTTTGAGGAACTTGTTGCCATCACGGGTTGAGATGGAGAAGATTCCCGCCTCTTCGTGCCCACGATCGACGAGGTAGCGCGCCATCACGCGGACCCCGTTGCCACACATCTCTGCGAGTGAGCCGTCAGAATTTCGATAATCCATGAACCAGCGATTCTCCCGCTTGGTGATTCGGATCAAACCATCTGCTCCAACGCCCGTCTTGCGATCACAAATTCGCTTGACCTGCTCTGGCGTCACTGAGATCTCATCAGCTGGGTCAAAGAGCACGACGAAGTCATTCTCGGTTCCATGACCGTAGGTCGCTTCTATCGTCATCGGCGCTAAGGCTACCTTTATTCGATCAGCTCACACTTAGGATGCATGACTCAAGATCTTGGCCAATCGCGCATCTGTCGTCGACTCCTTGATCCATCTGATCCTGTCATCACGAGAGAACCAGGTCTCTTGCCTTCGCGCAAAAGCCCTTGTCGCACGCTTCGTCTCCTCTCGAGCCTCACTCTCTGAGAGTCTTCCCTCTCGGAAAGAGATGACCTGGGAATATCCGATCGCAGCACGGGCCGTCTTCCCGTTGAGGACTCCTCGCTCGATCAATGAATCGACTTCGCCAACGATCCCCTTCTCCCACATCTGATCGACTCGCAAGTCGATCCGCTCTCTGAGACTCTCACGATCCATCACAAGACCGAACTGACGAGCGAAGGGGTATCTACCTTCTCCTTGGCGCGGCAGGTGCGCTGTGAATGGTTTTCCAGTGATTTCGATGACTTCGAGTGCGCGCACTACGCGACGGACATTCTCCTTGGGGATCGCAGCCGCCGCGGCCGGATCGAGGTGAGCGAGTCTTCGGTGCATCTCATCTCCACCGACGAGCTCGGACTCAACGAACAATCGCTCTCTAACTTCCGGATCAGTGTCAGGGAACTGCAAGTCATCGAGGAAGGCCTTGATGTAGAGGCCAGTTCCACCGACGACGACAACGCTCTTGCCTTGGGTAAAGAGAGCGTCGGCAACGTTCCGCGCACTATCTTGGTAACTCGCCACTGTCGCATCCTCATGGACATCGAGGATGTCGATCATGTGATGTGGGATCCCAGCACGCTCTTGCATCGTCAACTTCGCAGTACCGATATCCATCCCTCGATAGAGCTGCATCGAATCTGCGTTGATGATTTCCGCCTCGATCTCAGTCGCGAGAGCCACGGCAAGATCGCTCTTTCCCGTCGCTGTCGCCCCAGCGATCACGAAGAGGCGACCTGGTTCGCTCATCGCCACCTAACCGAGCGCCGCTGTGAGGGTTGCGCGCGAGAGTTTCGGCATGCCAAGAAGAGTTCCGGATCGTTCGGCTTCATCTTTCCTTGCAGTGAAGGCATCACCGCCGCGCGAGGGTCGGATCGTCTTCACATCCGATGCGATGAGATAGAAAGGTTTCGCCTCCGTGATCTCGACGGTGACGAAGTCACCTGGGCGGACTTTCCTTTCAGGGGAATCTTGATGAGGCGCAGTGAAGTGGACGAGGCGAGCGTCCTTACTCTTACCGCTCATGCGGCGAATACCTTCGCGATCACTCTCGCTCTCGGTCACAAGAAGTTCGAAGTCTCTCCCGATTGCGCGCTCATTGACGCGAAGTGCGATCGCCTCTTGGTGTCGATGAAGTCTTTCGTAACGTTCTTTGACTACTTCTGCAGGAACTTGACCTTCCATCTCTGCAGCGGGGGTTCCAGGACGCTTTGAATACTGAAAGGTATAGGCAGCAGTGAATTGCGCCTCATCACAGAGCGAAAGGGTCGCTTCGAAGTCCTCATCACTCTCGCCAGGAAAGCCCACGATGATGTCTGTGGTGATGGAAGCCTCTGGGATTGCTTTGCGCACTCGCTCAAGGATGCCGAGATAGCGAGACCTCCGATAGGAGCGTCTCATCGACTGGAGAATCCGATCGGAGCCTGATTGCAGAGGCATATGAAGGTGGGGCATGACATTGGCAGTCTCTGCCATCGCTTCGATCACATCGTCAGTGAAGTCACGAGGATGAGGCGACATGAAACGCACTCGCTCCAGTCCATCGACCTCACCACAAGCACGAAGCAAACGAGCGAATGCGCCTTGTTCACCAAGCTCAACTCCATAGGCATTGACGTTCTGTCCCAAGAGGGTCACCTCTGTGACGCCGTGGTCAACCAACGCCCTTACCTCAGCGAGAATCTCGCTCATCGCTCGATCCTTCTCACGTCCACGCAAAGCCGGCACGATGCAGAAGGTGCAGGTGTTGTTGCAGCCGACGGAGATCGAGACCCACGCCGAGAAGGCAGAGTGGCGTCTCGCGGGAAGCGATGATGGGAAGTGTTCGAGCGCTTCCTTGATCTCGATCTGCGCTTCGCCCTCGATGCGTGCACGCTCCAAGAGGATCGGTAACGAACCGACATTGTGGGTACCGAACACGACATCGACATAAGGGGCGCGTTCGAGGATCTTGCCCTGGTCCTTCTGCGCCAAACAGCCGCCGATGGCGATCTGAAGATTCGGATTGCTCTCTTTCTGCGGCGCCAAGAAGCTCAACTGCCCGTAGAGACGATTGTCAGCGTTCTCACGGACAGCACAGGTGTTGAAGACGATGAGATCGGGATCTTCACCATCGAGAGCTGGCAGATACCCTGCTCGATCGAGGGAACCAGCGATGCGCTCGGAGTCATGAGCATTCATCTGACAACCGAGGGTTTGGATCACGTAGCGACGCTTCATCGTGTCGCGATTCTACAAGTGGGCTTTGACCTCTGTCCGACCACTCAATTCACGCATCACGGCAGAGATCGTGGTCGAAGAGAATCCTCTACGCATCAACGAGGCATGGACTCGCCGACGCATCCCCTCATCATCGCCTGAAGCCGGACGCCACTTCTTCTCTGCGTACTTGAGCGCGAGTTGGTACTCATCATCATCACTGAGATCCTCAACGACCCAATCGATGATGTTCTGGTCGATTGCTCGTTCCTTGAGGCCTTGGATGATGGCGCGACGTGAGGACTTCCGACGAGAGCGATCAGCGAAATCGCGTGCGAAGTCCATGTCATTTAGGTAGCCCATCTCCTCGAGACGGAGAAGAGTGGCTTCGAGGACCTCTGCAGGTGTTCCGCGCTTGGTGAGGTGGTCTCGAAGTTGCTTCTTGCTCAGTGAGCGCCTACCGATCGCCGCGAGTGCGATGGTAAGCGCTACCGAGTTGGGATCCTCTATGAGTTGATCAGAATTCGACATCCGCGGTCGCCTCATCGATCGCCGCTACGAGAGCTGGATCGACGGCAGTCGGTGTGAGTTTCGCTCTGATCTTGGAGTCGATCTCGTTTGCGAGATCTGGGTTATCTACCAAGAACTGACGTGAGTTCTCTTTTCCTTGACCCAATTGGTCGCCTTCGTAGGTGAACCAGGCACCTGACTTCTTGACGATGCCAAGATCAACACCCATATCGAGGAGGGAACCTTCACGCGAGATTCCAACACCGTAGAGGATGTCGAACTCCGCTTGCTTGAATGGTGGAGCCATCTTGTTCTTGACGACCTTGACTCGGGTGCGGTTACCAACGGCTTCTTGGCCATCCTTGAGAGTCTCTATGCGACGGATATCCATGCGAACGGATGCATAGAACTTGAGCGCTTTACCGCCCGTTGTCGTCTCAGGAGAGCCAAAGAAGACGCCGATCTTGTCACGGAGCTGATTGATGAAGATCGCTGTCGTCTTTGATGAACTGAGTGCGCCAGTGATCTTTCGTAGCGCCTGCGACATGAGTCGGGCTTGAAGACCCATGTGCGAATCACCCATCTCACCTTCGATCTCAGCACGAGGCACGAGTGCTGCAACAGAGTCGACGACGATTAGATCAAGGGCGCCCGATCGGACCAGCATGTCCATGATCTCGAGTGCTTGTTCACCGGTATCTGGCTGTGAGACCAAGAGTGCATCGATATCGATGCCAAGTTTCTTCGCGTACTCAGGGTCGAAGGCGTGCTCTGCATCGATAAATGCTGCGATGCCGCCCTGCTTCTGGACGTTTGCGATCGCATGCAAAGTGAGCGTCGTCTTTCCAGACGATTCTGGTCCGAAGATCTCGATGACACGGCCGCGTGGAAGACCACCGATGCCAAGTGCGGCATCAAGAGCGATCGATCCGGTCGGAATGACTTCGACGACCTGGTTCGCGCGTTCGCTCATCTTCATGACCGAGCCCTTGCCGAATTGGCGCTCAATCTGGGCGAGAGCGGTATCGAGTGCCTTGAGGCGCTCTGGGTTCACAGGGGCTTTACTTGTTGCAGGTGTTGCTTCTGGCACGCCTTCGCCTGGGCTTTTAGCCTCACGGGGCATGGTCTTACCTCTCTATCTCCCACTTTGATGGGCTCGATGGACCTTGCGGTCCGCACGGATCCAGAAGGTACGGAGGACCACCGACGGCGAGGGTTAGACCCTTGCGGAAGTGTGGAACCGCTCTGGCTGGGTACGAGAAGGGTATCCGAACATCTGTTCGAACGATAGGAACCCCGCCTGGCGAGTCGCGAGGGGGCAGAACCTGCCTGGGGTTCCTAGGCTTCACCCCGTGTTGAGCTCAGCGGGCATCCTCCGAGAACTCGAGGACGAATCAATCGAGATCCTTCGAGAGACAGCGGCGACCTTCCGCAACCCGGTCCTCCTCTACTCGATAGGCAAGGACTCGACCGTCATCCTCCATCTCGCGCGAAAGGCCTTCTACCCCGCGCCGATTCCTTTCCCATTGCTTCATGTCGATTCCACCTGGAACTTCAAAGAGATGATCACTTTCCGAGATCGCATCGTCGCAAAGCATGGGCTGCGACTCATCGCTCACATCAACGAGGACGGGATCCGAGATGGGATCACTCCTTTCAGTCACGGAATCTCGGAGTACATCCGCGTGATGAACACACTCGCTCTCAAGCAAGCGCTCGACAAGTACGAGTTCGATGCTGCAATCGGTGGCTCACGTCGCGATGAGGAGCGAAGTCGAGCGAAGGAGCGGATCTTCAGTGTCCGCGAGCCAGGACATCAATGGAATCCACGTAATCAACGCCCTGAACTCTGGCGCACCTACAACACTCGGATGACAGATGGGCAGACGATGCGAGTCTTTCCGATCTCAGATTGGACAGAGCTCGACATCTGGAACTACATCTGGCAAGAAGACATCGAAGTGAACCCGCTTTACTTTGCTAAGGAACGTCCCATGGTTCGTCGTGGCGAGCAGTTCATCATGGTCGATGACGAGAGGTATCCACTTGAAGAGGGCGAGACGCCGGAGATGATGATGGTCCGATTCCGAACCCTCGGTTGTTATCCATTGACAGCTGGTGTGGAATCGACTGCCACTACCTTGCAAGAGGTAGTGGAAGAGATCACTGGTGTTCGCCTCAGTGAACGTGCAACGCGCTTGATCGATGGCGACAAGGAAGATTCGATGGAGAAGAAGAAGCGAGAGGGTTACTTCTAGAGGGTAAATCCCTTCGCCTTTAGCAAGGCGATGTTCTCTGCCGCTGCCGGGATGATCCAACGCTCGTACTTCTCATTCTTGAACTCCAGCACCAAGACCGGGTTACGTCGGTAGATGACGCAGAAGTCCTTCCCGCGGCGTCGCCTCATCGTTCCGAGCATGATCAGGAATGGAAAGCCAGTCCCAGGGGCACGAACCCCTCGCAAGACTTCGCTCGTCCAGGGATGCTCACGCCGAAATACGGCAGACAAATTGCTGAGTGAAGCGACGGGATCACGTGCGAAAGCGCCAAGGTTCTCGACCCAGGAAAGGTCATAGCGAATACGTTCGCCCTCGACTACAAGCATTGACGAATCTCAGTCGAAGATCGGACCGACTGTGCGTGAGCGCTTGATCTCGAAGAAGCCGGGATAAGAAGCGACATTGACCACGCCATCCCAGAGCTTGCCAGCGGCCTCACCCTTCGGTGCAGGCGAGATGACTGGACCGAAGAAGGCGAAGTCGCCGACCTTGATCAAAGGTGTGCCGACATCGTTACCGACAAGCGAGATTCCACGCTCGTGGCTTTCGATGATCGAATTGTTCCACGACTCGTTGTCCATCTCGGCTGCCAACGACTTATCGAGTCCGACTTCGATGAGCGCCTCTTCCAAGAGTTCGGTTCCGATCTCCATCTTCTTCAAATGGATTCGGGTGCCGATTGCGGTGTAGAGCGGCAGGACATATTCCTGACCGTGCTTCGTCTTCGCAGCCATGATGACACGGGTCGTCCGCCATGACTTCGGGAAGTTGAGTCGGTACTTCTCATCGGCGGTATTTCGATTGAGATGGGCGAGCGAGAAGATGTTGAAAGTGACATCGATGTCGCGGACCTTCTCAACCTCGAGGATCCAGCGTGATGTCATCCAAGCCCATGGACAGATCGGATCGAACCAGAACTCTGCCTTTGTCTTCGTCGTCATTGTGCGCCTCCAAATCGTCGTTCCCGCTCTGCATACGTTTCAATCGCCTTCCATAACGTCAAGCGATCGACATCTGGCCAGAGTACATCCATGAAGACCATCTCCGCATATGCCGATTGCCACATCAGGAAATTGCTGGTGCGTTGTTCGCCAGAAGAACGGAAGAAGAGGTCGACATCGTTCATCTTCGGCTCATCAAGGTAACGAGCGAATAACTTCTCGGTGATGGCATCCGGCTTGATCCGCTTCTTCGCGACATCCTCTGCGATCTTCTTGGTGGCATCAACGATCTCTGCTCGGCCGCCGTAATTGATGCACATGTTGAGCGTCATAACAGAGTTCCTCTTGGTAAGTCTCTCCGCTTCTTCGAGTTCCTTGACCACACTCGCCCAGAGACGCGCTCTCCTTCCCACCCAACGGATCCTGATACCGCGGGCATGCATCTCATCACGCCTCTTGCGGATCACCTCTCGATTGAAACTCATCAAGAATCGGACTTCTTCGGGACTTCTGCGCCAATTCTCGGTCGAGAAGGCGAAGACGCTCATCTCCTTCAACCCGATCTCTAGTGCACCTTCTACAACATCGAAGAGAGCTCGCTCTCCTGCTTCATGTCCCTTGGTGCGCGCCATGCCTCTTTGTTTCGCCCATCGACCATTTCCGTCCATGACGATGGCAACGTGTTTGGGCAACATCTCAGCGCGAATCTTCGGTGGCTTCGCGCCACTGGGATGCGGTGTCGGCTTCTGGAACTTCATACTGCTTTCACGCTCTCCTCAGAGACTGTGCGATCGACGAATGGCAAGGACCTCAATCCTCGCTCCACATGCCATTGTAGATATGCAGCGACCAACCCCGAGGCCTCTCGCCTATTGCGAATCTCGCTTGCGACGGCTCGCTCCCAATTCCCACTCAAGAGATCACCCATCAATTCCAAGGTCTTCTCCTCCGGTGTAGCAGAGGCAGATGGTTTGCACTGCCCACAGACCGATCCGCCACCAACGAGTGAGAAGAATCGATGTGGTCCTGGTGCATTACAGATCGAACAATCATGGGTTGAAGGGGCGAAGCCTGCAACCGAAAGTGAGCGGAGCAGGTAGGCATCCAGGATCAAGAGCGAGTCATAACTTTCATGTGCCAATGACTTGAGAGCTCCCGCTACCAGTTGGAAATGCTGTCGAACGGGTTCGCGTTCATTGGTCGTAAATCTCTCCGCTGCTTCGACGATTGCGTGAGCGACAGTCCACTTCTGATAGTCATGGGAGATGGCATCGCCATAATTCTCGATGCCTTCAACCTGTGTGATCACATCCAGGCTCTTACCGACATAAAATTGGGCATCGATATGGCTTGCGATCTCAAGGCGGGCGCCGAACTTTGACTTCGTTCTTCTTACGCCCTTCGCCACGGCACGAAACCGCCCGTGATCGCGCGATAGCAGGGTGATGATGCGATCCGCCTCGCCGAGCTTATGGGTGCGAAGGACGATTGCCTGGTCGCGATAGAGGGCCACGGAGGAAAGGGTAGTTCGGCTCTCTCGCGAAACCGTTATCTCAAGGCTCGGTTTACCGCCGAGATGATCGCCTTCAGCGATGCTGTCGTGGTGCTTGGGTCGATACCGACGCCCCAATAGACGGACTTCGCACTCGAACCACTTTGGATCTCACACTCGAGGTATGAGGCTGCTTTCGCATCTCCTCCAGAGGACATCGCGTGCTCGTAGTAGTCGAGTACTTGAAGATTCACGCCGATACCTTGTAAGGCATTACAAAAAGCTGAGATCGGTCCATTGCCGGTGCCATCGATCTCGCGCCTGGTCCCATCATCGATAATCGACGCGGTCAACTGCACATCCTTATCCATCTCAGATCGCTCTGACATACCGAGAAGTTTGAACCTACCCCATGGCGAGACATCCTTAGTCAACTCCGCAGGCAAGTACTCATCGACGAAGATCCGCCACATCTCATCAGCGAGGACTTCGCCACCATCTGCGTCAGTCTTCGCCTGGATCACTTGACTGAACTCGATCTGCAATCGCCGAGGTAGGTCGAGTTGATGCTCGCTCTTCATGAGATACGCGACGCCGCCCTTGCCTGATTGGCTGTTGACACGAATCACCGCTTCGTAAGTTCGGCCGATGTCCTTTGGATCGATCGGCAGATAAGGAACAGCCCATTGGTAGTTCTCGAGGGCAACGCCCGCAGCATTGGCATCGCGCTCGAGGTGTTCTAGACCCTTCTTGATCGCATCTTGATGTGAGCCAGAGAAAGCGGTGAAGACAAGATCGCCACCGTAAGGATGTCGTTCTGGCACACGAAGTTGGTTGGCATATTCGACCGCACGCCGTATCCCAGGAATGTCAGTGAAGTCGATCTCTGGATCGATGCCATGGCTCAAGAGATTGAGTCCTAGCGTCACGAGACAGACATTTCCGGTCCGCTCACCATTACCGAAGAGAGTTCCCTCGATGCGGTCCGCGCCTGCCATATAGCCAAGCTCTGCCGCAGCGACGGCAGTTCCGCGGTCGTTATGAGGATGAAGGCTCAGGACGATCGAGTCGCGGCGATTGAGATTTCGGTGCATCCATTCGATGGAATCGGCATAGACATTCGGCATCGCCATCTCAACGGTTGCAGGAAGATTGATGATCGTCTTCCATGAAGGCGTCGGCTTCCAGATATCTGTCACTGCATCACAAACCTCAAGCGCATATTCGACTTCGGTTCCGGTGTAGGACTCTGGCGAGTATTCGAAGAAGACTTGAGTGCCCTTGACCGTATCGACCTGACGAAGACAGTACTCGGCCGCATCTGTCGCGATCTTCTTGATGCCTTCCTTGTCGAGACCGAAGACGACTCGACGCTGCAGGGTCGATGTCGAGTTGTAGAGATGGACGACCGCTTGCTTTGCGCCACGAATCGACTCGAAGGTGCGATCGATGAGGTTCTCGCGCGCTTGAGTGAGTACTTGGATGACCACGTCATCAGGAATGAGACCTTCTTCGATGATCTTCCTGACGAAATCGAAATCGGTCTGACTCGCGGAGGGGAACCCGACTTCGATCTCCTTGTAACCCATCTTCACCAGGAGATTGAACATCGCGAGTTTTCGCGACCAATCCATCGGATCGATCAGGGCTTGGTTTCCATCTCTCAGGTCGACCGAACACCACTTCGGAGCAGCTGTGATCGTCTTCGTCGGCCAGGTTCGATCCTTGAGATCGACCGGGACAAATGAGGAGTATCGGTTGATCGGCATCGCACTCGGGACTTGCTTTGGGAAAGACATCTCTAAGCCTCTTCTTCTCGTATCAAATCGTCGGAAATTCTTCTTTTGATCTCCGTGGAGTCATCTCATCAAGGAATGCTCTGGAAGCGGTGATGCCGTTATCGCTTCAATCCCCGCGACGAGGGAACCGGCTACTTGGCCCCGTCGCGGCAACGAAGGAGGAGGCCTAGTGTTGAAGCCAAGGAGAGAAGGAGAGCGCGCAAGAGAACTGATTGAGACGTGAAAGCGCTCTTCATGCGCAGATCATAGATGAGAAAGCGGCATTAGAGAACGGGTAGATAACGCTCTAACTCGAACGCAGTCACCTGTCGCCGGTACTCCTGCCACTCGGCCCGCTTATTGCGCAATACATATTCGAAGACCGACTCACCAAGGACCTCTCGGACCAGATCGCTCTTCTCCATCTGCGAGATGGCTTCACTGAGGCTCATTGGTAACCGGACCGCACTTGAAGCAAGGTCAGAGGACGGTTCGAGGATCAAGCCCTCCTCGATTCCCTTCAGCCCCGCAGCGATGATGACGGAGAAGGCGAGATAGGGATTGCAGGCGCTATCCGGGGAGCGAACCTCGATTCGAGTCGATACTTCCTTCTTTGGCTTATACATCGGGATTCGCACCAAGGCAGATTTCGAATGCGCTCCCCATGTGGCAAGCGAAGGCGCCTCATCTCCGCCATGTAATCTCTTGTATGAGTTGACCCACTGATTGGTGATCGCTGTGAACTCAGGCGCGAATTTCAGTACGCCTGCAATGAATGATCGACCGATTGGCGAGAGATGGAACTCGGCGCCATCTTGATGAAAAGCATTCTTCTCTTCAGCGAAGAGGGAGAAATGGGTATGCATCCCCGATCCCGCGTACTCGGTGAATGGCTTCGGCATGAAGGATGCATGGAAACCTTGATCGAGAGCGACTTCCTTGACCACATGTCTGAATGTCATGATGTTGTCAGCGGTCGAAAGTGCATCGGCATAGCGAAGATCAATCTCTTGTTGTCCTGGGGCGCCCTCGTGATGTGAGAACTCAACCGAGACTCCCATCGCTTCCAACATCGTGATCGCTTGCCGACGGAAGTCATTGCCAACAGCACTCGGAGTATGGTCGAAGTAGCCGCCTTGATCTACAGGGATCGGAGCCTTACTCTCATTCGGATCGGACTTGAAGAGGAAGAACTCGATCTCTGGATGGGTGTAACAGGTGAAACCCATCTTTGCTGCCTTCTCCAAAGTCCTTCGAAGGACATTACGCGGATCCGAAGGGGCAGCACTTCCATCGGGCAAAGCGATGTCACAGAACATCCTTGCCGCACCTGGGCTCTCGGTTCGCCATGGAAGTATCGAGAATGTCGCCGGATCAGGTTTTGCCAACATATCCGATTCACTGACACGAGCGAAGCCTTCGATCGAAGAACCATCGAAGCCGATTCCCTCTTCGAATGCCGTCTCTAACTCAGCCGGTGCAATGGCAACGGATTTGAGGAATCCCAGGACATCGGTGAACCAGAGGCGGACGAAACGGATGTTGCGCTCTTCGAGAGTGCGAAGGACGAAGTCTCGTTGTCTCTCGATGCCAGGATTTGGATCCGTATTGGGGGAAGTCATGTGGAGAAGTCTCGCAACACCTTGTTACGGCGATGTTACGAGAGTGGCGCTGAACGGGGTTATCTGATGTAAGTCGCCCCATTGACGTCGAAGGTCGAGCCCGAGAGATGACGATTCTTCCCAGATGCCAAGAAGGCGACCAACTCCGCGATCTCCTCCGGTGGCACCCACTCTCCCATCGCAAGCCGTGCAGTGATCACATCCTCACCGCCCATCGACTTCGCAGAGTTCTCACTCATCGCAGTACGGACGATCCCTGGAGATATCAGATAAGCAAATATCGAATCCTTGCCATAAGCGCGCGCAATCGTCTTCAGTAACGCGGCGATCGGCGCCTTCGATGCTGCATAACCGCTGAGCTTCGGATTTCCGGAACCTTGTTGCGCTGCCCAACTCGACATGCCGATGATCGATCCACCACCGATCTCAAGGAAGTGATTGACCGCTCTTCTGATCAAGAGCGCCGTGGACCGGACGTTGATGTTGATTGCTAGATCGAAGGCATTGCGCCATATCTCCTCTGAGTCGGTAAGCGATGCTTCCGGCATCACGGCCGCATTAGCGACGAGGACATCCACTCGACCTCTCCACGCAACGGCTTCCTGCCACAAATCTCCATAGCCATCCGGTGTTGCAAGATCAGCATGGATCAATAGCCTCTTGTCATCTTCAATCTCTCGGACGGCAGATTCCGCACCTGATCGATCAGAACCGTAATGCGCGATGACGAAAGCACCTTGTGCACCTAGCGCACGTGCGATCGCATGCCCGATACCTTTCGAAGCGCCGGTGACGAGACAGACGCGACCTGCCAAGCTCTTGCTCGTCGAAGCATCTGCTGGGCCACTCGTTTGCGACATCGTCATCCCCTTAGGTATCAAGCGTTCCTGCTCGTATTATTCACCCGTTATGGAGCGAACTGACGAGAAGAGATTCAGTTATCAAGGCGAATCCCTCGCCGCTTCCGAAGGTGACTCGATCGCTTCTGCGATGGTACGGAATGCGCATCTGATCTGTCGGCGAAACGATCAAGGTGATGGTCGCGGGATCTTCTGTGGAATGGGCGTCTGCAATGAGTGCGCTGTCGAAGTCGATGGGAAGCCGGGCGTTCTTGCATGCATGGCAGCACTCAAGGACGGGATGGAGATCTCGGTCCAAGAGCAGCATCGCGAGGCCCCCAACGTCCATGAGGAGAGTTCTGAGATACATCAACTCCCCGAGGAGGAGATCGTCTCCGATGTGGTGATCATCGGCGGCGGTCCAGCGGGACTCTCGCTCGCAAAGGAATTGATGCGACTAGCACCGTCGGCTTCGATCGTGATCGTCGATGAACGCAAGTCTCTCGGCGGCCAGTACTTCAAGCAACAGCAAGTCCTGAGCGAGAAGAGCGATGCACAGTTCGCAGAAGGTGCAGCCTTGATAGAAGAGGTTCGTCGAAGCGGAGTTCGCATCCTGAGTGGCGTCACTGTGTGGGCGGTCTTCGATCCAGACCATCTCCTCGGATATGACGACCAGAGACGTTACAAGTTCACTCCTAAGGAACTCGTCGTTGCAACAGGAGCCTATGAACGTGGCATACCGATGCCTGGATGGACGCTCCCTGGTGTGATGACTACTGGCGCGGCGCAGACCCTGCTTCGAAGTTACTCCGTCGCACCCGGAAGACGTGTACTCATTGGGGGTAATGGGCCACTCAACCTCCAGATGGCAGCAGAGTTAGTCCGGCATGGCAGCGAAGTGGTCGCGTTGGTTGAGAGCGGCCGGATCTTCGCGCCTTCGAGCATGTTCAAGACCTTGGCCCTTGGATTGATCTCACCGCTGATGGCGCTGCGAGGTCTTGGATACATGATCACCGTCAAGCGAGCCCGAGTCCCTTATCTCTCAGGTGCTGCACTCTCATCCTTCGACGGAAGCGAGCGGGTCGAAAAGGCTTCGATCACAGATCTTGAAAGCATGAAGCGATGCTCCACATTCGAAGTCGATGCCGTCGCCATGGGCTATGGCTTCATTCCCTCGAATGAGATCGCCCGTAACCTCGGCGCAGATCACGTGATCGATCGGTCGACAAGAGGATTGAAGACGCGAACCCGTCTCGATGGCGCGACATCAAGAGAACATCTCTGGGTCATCGGAGACGGCAAGAACATCAATGGCGCCCAAGTCGCGAAGTTGCGCGGTGAACTCTTGGCGACATCGCTCGCTTCGATACTCACCGGTAGGGCTCGAAGGATCCGCACCCTCATCAAGAAGGTACTTCTCTCTCGCCAACTCCTCTTCCAAGAAGTGCTCTGGCGGATCTACAAATCACCGATGATCCTGGATCAATTCACCACTAGAGAGACCACGATCTGTCGCTGTCTCTCGATCACCAAGGGCGAGATCCTGGATGATCTGACCTCTGACATGACATCTGCTGGCGCACTCAAGCGCGTCAATCGTGTTGGGATGGGCAAGTGCCAAGGTCGATATTGCTCGCCATTCGCACAAAAGATCGTGGAAGACGCGACAGGTTTGCAGCCTGATGCATTCTCAGGTTTTGCGCCACAAGTTCCGATCAAGCCGACCTCCATCGCAAACATCGCCTACCCGATCTCTTGAGCCTCATTTGCCGCGCTAGGCTTTCGGCATGAGTGAAGAGTTCTTGGACAAGTCGAAGGACTTCGTTCAGTCATTGGATCGCGGACTTTCGATCATGAAGGTCTTCAATGCGGAGAACCCGAAGTTGACGCTTTCAGAGGTTGCGGAGTTGACCGGATTCACCCGCGCCACCGCACGACGTTTCCTCCTTACACTCGAATCCCTCAACTATGTAGGTAGCACTGGTCGTTACTTCTTCTTGAAGCCACGAGTCCTTGAGCTCGGCTACGCGTATCTCAACTCATTCAGCCTGGTCAACATCGCTCAAGGTCACTTGGAGGAGATGGCGACTGAAGTCAGAGAATCATGTTCGGCCTCAGTCCTTGAAGGTTCGAACGTCATCTATGTCTGCCGCGCTTCCGCTAATCGCATCATGACGATCAATCTCGCAGTCGGAACCCAATTGCCTGCCTATGCCACATCTATGGGTCGCGTCCTTCTGGCATCGATGAATGATGATGAGTTGGATCGATACTTCGATAGCGCCGTGATAGAGAAACTCACCTCGAGAACCATCACGGACGAGGACGAACTACGCAGGATCATCGCGAAGGTAAGGGACGATGGCTACGCCATCAATGCCGAAGAGCTGGAGGAGGGCGTCCAGTCAGTCTCGGTTCCAGTTCGCGGCAAGGATGGGAAGGTTTTGGCGGCGGCCAACGTCAGTGCGCACGCATCCCGCGTCTCGGTCGACGACTTGGTCAAGAAACTTCTGCCTCGGCTACAAGCATGCGTGGTCGAGATCGAGCAAGACCTCAATCTTCAGAACTAGATTGACGAATCCAGTCGGTCTCGCCTACTGGATCTGATCGATACAGAGATACTTGATCTCCAAGAACTCCTCGATTCCGTGCTTCGAGCCTTCGCGTCCGACGCCTGATTCCTTCACGCCACCGAACGGTGCTCCTTCATAAGAGATGAGTCCGGTGTTGATGCCGACGACTCCACTCTCAAGTGCTTCAGCCACGCGCCAGGTGCGCGCATTGTCGCGAGTGAAGAAGTACGCGGCGAGACCGAATGGCGTGTTGTTCGCCATCTCGACTGCCTCTTCTTCCGTCTTGAATTTCACGATACCTGCCAACGGGCCGAAGGTCTCCTCTTGGCAAACCAACATCTCTTCCCTCACATCGGTGAGGATCGTTGGTATGAAGAAAGTGCCACCAAGATCAGAGCGCTTTCCACCAAAGACCACTTTCGCACCATTGTCGAGCGCATCCTTGATGTGGCTCTCCACCTTCACCACGGCATCCTCATTGATCAGTGGGCCTTGCTTCGTCTCTGGATCGAGGCCACTTCCGACCCGAAGTTCGCTCACTGCTTTGGTCAGTGCGCTCACGAAGCGATCGTGAATCCCTTCTTGGACGATGATGCGATTGGCGCAGACACAGGTCTGACCGCTGTTTCGGAACTTCGATGCGATCGTGCCGGCGACGGCAACATCGATGTCGGCATCATCAAAGACGATCAGAGGTGCGTTGCCTCCAAGTTCCATCGCCACCTTCTTCACGGTCTTCGCAGAGGCAGCCATCAACTGCTTGCCGACTTCGGTCGAACCGGTGAAGCTCAACGCGCGGACGACAGGACTACTGGTGATCTCCTCCGCGACCATTCGAGGATTTCCAACGATGACATTGAGGACTCCTGCCGGGATACCAGCGCGATGCGCCAATTCCGCCATCGCGAGAGCAGAGAGTGGAGTATCAGTAGCTGGCTTGATGATCATCGAACATCCGGCGGCGAGCGCAGGAGCTGCTTTTCTGGCGATCATCGCCATCGGGAAGTTCCAAGGCGTGATGGCTGCGGTCACTCCGATGGGTTGTTTGATAGTGAGAAGTCTGCGTGAGGCGACATTGCTTGGGATGGTCTCACCATAGAGACGCTTTCCTTCTTCGGCGTACCACTCGATGAAGCCTGCGCCATAGGTGATCTCGGCCTTCGCCTCAGCGAGAGGCTTCCCTTGTTCGCCCGTGAGGATGATCGCAAGGTCATCGACGTTGTCCATGATCAACTGGTACCAACGGCGGAGGATCCTGGCGCGATCGGGTGCCGTGATCCGCTTCCAGACTTCGAATCCAGCCTGAGCGGTCGAGATCGATTCCTTCACATCCTCAAGAGTTGCCATAGCGACATCCACGATCGTCTTGCCCGTCGCGGGATCGATAACAGCGCGAGTCGCACCATCGCGAGAGGCTTTCCATGCCCCATTGATGAAGAGCTTGTCCTTGATCAATGTCGGATCACTCAGGTGCTGATCGAGCGTCTTATCCGTGGAATACATCTCTTTCTCGCTTTCAGGATTAGCTACTGGTTCCGAGACCGGATGACCGTTCGGATGTGAAGCGCAGTCTATTGCCGCCGGGCTAACCGAGCGATTTCCTGATCAGGAGCGACTGTCGCCAACCACACATCGCTCATGTCCTAGACACCCTTCACTCTCCTCGCTATGGTGACGATGCTCAAATAAAAGATGGTCCCTCGATAAGATTCGCATTACGAACAGGTGAAGGATTTGGAGTCCTGATGTCACAGCAGTCGCTCTCGCTGACCGAGAAGGATCGTAAGTACTTCCTTCATCCCTTCACTGCGCTCAAAGCGCATGAGGAGAGCTTCACGGGAAAGGTGATCGTCTCCGGAAAAGATTCGACGCTCCAAGACGAAGATGGCGCGAGTTATCTCGATGCGATGGCAGGGCTCTGGTGCGTGAACCTCGGATACGGAAACACGCGACTACAGGCAGCGATGGCCGACCAAGTCGGACGTCTTTCCTATTACCACTCCTTCTCCGGCATGAGCACTGATCTTGCTGGGCAACTCTCAGAGCGCATCATCGCGCTAGCTCCCAAGGGAATGAGCAAGGTCTTCTATGGTGCAAGTGGTTCTGATGCCAATGACACCAACGCGAAGATCGTCTGGTTCTACAACAACGCACTGGGTCGACCCGAGAAGAAGAAGATCATCTCCCGCCTTCGTGGCTATCACGGTGTCACCGTCCTCTCCGGCGGACTGACAGGTCTCAAGAACTTGCATGATGGGTTCGACCTACCTCTTCCGATGATCAAACATGTTCGCCCTCCACATCGACTTTGGGAGAAGGCTGCTGGTGCCACCGATGCTGAGTTCTCGCAGACACTGGCAGATGAACTCGAAGCGTTGATCCTCAAGGAAGGACCGGAGACAGTTGCAGCGTTCATCGCTGAACCGTTGCAAGCCGCTGGGGGCGTGATCGTTCCACCGAAAGAGTACTTCCCAGCGATCCAGAAGGTATTGAAGAAGTATGACGTCTTGCTGATCGCCGACGAGGTCGTCACTGGATTCGGTCGATTGGGTTCGATGTTCGGCTCGGATCTCTTCGGGATTGAACCGGACATCATCACCGTTGCAAAGGGGCTCACGTCGGCCTATGTCCCACTCTCGGCATCGATCATCTCGGAGAAGATCTGGCAAGTGCTCCGTGATGGATCGGTTCAGTATGGTGCCTTCGGACATGGCTACACATATTCGGCACATCCACTCGCAGCACGATGTGCGTTAGAGACACTCGACTTGTTGGAAGAAGGCAACTATCTCGAGTCGAACGTGAAGAAGGGCGCTTATCTCCATCAACTCCTACAAGAGAATTTCGCGGATCATCCCTTGGTCGGTGAGATCCGCGGACAAGCACTCATCGGAGCAATCGAACTCGTCGCGAAGAAGGATCCGATGACGCCATTTGATCCCGCCGACAAGATCGCGATTCGCGCCGCCCGTCGATCGATGGAACGTGGTGTGATCACCCGTGCACTCCCTGCAGCCGACACGCTTGCATTCTCGCCACCATTCGTAGTGACGGAGAGTGAGATCGAGAAGATGGTGACTACCGTCCGCGCCGCTGTCGATGACATTGCGAAAGAGATCGGACGCTAAGTACTCGGTCGACGATGAGTCCCTCTCACCTTCGCGTCGGATTTCTCATCAACCCGATTGCGGGTATGGGGGGTCGCGTAGGACTCCACGGCACAGATGGTGAACTGCTTCAGCGCGCTCAAGAGAGAGGTTCACACGCTCACTCACCTGAGCGAGCGCGGATCACGCTAGAGAACCTCTCCCCAAGCGATCGATCGCTCATCGAGTTCTTCGCTCCAGTCGGTGCCATGGGAAGCGACCTTCTCGATCAGTTGCAGATTCCCTACAAGAAGGTCAGTGCTGCGATCTCCCCGGAGAGCACAAGCGACGACACGAAGAGAGTTGTCGAGGAGTTCCTCTCCCTTGATCTCGATCTGATTCTCTTCGCCGGAGGTGACGGCACCGCACGCGACATCTTCGCTCTCGTCAATGACCGAGTGCCAGTCCTTGGAATTCCCTCTGGTGTGAAGATGCGAAGCGGGGTCTTCGGTCTCAATCCTCGTGATGTCGCTGAGATCTTGGCTCGACTCCTCTCTCACTCCGAACGACGATACGTAGCTGCGGAGATTCTTGACCTCGGGATCGGAGCCCAGGATTACTCCTCCTCTGAGTTCTTCGGCGTCGCAAGGACGCCGTACGCGCCAGACTTGATTCAACGGTCGAAGACGACCCATGCCACGACGAGTGAAGCGGGACTACAAGAGCTCGCACGCGACTACGCGAAAAACCTACGAGAGGGAAGGCTCTACCTCGTTGGTCCGGGCGGAAGTACCCACCTCATCTTGGAAGCGATCCTCGGTGAGAAGGGAAAGAACCTCGATGCGGCTGGAGTCCACGCCATCGTCGACGGGCAACTTCTCGGAGAGGATCTCAGCGAACGAGAGATCCTCGAACTCTTGGCCAGATATCCGAATAGCGAACTTGTAGTGGGCGTCATCGGCGGGCAGGGCTATCTCTTCGGTCGCGGCAACCAACAGTTGAGCGCATCTGTGATCGATGCAATAGGTTGGGAACGCATCTTCATCCTTGCCTCGGCTGCGAAATTGATGGAGTTGATGCCGGTGCAACTGCACGTCGACTTCACTGAGCCGCTATCGAGCCTGCCACCGACCTTCGTCAAGGTTCACACCTCGGTCTCCAGATCTGTTGTCTGCCGATTACTGAATCGGGTAGCGTCGCCCGATAAGTAGCTCGCACGATTCGGAGCGAGAACCCGAGCAGAATCAGAAGAAGACGCGAGAGAAGGAACGAGATATGTCATCGAGCAACTCACATCTTCCGAGTCCTCATCCATTCATGGCCAACACGGCGCCTGCGAGTTACAAGGAACTACTCCGTGTCGCCGAAGTGAGCGATATCGAAGAGGTCTTCGAGCAGATCCCACAGGATCATCGATTCAAGGGTGAATGGAAAGTTCCGAAGGGATTGAAGTCTGAGGCTGCACTCTCCAAGCACCTCACCTCGATCCTGCGAAAGAACATCTCTGCTGAGGATCACATCTCATTCTTGGGTGCCGGTTGTTGGCAACACTATGTCCCTGCCATCTGCGATGAGATGGTCACTCGCACCGAGTTCACGACGAATGTCTGGGGAACGCCTTCTTCGGATCACGGAAGGAATCAAGTCTGGTTCGAATTCTCCAGCCAGCTAGGCGAACTCGTCGGAATGGAATTCGTCGGGCTTCCGCTCTACAGCTACGGAACTGCGGCAGGTCACGCACTCCGTATGGCAGCTCGCATCAACGGTCGAAATCGTGTCGTGATCCCTGCCTCCCTCGATCCTGAGCGAGCCAAAGTGATCCAGACTTACTGTGGCTATAAGGAGTTGAACGGTCATCTCGAGATCACTTACGTGAAGTTCGACCCCGCGACCGGTCGCCTCGACCTCGCAGAACTCAAATCAGCACTCGGCAATGATGTCGCAGCGGTCTATTTTGAGAATCCGAACTACTTCGGCGCTCTTGAGAGTGAAGCGGCGGAGATCTCTCGCCTTGCCCACGAAGTCGGAGCCGAGGTCGTGGTCGGCGTCGATCCGATCTCATTAGGAATAGTCGCTGCCCCATCGCAATACGGAGCAGACATCATCGTCGGCACAACACAGACCCTTGGCGTCCACATGAATGCTGGTGGTGGCGTCGGTGGATTCATCGCTACCCGCGACGAAGAGAAGTATGCGCGTGAGTATCCGACGCTTCAGGTCAGCCTCACGGCGACGACCGAACCGGGTGAGATGGCATTCGGTCTGACCCTCTTCCATCAATCCTCTTATGGCTCTCGAGAAGAAGGAAAGGATTGGACCGGTAACTCGGTCTATCTCTGGGCAGTTGCCAATGCGACTTATATGTCGTTGATGGGTCCACAAGGATTCATCGATGTCGGGAATTCCATCATCGCTCGCGCCAACTACGCGGCTAAGAGAATCGAGAAGGTGAAGGGCGTCAAGGTTTATTGGAAGGACGGCTTCTTCAAGGAGTTCGTCGTCAATTTCGACAAGACAGACAAGAGCGTCAAGAAGATCAACAAGAAATTACTCAAGCACGGCATTTTTGGTGGTAAGGACCTAAGTGATGATTTCCCAGAACTTGGTCAATCAGCGCTCTACTGCGTCACTGAAGTTCACAGTTTGGAAGATATCGACACCCTGGTTGAAGCACTCGAAGAGGTGACAGCATGATCAAGTCGAAGATCCGCAAGTATCACGCAGCATCATGGGATGAGCCGCTGGTGATGGACCTGAGTCAACCCGGTCGGCGTGGAGCGATGGCTCCGGAGATCGAAGGTGCGATCGCGAGTACCGTGGGCGATCCTGCCTCGCTGGTCCCGAGTGCGCTCCGTCGCAAGGATGCGCCAGTCCTTCCAGAGATGAGCGAGTTCGAGGTGCAGCGCCATTACCTCCACCTCTCACAACAGACCCTCGGAATGATGGGTATCAGCCTCTTTGGTACCTGCACTATGAAGTACAACCCACGCCTCAATGAGCGTCTGGTCTATAGCCCTTTCGTCGCGGAGATGCATCCACACCAAGATCCAGCGACGATGCAGGGAATCTTGGAGATCATCTATCGATTCGATGAGATCCTCCGCGACCTCTCCGGTCTCGATAAGTTCGTCTTCCAAGCAGGTGGCGGCGCTGATGCCGCGTACACGATGGCGACGATCACGCGTGCCTATCACGCATCACGTGGCGAGTTAGCGCAACGCAACGAGATCATCACGACTGCTCAGGCGCATCCCTGCAACCCAGCGACCGCTGCTGCTGCCGGGTTCAAGGTCATCACACTCCCGCTCGAGGCCGATGGCTATCCATCACTCGAAGCGCTCAAGGCCGTCGTCTCAGAGCGAACAGCTGCTTTGATGGTCAATAACCCTGATGACATCGGCATCTATAACCCGCAGATCAAGGAGTGGGTCAAGGTCGTCCACGATGCAGGTGGTCTCTGCTTCTACGATCACGCGAACTTCAATGGTGTGATGACCCGAATCCGCGCCGCTGATCTTGGCTTCGATGCATGTATGTACATGCTCCACAAGACATTCGGTGGTTTGAAGAGCGGTGGCGGACCTGCCGTCGGCGCCTTCGGTTGCAACAAGAAGTTGATCCCATTCCTTGCCGGTCCTTATGTCGACAAGAACTCGGATGGTGAGTACTACCTCAAGGAAGGTCTCGAGGGAAGCGTCGGACGAGTCCGCGAATTCTTCGGCAACGTACCCGTTGTGATCCGTGCCTACTCATGGACTCGGGCGATGGGTATCGATGGTCTTCGTGATGCGGCAAACATCTCCGTTCTCGCCAACAACTACATGGAGAAGCGACTCCTTGCGATCAAGGGAGTGACGAAGGGATTACCGGAACACACCAAGCGCCGACTGGAGATGACTCGATATTCACTCGGAGAACTCACCGCAGATACTGGTGTCACGGTCGTGGATGTCCAGAACCGAATGACCGATTACGGAGTCGATGCATTCTGGCTCAGCCACGAACCATGGTTCATCCCGGAGCCATTCACACCGGAGGCCGGTGAACTCTGGTCGATCGAAGACCTCGATTATTGGATCGATGTCCTTGAGATCGTCTGCGAAGAGGCGCGGAAGGATCCACAGTTGGTCAAGAGCGCACCGCATAATCAAGTGGTGCATAAGCAGGGGTCGGCCAACCTCGATGATCCGAAGAACTGGGCAACCACATATCGTGCCTACAAGCGCAAGCATGGGTAGAAGTCCCGCCGACACGAGAATTGCAATCGTCGGTGCCGGAAGCATCGGCATCGGCTGGGCGCTCCACTTCGCAAGTCACGGTCATGAGGTAAGACTCTTTGACGTTGATCAGGCTCAACTCGCAAGCGTTGACGCACGTATACGGGAACGACTTCTCCTCCTTCGAGAGCACGGCTTGATCGATGAAGGAGTCGATGGGATCGCAGCGAGAGTCTCGATCCATGAGAACCTTGCTGAAGCCGTATCTGGTGCCGGGTACATCCAAGAGTGCGGTCCGGAGAACGTCGACTTCAAGCACAGACTCTTCCTCGAGATCGAATCTTCCGCGGACATTGATGCGGTGATCGCAAGTTCATCCTCTGCGATCGCCTCTTCGAGGTTCATCGAAGGAATGCGTCACCCGGAACGAGCTCTCATCGTTCACCCTGGCAATCCCCCATATCTATTGCTGGTTTCGGAGTTGGTACCTCATCCCACGACTTCTGCAGAGACGCTGCAATTCGTCCAGGAACTCCTGGAGTCCACCGGTATGAGTGCGGTCGTCGTCCATGGGGAGCCCGAAGGCTTCGTCTTCAATCGCCTTCAAGGTGCAGTCCTTCGTGAGGCTTACTGCCTCGTCCGCGACGGCGTCATCACCCCTCGAGAACTCGACGAGATCATGATCCGTGGTCTGGGTAAGAGATGGTCATTGATCGGAGCCTTCGGAACCTCAGCTCTCAACGTCAAGGGAGGCATCACAGCGCACGCAGCGCGCATGGGCGCTTCCTACTATCGAATGGGACAAGAACGCGGGCAAGACGATCCATGGGATGAGTCCTTGGTGGCGAAGGTTGCCGACGATGTCTCGAAGAAGTTCTCTCCTGAAGAGTGGGAAGAAGACGTGATGAAACGCGACATCGCACTGATGCGATTGACTGCAGTGATGAAGGAACTCGGGCTCTAGTACGGAATCAGGATTTCTTTCGCGACGATGTCGCGACCAATGCCCTCACCTTCTCTAATTCGCTCGCGGTCGGAGCTGCTGTGGTGACGAGCTCTGCTGCAACCTTCAGATCCCACCCGGTGTTCTCACGGACTTGCTCAAGTGTGACGCCTGGGTGGATGGAAGTGAGGACGAGTTCTTTACTCGTCGGATCTGGTTCCAAAATCCCTAGATCTGTGATCACATAACGCGGTCCACCGCCGATCAAGCCATGCTTCTCACGAGAGCCAGCTCCATCACCGAAACCAAGTGAGGTGATGAAGTCAATCTCAGAGACGAAGGTCCGGGTGGATTGCTTCAAGACGATGATCACTTCCTTGCATGCACCAGCGATCTCAGTTGCCCCACCCGCCCCCGGTAGCCGAACCTTCGGTTTCTCGTAACTCTCACCGATCACGGTGGTGTTGATGTTGGCGAAGCGATCGATCTGGGCAGCTCCCAAGAAACCGACATCGATGCGACCCGGTTGAAGCCAGTAGTTGAAGATCTCCGGCATGCTCACCACTGTCAGAGCGCGATTGGCCAACTCTGGGTCACCGATCGAGAGTGGAAGTGTCTGCGGGTCGGTATTGACGGTCCCCGACTCGTAGATCAGAACCAGATTAGGTGCGTGGGTCGACTTTGCGAGGATCGATGCAGTACTTGGAATACCTATGCCAACGAAGCAGATCATCCCATCCTTGAGAGTACGTGCAGCAGCGATGGTCATCATCTCGTTGCTGTTCCACGCCGCCTTCTCGCCCTCGGCGAGTGCATCGCGATTGACTTCGCTGATTGCCATGATCAACGACCCATTCCTACTGGGGTGGGATCCTGGACGCGCTTGCTGTAGACCTCTTCCTCAAGCCATCGGGTGAAACTCTCGCGCTCCTTGGAGACCTCATCCCATGCGATGTAGGCATCGTTGTCGCGGTCGTAATAACCAGAGGCATATGAGGGCCACGCTCCCCTCGGAGCGAGTGAGATAGATGTGATCAAGGCCTCTGGATAGATGACACTATTGAAACGTGGTTCGAATGAATCAACGATCTCTTCGACCGTGACGATGACCTTCTTGGCGGCAAAGACTGCTTCACGTGATGAACCGATGATCCCCCATGCCATCACATTTCCAGCGCGATCTGCCTGTTGCGCATGGACAATCGTGACATCTGGGTTGATGGCAGCGACAGCAAGGATCTTCTCATCGGTGAATGGAGAATCGATGGTGGCGATATTGGTCGTGTTCCCCACCAGATCGCTACCAAAATAACCGCGAAGGACGGCAAATGGCATCCCTGACGCTCCCGCAAGATAACGATTGGTCATACCGGCATGAGTATGTTCCTCGATCTCCAAGGAGCGTGGCCATGAGTTCTGATACGCATCACGGAATCTATGCAGCGATCCAACGCCAGGATTCCCACCCCAAGAGAAGACCAACTTCTTGACACATCCAGCACCGATCAATTGATCGTAGAGCAGGTCTGGAGTGAGCCGAATCGCGGTGAGGTCCTTCTTCCGCTGACGGATGATCTCCTGTCCAGCAGCGAAAGGAATGAGATGAGTGAAACCTTCAAGGGCCACTGCGTCACCGTCATGGAGATTGGCAGAGATCGCGGACTCAAGAGTCACGAATTTGCTCACCAGTACTCCAATACTGCGGTCGATTCTTCTGGGCTCTTTTCGAATCCTCACTATTCTAAGTAAAGTCAGGCAGTATTTGAAAGCCCCAA
>CAYORK010000001.1:0-12070 GCA_964406345.1 uncultured Actinomycetes bacterium | reverse complement strand
TTGATCGCGAACGCGGGTGTCGTCCCCTCTTGGCAATCTATCTCGGAGATCGACCTTGCGGAGTTCGCGCGCGTCATTGAGATCAATCTGATCGGTGTGGCAGCGACCCTGAAATACGCAGCACCCATGATGCGATCGCCGGGCGGGGCCATTGTGATAACCGGCTCGATCAATTCTTGGAAGGGCGACCCGAATCTCGCCAGTTACGTTGCAAGCAAACATGGCGTATTGGGCTTGATAAAGAGTGCAGCCCTCGATCTCGGACCAAAAGGAATACGTGTCAATGGCGTTGGACCGGGACCTATAGCAACCGATGCACTTCGAGGCCGCATCCTCTCCCGCAACGATGACGACCAGAAGAAGGCGGACGAGTACTTCCAGAAACTTGCGCAAGGCACGGCCTTGAGGCGAATCGCAACCGTCGATGAGGTCATCAACACAATCGACTTCCTTGCTTCACCACTCTCCTCTGGCATAACAGGAGAGTTGATCAATGTCGATGGTGGAGTCCTCTAGGGTTGCCTTATGTCACAACTTGGGGCGCATGATCTAACCGACAAGAGAATCCTTGTCACTGGAGCTTCTCGGGGAATCGGTGCAGCGATCGCAAAGTCCCTTGGAGAGGCAGGCGCCCACGTCATCTCTCACTATGGCACCCATGTAGACGGTGCTAAGGAGGCGCTGCAGGAGGTCTCCGAAGAACGAAAGACCTTCGTATCTGCGGACCTCTCTAAACCTGGCGCTGGCCGCGAGGTCTGGCAGAAGGCAATCAGTGCGGTCGGATCGATTGATGTCCTGGTCAACAATGCTGGCATCAATGTCGAGACCGGATTCGAAGGTGATGACGCCCAATGGGATCGAGGCTGGCAGGAGACCTTCCAGGTCAATGTCTTCGAGGCAGCGAATGTTATGAAGGAGGCGGTCAATCACTTCCTTTCACGCGGTGGGGGCATCGTGATCACGCTCTCAAGTTGGTCGGGGCAGAAGGGATCAGCATTGCCGACACTTCCTGCCTACGCTGCATCGAAAGCGGCGGTGAAAGCGTTGACGCAAACCGTTGCCTCCAGTTATGCCAAAGATGGGATCTACGCCTACATCATCTCTCCCGGAATCGTGAAGACTCGGATGGCAGACCTTGCTGCGGTCGTTCGCGGTGGTGAGGAGAAGATGAAGGCAGCGCTGGCAATGGGTGAACTCGTACCTCCAAGTGAGGTCGGTGAGCTCGCCGTCTTCTTGTCTTCCGGCAAGTGTCGACACCTGACTGGCGCCACCATCGACATCAATGGAGCAAGCTACGTACGTTGATTCGATCCTTCATCCGAAAGGATGGTACGGAAGTCATGCATTCTCTTTCGATGGAATCCGTCACTTCCGCTGGCATAGAGTTTGAGATCTGCGATACGCCAGCCTTCAGACTCTTTGACGAAGCTATATCGATAACCACCGTAGAGATGTCCGATCACTTCTGAGTCAAAGTACTTGTGCCAGGCATAGAGATGACTCGTTCCGATCGCAGAATCCTCGCCGGTGAAGGTGATCAACTCATTGCTGATCTGGTGATTGGTCGATTCGAATCTGCTCGCTAATCCTGACGCCACCATCTCTCGCAATCGGTCCCGACCGCGTATCGGCTCGACTTCTGGCCCATAATCAATCACTGCCTCTGCTGAGAAAAGGAGAGCCAAGTCATCCGGCCGCTTGGTGTCGAAGAAGAGGCAATACCGCTTCATAAGCGATTCAATTTCGATGCGATCCTCTATTCGAGCGTGCATGTCAGAACCCCCGGACTCAATAGGCGCAGCACAGACCCTAACGGCGGTCGTGAGGTATGTGAAGGACATTCTGAGTGCGCCATGAGAACAGGGCGCAGCTACTTCTCTTCCCGAAAACTGTTCTGAATCCGACCTCGTTATGTAAGTATTTCGCCCTACGAGTGACATGGAAGTGTCCTTTCAGTGAGCAACTCGTAAACGAAAGGTGTGTGATGGCGACTCAAGCATCAAGCACTCAGGCCTTGATGTCACTGCGAGGCATTCGCAAGTCATTTGGATCCTCGGAAGTCCTTCATGGCGTAGATCTCGAAGTCTTCGCAGGAAGTCACACCGTCATCTTCGGTCCCTCCGGATCCGGAAAGTCGACGGTACTTCGAACCATGAACCTACTCGAAGAACCAACGGAGGGTTCAGTCGTTTTCGAGGGAGTCGAATACGGACCGGGAACACCTGGATCTAAAGCAAAGCGCGGTAAATCACTCGATCTTCGCAGGCAAGTCGGGATGGTCTTCCAACAATTCAATCTCTTCCCTCACTTGAGCGCGATCGACAACATCGCTCTCGCAGTCCACTCTGTCACAGGCAAGTCGAAGGAAGAAGCACGAGAGCGTGCAGCTTTGGAATTGAAGAAGGTCGGATTGATCAAGTGGGCGATGAATCATCCAGCCCAACTCTCAGGCGGACAACAACAGCGCGTTGCGATTGCGAGGGCACTCAGCCTCGATCCCAAACTCATGCTCTTCGATGAACCGACATCTGCACTCGACCCTGAACTCGTCGGTGAGGTGCTTGCAGTCATGCGCCAACTCGCCGAGACCGGAATGACTATGGTCGTCGTCACCCATGAGATGGGATTCGCCAAGGAAGTCGGTGATCAGTGCATCTTCATGGAAGATGGCTACATCGTCGCCTCGGGCGGCACTGACTTCTTCGATACTTGCACCAACGAACGCGCACGACAATTCATAGGATCGGTGCTCTGATGGAAGATAGACCCAGAATCAACTTCATGTGGCACCTGGTATGGGACTTCCGTAGTGAACTCATACAGGGGCTAGTGACCGCGATCAATGTATCGATCTCGGCACTCGTGCTCTCATTCTTCGTCGGACTCTTCTTCGCACTGATGAGGATGAGTCGATTCGGATTCCTTCGCGGACTTTCGAGCACCTACGTCAATATCTTCCGTGGCATCCCCGCATTGGTCAGTGTCATCTGGGTCTACTTCGGATGGTCACTCCTCTTTGGCTACAACTTCACCGTCTATCAGGCTGGTGTCATCGCTCTCACGTTGCTCTACTCATCCTTCTTCGCAGAGATCTTCCGTTCGGCTCTTGAAGCAGTCCACAAAGGACAGCGTGAGGCAGGAGCTGCGCTAGGAATGTCTCGCATTCGTGTCTTCCGTTCGATCGTCTTGCCACAGGCATTGAAGATCGCAATTCCGAACATCGGCAGCATGTTCATCGGTATGGTCAAGGACACCTCGACCTTCACCGTCATCGGACTGGGCGAACTGGTCTACATCACGCAGAGCATCAACGCCCAGTACTTCCAGCCTTTCGTCCTCTTCACAGCAGCTGCAGCCCTCTACGTGCTCGCAGCCTTCGTGATCGACTACCTCTTCCGCGCCATAGAGAGCCTTTTCAGCTACCCACGGCAGAGTCCGATCAAGAGATTTCTCACTCGCAGGAAGCGAGCTCAGGTTCAGCGATTGGTGGAAGCCAATTCATGAACCAACTTCGTGTGAGAGGGAAAGAAAGAAACCATCCAACGTTCGGAAGGAACAAAATGCGAAAGAAGCTATCTCTTCTTTTCGCTGTGTTGATGACCCTCTCTGCTCTAGTCGCAGGTAGCGGGGCAGCTTCAGCGAATGAAGACACTTCAAAGCTCAATCTGATCAAGCCAGGCAAGCTGGTCGTCTGTATGACCCTCCAGTTCGTGCCACAGATGTACCTCAACAGCAGTGGTCGTGCCACCGGTTATGACCCAGACTTGGTTCGTCAGCTCGCTCGCGACCTCGGCCTCCGGCTTGAGATCCGCAACACTGACTTCACAGGTCTTCTTGCAGGTATCGGTTCAGGACAGTGCGACCTTGCATCGGTAGGCCTTGGCCGTACCGCCGCTCGTGAGCAGTCCATGACCTACGTCAAGGAATACATGCCGTACAACACGGTCCTAGCCGCCGCATTCAACGACAAGACCGCCGCAACTTCGGCTGCTTGGAATGTCGCCGGCAAGAAGATCACCTGTCTCAAGGGATCCGTCTCCTGCACCAAAGTGAAGGAGATCTTCCCGAACGCGACAGCAGTCGAATTCACCACTCAGGATGCTGCCATCCTCGAAGTGGCTTCCGCTCGCGCTGATGGCGTGATCGTCGAGACTGCGATCTTCGGTAACTACAACAAGAACAACCCACGTACCCTCAAGATCGTCAAGCTCGAGAAGGACATCAACCGTTACTTCGGTTGGTGGACTGTTCGTCTCGGCAACACCGCACTCCAGGCCCGCTTGAAGGATTGGGTCTGCGAAAAGCAAGCGGACGGCTTCTTGGCTCGTGCCTACAAGCGCAACATGCGCCAGAACATGGAGCCACTACCTGCTTGCACCGCTTAGTCGGCGGAGCAAAGACTTGGTCTAAGTACCAGGTTTAGGAATGCTCGAGAGAGGGGCGACTCGCACGTCGAGTTGCCCCTCTTGCATTTATAGAATGAGGAACTGCGAAAGACTCGGAGAGAAAAAGATCCCATGAAGAGTGTGGCCGGAAACGACCTCGTCGTGATCGGTGGAGGTCCTGCAGGAATCGCTGCAGCTGCTACTGCAGCCTCCTATGGTCTGAACGTTGCGATCGTCGATGAGCGAGTGACTCTCGGAGGTCAGATCTTCAAGCGCGTCGGTCCGGGATTCGATCTCCGCGATCGCAAATCGCTTGGGAAGGATTACGCACGTGGCAGCGATCTCATCGATGAGATGAACCGACCGAATGTCACACTGTTGACCGCGACCACAGTCTTGACCATCGAAGATGGGAAGGTCATCACCTCCCATCCGGAAGAAGGCATTCGCGCGCTTGACTACAAATTCCTTGTGATTGCGCCCGGCGCTTACGATCGACCGGTCGCATTCCCAGGATGGACTCTCCCTGGAGTGATGACAGCAGGTGCTGTACAGACCATGGTAAAGACTCAGCGCGTCTCTCCAGGTAAGCGGATCTTCTTCGCTGGTAGTGGACCATTGGCCCTCGCCTTTTCGGCGCAATTGATCGGTCTCGGTGCACCTGTCTTCAAAGTGATCGAGAGCGCGCCATTTCCCTCGCCAATCAACGCGCTGAGGTTGCTCTCTCGTGTGGGCGGAAACCTCGACCTTGCTCGCGATGCGGTGAAGTATCGAAGCGTCCTTCTCAAAGCAAGAGTCCCTTTCAAATACGGCCGAATAATCGTCAAGGCAGAAGGTAAGGGTCGGCTTGAGTCAGTGACACATGCGAAGGCGGATCGCGAATGGAACCCGATCCCCGGAACAGAAGTCACGGAAGCCTGCGATGCGCTCTGTGTCGGGTATGGGTTCTTCCCTTCCCACGAACTATTCCGCCTTCTCGATTGCGCCTTCGAGTATGACGAGAATCGAGGCGGATTCAGCGTGATCAAGGATCACTGGGGTGCAACAAGCGTCGATGGCGTCTTCGCAGTTGGCGATGGCACGGGAGTCACAGGCTCATACTCTGCAGTGGCGCAAGGTCGCCTCGCGGGCCTTGAGATTGCATCGCGCCTGAAGAAACTGACTAAGGAAGAGCGAGATGCTGCCGCGACACCGTACGCACGTGAACTTCGTGCCCGAAATCGTTTCCAATCAGCGCTCAATAAGATGTTTGATGTCGGCCCTGGCATCTACCGACTCGCAGATGAGAAGACCGTCATCTGTCGGTGTGAGTCTGTGACGAGAGGCTCAATAGATCCGATCATCGATTCGACTGATGATGTATCAGTCGTGAAGGGAATTTCGCGTGCGGGTATGGGGCTCTGTCAGGGTCGAAACTGTCAACGCCATATCGCAGCGATGATCGCTGATCGCCACAAGAAGCCGATCTCATCTATCGCCTTTCAGACACCTCGATTCCCGGTCAAGCCAGTAGAGATCGGTGTCATCGCAGACGATTCTGTCCGTGAAGAGAAGTACTTCATCACATGAGCGACTTCCTCGTAGGGTATCTATCGAACCAAAGTAACCATGAGGATCCTCCGCAGGAATGCGATGTCCTCATCATCGGTGGTGGACTCCTTGGAACCTCACTCGCCTACTACCTGGCGAAAGAAGGAACTGACGTCACATTGATCGAACGTGAGGAGATCAATCGAGAGGCATCTGGCACCAATGCCGGTTCCTTCCACTTCCAGATCGCACTTCATCAACTGACCCCCAACATGACCGACTCCGAAAAGGAGCGATTGGCCTCTGAAGTGCGACTCCAAGTCGACGCGGCCAAACTCTGGGACAACTTGGAGCAGGAACTCGAAGCCGATCTCGGTATCCATTTCGACGGCGGAATCATGGTCGCAGAGACAGAAGAGGAGATGAGGGTCCTCCGCGACAAGGATGAGATCGAGAAGAATGCCGGTCTCGAGAGTCACATCCTCACCGGTGATGAGATGCGGGCATTTGCTCCCTACCTCGCGCCGGATCTCGCTGGCATCTCCTTCTGCCCTCGAGAGGGCCATGCCAATCCCCTTCTCGTCGGACCGACCTATGCCTATCGCGCGGTCGAAAGAGGAGTGCAGATACGAACAGATTGCGGTGCCACCTCAATCGAGATCGTCACTGGAGAGAAGTATCGTTTCCGAGTCAACACGAATAAGGGAGTGATCAAGGCGAATCGAGTCGTCAATGCCGCGGGAGCGTGGACAGCGGAACTTGCCGCACAACTTGGACTCAATCTTCCAATGGGACTCAGTGGTCTGCATGTCAATGTCACGGAGCCGCGCGAATACTTCCTCAAGTCGATGATTCAACACATCGGACGACGCTTGACCTTGAAGCAGACACATAACAACACCTTCATCATCGGTGGTGGATGGCCATCTCGTCCAGAGCCGTATCCGAAGCGCTACTCGAGTATGTGGAATTCTGCCGCTGGGAATCTAGCTGTCGCGCTTCGCGTCTTACCTATGCTCAAGGACGTCAAGCTCATCAGGACTTGGACTGGCGTCTGGGCCTACACGCGCGACTTCAAGCCGATCCTCGGTGAATCGACACGTATTCCTGGCTATCACGTCGCGATGGTGCCGACGGGCTTCACGCTCGGACCGATGGTCGCCCAGATGCTTGCGGAATACATGACCGCTCCGAAGGGGAGCATCAAGCTCCCAGAGGAGTTCCGAGTCGATCGAGAAGTAGCGTAAGAAGAGTACGAGGCTCAGAGAGAACGAGAGGGAGAGACGATGGATCGCAACACCGTTGATTGGAAGGGCTATTGGCCTGCCGTTCCAACACCATTCAAGGAGAGTGGTGAGATCGATTGGGTGAGTTTTGACGCACTTCTCGATTGGTATCTCGAGCAGAAGATGCAGGGCCTCTTCGTCAACGGCACCACTGGCGAGTGGTTCTCCCAAACCCATGATGAGCGTCGCCTCGTCGCTGAATTCGTCGCCAAGAAGGTAGCGGGCCGGATCCCTGTCGTCATCGGCGTCACCACCTTCACGGCTAAGGAATCGATCGAACTCGCTAACCACGCACTGGCTCAAGGTCTTGATGGAGTCTGCTCATCGGCGCCTGCCTATGTGAAGACTCTCCCCAACGAGACGGTCGCTTATTTCGAGACACTCTCATCCGAGATCAACGGACCGATCATGATCTATAACTGGCCCCACGGCTCTGGTATCGAGATCGCTGGTGAACTCGCAGAACGACTGGCTTCGATAGAGAAGATCGTCGCGGTCAAGGACTCGACGCCGAACGCTGATCAATTCCTCGATACCGCCAAGCGGATCGTCGATCGAGTGCGCATCTTCGGCAACTTCATGGTTCCAGCCCATCTCGACTTCATGCTTGCCAACGGTGGAGATGGAACCATCGGCGGTGGCAGCATCTTCGGTCGCGCAGACTCTCTCTACTGGGAACAGGTCTGGGGTGGGGAGATCGACTCTGCAAGGAAACATGCAGAACGCAATCTCAAACTCCTCGAAGCGCTCTGGCTTCCTGGCGGTTGGGCGGGTAAGTGGGGTGGATATCAGAGCCAACTCAAGGCGATCATGGCAATCCTTGGTGTGCCTGGTGGCACTGTCCGTCCCCCACGACTTCCGATCACTGACCCAGAGGCGCTGACCGCAATCCGAACAGTGCTACGAGAATTCGATTTGGTCTAAATCTTCAATCCACGATCCAAAAGCGGAATAATCATCTCAACGCAAGAGAAGTCAGATGAGGCGGAGGAAGCAATGAGCACATTCCAAGGAGTCGATCACGCAGGCATCGGCGTTGCGGATATGGATGTCGCATTCGACTACTGGATGCATAAGCTCGGTTTTACTGAAGTCTTCTTCGATTACACCGGTCCTGTACCCGGACTCGAGGAGATCACTAAGACAAAGGCGACCAAAGCTCGAATCGTCATGCTTGGCCACAAGCACACAACTCGACTTGGACCTGGCAAGGTAAAACTCGTTCAACGTCTTGATACTGATCAAGCACCGCCATATCCAGCAGGGATCGGCTACGGCGAGGTCGGTCTCGCTGAAGTCTGTCTCCACACTCTCCATACCGAGAAGATCTTCCGTGAACTCGTCGATAACCACGGCGTGAAGTCGTTGATGGAACCACTCTCGGCTGCAGTCGGAGAACAACAGATCGAACTGGATATCGCCTACTTCGCAGACCCATGGATGGGTAAGGTCGAATTGATCGACTGGAAGGGACTCTGGACGGCTCGTCCTGCAGAGCCGCGGATCGAGGGCGTCAATCACGTGGCATTCGGTGTCCATGACATGAAGGTGACCACCGACTTCTACAAGCAACTCGGCTTCACTGACCAGATCTTCGAATCCACTGAGTTCTTCGGCCCAATGGCCCCGTGGTACCAAGTCGGACGTGCACTTCCGGGCCATCACATGACACTCTGGCTCTCAGGGAAGGGCGCCGGCATCGAACCGGTACGCCTGACGCCACTTTGGGAGGACTGCCGCGGTGAATGGGGCCATGTCGGTCCAATGGACTTTGGCATCGGCGTTCAGAACATCAAGAAGGCAGTGGCCGAATTGAAGCGTCTTGGAATCGAGATGCACTCCGATATCCAGACTCTCGATGTCGGGACTTCAGAGTTCAAGTACGTCTACTTCAAGGATCCTGATGACCAATATGTCTCGATCGTGGAGACCTCTTACTAGTACCGAACTGCAGGGTTCTGGCTTCTTGCGTTGCTTAGCGGGAAGCGCTCAGACCCTTCTGGCTCTTGATCCGCATTCCTTCCTTGACCCATGTCATGCAAGCACGGGTATTCGGTACATCATCGACAACGACAAGGCAGTCGAAACAGACGCCCATGCCGCAGAAGACTCCACGAGGTTCTCCCTCGATAGTTGTGCGCATCGCGACATGATTATCGACCATCATCACTGCTGCGACGCTCTCGCCTTCGAATGCTTCGACTCTCATGTCATCGATGAAGATCGTCACTTTCTTGCCGCGCGTGACATTTGCATCATCGATGCGAAAACTTCGTGATTGCTCTCTATCTGATGATGCGCCCATGAGTCGAGTCTGCCGAGTTGAGATAGGATTTTCAACATGACTTCTCAGCTCTTCTCACCATTGCAGATCCGTGGCATGGAATTCAAGAACAGAGTATGGGTGAGTCCCATGTGCCAATACTCGGCAGATGATGGCGTGGTCGGGACATGGCACGTCGTCCATCTTGGGTCATTCGCGACGGGTGGCGTCGGCATGATCATGGTGGAAGCAACTGCGGTGATGCCAAATGGCAGGATCTCAATCGGATGCTCAGGCATATGGAGTGATCGACATGCAGATGCCTTCAAGCCAGCGATCGACTTCGTCCATAGTCAAGGTTCGTTGATCGGCATCCAATTGGCTCATGCGGGTCGTAAAGGTTCCACGATGAAGCCCTGGGATGACCACGAGATCGCAGCGGACTCCGAAGGTGGTTGGGAGACGATCGGACCTAGCGCTATCGCATACAAGGATTTCCCTCTTCCACATGCGATGTCGGTCGAGGAGATCCGCTCTGCGACGCAATCCTTCGTTGAGTCAGCAGTGAGGTCCGAACGCGCAGGGTTCGACCTAGTGGAGATACACGCAGCTCACGGCTATCTCTTCCACCAATTCCTCTCCCCACTGAGCAATCTGAGAGATGATGAATACGGCGGCTCATTCGACAATCGAATCCGCTTCTTGGTCGACACCGCGAAAGCTGTCCGTGCTGCGCTCAAGGAGAGCACACCGCTCTTCGTTCGTATCTCTGCCACTGATTGGGTGGATGGTGGCTGGGATCTGCCTGAGGCGATAGAACTCTGCAAGATCCTAAAGTCAGTCGGCGTGGATCTCATCGATGTCTCGTCCGGAGGTCTAGTGCACAACGCCAAGATAACTACCGGCCCCGGTTACCAGGTTCATCTCGCAGAGGCGATCAAGAACGGTGCCGGGATCATGACTGCAGCAGTCGGACAGATCACCGAGGCAGAACAAGCAGAGGAGATCGTCGCGTCGCATCGCGCTGATGCCGTGATGATCGGGCGAGAGATGCTTCGCAACCCTCGATGGGCTATCGCTGCCGCTGAAGCGCTAGGTGAGAAGATTCCTTGGTCATTGCAACTCGAGAGATCTCGAAGAATTGGTGCGCGTAAGTCACCTCAGTAGGGGCAATTTCTTGGTGAATTCGTAGTTCCAACACTCTAGAAGCGCGAGAGTGCGAACGGTGAGATATCCCTCTCGGTCTTGCCAGTAAGGACCAATTCAGAGATCAAACGCCCCATCAATGGCGAAGCAGTGAATCCCATATAGGGATACATCCCAACATAGACACCTGGCAACGAAGCGATCTCATCGATGATCGGATTGTGATCGGGAGTGCCATTGCCCACGCCGATCCAGGTACGGATGACTCGAATGTCAGCGATCTTTGGGACGACCTTGAGGGCCACCCTTAGGTTTCGCCGCAATGAATCGGGATTTAGGATCGGATCCCCCTCTCGGTTATAGCGTGCCGGCCATCCACCGCCGATGAGAAGTGAGCCTGAGTTCGCCTGCTTGAAGGTGAGTTTCTCGCTGGTGAAATAGACCAAGTGGTGGACGAACTTCTCCACCTGTTCCGTCACTGAGACCTGCACCGGGGCATCGTCTATCGGGATCTTCACACCAATCCCATGACCTAATGCAGGGATTCCAGCGTTGGCACAGATGACGACCTTCTCGGCGAGGAAGTGACCATTGGTCGTCTCCAATCTGTACTTCACTCCCTCACGGGCGATTGCGGTGACCTTCCGCTTCGTGAAGACGCGCGCGCCAAGACGCTTCGCTGCTTCGGCGAATGCGGGCGCAAGAAGTAATGGGTTTGCTTTACCTTCGATGGGACTGATCGATCCCCCCACCATCTTCGATGAGATGTACGGCGCTAATTCTTGAAGTTCGGTGGCGCTCAGCATCCGGGATGCGATCCCGATCGAGTTCTCCAACTCGACCTTCTTCTCGAGGTGGCGCATGTTCTGATCGTTCTCCGCGATCATCAGGCCGCCATTGGAAGAGACTTCTAGGTCGACTTCGAGTTCAGCCGATAACGTCTTCCAGATCGCCAATGAGTCTGCGAGGACTCCTAATCCATGCAAGAAGGTCTTTGCCCAATCGATGCCCAACTCTTCGAATGGCTCGTATTGGATCTGGCCGTGAAGACTTCCGGCATTCCGACCGGATGCTTGTGTGTTGAGATCGAACTCTTCCAGGAGTGCGACATTCGCACCACTCTTCGACAATTGATAGAGGGTGGATGTGCCGATCGCTCCGCCACCGATGATGACAATGTCGAATGATTCCTTCATCTCTGGCACGCGACTATGATAACCAAATCTCAATCAAGCGCTCGTCGTTAGATCACGACACTGACATGGAAGAGAACGAAAGGATCATCACATGACGGAGGAGTTTCGCGGCAGTTACGGCGTACTTGTCACTCCCTTCACAGAAGGTGGGAAGTCTGTAGATATCGAAGCGCTAAAGCGCCTCCTCGATTGGCAGATAGCAAGCGACTCTCCTGGTGTGATCATGCTTGGTACGACTGGCGAATTCCTCACCATCTCGGATGA